>CALFYV010000136.1 GCA_937952395.1 uncultured Bacteriovoracaceae bacterium | reverse complement strand
AAATAATCCTTTAATTTCAATATATTAGGGAAATACAAGAGAGAAATAAGCTCTTTACGCGACGCGAAAATAAAGGTATAATATAGGTTGGTAAATAGAGAGGTTCATTATTTTATCAAAAAGTTAAGTTTCCTCTTATCTGACCGATAAGAAGTGAAATAGGAGAGTGTATGAAGGCGAAATTTCTTGAGTTTTTGAAAGACGAGAGTGGGCAGACTTCTACTGAATATATTTTATTGCTTGCTATCGTGGCCATCTTGATTCTAAAAGTTGGTGGTAAGTTACAAGAAAAACTGACCGGCTTAGTTGATGGTGTTTTCAACAACCAAACATTAAAAGATCTACAAAACGGAAATGTGAACATGTAGAAATATAAGTTGAGCGAATAGATTAGTCTCAGCTGAATTTCTTAACATAACCGCATTAGTCAGAAAGAGAGGAAATTTTTTCCTTTCTTTTCTATTTGAGTCTACTTATACCTTAAAATAATAGCTATGAAACAATCTGGACAAGCGCTAGTTGAGTATCTCATTGTGCTTTTATTTATCGGTATTGTTGGCAATAGTGCCATCATCGCTATCCGTGACTTTACTACAGGTAATATAGGTCAACTTAATCATGTTCTATCGAGAAATTTAACGGTTGGAGTTTGCGCTAATGATTGTTTTTTTTCTAATTATAAGAATGGTTATAGCCCATGATACCAGTGTGGATTTATTATTTTCTGCTAATTGAATTAATAGTTGTTTCTTACCTGGATTTAAGAACTAAGACAATTAAGAATATATGGTCAATCATAAACCTATCTTTTTTTCTGATTTTTCTCTTTCTATATAAAGAACATTATCCATTCGTGCTAACCAGTTTTGTTTATTCACTTTCATTTTTATTAGTTGGTTTTTTGTTATTCTTGGTGAAGATCATGGGGGCAGGAGATACAAAGTATCTGTTTTCCTTTTTTTTAGTCAGTCCCGTTCAACTGCATGACGAAATTTTTAATCGCCTACTTGTTTTTACTACTTTGTGTGCATTTATTTTTTTAATATTCAATGTTTTAAAGAACTTCAAAAAATTATACTTGGCCATTTTAACCAGAGATTTAGTCCAGCTTAAAAGTTGTTTTGGAACTAAGTTTGCTTTTGCGCCTGTTATTCTGATTTCGTGGATCTGGTTAGGTTTAGAAGGAGGACATTTTGCTTTTTAATAATAAAAAAGGTCAAGGAACTCTAGAATATGTACTTCTTATGGCCATTCTTATTTCAGTATTTACAATGGTTATCAATAGCGCTCCAATTAAAAATATTTTTGGTAAAGAGGGAAAATTTGTAAAAGCTATTCAAGGAGAGTTTGAATTTCAATATAGACATGGGCTCTATGGAAGAGATCTCTTAGGTGAGGGAACTAATCAAGTTGATTACAACACGGCAAATCATACAAGTTATAAAATTGGGTCTGGATCACGTTTTTTTGGTCCTAAGACAAGTTACCCATAAGGTGTAGAATGAAAATGATAAAAAATCAACAAGGCCAATCGAGTATCGAGTTTATTCTATCCTTCGTATTTGTGTTGGCTTTATTTTTTCTTTTTGTGAACCAATCTCTGAATTTCACTTATGGTTACTTAGCTCACTTCACAACTTTTATGGCCAGTCGAACATTTTTAACTCATGACTCGGCAGGTATGGACTACAATAATTATAATGCCAATATTGCTGATGCTATAAATCTGGCAAAGAAAAACTTTGAACGCTATAGTCTAAATGCTTTCTTAGGAAGTAATTTAGAACTGGAATTTAATCGTCCTGGCTCAACTCCCATCTACGAGTATGTAGGAAGCTATTTAAATTTCAAGCGACCACTTTCTATATTTGAATTTCTAGGTGGAGGCACAGAGCTAAATCTTAGAAGTGAGTCTTTTTTAGGTAAGGAACCTACTCGAGCAGAATGTAAGGAGCAAATTTGTTTTGCGATTTCAGGAAAGTCTTGTAGCTCTAATGATGCTAAATTCTCTCATACAACTCTTTATGATAACGTGTGCTGAATTCAAATTTTAAACAATAGAGGTCAGGTATGTTTTGAATTTATTATTTTTACCCCCTTATTGGTGGTTCTTTACTTTATCGTTTTAGGTTTAGGTAATTCGATAAACGGCTCCATCAATCAACAAAAAGTAACGAGGGCTTATCTATTTGCTCGGATAAAAAATAACCCGTATGTTCCCCAAAAAAGCTCACACGAACCTAGTTGGTCTCGTTTTGGAATGGAGATGACTGGTTTTCGCATTAATGAGTTTGTTGCGGGTAGTGAATCACCAGAAGGTGCCTGTTATTCAACTCCCTTAGCGGGTGGTTCAGATGATATTGACTGCGCCGAAAATTATAAAGATATTGCGACAAAGTTCATCCGAGTTTTCACCGTTTATGGCCTGTGTGGACAAACTTATCAACAAGAAAGTGGAGTGATTAGCTTTAGTGTTAATAACTATGATCCAGGTGCTTGTTTAATCGAGTAAATTCAATAGGCTAAATTTTCCCTTCTCCTAAGTCACCCACCATCAAATGATAAAATAAAATGGGTATAAGAGTATTCTAAATAAAGGATTTTATTATGAACAGTCGGGCGTTTACCTTAAGTCTCATCATTGCAGCAGTTGCCATGTTTATGGTGTGGTCGTATATCGATGGCCGAGAAGCGCAATTTGTTGAAGAGTACGGTGAACCAAAACCGGTTCTTGTCGCGAAGAAAGATATTAGAGAGTTAGATCTAATTGATGATAGAGTTGTTCAGATTGAAAATGTTCCGCATAAATTTTTGCAGCCAGGTGCTTTGCAAAAAGTAGAAGAGGTTTACAATACTTATGCAGCAGTTCCCATTCTTAAAGGCGAACAAATAACTAAGCCGAGAATAACCCAACCAGGAAGTCGTACTGGACTCGCTAGTCAAGTAGCTGTTGGCAAAAGAGCTTTGTCAATTAGGGTCTCAGAAGAAAAGGCAGTAGCTAAACTAATAAAACCAGGCGATCGAGTTGATGTCATTGCCACCATTGATTATACAGGTGGTAAAAAAGATCAAATTAAAGTCAAAACAATTTTACAAGATATTTTAGTACTCTCAACAGGTTTAAAAGTTACTAATGCCCTCTCTCTTATTAAAGTTGGCAGTGGAGCTGATCAAGTAACTAAGAACTTAAACGAATACACGGGTTTTAATACAGTAACTTTAGAGTTAACTCCCTTTGAAATTCAAAAAATAACATTACTTGAAAACCTGGGAGGAGATGTTCGTCTTTCATTAAGAAATAATGATGACAAGGCCATAGAGAGAATAAGTGCGACAAGATTATTCGATGTTTTAGGCGAAGATGCAGGGGACGCAAAAGCGTATTTTGCTGAACAAGCTGAACGTTCTAATGCACGTAAGGGGCGGCAATGAAATTTTACTTTTTATTTTTCTTAACATTTCTAGTTTTTGCTCAAAACAATACAGTTGAGGAGTCGGAGTTAGAAATTGAGCTAGGAATCGATAAGATTGAAAAATTAGACTTTGCCTATCATACCAAAGTACAAATTGGAAATGAGAGTATTTTAAGTCTGGTTTTAGCACCATCAAAAAAAGAGATAACATTCAGAGGTATTAAAGAAGGAAAAACTTCTGTCACTATACGTGATACTGTTGGTGAAATAAGAAAAAAATATATTGTAAATGTTTCCGCTACAGGAAATTCAAAAGTTGTTTCAGAGCTTAAAGAGTTTTTAGGTCATATCGAAGGCTTGGATATTGGTATCAAAGCAGGAAAGGTTTATGTTGGTGGTAATATTGTTGTTCCTGATGACATCGGCTTAATCGTAACTATTTTAGAAAAATATCCAGATGTTTTACGCTTGATGGAACTTTCTCCTCAAACCCAAAGAACTATTGCTGGAAAAATTAAAGATGAATTAGTCCGGAATGGATTGAAAGACGTTAATATCAGAATTATTAACCGGACATTTTGGTTAGAGGGTGTGGTTGGTAGTAAATCTCAAAAAACATTTGCAGAGAATATTGTTGATCAATTTATCCCTAATGGCGTTGCTAGTTTAAGGCAACGTGCTCAGGAAACATCAGGAATTGCTAATAGAAAACCTTGGGTCAGTTTTATTTCTGTTAATGAAAAAAAAGAACCAGCTGAAGCCAAAAAAATGATTAAAATTACCAGTCAATTTGTTGAACTTCAGAAAGATTACTTCAGGCTATTTTCTTTTCAGTGGCAACCGTTGTTAGGACAAGATAATAGTAATATTTCAATTGGACGAAGTAATGATGGAAGTGTCACGACCAACTCATCGAACACTTTGAGCGCGACAATTTCTAATCTTTTTCCCAAGTTAGAATCAGCTAAAAATGCGGGCTATGCTCGAATCGTTCAGTCTGGGGTTGTGGTCACGCAAGATCAA
>CALFYV010000135.1 GCA_937952395.1 uncultured Bacteriovoracaceae bacterium | reverse complement strand
ATATATAAAATAAAGCAGTCCGATGAGTTCTCTGATTTCATCATGACGTAAAAAACTTGAGTCCAGTTGGTTAATTAAGGGGTAGAGAAACTGACTTTGATTGAGATAAAGACCGAGCTTTAGCCAAATCCGAGCATGATCATGAGAGTAGAGCAGAGAATTAAGTCTTTGTTTAAAAGGAATTTTGGTGACCTGTGTACTTTCATGATGATTTTTTAAATCAATCAATGTTTGTAACCAATCTTGTCTATTCTCAGAATAGGCATCGGTAGCACTTTTACAATAGGTCCACTCAGAATTGAGGTTTTCAGTTTTATTTAAAATAATCATGTTCATGATACGAAGATGACAAATTTTTTTTCTATTTTCGGTCAGACTAAAAAGTGGATTATTTAAAAGTTTAAGACTGCGATCATAGTCCTCTTCCAAAAAATGAATCATGGCCATATAACGATCTAAAATAGGTAATAATTTATTATTAGGAGCATGAGACTTAAATTTAATAATCTCTATTTTGGCCCGTTCTAAATTTCCTATAATCATGGCGTATTTAATTTTGCCTAAACGCTCTTTAACAAAATGATGAAGTTTTTCATCTCTAATAATTTTGTCCATGTCAAAATCATGTTGATCTCCGGGGCGCACGAAGGGCTTTTTGCTTTCTTCTTCAAAAAGACCTAGGAAAGCGTATCCAGAGGGAATGCTTACCAAT
This sequence comes from uncultured Bacteriovoracaceae bacterium, assembly GCA_937952395.1. Lineage (GTDB taxonomy): Bacteria > Bdellovibrionota > Bacteriovoracia > Bacteriovoracales > Bacteriovoracaceae > CALFYV01. The sequence continues at coordinate 5,645 of CALFYV010000135.1, read as the reverse complement.
AGGGCAAGAAATATACTCAAGTACTTAAGTCTTTTCATGTTAATTTATCGTAATTTTTGACGATAAGATTAAGGCAATAGTGACAATTTAAGGATGAATTTTAACAAATGAAAAACTCAGCTTTTCTCTTAACAATATTTCTTTCCGTCAATGCCTGGAGCTTAACTGCTTTAGATGGTGTGATTTACGGTAAAGTGGATAAAGATAAGCAATATGATCCACTGGCTTTTATTTTTGAAAAAAAACATGAAACTTTGGCCCGAGAAAATATTAGTTATAACGATCTAAAACTCTATGATTTTGTGGGCATGTTTGTTGAGGGCGAGAACTTAAAAAATACATGCGAAAAGCAGTTGCCTGAAGGCCGCTACTTAACTAGCTGGCAAGATGAACAGGCCAGGCGTGCAGTGGTTTCCACTTTTCAGTATATAAGCTTAGACGTTTTAACCCGCGCTATTGGTAAGTACGCTCAGACTCTTAAATGGTCAGATGAGCAGTTTAAAGGTTTAAGTAATAATCTCATTAACAATTATTGTTCAAAAAACTTAACTGTTTATAGTTTGCGGCTTTTAAAAAATAATTTAGAAGAAAAATTTAGTTCAAAGAATTATTACCAATTACCCAATTGGTCGGGTAGTGAGTTTTATCCTCCTCAGTTACAGGAGGCGACAGTGTCGTTAGAAACACGCAAGCGTGAACTGGCCACAGTCATTAGGCTTTACCGTAATATTTGTTCTTGGAATGGTTTGGTAGATGACTACCGTATGATGCTGCCTTATTTAAAAAATCCTTATATTATGAGTTATATTTTTCATAATATGGCCCAAACTCAGGTCTACTTTGATTTTGAAGAGCAGAAACTGAAGAAGAAACCCTCTGCCGATACGGTACAAGTGCTATGCCAGAATTTTGTTTGCCGCAAAGTCTCTGCGAAGCAATTTAATGATGGCTTTCCACGGATGTTGGGTTCGAGTTCATTGTACAATGATTTAGAAAGACTTTATTGTCATCATTTTGTTAAAGCCGAAGTACCCAAAGAAGATGTGAATCCCCAAATCAAAACTTGGCTTAAAGAGCGTAGTCTGGAAGAAGAAGTCATTGAGCAGTCTCAATATGTTTCATTGCTAACAGGAAGTCCTGACCTACTTTTTATTGTGGAAAAATACACTGATCTTAAAGATGTTCTCAAGAGTAATATTGAACACCGCTGGAATAGATGGGCACAAAACCAGCTCGATCATTTTAATAATGATTTGATGTATGAAGAGTCACTTCAGATCCAAATCAAGCCCCAGGCTATCATCCATGACTTTAAACGAAGAAAATTATATTTAAATGTGGCGATAACTTTAGGAGAATTAGATAAAGTTTTAGAGTTTTTTGACAAAGTCAGTGTCAATACTAAGCTTGAATTTTCTAAAGATTTTCTAAGTTGGGTATGGAAGCAACAACGTTACGCCAATTATGAAACAGATCTCTACAAACGGGATCAGATCCATCACCATTTACAAGAGCAAATTAAGCACCAATTAGCTATAAAAGAGAAGCGCTTTCTTATTACCCCCTGGGATTCACAGTTTAAAGCCGGTGGGGAATTAGAAAAAATTCTAACTCCAGAACTCTTGCGCCAGATAGATTATATGACTTTAAGTCAGGTTGAAAAATTACCAGCCCAAATACAAATTCCTATTACTTTTTATTACGGAAATTTTGCCCTCAAATATATGCGCTATAAATTTAAAAATATCTATAGAAACGAAGCTCAAAACTTGACTTTTAGTAAATAAATGACATCTTTGCTGGATGAGCAAAAAAGGTTTTAAAGATGATGAGGAAATCATCATCGACTTCGAGGAAAATCCCTCTCATTTACCGGTTAAAGGATCGCAAACAGAAGTAGGTTTACCCGCTGGTCTTCCTTATACCGATGCCCTCACCACATATTTAAAACAGATCAGCCGTTACGCCCTGTTGACTCCAGAGGAAGAGCAAGAGCTTATTAAGCAGCTTTTTGAAACTGGGGATATTGAAATTGCTAAAAAATTAGTTAATGCCAATCTGCGCTTGGTAGTCAAAATCGCTATGGAATACCGTAATGCTTACCGTAATGTTTTGGATTTAATTCAGGAAGGTAATATTGGTTTGATGAAGGCGGTTTCTAAGTATGATGCCTCCAAGGGGGCCAAGCTTTCTTATTACGCCAGCTGGTGGATCCGCTCCTATATTCTTAAGTTCATTTTAGATAATTTCCGCTTGGTGAAAATTGGCACAACTCAAGAGCAAAAAAAGCTTTTTTACAATCTTATGCGTGAAAAAGAGCGTTTGATGGGGCAGGGGATCACTCCGGATGTAAAACTTTTATCTGAAAATTTAGGTGTTTCAGAAAAATCAGTAGCAGAGATGGATTTAAGACTTAGTAGTAGTGGAGCTGAAGTCAGTATTGATAAAGCTCAATTTGATGATGGTTCGGGCTCATTAGAGGAGATTTTACCTGATTTAGAGCAAAATATTGAAGAAGATGTGGGGCAGCGCCAGGGTCTGCAAATACTGCAAGAACAACTAGAGGAATTCGTCGCCACTCTCAAGCCTCGTGATAAAGAAATCTTTAAAAAACGACTACTTACAGAAGTCCCACCCTCTTTACAGTCCATCGCTGATGAGTATGGAGTTTCAAGAGAGCGAATCCGCCAAATCGAAGAGCGGCTACTTGATAAATTAAAAGTTTACATGTCAGAATATATCCGCTAAATTGACTCGTCATATTAACAAATAGATCACCCTGCTCGGTGATCCTTGCGCTGGGTTTTTTAATGACTCGGGCAAAGGAGATGAACAATGGGCGCTCAAGAAATTGCAAAGAAGTTTGGTAGTTCAGAAAAAGACACAGGAAGCGTAGCTGTACAAGTGGCATTTCTGACAGAGAGAATCAATGAATTAACTCCACATTTAGCTGCTAATCAAAAAGATTTAGCTTCTAAGCGTGGTCTTATGAAAATTATTGGTAAGAGACGTCGTCTTTTAAAATATCTGAAAAATAAAGATGAAGCTAGTTACCAAAAAACAATTACTGCACTAGATATTAGAAAATAAGAAAATTAGGGGCTTATCGGCCCCTTTTTTTTTATGTATGTTTGATAAATAAACGGAAGCAGCTGGATTTGGTTTTTTTAAAGGATAAATAAGTTTGAAAGTCACTTTTTAACTTATTTATTCTTTAAAGACCCACTTCAGTTTGCTCCACAAATTTTTTTTCCAAAGGAGCATTGTCATGAACGACAAAAAAGAATTTAAATTTAATTATGGTGGCAAAGAAGTCATCATAGAAACAGGACGATTGGCCAAGCAAGCCGATGGTGCTGTACTGATGACTTGCGAGGGGACTCAAGTGCTTGTCACTGTTTGTTCTGCTAAAGAAGTTAATGATGGGCAAGATTTCTTCCCCCTCATGGTTGATTACAAAGAAAAATTTTCGGCAGCCGGTAAATTTTTAGGCGGCTATATGAAAAGAGAAGCCAGACCAGGCAATCATGAAATTCTTTTAATGAGAATGATTGATCGTCCTCTTCGTCCGCTTTTCCCTGAAGGCTATATGTTTGAGACGATTGTTATGGCCCAAGTCCTTTCCTATGATCCCGCGGTTGATCCTGAGGTTTTAGCGGGACTAGGAGCTGCAGCTGCTCTTGAAATTTCGGACATCCCATTCAGTGGGCCATTAGGATTCTGTAAAGTCGCCAAGATTGACGGCAAATTAGTACTTAATCCTGCCACAACTGAGTTAGAGAAATCAGAAATTGAATTAGTTGTCGCGGCTAGTTCGGATGCCATTTTAATGGTTGAGGGTGAAGCTAGTGAGGTTTCTGAAGAAGATATGTTGGAGGCCATTAATTTTGGTCATGATAATATCAAAGAATTTTGTAAGCTTTTAAAAGATGTACAAAAGAAAGTTGGCAAGAAGAAACGGGAATTTAAATCAGTTGCTGCTAACACAAAATTGGTTGAAGCCGTTGCTAGTAAATTTAAAAATGAAGCTCGCCAATGTTTAGAGATTACGGACAAGCTAGAGAGACAAGACGCTATCAATGCACTTCAAAAAACAATTATTGGTGCGCTACAAGTCGCTCCTGCGCAATTCAACTTGACTGAAGAAAGTGATTTCAAAAAAGAAGGCAAGAAAGCCACTGACGAAGTTATGTATAAAATGATGAGAGCTGATATTATTAAAGATTCGAAGCGAATCGGTGGAAGAAAACTAGATGAAATCCGCCCTATTGAAACCGAAGTCAATTTACTCAAGCGAGTTCACGGTTCATCACTTTTTACTCGTGGTGAAACTCAAGTTTTGGCTTCTGTTACCTTGGGTGGTAAAGAAGGAGAGCAAATGTCAGATCGTCTGACAGGGCTTTTCTACGATAAATTTTATCTTCATTATACTTTTGCTCCTTACTCTGTAGGGGAAGCCAGAGGTTATAGAGGAGTTGGTCGCCGTGAAGTTGGACACGGAAATTTAGCCGAAAGAGCGCTTAAAAAGATGTTGCCTTCTCAAGCTGAATTCCCTTACACCATTCGAGTTAGTTGTGAAGTCACTGAATCAAATGGTTCTTCTTCCATGGGCTCAGTTTGTTCTGGCTCAATGGCACTGATGGACGCGGGTGTTCCGCTTTATCGTCCTGTCGCCGGGATTGCTATGGGACTTATCAAAGAAGGCAAAGAATTTAAAATCCTCTCAGATATTTTAGGTGATGAGGATCATTTGGGAGATATGGATTTTAAAGTAGCAGGAACCGATAAAGGTATCACGGCCATTCAAATGGATATTAAGATCACAGGAATTGATAATCCCATTATGAAACAGGCCATGACTCAAGCCAAAGCTGGGCGTTTACATATCCTAGGAGAGATGGGGAAAACCATCAATACTTCTCGTGAGCGTTTTAAAGATGGTGTTCCAACGATTACTACGACCAATATTGATAAAGAAAAAATTGGCATGTTAATTGGCCCTGGTGGAAAAAATATCAAGGCGCTTCAAGAAAAATATGAAGTGAAAATTGATATTACTGAAGAAGGCCAGGTTAATATTCTCAGTGCCAATATCGATAACAATAATCTCGTCAAAGAAATTATTGATATGCAAATCACCGGGCCTAAAGTCGGAAATGATTATGAAGGAACTGTTGTGACGATTAAAGAATACGGCGCATTTGTTGATCTAGTTGATGGCGTTGCTGGACTTGTTCACGTTTCTGAACTCTCTGACGCTCGTGTTAATGACGTCAATGAGTACTTAAGTGAAGGTGATAAAGTGAAAGTAAGAGTTCTTGATATTGACCGTTTTGGAAAAATCAAACTTTCTATTAAAGCTATTAAGCCTTTAGAAAAAAAATAGTTTAAGTCTTTGTATGATACGAAAAAGGGAGGCTTTCGCCTCCCTTCCGTTGTCACTAACTTTTCATCATCTGAATAAGTGCAATCAAGGCACTTAAGAATGAGAGAAAAAAGCTAACAACAACTAGCATTTTATCGTCCATGATTTTAACCTCCGTCCATGGATAAGAAGCTCTCATGAGCCTCTTTTTGAAAGGAGGCATGAAGATAAATGCTTGTCTATTTTTCTAAAAGCGCTATAATTTTCTGGTGACTTCCTT
>CALFYV010000134.1 GCA_937952395.1 uncultured Bacteriovoracaceae bacterium | reverse complement strand
TGGTCATAGTAAGTGGTAATTAGAAATAAAAACCAAGGCCAGCAGATAAAACTGTTTGATCGACATCCTTTATAGATAAAATTTTCTCTCTGGCCAAGAAAGCTTTTGCCAAAGATAAGTCAAAAACCGCTCCAGGAATAAACTTAGATAAATCATTAATAAATGAAATGGTGTAGGTTTCCAGGCTGTATGAGTCTGGAATATCCTCAGCCTCATCTTCTATATAAGAAAGACTAAAGAGTAAAATATTTCGCTTGCTGAGATTGGACTGATTGGAAAAATAAATACGTAAATTATTAGAGCGTGAAATTAAATCATCATTGGATGAATGGGTTTGGCCATATTGAACTGTGAGAGTGGGGGTGAAAAATCGACTCTTAGTCCATGGTGTATAACCCAGGCTTGCCAGGTAAAGATAAGTGGCCAGTGTTTGGTCTGAGACATTCTGATAAGAGGTTCGAGTGAAGGGTAGTCCAAAAGAGAAAATACCAGATTTAGAATAGTGATCATAGTAAGGGCCAATATACTGTTTATTAGAAAAAGGCCTCCAGGCAGCGATATTATCTCGCTTGCTTTCAACTAAAGTTGTGGCCAATGCCAGACGTTGAACAGAATGAGGAAGATTGAGGAATTTAAACTCTGTCGCCATCTTCCAAGTCCTAGCGTCGGCGGTTCTAAAGTTAGAATTACTATATTCAAGTTCACTCACAGAAGCACTAATGGTATACATCCAATTATTATCTTGATTGGAGTTATAATAAGTATTGAGTTGAAATTCACCGTAACGACTGAACTCATTAAGAGATGCGACGGCAAAGTTTTGTTGATCCAATTGCAAAAGGTTTAAGTTATCACCAAAAGTTTTTCCTATACTAAAGGCCAAATCACTTGAGCTTAGGCCATCTAAATAAATACGACTATAATTTTGCAGTGACTCAATTTTAGTATTTTGATTATTTGATTTAAAATATTTAGTTACGAGTTCTTTATGATCGGCTTTAATCAGACTCTCGCCTACATAGTCCTCAATCATACTTTTTAAATCTTGGATTGGAGCTTCTTGTTCTTCTTCTGAACTCAAGTCTTCTTTAAAATGTTCATTACTTTTTTTATTTCCATTTATTTCTTTGTTGATGAGTTTTAGATTATATTCGATTATGTTTTCAGGTTCGTGCTTAAAATGCTTTAATACCAACAAGTATTTTTTGGCATGAGTTAAAACTCGGCTCATACGCCCTTCAATTTTTCTTTTCTCAAAATAATCTTTTTCAACTTCTTTTTGTAATTTAAATTGTTCAAAAAGTTTTAAGTGGATGAGCGCAATTTTTAATAAATCTTTTTGAGTTTTGCTATCGGGCTTATCAAAGATTCTTAAATGAGAGATATTCTTGATAGGTAGTTTTAAAATTCTGCCATCATAAAATTTTCTTACCAAGTAATAATAAACTTTTTGGGCCTTTAAAAGATCGCCTTTCTCTTCATGAATAAGGGCCAAGAGTTCTAATGAATCTCTGTGAGGTTTTTCAATATCCATATTTTGTAAAATGAATTTACTGGCTTTGGGATAGTCTTTTTGATTGTAGGCCTGTAGGGCCTTAGCATAGCGAAGCTGTTGTAACTCTTCAGTGGTTACAGCATAGAGATAGCCCGGTGACCAAGGCACTAAAATAAAAGCCAATAGAAAAAATAGGCGCACTATTTATTATTGATAAGTTTTGTAAATATATCAATAGGAAGTGGAAAGAAAGTCGTACTGTTATTACCACTACTAGAAATTTCACGCATGGTATCTAGGTAGCGTAGAGTGATCCCGTTTTGTTGGGCCCCTAAGATTTTTGCCGCTTCAGCTAATTTAGCGGAAGCTTGTAGCTCGCCATCAGCGGAGATGATTTTTGCTCTTTTTTCCCTCTCTGCTTATT
>CALFYV010000133.1 GCA_937952395.1 uncultured Bacteriovoracaceae bacterium | reverse complement strand
ACCTGCTATTGCCACTGCTGTTGATATAACCGGTCTTATTATCTACTTCAGTGTTGCCACAACAATACTCAACCTATAATTATTTCATTTTCCGAATATTTTAATCGAAATCCGAATTTTTTAAGATTATATTATGCTGATGCGAATAAAGTCCTTTAAAATCTTAATTGTTGATGATGATGAACTCTATAGAAGCCAGCTTAAGCTCATTTTAAAAGATCTAGCCGAGCTCACAATCTGTCAAAACCAAGCGGAAGCCTTTAAGGCACTTGATTCAGACCACGGCTTTGATTTGGCCATTATCGACTTAAACCTTCCCGACGAACTGGCAGGTTTCAAAGTTTTGGCCAAGGCCAAAATTAAAGGACTCCACACCATTGTTCTAAGCAGTGAAGATTCAGAGCAAATTTTTGAAGATGCATACAAGATAGGCTGCGATCACTATTTGGCCAAAGCTAATTTTCATTTAACTTTAAGTGAATACGTAAAAAGTTTTATAGAAAATGATAAAGGTAAACTGTTACAAACATTTCTTGAAACAGAATACTTCACCCAAGATCAAATTTTTATCAAAAAATTAGAAGCTCTGACTAAAATAAACCTCAAAAATATTCATCTTTTCCTAACTGGCCCAACTGGTAGCGGGAAGACCTACCTTGCGAAATTTTTACATAAATTAACTCATCCTCCAGAGAGTCCTTTTATTCATATTAACTGCTCTGAAATATCTGAAAATTTACTGGAATCTGAGTTATTTGGACACGTTAAAGGAGCTTTCACTGGAGCTATTGATAGTAAAAAAGGTAAACTGCTAATGGCCCATAATGGGACTCTATTCCTTGATGAAGTTACCACCATGTCCTTACCTATGCAGCAAAAACTGCTTAAAGCTCTAGAAGAGAAGACTTTCTATCCTGTTGGCTCAAATCAATCTATTCAATCTCATTTTTCATTAATAAGTGCTACTTGTGAGGATATTTTTGAGCTCATTCAGAAAGAACTATTTCGAAAAGATTTATTCTTTAGAATTAATGGTCAACATCTAGAAATACCTCCTCTTCAAGCAAGGACTCAAGATATAGAACTTATCTTAAAAAAATGGCTCAAGAAATCCAATCGTAAATTTGTTATCAAAGAAAGCGCTCTGAAAAAACTAACCTCTTACTC
>CALFYV010000132.1 GCA_937952395.1 uncultured Bacteriovoracaceae bacterium | reverse complement strand
TTTATAGTCAAGCGGTGAGGAGCTTTTTTACTTTTTCCAATATTATGCAAACGAACCAACATGCGACCTAAAATGGCAAGCTGATCTTCACTCATTTCGGTCGGCAGACGCCCACCTTTTTTAGGAAAAAGAGTATAAAAAAGATTATGTTGTTTCAGGTGAAATAAAGTTTGCCCTTTGATTTTTAAAGGTGCAATGACAGAAACTTCAGCGCGCTCAAGATCTTGCATGAACTCATGTTCTTCCAAGATTTGCTTTTCACTCCAGCGACCTGGTCGGTAAAATTTCGCTACCACAAAATTATCACTGGCCGATTTGATTTCTGACTCAGGTCTATCAATTTCAATTTCGTAAACCCGATTTTCTAAGCTATTTAGAGGTAAACAACGGCCAGTGGACTTAAAACCCAGCGTATCAACAGCATTTAAAATGGTATTGGGATCAAGTTGGTAAAAAAATTGGGTTTCACCAGTCCCCCAAACGTATTTGTCCATGGCCTACTTTAGAGGACAGTGAGTTGTTTGGTCAACTTAGTTCTTGATCTATATCAATTTACTTGGGCCATATGCTTAGGCACAATAGAATCAAAGGGGTTTTTATGCATGCAGAAATTAATTTAGTTAATGTTTATTCGTATTTGGTCCCCATTGCCATTGGTATGATTGTTTTAGAAACTCTTTACTGCTTTTTTGCTAAGAAAAATTTTATTTCTTTTGCTGATGCCATCACTAATATTGGGACTGCTATAGGTAATCAGTGTGTAAATTTATTAGTCGCCTACGTTGTTATTGTTAGCTTTGAATGGGTTTATCAATTTCGCTTTTTTACCATGCCTACAACAGTCATTAATTTTTTGATTCTTTTAACTTTGTTTGATTTTCTCTTTTACTGGTTTCATCGCCATGGCCATTCGATTAACATTCTCTGGGCGGCCCATATGCCTCACCATACTTCAGAAGAGATGAACATATTTGTCGGGATCAGGGCCAGTATCACTCAGCGCCTTTTTTCCTTCACTTATATGTGGCCTTTGGCCCTCTTGGGTTTTAGGCCGGAAGCCATTTACGCGGCTTCTGCTGTTCAGCTTATCATTGCACTTTGGCACCATACCCGTGTGATAGGCAAAATGGGGTGGTTTGAGATACTTTTTAATTCTCCTTCTTACCACCGCGTTCACCACGCCATTAATAAAAAGTACTTAGATAAAAACTTTGGGGAAATTTTTATTATTTGGGATAAGTTATTCGGGACTTGTGTGAAAGAAGATGAACCTGTGGTTTTTGGAGCTTTAACTCCCATTCATTCTTGGAATCCAAATAAAATTTATACTCATTTTTGGGGATTTTTGTTTGAAGATATGATGAAGACCAAATCTTGGTGGGATAAAATTCGTTTGTGGTTTATGCCCTTAGGTTGGCGTCCAGAGGATGTGAGACATATTCAGAGAGTTCGAGTTGATGCAGAAACTCTAGTCAAATTTGATACTCATGTTGCTTTTGCTAGCAAAGTTTATTTGGTTATTCAGGCCATGATGGGGTTAGGCTTGATGGCCTTCACTATCAATTTAAAGCTGCCCTTAACGGTGAGTGATCGTTTGGTTTTAACTGCTATACTATGGATGATGATCACCAGTTGGGGCTATATTATAGAGAATAAAATTCGTGTACTGCATATGGAATTTCTCCGTTTAGTTCTCTCTGCAGCGGCTTTTTTATATTTGGCTTCCAATAACAGCTTCTTAGAAGCGCATATGAACATTATTCACTTGGTCTTGGCCAGTAGCTTAGTTTTTCTTCTGGGGTGGGGTCTAGCTGTTGCTAAGAGAGAAGTAGCTTAATTGCTACGGCCATGCCATAGGCCAGAATTGTGTAACCTATAAATGTGACTAGAGTTATTTTTAAACTAGCTGTTTCTTTTTTTATCATGGCAAGAGTTGAAACACATTGAAGTGCAATAGCATAAAAAACCAGCAGGGCAATTCCAGTTGCCAAAGTCATCCCATCAGCTTGAATCCTGGAAGAAAGCGCCATAATGTTTTCGTCTGCTGCTTCAATACCAAAAAGTGTGCCTAGGGTTCCCACAAAAACTTCTCGTGCTAAAAAAGAAGCTAAGATGGCAACACCATAACGCCAGTCAACTCCCAATGGGGCAAAGACAGGGTTAATCCATTGGCCAAGGCCTGCTAACCAAGAAGTTTCAAGAGAGCCGCTGCCGTTAGGAAAATAACCTAAAATCCAAACAATGACAGTGACTGAAAAGATAACAAATCCTGCTTTAGTAATAAATGTACGTGCAGCATTAAAGCTTCTATAAAGCAAAGGTTTCAAATGAGGTAGGCGGTAAGGGGGAAGCTCGACAACCATGGGCATATCATTTTTCTTCTGATCACTGAAACGGTAAATAAAAGCACTGGTGATCAGGGCCATCATAATTCCTAATAAATAAAGAGCAAAAAAAGCAAAGCCACGGTAACTAATCAGGCCACTTAAAAAAGTTTTCTCAGGGAAAAGTGCAGTAATAAGGAGCGCATAAACTGGTAATCTCGCTGAGCATGGGATGAAAGGAATCGTTATAAGAGTCATGAATCTTTTCTTAGGTGACTCAATACTTCTTGCCGCCATCATGGCCGGAATGGCACAGGCAAAGCCAGAGAGGTAGGGAATAAAACTTTTTCCACTTAATCCAAAATAGCTTAAAGGCTTATGGCAAATCAGAGTGGCCCTCACTAAGTAGCCACTGTCTTCTAAGAGGCCAATAATAAAAGTTAAAACGAAAATTTGTGGCACAAAAACCAAAAAAGATCCAAAACCTCCAAAGAGAGCATCATTGATAAAATCTTTTAAGACACCATCACCTAAAAAACTAGTTGTGAGCCCCCCCAATGCGGCAATACTTGTTTCAACAAAATCCATGAGGGGTTCAGACCAAGTAAAAATACTTTGAAAGAGTAGGGACATAATAAAAAGAAAAAAGAGGCCACCAAAAAAATCATTAAGAAAAAAACGATCTAAAAAAGTTTGATTTTTTAAAATAATCGTTTTATTCGGCCCTAACTCTCGCGCCATCGTGCGAGCTGTTTTAAGCACTGTATTCTTATCTGCCACGTAAGTTTTTGGTAAATATTCTTCAGGAGTTTGTAATATATTTTTTAAAAAAATCTTCAAATCATCCAATCCTAACAAAGTTTTAGCAGAGATAGGAATGACAGGAGAACCCAGTTGGTCTTGCATTTTTTCAACGTTAACCACTAACTTTTTTTTGCTCATTTCATCCATCATGTTTAAGGCAAAAATAATGGGCTTTTTATATTGATGGGCCAGGGCCTGTGCTTGCAGACCAAAAACTAAACTGCGCTCTAGGCGTGTGATATCTAAGGTACAAATGACAGCCTTAATTTTTTCTTGAGTTAAAGCTTTTTTAAATTCGGTAACAGCAATTTCTTCATCTTTACTCATAGGAGTAAGTGAGTATATTCCTGGAAAATCCAAAAGCTCGATGCTATCAAATTGGCCTGATTTAATTTCTACTGTGGCACCGGGAAAATTGGCGACTTTTTGCTTAAGTCCTGTCAGACGGTTAAAGAGTAATGACTTACCAGAATTGGGTTTACCCAAAATGATCATGCCATTCATTTATTGCTCTCTTTTTAAATAGATTTTTTCGGCAATCTCACGTTCCAAAGAAAAATATCCGTCACCCACTTCATAAATGAGAGGCCCATTTATAGGTAAGCGCTTAACACATTTGATCATCTCACCAATAGCAAAGCCAGTCTCTTGCAGACGGGTCGATACACTTACATCAAGGCACAGATCGAGCTAATCAATAGTGGCACTATCGTTAATTTGCATGTTCCAAAGAGAGGGGCTAGTTTCCATTCTAACTACTTATTTCATTTTGTATGTTTGGTA
>CALFYV010000131.1 GCA_937952395.1 uncultured Bacteriovoracaceae bacterium | reverse complement strand
AGATCCCTCTAATTGTCCCGGAAATTACGATTGCGAAAACAACGGTATGAGCTGTGTTCGCCGCGATCTTGATGACAAAAGTTATGAAAATCATGACCCTAAAAAAACCATAAAAGCACGTCCTGTATTAATAAAAAAGACTGTTACTCCTACTATAAAAGGTAAAGCTCCTGTAGCTTCTGATTTTAAATCAATAGCCCCTGAGACTAAAAAAGCTAAAGAAGTTATCAAGAAAGAGGCTCCAAAAGCTAAGCAGAAATTTAAGAGATTGAAGAAGAAGAGTAAGAAGCAATAGCAAACTAAAACAAATTCCTCGAATTACTGATAGAAGTCGCTAGACCTGTCACTATCGCGAATGTGAGCAGAGAGGAACCTCCATAACTCATCAGAGGTAAAGGAAGACCCACCACGGGCATTAGACCTGTGACCATGCACATATTGATAAGCGTATGCCAAAAGAAAATACTCATCAGACCAACGGCCAGAATAGATTCGTAAAAATGCATAGCTGAAGTGGATAGCCACATGAAGCGGTAAAAAAGCATTAAATAAATCGTTATCAAAAAGATTGAGCCAATCAAACCATGTTCTTCATTAAAAATTGAAAAAACAAAGTCAGTATGATTTTCCGGTAAAAATGCCAAAGCACCTTGTGAAGATTTCATATAACCTTTACCAAAAAGCCTACCCGAACCGATGGCAATCTCAGATTGAATGGCATTGTAACCTGAACCTTTGGCATCAGCGTATGGGTTAATGAATGTATGAATTCTCTTTCTTTGATATTCTTTGAGTCCGTATTTATACATCAAGCCACCACCAATGACACCCAAGAGCGCAATAATACCAATAGATTTCCAATGCAACTTTCGGTAGAAAACAATCAATGCAAAAATGAGAAGAATCAGTAAACCTGTCCCTAAGTCTGGTTGAATAATAACTAAGATGGCAGGCACAAATGCTAAGAGTCCTGGGACAATCAGATCTTTTAAAACAAGTCCACGCTCAGGATTAGCACGACTAAACCAACGGGCAAGCGCCAATACAACGGAAACTTTCATCAACTCAGAAGGTTGTAGGCGAATGGGGCCGACAACCAACCAGCGCTGAGCTCCCATTCCTATTTTTCCCAAAAGCAAAACCAGAATTAACAGAAAAATATTAATACCGTAAATAATAAACGAGTAACGAAAAATTGTTTTGGGATTAGCAAAACTTAGTGCTCCTCCGACAGTACAAGATATGACAAAATAAAGTAATTGAGTCTTATAGAGTTCAGACATGGATGGATCACTGTTGGTGGCTGAATAAAGATTAAAAACCCCAAAAACAAAGATAACAAACATCAATCCAAAAAAAGAATAATCATATTTTTTTAGTGCTCCGAATGAATCATTAAACATTGTTATTCTCCTTCATCCGATTGTGCGCTTTCGCCAGCAGCTGCTTTTTCTTTCAAGTATTGTCTGTATTGCCAGGCTTGCTTTTTTTCATTAGCTTGTTTTATTTCAGGTAAATATTTACTCATATACTTATCGATTACTGCTGCGACAACGGGAGCTGCAGCACTACTGCCATGACATCCATGTTCAACCATAGCAGCAACTGCAATTTTGGGATTATCATAAGGAGCATAACCAACAAAAATTCCGTGATGTCTTTCATCGTAAGGCTTCTTTTCACATTTATCATAAACATGTTCCGCAGTGGAATTCATCACCTGCGCCGTTCCAGTTTTACCTGAGAGCTCTAAACCAAAGCCTCGACGATAAAAAGCCGTTCCCTTAGGACTGTTGGCAACTTTATACAAGCCTTTTTTTACCAAACTCCATGTACTTGGTTTTAGCTTTATTTCCTGAGTCACTTCTGCTTCTCTCTTCTGTATTACTTCACCATCTTTATTAATAACTTCTTTTACAACGATAGGCTTGAAAACTTTTCCCTCATTTGCAATAGCTGCATAAGCCACTGCCAACTGTAATGTCGAGGTAAGCACAAATGATTGCCCAATAGCACAAGACAATGTTTCGCCTAATTGCCACTCAACTCCATTGCGCTTAAGTTTCCATTCTCTACTAGGTATAAGCCCTGAAACTTCCCTCGGTAGTTCAATTCCAGTTCTGCTTCCAAGTCCAAACATTCTTGCGTATTTACCCAAAACATCAATATCTAATTCAGTTGCTACTTTGTAAAAATAGATATTACAAGACTGCATAATGGCATCTACAACGTTAACTGTTTCTGTTCCGTAGCGTTTCCAGCCGTGGTAAACTCTCCGACCTAGTTTAAGAGTTCCGTGGCATCGAATCTGAGTATTAGCATTCACAATTCCCTCTTCAAGCGCTGCAATGGCAGTGAAAGCCTTAAAAGTTGAACCAGGTGAATAATGTTCTTGGATAACTCTATCTCTCAAAGGATTGTATTTATTGTTTACAAGTGAGCTCCAATATTCTGGAGTTAAACCTCGACTGAACTGGGAAGGATCAAAAGAAGGAGTAGAAATCATGGCCAGCACTTCACCCGTTTCGACATCTAGCGCAGCCACACTTCCGACTTGATTTTCTAGCGCTTTGTAACCACCTTCCTGCAGCTCAGAGTCAATTGTTAGTCTGAGGCTATTACCAGGAACTGAAGGCTGATCTTCGATTCCTTTAAATAAATTATCGATATTAATATATTTTTTCTTTCTGCCTAAAGCATCCACTTCAACGTATTCGTGGCCACTTTGTCCCCTGAGAGTTTGATCCCATTGTTCTTCAATCCCAAACTGGCCGATAAAATCTCCAAGGCGATAATCGATATTATCTCGTTTTCGAAATTTAGGTAATTGCTCTTGTGAGATCTCCGAAATATAGCCCAATAGATGAGCTCCAATTTCT
>CALFYV010000130.1 GCA_937952395.1 uncultured Bacteriovoracaceae bacterium | reverse complement strand
TAAAAAAGGCGACTCTATCGTTGTTGGCGAAACTTACGGACGTGCTCGCTCAATTATGGATCATACTGGAAAAATGTTGGCCAGTGCTGGTCCTGCTACACCTGTTCAAATTTTGGGATTAAATGAAGCACCATCTCCGGGAGATGTTCTCAATACTGCTAAGAATGATAAAGAAGCCAAGCGAGTTGTGGAAAATAGAATCGCGGAAAGAAAAGCTTTAGAACTTGCGAGTACCAAAAAAGTACATTCTCTTGAAGATTTCTTTGCGGATGTTTCTGGAGCTGAGGGTTCTAAAAAGATGCTTAAGTTAATTGTTCGTACGGACGTTCAAGGTTCATTTGAAGCGATTAAAAACTCTATTGAATCTTTGGGTGACAGTGAAGTTGGAGTTGAGGTGATCGCAGGTGGTGTCGGTGCGATTACTGATAGTGATGTAGAAATTGCTAGTTCATCTAATGGATATATTATTGGTTTTAATATGAGGCCAATGACTTCAGCTAGAAAAATGGCTGAACAAAAAGGTGTGGACATCAAAACCTATTCAATTATTTATGAATTAATTAACGATATCACTCTTGCCCTTGAAGGGATGCTTGAGCCAGAATACAGCGAAAAATTTATTGGACGTGCTCAAGTTAGGGAAACTTTTACAATACCTAAAATTGGAACGATTGCGGGCTCAAGTGTGGTTGATGGTAAAATTGAAAAAGGTTGTAATATTCGTCTACTTCGTGATGGGAAAATTGTTTTCGAAGGAAAACTTTCTTCACTCAAACGTTTCAAAGATGATGTGAAAGAAGTCAAAAATGGTCTTGAGTGCGGTATTGCACTTGATGGCTTTAACGATGTTAAAGTGGATGATCTTTTTGAAGCTTATATTTTAGAAGCAAAGGCAAAAAAATTACAAACTGAGCAAACTCTTTAAGCCATGAAGAAGAAGCAGAATTATTCAAGAGAGAAATATCAAGAGAAAATGGTATTTGATATCAATACCCTTCTTCGCCGTGATTTTAGAGATCCTAGGCTTAGTATGATTACAGTTACTCATGTTGAACTTTCGCCGGACTATTCCCACGCAAAAGTTTTTTGGGACACTTTTGATGTTGAGCACCGAGGCGAATGCAAAGCTGCCATCGAGGGAATTGCTGGTAAGATGAGAACAAAGTTAGCAAAGCTTTTAGAAGTTCGTCATACCCCTCAATTACATTTTTCTTATAACTCTCAATATGAAGATGAACAAAAGATCACTAATCTGTTAAATGATTCGGACGATGAATAAAATTCCTCCAAGACTTTTCCAAATTTATAAACCTCCAGGCATCACCTCTTATGACATATTAAGAAAAGTTAAGAAGATTATCCCCAAGAGCTGGGGTAAAATTGGACATTTTGGTACTTTGGATCCTTTTGCCGAGGGATTACTCATCGTCGGGGTAGCCGGAGCGGCCAGGCTAAACGATTATATACATGCCGAGACAACGAAAACCTATCTAGGGACAGGTATTCTAGAAAAGAAAACCCCAACTGGCGATATGACTGTTGAGGCTGAGCAAATTGATGATACCCCTTATTTGAATGATATCATTTCTAATTTTTCAGTGGAGTTTATCCAAAAGCAATGTCAGGAAAAATTTGTGGGTGAGTACTGGCAAGCCCCGCCTGCTTTTTCTGCTGCTAAATTTGAAGGTAAAGCGTTACATGAGTGGGCACGAGAAGGAATCAAAATAAAAAAAGAACCGAAAAAGCGAACTATTTTTTCACTTAAAGTTGAAAAATATGAATTTCCTTTTTTGACCATTCGTTTTGAGGTTAGTTCTGGTATTTATATTCGTACATTTTTTGTGTACTGTGCAGCTTTATTAGGAACCTACGGTACTTTGCAGGAATTAGTAAGAGAAAAAATTGGACCTATTTCGATTGAGAAATGTATTACTATTGAAAAATTGGAAGCTATGGATGCTTCAGAATTATTAAAAAACTCATTTTCACCTCAGGAAATCCTGGATTTTGAGCAACTAGATCTTTCAGGTTCGGCAGCTATTTCCTATAAAAATGGAGTCGTTCTCAAGATGACGAAAGCTCAAGAAGGCAGAGTATGGGTCTCATCTGAAGAATCGTTACTAGGTTTGGGTCTAGTCGAGTTAGGGCAGTTGCGTCCTTTGCTCAACTTTCCGACTTTATGATGCTATTTGTCGACTACTTTTTTCTATTTCCTAAGTGTTGTCTACTTACAAATCTTGTTTGGAGCTGTTATACTTAAGGGGATTTCAATCGATAAAGAATGAGGAATTTATGGCCGCCAGTACAACGATGATCGCGATGGGAGCTTCAGCTGCAATTGTAGGTGGATTAGTTGTAGGTCTTGGTGTTCTTAATTTTGTCGTTGGTGCTATTGAGACTCTTTTTGGCCAGCCGACTTTAGTTTTTTTAAAACCCTCAAAACCAGGGGCTTTCGCATTTGCTTTCAAATGGGATTCATCTAAAGAGCCAGCCAAAATGCATAGATTTAAGATTAGGCTTTATAATCCTTTCGGAAAGCCAACTCAATTAGAATTCTCTAAAGATTTTGAACCCATAGATCAAAGTTTCGCTATGGAAATTGATTTCGGAGAGAGTTTTAAAAAATTTACAAATTTAGAAGGATTTAACAAAGCGTTGATTGAAATAGAAATTTCTTCTTTTAAAGACGGGCTAAATTTTCAATTTGATTTTAAAGGCCCTCAATACAAAGATAAATTTTTAAAGGCAACTAAAACAGTGAGCGAATATTTAGAGGAAACTCATCTAGATGAAGCGAGTACATCCAAACCACCTGTTGAGATTCCTGAAAGAAGTTTTATTGCTGAAACTGTTCCAGGGAAAGGTGCTCAGATAGCAATCCCAACTAATCCGCTTTTTGCTGCTTATTTTCAAGGTACAGGCGGTGGTGCTAATGCCGGTGGAGCTCCAGCTGCGGCAGCAGAAAACTTTAAAATTAGCAAAGTATGGATTGTGCCTGGTTTTATTGTCTGTAATTCTTGTGAAGATATTTATCCAGAGGTTTTTGACGTGCAAGCAGATACTTGTTTAATTAGGCCTAACCCTCCTCTCGATGATGGTTTAAAAATTCAAGAAGCAGCAGAGGCTTGTCCTGTTGAAGTTATTAAATTCACCAAAGCTAGTTAACTAAACAAAAAAATCATTAAATGAAATTTCTTTTAAAATCCAAGTGATTTAATTGAACGATCCTTTTCGGCGATAAGAACTTAACCATAATTCGAAGGAGAGTTCATGAAAAAAAATCTGTTATTCTGTTTATGTTTTTTATTTTCTTGCCATCAGCAAGAAGACAAAACAAGCCATCAAGTAGCACCTGTAAAAGAACCGATGAAAAATGAAAAAATTGTTTCTTTTGATATTCAGCTTCCGGCCAGTGCCCGTTTGCCGGTTAAAGAAGAAGAATTTTTAGTCAAATTTAAAGCGGCGATAGCTTCGAAAAATCAAAAAGCACTCGAAGCACTTTATTATTTTGAAGGTGCAGACTTGGAAATGAAGCGCCAACTTCCAAAAACCTTTGAGCATTTTTGGAAAGCTGATGTTGTGAAATCTCAATTTAAGATTGAGCCAGATAACGAAGCAGCTAAGAACAATGAAGAGTACACAGTCCCTTATCTGGGAAAATTAAAAATTATGAACCGAGGTCCTGCTGGGGAAAACACAACAGAAGTCCCAATAGGAATTAAAGATGGTCACTACTTTTTGACCATAGGTAAGTAAACTCTGAGATGGGTTCTCTTGAGTAAGGGGACCCAACTATT
>CALFYV010000129.1 GCA_937952395.1 uncultured Bacteriovoracaceae bacterium | reverse complement strand
GCGTGGCTCAGTGGTAGAGCACTTCCTTGGTAAGGAAGAGGTCACGGGTTCGAGTCCCGTCGTGAGCTCCATTTTTTTCACTTTTGCGTTGACGATAGTCGGCCCAAGGGTTAGATATGAGCATTATAAATAGTTAACGCAATAGTGTATTAAATAAGACTCTTATTTAAATACCCAAATAACGATAAGAAACTTTTAGGAGAAAAGACAATGGCAAAGGAAAAATTTGATCGGAGTAAGCCACACGTAAACATCGGAACTATCGGTCACGTTGATCATGGTAAAACTACATTAACTGCAGCTATCACTATGACACTAACAGAGAAGTACGGTGGAGATGAAAAAAACTACGCAGACATTGATAAAGCCCCAGAAGAAAAAGCTAGAGGTATTACAATCAATACATCACACGTTGAGTATCAAACAGGTGTTCGTCACTATGCTCACGTTGATTGTCCGGGACACGCTGACTATGTTAAAAACATGATCACAGGTGCCGCGCAAATGGATGGAGCTATTCTTGTTGTTTCTGCAGCTGATGGTCCAATGCCGCAAACAAGAGAGCATATTCTACTTGCTCGTCAGGTAGGTGTTCCAGCGATTGTTGTTTTCTTAAACAAAGTTGATCAAGTTGATGATGAAGAACTTTTGGAACTTGTAGAAATGGAAGTAAGAGAACTTCTTTCTTCTTATGATTTCCCAGGTGATGATATTCCTATCGTAGCTGGTTCAGCATTAGCAGCTGTTGAAAATAGAAATCCTGAAATTGGTAAAAATAAAATTTTTGAACTAATGGATAAAGTTGATGAATACATTCCAACTCCAGCAAGAGCTCTTGATAAAGATTTCTTAATGCCAGTTGAAGACGTTTTCTCAATCTCTGGTCGTGGTACAGTTGTTACAGGAAGAGTTGAAAGAGGAATTGTTAAAGTTGGTGAAGAAATTGAAATCATCGGAATTAGAGATGCTCAGAAAACAGTTGTTACTGGTGTTGAAATGTTCCGTAAACTTCTTGATCAAGGTCAAGCAGGGGATAACGTTGGTATTCTTCTTCGCGGTCTTAAGAGAGAAGATGTTGAACGCGGTCAGTGTTTAATTAAGCCAGGCTCAGTTAAGCCACATAAGAAATTTAAATGTGAAGTTTATATTTTAACAAAAGAAGAAGGTGGACGTCACACTCCAATCTTCAAAGGTTACCGTCCACAGTTCTATTTCAGAACCACAGACGTAACTGGTTCTGTTACACTTAATGATGGTGTTGAAATGATTATGCCAGGTGATAACACTTCTTTTGCTGCAGAATTGATTTCTCCAATTGCTATGGAGAAAGGTCTTCGTTTCGCGATTCGCGAAGGTGGACGTACAATTGGTGCAGGTACTGTTAGCGAAATTGTTGATTAATTTTTTCATACTAAGGCCTCGCTTCGGCGGGGCCTTTTTTATTTGAGCCGGGCGTATAGCTCCAACGGTAGAGCGGCTGATTCCAAATCAGTAGGTTACAGGTTCGAATCCTGTTGCGCCCGCCATTTTTATCATCTTTAGCTAACAAAATGTTCACTGAAATATTGTATATATATTTTGCATGCAATCAGAAACTCACTAATTTGCTATACTAAAATCAAAATTTATTTCGAGGATAGAAGTAAACCGACAATACTCACTAAGAGCATTGTCTATAGTGGGATGGCCATTGACTCTTACACTAATACAATTATAGAGTTTTATAAGAGAAGGGAACAACTATTATGAAAGCAAATACTTTAAAACTAATCTTAATTTGGGGACTTCTTATTCATGTGGCTTCGGCAGCAATGACAAAATGTGAAGCAGAACGCTCGATGTTTGATAAAAATTTAGAAGTTTACAGCCATGTAATAGATGGAGTGCAGACTCCTCAAGTTTTTTTAAAATTTCCTGGTAGCTCAATAGAGCGCTTAATCAATCTAAAAATTAAGCGTCGTATAATTTTAAAAAATGAAGGTAATGAAGCAAAAACTATTCGTTTTAGAGCTCGTTTAGTTATAGATAAAAAAATAGACTCCAAAAAAATGAAGAGATTTTTAAAACATTCTTTAGTTTTTATCGATTTTCCATTAAATGCAGAAAATTCTCATATAAGCTCTACTCCATCTCAGATCATTTGGCATGTTCCGACAGCATGGTTATCTTTTGATATCACGAATTGTGAAAAAATTGTTTTTTAAATTAACATTTATCAATTCCGACTTATTTTCTTTCTGTTATTTTCAACAAAATAACAAAGGAAATAGTTATGAAAAATTTATTACTTTCAATTACTTTAATATGCTCAACTGCGAGTTTTGCGTGTCCGGATTTTAGTGCGAACTATACAGTTAAAAAATGTAGTTTCAAGGATTCAGGTGCTTTTACACCGGACCCTCTTTATACCAAATTAAAATATGGGAAAAATATTGAGATTACACAGATCGGTTGTAATAAACTTAATATTGAAGGCGAGAGTGATTATAATTCACAAGATGCCGTTATTCATTTAAAAAACTTGGAGCTTCAAAATAGTAATGAAAAAGTCACAGTGAAGAAATATAAAGAAACAGATGACTCGATTATGGTTAGTTATAAAATCAAACAATATGGTAGTACGTCATTAGAAAACACAAAAACTAAATTCAAGGTTAGATTAAAGAAATTATCTGATAATTTAATTGAAATTTCACAAAAGACTTACGAAAAAAACCTATTAACCCTTGGCATGTGGCGTAAAGGGACAGCTGTGAAGTGTGTGTTGAGTTTTTAATCAAAGTACTTCACAATAGCTTCATGCTCAGACTATTACCCATATTTTTTCTTTTATTTCAATGTGCTCGGGCACCACTTCAAGATATTAACGAAAATATGCGAGCGTTATCAAGTGATTTAACCTTAATCGATGAATTAGAAGAGAAAGGATTGGTGGACGCGCTTAAAGATAATATAGCCCACTTGGAAACGCGGAATTCTTATCTTGTTTTTGGTAAACGAGTTATCTCTGGCAAGGATTATGCTAAGGCACTGAAAATTTTTGTAGGTATTTTACAATCGGATATTTCAGCGGAAGATAAATCGAAAAAAATCAAAGAATATTTTGATATTTATGAAACTTATGGGCGAGACAGCTGGGGCGAGGTGCTTGTAACGGCTTACTACACTCCTGTTATTAAGGGCAGTAAGTGGCGAACAAAAAAATACACTCAACCTCTTTATCAAAAACCAAAAGATTTGGTGAAGATTGATGTGAGCGCGTATCAACAAGTTTACAAAGATTTTAAGGTCAGTACAGAAGGGAAAGAGTTATCCCGCGTGAGAGGGAGAGTGACTGAAGATGCTAAGATCGTTCCTTACTGGAATAGAGAAAGTATTGATTTAGAAAATAAGCTTAAAGGCAAAAGTCTTGAAATTGCATGGGTAGATCCAGTTGAAGCTTTCTTTTTGCAAATTCAGGGTTCTGGTAAAGTGGAAATTCCTAAACGAGGCTCTGTTTATGTCCACTATGCCGATCAAAATGGGCACGAGTTTTATCCCATAGGAAAGGCTTTGCTAGATAAAATTCCCCTAGCTGAAATGTCTATGCAGCGGATCAAGGAACACTTAAGGTCAATTCCAGAAAAAGAAGCGATGGATATATTGAGCCAGGATCCAAGTTACGTCTTTTTTAAAGCTGAGAAGACAAGACCCGTTTCTGCTTTAGGTGTACAAGTTCATGATCACCGTACTATCGCCACAGACTCACGTTATTATTCTAATGGAACACTCTCATTTATAAAATTTGATAATCCAGAGATTAAGTCTCGTTTTGTGTTGGATCAAGATACGGGCGGAGGCCTTAAGGGAAGAGGTCGCGTAGATCTTTATGTAGGAGAAGGTGAGCAAGCTGGTCTTTTGGCCGGTGGATTTAAAGAAAATGCCCGTCTTTATTACCTGGTACCTAAAACTTCATTACTGCTTGCTCAGAAGCCTTAAAAACCACCCAAGTATTTGAAATTAAATAGAATTGCCTTGCTCTATGCAAATTAGAGATATCTTGGCTACTCACGGTGCGTAATAATATCAACAATTTTCCCTTTTTCTCTAGACAAAGCGCGTTTGAAGAAGCATAAAGGTTCAGCTAATCAGATGAAGAAGGTATACCGAAGATGGCCGTTGACACCAAAAATGACAGAAATAAGTGGATACAAACGAGCGTTGCGCTCGCCTGTATGTTCTTGGCTTATTTGTCGCTTACTTTCCTTGAGACTTTAGCTGAGTGGTTTGATTTAGAAGCATCTATTCCAAATTACCAGTGGCTAGCTCAAGGTTTTTCAATTGTATTAGGTCTTGTCTGTTTTCTTGTTATTGTTAACAAAGATAAGACAGCAGTATTTTTGAAAGAAGTTT
Organism: uncultured Bacteriovoracaceae bacterium; assembly: GCA_937952395.1. Taxonomy (GTDB): domain Bacteria; phylum Bdellovibrionota; class Bacteriovoracia; order Bacteriovoracales; family Bacteriovoracaceae; genus CALFYV01. The sequence continues at coordinate 1,624 of CALFYV010000129.1, read as the reverse complement.
ATGCTGAAGCTATCAAAGTTGTTTGGCCAGACAGAAGTGAAACTTTTCGAATGACTATTGGAATAATGATTGGTGTGAGTATTGCTGGATTGATTTTTTGGGTTTTTGATTTTGTTGCAAATATATTACTAAATTTGATTCGATAATTGGTGGATAAAAATGAGCGATTCGCAAGTTCAAGAAAGTAACGAAGAAAAAGGTGAAGCTACAGAGCAAGAAAATGTTTTTGCTGCTGGAGATACGCCTGATTTTAAATGGTATGTCGCTCACGCTTTGAGTGGATACGAAAATCGAGTTAAGAAAAGCTTAAAAGAAAGAATCATCAATCACAAATTGACAGAATTCTTTGCTGATATCATGGTGCCTGAAGAATCAGTCGTTTCTAATGTAAATGGTAAAAAACGAAATATCAAAAAGAAATTTTTCCCAGGTTATGTTTTAATAAAAATGATAATGAATGAGACCACCTGGCACCTTGTTAAAAATACAGACAAAATTACAGGCTTTATTGGTGGGACAAAAGATAAGCCTTCCCCTATCTCAGATGAGGAAGCAGCCTTCATGACCAATCAAATGAGCGAAGGTTTTAAAAGACCAAAAAGCACATCAAGTTTTAGCGAAGGTGATCAAGTTAAAGTTATTGAAGGACCATTTGCTTCATTTGTGGGAACAATTGAAGCAGTTACAGATAAAAAAGTTAAGGTTAACGTTTCTATTTTTGGCCGCCCAACACCTGTTGAGTTGGATTTTACTCAAATAGAGAAAGCATAGTTCAAATACGGGAGACGTAAGTCGTTAGCACCGAAGGAGCATCTTATGGCGAAAAAAGTCACTGGATTTATTAAACTACAAATTGTTGCAGGCAAAGCAAATCCGTCACCACCGATCGGTCCAGCACTGGGCCAGAAAGGTGTTAACATTATGGAATTCTGTAAAGCTTTTAATGCAAAAACTCAAAAGGATGCAGGAATGGTTTTACCAACAATCATTACTGTTTATTCTGATCGTTCATTTTCATTTATAACCAAAACTCCACCAGCAACTTACTTATTAAAAGATAAATTGAAGCTGAAGTCTGGAGCTAATAAGCCTGGTCATGAAGTTGCCGGAACTGTTTCTGAGAAAATCGTTGAAGCAGTTGTTGAAGCAAAAAGACCTGACTTAACAGCAGCAGATATGGGAGCTGGTAAGAGAACAATTGAAGGTTCAATTCGTTCTATGGGCCTTAAATTGGATTATAAGTAATTACGGGAGACGTAAGTCGTTAGTACCGAAGGAGAAAAAATGAAAAAACAATCACCAAAATATTTAGAAGCAAAGAAAAAAGTTGAAGATAGAGCTTACAGTATCGCCGATGCTATAAAGCTTGTTAAAGAGGTCGCTTATGCAAAGTTTGATGAAACTATTGAGCTTGCTTACAGACTTGGAGTTGATCCACGTCATGCTGACCAGATGATTAGAGGGGCTTTAGCTCTTCCTGCAGGAACTGGTAAGTCTGCGCGAGTTGCAGTAATCGCCTCAGGCGAAAAGTTAATGGATGCAGAGAAAGCTGGAGCTGATTTTGTAGGCGGAGATGACTTGATTGCTAAAATTGCAGGCGGTTGGATGGAATTTGATCGTGTTA
>CALFYV010000128.1 GCA_937952395.1 uncultured Bacteriovoracaceae bacterium | reverse complement strand
TCAAGCATGTAACTTTACTTAGCTGGGTCAAAACTCAGGAGCAAGGTTTGAGTATTTTGATCCTGCGTCACCAGAGAAGGGGTGGTTCTCTGATCGTAATTTCAGGAAGACAACAAGTTATAAGAAGTATGCTCACGGCCTTGGGATTTTTTGGAAAGATGAATGGAGCAGTCGAGATAAAATCTTTTGGAGAAAAATTCCTCAAGAGATTGCAAATCAGCTAAAACAAGCGTCAAAGAATCACCAAGATCAATGCCAGCGTCGTCAAGTTCCAAGAAAACACAAATACGTTTATATCTTAGGAAAAGATAAGCGTGAAACTAAATCTTTAAAAGATAAATTCACCGCCCTTAATCCCGAACTTGAAAAATTGCATTATCCAAAAGACAGAGGCCCAAAATTATGCGGCCGTTCAATTGAGCGAGTCCCATTGCAAGAATTGACAAAAAGGCCGCTTCTATGTTGGCCATCAAAGGGAGAAGAAAAAAATTCTCGCAAACTTTACTCAATTAAGGAGGTTGCAAACATGTATGGAATTAATCAGTGGCTTATTTATAACCACATTAAAACCGATCCCACGTTTCCTTTTGTCAATGTTGGAATAAAAAAGAGATTTCTCATTAATGTTGAACGATTTGAAACTTGGCTTGAAGAAAGATCTAAAAAGCACGTTCTAGAAAATCACAATCTTCCAAGTAGCACTGAGCTTATGGAGGTAGGACTATGATGGATTTTGAAGTTAAACTGCATAAAATGGGTTCAGGCTTTATCCAAGCTAAATATGTTGACCCAAAGACAGGAAAACGCAAAAGAAAACGCTTTGAGAGTCTTAAAGATGCTAAAATTTTTAAAAAAGAAGTTGAAGATCGAGTTTATGCAAAAGGTAACCATGCTTTTAGTGATTTAAGGCTTGCTCAAGCGATGAAAACCTATCTTGAGGCCTTTCCGGCCTCAAGAGTGAGGGAGAGAAAAAATCATTTTAAATCTTTAATTGATACCTTTGGCATCTATCGAGTCAATGAGATCACTGTTAATGACCTCAAAGAGTGGTTTGCTTCAAGAAAAGCAGAAGGGAACTTAAGTGAGAGAACTGTTAATGGTATCAAAAGTCAGTTTTATAGATTTTTTGAATATTTAGCAGATGAAGGCCAGCTTCAAAGAAATCCTCTCGATAAAATTAAATTTAAACGCTACGACACACCAAGAAGAAAAAGAGTTATTCTTTCAGTTGATGAGGTTCGAGACGTTTTAAAAAATGCCAATACTTTCTCCCCTGAAATTTTGTCACCTTATCTGGCCATTGCAGCTCACACAGGAGCCAGACGAAGTGAAATTGGAAAACTTAATCGTGATGATATTGATTTTGAAACAGGTCTGATTCATTTTAGAGAAACGAAAAACTCTCATGAAAGATTTGTCAGGATCTCACCAGCATTAGAATCTGTTTTAAAAGAACAGCTAAAACGTCACACCGAAACCCCTTTGATTCTCAATGAAGAAGGTAGAAGGCTTGGTCGATCTCAAGTTGGTAGACTAATGACTAAATTTAAAGCTTTCTTTCCACAACAAAAAGATTGGGCCAGCCACGCATTAAGACACTCGTTTGCTTATAACTTTTTAAAGAAGGGTGGAAAGATGTATCAGCTTCAGGCCATTCTCGGACACCGCTCTATTGACGTCACAATTGACCTTTATGGACAACTTCAAGCTCAAGACATTGATTGTCCTTCACCTTATGAACTAGATGAACAGGAGGAATAAAAAATGCAAGACTTTACAGTGAAAATTTACAACATCCCAGATGGAAGCTATTTAACAAGCTTTACTCATCCACTCTCAAAACGAAAAGTAAGAAAAGCTTTTACACAAAGAGAAGATGCCAAAGTTTACAAGGAAGAAATGGAGCAAAAGTACAAACGAAAGAAAAAGGCCCATTATCTTGAGTTAAACTTGGAAGAACTCATCATCATTTTCATCCAAGAAAAACCTGGAAACGTCTTCTCAAAATCTAAAATGCACATTTTGGATTTTATCGAAACTTTCGGGAAATTCAAAATTAATGAGTTAACCCATGATGCTCTCAAAATCTGGCTTGACCAAGTTCAAGAAGAGCATGGACTTCGAGACATAACGGTTCGTGGACTTAAATGCGAGATTGATACTCTTTTTGCTTTTTTAATCGAGAAAGATATTATTTCTGAGTCTCCATTGCAGTACATTCGTTATAAAAAATATGTGCCAAGTCTAAAGCTTAGAAATATTCTTTCAGAAGAAAAAATTGATGAACTCCTTGGTGAAGTTAAGAAATACTCCCCAGGGTATCTTTATCCTATAATTTTAATGTTTGCCGAAACTGCTGCGAAAAACAAAGAAATCATCGACCTTGCTTGGAAAGATGTTAGTTTGGATAAAGGAGAAATTTTTTTCAAACAAAATAAAGCCGCTAAAGAGAGAACTATTAAGATTTCAGATGAGCTAGTTTCTCTTTTAAAAGCAAAACAATACAAAAGAGGGCAGGTCTTTTGGACCTATTACAAAGAGCCTTTCACATCTTGTAAGCTTCACTACGCTATTACCGAATTTAAGAAGAAAAACCTTTATAAAGATGATTGGACGCCGCTGGATCTTCGTCATTCTTTTGCTGTGAATTTTTTAGCTAAAGGTGGAGATATGAGAGAACTACAGAGAATTTTAGGTCATGGGCAAGTCTCTGACACAAGAAAGCTTTATGGAGAAGCTGCCACCATCAAAACTGCCAAGACTGTTACTAATCCTTTCAAATATGTTCATTAAAAAGATTTTGAGGAGAGCACCACTCGTGCTCTCCTCCTTTTTTTTGTCAATTATTTAAAGTCTGATGAAGTTGGTTCACTGATTTTGATCTCAAAATTAAAGTCTCGATATATAGCAAAAATACTACAGAGGTTTTCTGGTGTCATTTTTGTAACCTCTCTATTTTTATTTTGATAGCTTAGAAGAAAACCAAATGATGAATCCTCTATTTTGTCATCTTCAATTTTTCCATTCATCACAAAACCCATTTTAAAACTCCTTATGCTTGATATTGAAAAGCAGTTATTTTAGCAGAATTATGTTGAATATAAAACAGAAGGTCATTTTGTATTCAGTCTGCCAGTTTCATCATAAGTTGTGTCCGATAAATCAATTTTTTGCCAAAAAATGAGGATCTAATTTTAAAAATCATCCATAACAAGAGATAGTTGTCCAATTAGATCCAGACCCCATTTTAGGCCCAATTTTGGAAATTTTTTGAAACTTTTGGCCAATTTTTGGCCACCAAAATTTACTTTACCAGATCAGAAAAACCAAAAAACCATAGATTTTATTTAATTCAACGGAATCGCAATTATCTTTAAAATGGATTTTAAGCCTGTAAAAAGGAGGGCCCGCCTGTTTGGCCTTCGTTATGTAGTTAGATAGCTTTAGAATGGAAGTTTAGGACAAATCAGGACTTATCGAGAACAAACTGATATTACTTAAAATGCTTTTTCAGATAACTCTTAACATATTTTTCAGGGCAGGAGTAAAGTTCAACTTTAGCGGTTACGCCAGTTCTCTTTATCATTCTAGCAACATTGGACGTTGATTCATATGCGAGATGATTCAAATCATCCATCATTGAGCCTTCTAATTTCCCGTCCCATTGATTAGCAATATCAACAGTTCTTTTGTACTTACAAAACTTAGGAGAAGGATTCATGAAAACAACTTGTCTTATTTCAGCATCTTCTGGGATTTGCTTTAGCGGCGTTTTTGTGGCGCAACTTGTTACCAATAGAATCAATAAGCATATATAATTCATCATATGTTATTAAAGCAATTATCTATTTTTATTTCAATACTTTTGCTCATAACAGCTTGTTCATATTTTAAGCCAGGCTATGCTAGACTTTCTTTTAAACTATCGATCTGCCCAGATAAGGAATTTATCATTCCATTCCAAGCAACAGATGGGACAATTGATATAAAACTAGTCTCCTTGGGAGATTTTGATGATGGAGTTTCTTACCCATATCTTTACGAAGCAAAACCAGCAAATGAATGGATTTTTAGCCGGCCAGGACCTTATTTCATGGCCGTTTATGATTATAAGACATGTTCTGTTTTTGCTTATGTTGCAGAAAATATACACAACATCCACAGCGAAGAGGATGCAAAAATCAGAGTATTGAACACCGCAAGAAAACAGCAAAACAGAATTTATGATTATCTAAAAATTTTATTTAACAAAACTACTTTCAAAGTTACTCAAGCTAATTCTATTGAATATATTGGAGACCATAAACAAGCAGAGCCTGAGTTTGAAAAATATTTAGTCCAACCCGTAAAATTAAGTAATAACCTTCCCCGAAAGTAATCACTCAAGTCTGAAAATAATTATATTTATTAATCGAATAGGAGGTGCTTTTGTAAATAATATTACTAATGTTTGGGATTTTGTTTTTTAAAAAATTCATTATCTCTCTTTGTTTTGAATATTCTAATTTATAAAAAGTTACATAACTCGGGATAAATTCAGACTCTTTTTTTGCAACGCACGTCACATCTCCATTATCACCAAGAATAACTTTATCAATCTCAGAGTACTTAATTTGCGCTTGAAGATTGCGTAACAATAACCTCTTCCTTAGAAATAACAAACAATCCTCTTTTATAATAACTCTACTTCTCCAATTAGCGTAAAATACTGGTATTCTTAGTATTGGCGCAAGAATAATTAAAATTAATGAGCCATATTTTAACATTAATGGCCTTGTAGCTGAAAAATCTAAAAGTAAATTAATAAAAGATGTGTGTGTCCTTATAGACAAACCTACATTTGAGAGCAGAAATAAAGCAAATACAATAAGAACAAAAAGCAAACTTTCTTTGATTGTGAAAGAAGAAAAGTAGTAAGACGAGAATTTTTCAAACCTACTATTTAATGAATACTCGTTTTCCATAATTATCTTTTTTATCTTTATTCTACATTAACATTCTACATTTTCCTATAATCTTAAAAACAAATCGGATTTGGTTCATACTGTCCGATTGGGGCACACTGGTATGGAGGAGGTGCTGGAGTTGGAGGCGTATGAGGTTGTGCAATGTTACTTGTAACCCCTCTATTGAAATCATTAATCCCACTTGCAATATCTTCTTTGGCACTTCCTGATGGCTTTAATCCAAAACCGTAGTTTCCATAAAAACCACCGCCGATTGCACCAGCAAATGCACCTAATAATATCGCTTCTGGAGTTCCTACCGTTAGTGCGCCCCAAGTACCTCCAGCAA
>CALFYV010000127.1 GCA_937952395.1 uncultured Bacteriovoracaceae bacterium | reverse complement strand
TTTGTATGCAGCAACCAAAAGGGCCAATGAATTAATGGCCCATTCCTATTCACATTTATATGGAATTCCAACAACCGGTTTAAGATATTTTACAGTTTACGGCCCTTGGGGAAGACCCGATATGGCCCCATTTCTTTTTACCAAAGCCATCATTGAAGGTAAGCCTATTAAGGTATTTAATAATGGTAATATGGAGCGAGATTTTACTTATGTCGATGATATTGTTGAAGCGCAAATGCGCTTATTGGAAGTTATTCCTTCGAGCCAGGATAGATCAGCCCCAAATCGTTCAAGCGCTTTATTTCAAATTTATAATATTGGTAATTCTAATCCAGTAAAGCTTTTGAATTTTATCGAATTGATTGAAGAAAATTTAAAAATCAAAGCAAAAAAAGACATGTTACCTATGCAAGCGGGTGACGTCCCTCGAACTTACGCTGATGTTGAGGATATTTATAGTAAAATTAATTTCAAGCCCACAACAGAGCTTAAAGTCGGAATCAAAAAATTTATAGATTGGTATAAGTCTTATTATGAAGTTTGATATGAAAATATTAGGAGTAAACTTACTATGTCAGTGTATTTAGTGACTGGAGCAGCTGGATTTATCGGTTCAGAAGTTGCCAAAAAACTTATCGAGCTCGGTCATCGTGTTTTCACAATTGATAATCTTTCTACCGGCTTTGTTAGGAATATACCAAATGAAGCAGTGTTCATAGAGGGAGATTGTTCAGTTCCCACTACAATCAGCAAATTAAATAATCAGCGATTTGATGCTGTTTTTCATATTGCTGGTCAAAGCTCTGGAGAAGTTTCATTTGAAGATCCCGTTTATGATTTGAACTCAAATACTACTTCAACTTTAGAGCTTCTAAGATACTGCCAAAAAACAGGTTGTAAAAGATTTATTTATGCTAGCACAATGTCAGTTTACGGGACCTGTGAAGGGAAAAAGCCTGTTAATGAACGTGATGTTGTAAACCCACTTTCATTTTATTCTGTTGGTAAGTTGGCCAGTGAAAATTATTTGAAAATATTTGAAAAGCATGGATTAAATACAACTTCGTTACGGCTCTTTAATGTCTATGGGCCCAACCAGAATATGGAAAACTTAAAACAAGGTATGCTTAGTATTTTTCTTGCCCAAGCATTAACTAGTAACAAGGTAATAGTCAAAGGCAATAAAGATCGGTTCAGGGATTTTGTTTATATAGATGATATCGTGGAATCTTTTTTGAGATGCTTAGAGAATCAGAAAACTTTTAATCAGATAATAAATGTTTCAACTGGTGTGAAAACTACGGTTGAAAATTTAATTGAAACTATTTCTAAGGGTTTAGATAAAGAGCTTCAAGTGGAGTATCAAGACTCAACTCCAGGAGATACATTTGGACTTTTTGGGGATAATTCTAAGCTCTACGAGTTAACAGGATTTAGACCAAGTACAAAGTTAGAGGATGGTCTTAGAAAAATGATTAGTTTTTTAAGGGAGATTTGAGATGATTAGTTGTCCGTCGTGTAAAAGTGAAAAGAATAATCTGAGAGCACCTTATGTATACGGAGGAACTTCTAAGCATAAATTTTATGAGTGTGAAACATGCACTTTAATTTACTTGTATCCTAAGTTAACTAAAGAAGAAGAATCTATCTTTTATGCTAAAGAATTTGAAAAATTTATGGAAAAAAGGTCCGGTCCGGAATTTGATTGGACAGGACCAGAGAAACATATAAAAAGTAATCAAGGCAATGTTTCTAGAAGAATGAAGGTAATAGATAAGTATTTGGCTAAAGGTAGTGCTGTTTTAGAAATTGGTTGCTCATCTGGTTTTATGTTAAAGGAATTCAAGAAATCAACGGACTGTATAATAGGGATTGAACCTTCAAATCAATTTAATGAGTTTTTAACCAAGGAGGGATTTAAGAACTACACTTCTTTGGAAGAGATGGTTAAGGCCAACGGAAAACTTAAATTTGATTTAATATGTCATTTCTTTGTTCTTGAGCACATAAGCGATACCGCTGGATTTATAAAGAGCAAGTTAGAGATTTTAAAAGATGATGGTGTTATTATTGCCGAGGTTCCCAATGGAAATGATCCACTGACCTCTGTTTATAATATTGATGCCTTTGAAAAATTTTATTGGTCTATTGCACATCATTATTATTTCACTCCGAAATCTCTTGGCTTTATACTTGAACAGATTGATTGTGAATATGAATTTATATTAGATCAAAGATATGATTTATCAAATCACTTAACTTGGCTTGAAAAAGGTGTTCCTGGTGGTCAGGGTAGGTTTAATAATATTTTTTCAGACAAAACAATAGAGAGTTACAAGCAGGATTTAATTAACTCTAAAAAATGTGACACATTTTTTGTCTTGATACGTAAGCGCAACAAATAGTTTAACTTATTTCTGAGAAGTTTTTGAATACATAGATTTCATCTACCGGTAGTTTTTTCCTCCAATCATGCAATTCTGTTTTTTCGTATAGAAAGATAAAATCACAATTAAAATTTTTTGCTGTTTGAAAATCTAACAAGCTATCACCAATAAATACAGAACGCCCGATCTTATAATTGTTTAAAATATGTTTCATGTTTTGCAACTTAGATTTAGGGCTTCCATAAATACCTTTAAAATAAGGAGCGATTTTTCTATTTTGAAAAACTTTAATGAGGTCGTCTTCCAGACCTCCGGATACAACATATTTTTCTTTATTTGCAATTTCAAAAATGAAATTCTCGAAACCTTTTATGTACGGACATGACATTAATTTTTGAACTGAGAGTTTTGAAAATTTCTCTATTGAAGATTTAATAAGTTCTTCACAGTCTTTTTTTTGTAATAATTCTTTAAAAAAGTAATTAAACTTCTCAAAACGAGAAATGCCACCATTCTCTTTATGGTAAATCAAAAATTCCTCCGCCTTTCTTTCATTGTAAGCTTTAGCAATTTCATAGAAACATTGAGATTTAATTTCATTGGAATCAAGGATGACTCCATCACAATCAAAGAAGTATGTGTCATATTGAAAAAAATTACTCAAGGTTATTGTCCTCAAGGTACTTGATTAACATTTCAGCATCTTCTTTGGTATCCACCGCAATTGGATTTTTAGAAATCTCGACCATTTTAACTTTGTGTCCAAGGTCAAGAAATCTCAAAATTTCAATATCCTCAATCTCCTCATTTTTGGATTTTCTTCCATATTCATAAAAATCATAAAGAGCATTTGATGGGAAAGAGTATATACAAACTTGTCTTTTCGCTTTTATAAACTGATGTTTTTTATTAGTGGGTATGCCAGCTCTCGAAGCATAGAGAAGATAATTCTTGTTGTCGGTTACAATCTTAGGGACGTGGCAGCTAAAAAAATCATCAGGGTCGTCAATATCGCACATTCCACAATGAACAAGTTCAGGGTTTAACTTAGTTTCTCGTATTATTTTTAATATATCTTCTTTTGTTATAAGAGGTTCATCACCTTGAACATTTATTATGTTAGAGCATTTTAGTTGTTTTACTGCTTCATAGACTCTATCTGTACCTGTCAGGCAGTTCGAGCTTGTCATTATGCAATTCATATCATGTTCCTTACAATGATCTGAAATTCTTTGATCGTCTGTGGCTACATAAGTATTCTGTTTGCCTACAGCACTTACACATTTTTCGTAAACTCTTAGCAAAAGAGACTTACCTTTAATGTTTACGAGCGGTTTTCCTGGATATCTCGAAGATTCATACCTTGCGGGTATGACAATTTTTATATCCACTATCTTACCTCAGGTGAGTAGATGGAACTCTGTTCAATATTATACAGCGTTGGAGTTAGTGACTTTAACTTAATCTCTGAAGGAATATTTTTCTTAACACATTCTAATATAGATTCTACTTCTTGTGCTCTTCGGTCTCCAGCTGAATATCCATCAAATCCTGCAAGATATATATTAGTCGCTCCGGATGAGATTGCGATAGATAGCGCGTAGGGAAGGACAACCGGCTTGGGAAGTATGCAGGTGTTCTCCGATGTCTTGAATGTGTCCTTGATAACTTTTATTCCGTAATCATAAACCACTTTTTTTTCTAAAGCTTTTCTAACTATCTCAGTGCATGCTTTCAAGGGGATAATGATTGGTTTATTTATTTTTTTAAGTGTTTCTAGTTCTGTTGCCATTCTTGTTGGATTGCAAAGAGCATAAGAATCGATAAACTCATCCGAAATAGTTTCGTTGAAATTAAGACTTACAACATAAGGTTTTTTATTCTTAATATATTCTTTTATGTCCTCTGAATAATTTTTTACAGATGGCCCATTGGCCAAGAGTAAAAAGTTCATTCCGCTTGCTAGCTTGGATGTACTCCAGGTCCCATCCACACCTTCTCGCAGTGAATTTAATGAACTTTGTAAACTTTCAGAGTTATAAGAAGTTGAATCTGATTCTTTCAACGAGTTTAGAGAAGTAATAAGATCATTGGAATCAAAAGACGCGTTAGTTATTAGCTCTTGAATAAATGTGGGGTGAATCTTATATTCTGCTGCCAAATAATAGGCAAGGTTTTCTCCCCAAGAGTACTTATCTTGAAGTACTTTGAAATCATCAAATACTAAACTAAACAATGCCTCAGGTTTAAATTTTTTGTTGGTTTTTGCTAGCTCAATAAGCAGGTATTCTAACTTTGTATTTCCTGCTCCTCTTCCCATTCCGAGGATTGTTGCATCAATCCATGAGACACCTTCTTCGACCGCAAAAAGTGAATTTTCAAGACCTTGCCCTAAATTGTTATGCGTATGGATCCCTGTATCACCATTCCAATTTTCTTTTATAAGACTGATAGTTTTCTTGATATGCTTAACTTTCATATTCCCCAGAGAGTCAGCAAAGTAAAGCACGTCGATACAGGAGTCTTTTGATAGATGTTCAACGGCTTGTTTTATTTCGTTGTTAGTTTTTGTTCCGATTTGCATCAGATTGAGTACTACTTTATAGCCAAGATTTTTTAAAGTTCTTAATACATTTTGAATTCTTTCAACTTCTGAGAATTGAATGGCGACCCTCACTATATCCACAACAGATTCGTTACTTTGTTTGAAGTATTTATGAATAAGCTCTGTCGTTTTCTCGGAGCTTTCTTTGATGTAATCTTTTCCGTTGATCATTACCGCGATTTGTAAGTTTGAAGGGATTTTTAATGTTTTTAAATAGTCATCTGTGGAATAAGCGTAAGGGCCCATAAACTTGTTGGCAGGTAAAAAACGAAAACCTATTTCAACAATATCAACGCCTGCCTGAGAAACAGATTCAAGATATTTTTCAACTAAATTTCTTGGAAAGTTCCAATTATTATAATAACCACCATCCCTTAAAGTGCAATCTAGTATTTTGTAAGACATTTCCTACTCCTTGAGTACTATCGGGAAAAGATTTGATGCAAGGAGATTCCTTGGCAATCTTTTCAGAAGAGTACTTCGACATAAGGTTTTTATCAAAAAAAATGTTTAAATAAAACTAAATCATCTCCATAGTGTAACGCCAGGGTCGATTAATGGTTGTAGAAAAATTTAACTATGACTTTCTTGTTAACTCTGTGAGTTAATTTAATCAGCGACCTGCATTAGATCTTTTAAGATTTTTAAATAATTAAGAACCATGTCAATTTCTTGGCAGTGAAGCTAATTATAAGTAATATGATTAATCAAAAAGAGATGCAGATATGGGGATAGATAAGTTAATTATTGATATCGGGACTCATGAAGCCCAGGAACTAAGGGTGTTAAATGGGAACAGAGCCTATTTACTTAGGGTGTATTTATATTGGTGGTTTGACTGGTGCAAAAGGCAGGTGAAAAAAATTATTCGTTATAATGGACTTATAGAATATGGAACGGGCTCATTTAAAATTTCACCGCTTAAATTAGAATTAAATCGTCATCTCGAAATTTTTTCCCAAATTTTATATCCAAAGGACTATCTAACAAATATTAATGTTCTTGCAATTGATCCTGTTGCATCCATAACTACAAAATTTTTAAGAAAAATTAAAACAACTTTTCAAATATATTTCCTGCCTATAGCGGTCTTGCCCCATAATCAAAGCAAAGATTGTACATTAACAAAGTTCTATATAGAGAGAAATTCGTTAAGCTCATCATTGGAACAAAGTAACTCTAGCAAAGAATTAATTATTTGTTCGGCATTTAGAACAAAAAAGATTATCAATGCTCTACTAGAGCATGAGATTATTTCTCCTGATACTGAGGTTATCCTCAGAATGAATTGTGAAGGTTCAGAATTTGGTGTTATTAAAGACCTTGTTGAGGAGGGCTTCGTACCTAAATTAGTACTTGGAAGTATTAATGATGTTAGGAAAAAATATGGAGAAGAAGAAGCTAAAAAAATGTTAGATTTTTTGAACTTAAATAAGATTGAATTTAAATATTTTAAAGGCAGTGATCCTGGAACTTGGGGAGTAGCCTTTGATAGTTTGAGGTGAATATGGGAGGTAGAATGTATACAACTGATTTAAATTATAAAGATAGAGAATCTAAGGCTCGCTATATTTTCGATCAATATAAGACACTTTTAAAAAGTAATGTCCTGGATGTAGGGGCAGATGCAATGTACTTAAAGCATTCTATTTTAAAAAATGGAGGACAGTACAAAGGAATTGGCTATGGTAATGATATTGATGTCGAACTTAATCTAGAGAAAACTCCGTTGCCCTTTAAAGATAATGAATTTGAAACCGTTATTTGTTTTGATGTGTTAGAACACCTTGAAAACACTCATGAGGTTTTTGACGAGCTGTGCAGGGTGTCAAGTGATCACATTATTATTTCTCTTCCAAATCCCTGGTCTGATTTTTTTACAGTTCTTAGAAATGGTGACCACTCACCGGAGACTAGACTCAAGTTTTATGGTCTGCCAAAAGAGAAGCCAGAAGATAGACATCGTTGGTTTTATAGTAAGCAAGAAGCTATTGATTTTATAGAATACAGGGCCAATAAAAATGGCTGGAAAGTCTCGCAAGTTGATTCTCTCAATGATGGAAGGAAAATGGGAGGAAATGGTTTGAAGGGTTTGCTAGGAAGGGCGATTTTGAAACTTCTCTTTAGAGCTGATATTGATAAGCTGGGACTTCATCATTCGACAATTTGGTTTGTACTAGAAAAGAAAAAATGAATATTTTAATTGTTACTCAATATTTTTGGCCAGAGGCTTTTCGCATCAACGATATAGCCAAGGGCTTAGTCGAGAGGGGTCATAAAGTTACTGTTTTGACCGGATTGCCTAATTATCCCCAAGGTTCTTTTTATTCTGGCTATTCTTTATTAGGACCTTACTCGGACAACCATGATGGTATTAAAATAGTTCGTGTTCCACTGATCCCAAGAGGAAAAAAAAGAGGTCTACTTCTTGTACTTAACTATCTTTCATTCATGATTTTTTCCTCATTATTAGTACCTTTTGTCTGTAATGAAAAATATGACAGAGTTTTTGTTTATCAACCTTCTCCTGTTACGTCGGCACTTCCAGCTGTAGTTTTAAAGTTTTTAAGAAAAATCCCTATTGTTTTCTGGGTAACTGACTTATGGCCAGAAACACTAGAGGCAACCGGAGTTGTAAAATCAAAATTTTTATTGGCCATTTGGGGAAGATTCGTTCGGTTTCTTTATGATTCAAGCGATTATATCTTAGTTACTTCCAAGGGTTTTATAGATAAAATTGCCGATAGGGGAGTTTCAAGAGAGAAAATTAAATATTGGCCACAATGGGGTGAAGAACTTTTTGCAAAAAATATTATCAAGGAAAGTGCCGTTAAAGCAGGAGAGATACCAGAGGGATTCAAGATAATGTTTGCCGGCAATATCGGAACCAGTCAAAGTTTCGAAACAATTATTGGTGCAGCCGAGAAATTAAAGTCATACTCAGATATTAAATGGATTATTTTAGGCGATGGGCTCATGAAAAAATGGGTGGAAGAAGAAATTAAGGCCAAGGGCATGGAGGATAATTTTTTTCTTTTAGGCTCCAGACCAGTTGATGAAATGCCAGCTTACTATCAAAAAAGTGATGTGTTATTAACATCTTTAAAGAGCGATCCATTGTTTGCCATTACGGTGCCAGCTAAAGTGCAGTCATATTTACCCAGCGGCAAGCCTTTACTTGCTTCTATGGACGGGGAAGGTGCCGAACTTTTGTTAGACGCTAAAGCCGGTATCGCCTGTGCGGCGGGTTCTGTTGACGAGCTGGCTGATGGCGTCATGAAGTTATACAGAATGGGAACAGAAGAGCGACAGAAGCTGGGTGAAAACGGAAAAAAATACTTTTTTAATAATTTTGAAAGAGAAAAACTTTTATCGAAACTCATTGATATCTTCAATCAGTAAAGCATCGCGTAAGTCGAATTTAAAAACCACCTATAATTGCCAATATGACTGTTAAAATATAATACTTAAATGCTATAAGAATGATCATGGGTTTAAACAAATGAAAATCTTAGTTTTGGGTGGAACAGGCATGATCGGTCACCGTATGTGGGCTACGCTCTCAAGTTGTGGCCATGACGTATATGCTTTGTGTCGAACTGATATTTCCTCAAAACTCTCACGCATACCGGGTATTGATATTAGTAAAGGTTATTTTGGAATTGATGTAGCAGATATCAATAAAACACAAAATATAATTACCCAGGTTAAGCCAGAGTTAGTTATTAACTGCATTGGAATTGTAAAACAGCTTCCGATTTCAAGAGATCCCGTCGTCTCTATTCAGTTTAATGCTCTATTGCCTCATCAAATTTCTGAAATATGTAAAAAAAATAATGCTCGCATGATTCATTTTAGCAGTGATTGTGTTTTTTCCGGAAAGAATGGAATGTACGATGAGAGTGCCTTGCCTGATGAACTGGATATGTATGGAAGATCAAAAGCATTGGGTGAAATTACAGATCAAAAACATGTTCTAACCATGAGAACTTCCACCATAGGTAGGGAAATAAAACCTCACGGAGGTTTGTTCGAATGGTTCTTATCAAATAAAGGTAAGACGATTAAGGGATATTCAGGCGCTATTTACTCTGGGTTTCCCACCCATACGCTAGCAAAATATATAGATAAATATATTTTACCACAAAACATATCAGGACTCTTTCATGTGGCCAGTGAACCCATTAATAAATTTGAACTGCTTAACCAAATCAAAAAAATGTTGAATTTTGATATCGAAATTACTGAAGATAAGAGCGTTAATCTGGATAGAAGTCTTGACTCGAGCAGATTTAGAAGTGAATTCAATGCACCACTGCTTAGCTGGCATGAAATGCTAGAAGATATATTAATTGATTATGAAATTTATGAAAGCATGCGAGATTAAATGGATACTTTAATAAAAGACAAAAAAATCCTTATAACTGGTGGAACTGGTTCGATGGGGAAAACATTGGTGCGTAGATTGCTTTCAGGGAAATACGGTACTCCAAGTAAGATCATCGTCTTTTCAAGAGATGAGGGTAAGCATCACCAAATGAGATTAGAGTATTTACATAAAAATGTTTCAACCGAAGAGATAACATATAATAATTTTAAAAATTTACTTGAATTTCGAGTTGGCGATGTTCGCAATTATGATGACGTTTGCTTTGCCTGCAGGGATGTTGATATTGTGATCAATGCGGCAGCTTTAAAGCAAGTACCATCTTGTGAGTACTTCCCCTATCAGGCCCTTCTCACCAATTGTGTCGGAGCTGAAAATATCATTAAGGCTATTAGTATCAATAACTTTAAAGTGCAAAAAGTTATTGGGATCTCAACAGACAAAGCCGCGAAGCCTGTTAATGTCATGGGAATGACTAAAGCACTACAAGAGAGAATGTTTACCACGGCTAATATTCTCAACAAAGAAACAAGTTTCATGTGTGTGAGATACGGCAACGTTCTAGCTTCCAGAGGTTCAGTTATACCTTTATTTCATGAACAAATAAGAAATGGTGGACCGGTAACACTAACAGTTCCTGGGATGACCAGATTTCTTCTAAGTTTAGATGATGCAGTGGATACAGTCCTGGAAGTTCTAAAAAATGGAAAGCCTGGTGAAACTTTCGTTCCGAGAGCACCATCTGCTACGGTAGAAAATATAGCTAAGGCTCTTATTGGGAATAGAAATGACATTGAAATAAAAGTAACAGGGATTAGACCTGGCGAGAAAATGCATGAGATCATGATTTCAGAGGAAGAATTAAATCATTGTTATCCGATGGGAAATTACTTTGCTATTCAATCGATGCTTCCTGAGTTGAGTGAAGGAACTTCAAATAGAACGGGTTTGTCAAAGGAATACAGTTCATTAGACGAGGTTTTAAATCTTGAAGAGACGATTGCTCTTTTAAGAAAAAATAACCTCATAGATATCGAGCAATCGCAGAACTTGAGAACATCAGAATTACTAAGGTAGGAATATAATGGCTTTGAAATTAATGACAATTGTTGGCACGAGACCTGAAATAATTAAATTAAGTCGAATCATTCATGAACTTGAGAAGCACACTGAGCATGTACTTGTTCATACTGGGCAAAATTATGATTACGAACTTAACGAAGTTTTTTTCAATGATCTAGGTGTTTCAAAACCGAATCATTTTTTAAATGCTGCTGGAGAGAGCGCAGCTCAAACGATTGCGAATGTCATTGCTAAGACGGATGAAATACTAGAAAAAGTAAAACCAGATGCGATCTTACTTTATGGAGATACGAACAGTTGCGTTTCGATCATTGCCGCAAAAAGAAGAAAAATTCCTATTTTTCATATGGAAGCCGGTAATCGATGTTTCGATCAACGAGTACCAGAAGAATTAAATAGAAAAATCGTTGATCATTTAAGCGATATTAATATGGTTCATAGTGAGCATGCCAGACGCTATCTATTAGACGAGGGGATTAGGCCAGAGACGATTATTAAAACAGGAACTCCTATGAGGGAAGTGCTTGGACATTATAAAAATCAAATTGAGGCTTCAGACATTTTAAATAAATTAAACCTTCAAGAGAAAAGCTTTTTTATTGTCAGCGCTCATAGAGAAGAGAACGTTGATTCAGAGAAAAACTTCAACAACCTATTGGATACCTTAAATAAAGTTGCACAAAAATATAACAAGAAAGTTATTGTTTCAACACATCCCAGAACAAGGAAGAAGTTAGAAGAGCTTGGCAAAAGAGAATTTGATAGTCGAGTTGAATTTATGAAGCCATTAGGTTTTTTTGATTATAATAAATTACAACTAAGTTCTTATTGCGTTATTTCAGATAGTGGAACAATCACAGAAGAGTCTTCAATATTAAAGTTTCCCGGTATTATGATACGTCAGGCCCATGAAAGACCTGAGGGAATGGACTCTGGAGTTGTCGTTATGTCGGGATTAACATCGGAAAGAGTTATTGAATCAATTGATATTGTTACATCTCAGTATAAAGAGAGTATTCCTTCTGAAATTGAAGACTATCAAAATGAGAAAGTATCACATCAAGTTGTTAAAATTATTCAAAGTTATACTGATTATATTAATAGAACAGTTTGGCATAAATTTCTATAAGTATTACTTAATGAATCTCTAAAACATTTAAATATTTTTTTGATATATCTTTGATATCAAAGTTATCTTCAACTCTTTCTCTTGCTTTTGCTCGGTAAGTTTCAAGATCGTTATAGATTTTCAATATAGCATTGGCCATATTATTTACGAAGTCGTTATCATAATCCCATTCAGGTCCTTCGATGGCAATACCTGAATCTCCAACCAATTCTTTAGTTCCTCCCCATGCAGGAGTGACAACAGGCAAACCACATGCCATTGCTTCAATGGCAGCATTAGGACACCAATCTCCAATTTTTACATGAAGTAGTATGTCGCAACTTTGAATTTTTTGCGCTAATTCATTATAATAAACAATTCCATGACATTTTATTTTTGATCTTATTTTTTCTTCAATTTTCATGTTTTGAATAAAATCTCGAACTATGTCACGTCCATCTCTCATCGGGCCAATAATATTTAACTCTGCATCATTTTTTTGCAATACGACTTTAAGAATCTTAACAGCGAGACTTAAATGTTTAGGGTAATGTTTTCCTAAAATTAAAAGTTTTATTTTTTTATTTTTAACGAAGGGAATAGGTTTGAAGTGAGCTGTGTTAGTTCCATTCATAATAATTGAAAAATTATCTTGTCTTTTAAATAAGTGTTTATCGCAAATACTTTTTGAGAAGTGTGATTGGTAAATAATATGATCAAAGTTTTGCAAATCAAATTTTAATTGTTCATTTATTGAGTTTCGGTAACTTTTTGTATGTTGATATTCTTCATCAATTTTATCTTCAGGTACATAGAAACCGTCAACTCTAAGCACCGTTTTTACTTTAAATAGTTTGGCCAGTAGGGCAAAACTATTTCCCCACGAAGCTGAAAAGACAAGTGCTGTTTTACAGTTTTTTAAATTCCAATTGCTCACTTCAATTTTATCTGTAACAGAAGAATTTGATAAAATAGTTTTCAAAAAACGGTCAGGGCCTCCGACTTTATTTTTAGCGATGAGGTTACAGTAAAGCGAGAACTTGTTGTTAAGTTTTTTTCTGGGCTTTAAAGCCAAAATTAAAGCAATAATCAATCGAAGAGTATTTTTTATTTTAAGGTTTAACATTTATCATTAGACTCTATTAAATAAAGACCATTTTTAATTTTTTTAATTTGAATTGTATTAAAGTTTACTTTTATTTCTTTGGCCATTGTAGCAGCTTTATTTTTAATTTCTTCACTTGATAACTTACCTTGTTTTGTTTTGCCATAAGAATAATAACTGCGGTTTGACGCATACTTTCCTCTAAATAAGTTGGTTAAAAAATCTATCCATCCCAAAAGCCAAATCAATCGAAGTTTTAAAATATTTTTGATTGCACCAATGTTCAAATTCATCCTTATGAAACTTGGAAGAGGTCTGCTTGGATTCATATTTTTGAGTTTTTCAAGGGACTGTAATATATTACTTGATGATGAATTAACTCGTTTATCGAAGCAGTCAATAATTATTTTTTCCAATTCTAGGCGAGATTGATATTTATTACCTGTTAATGCTTCTGAAATAAACATTACACCTTCTTCAACTGTAGTGGATATTCGAGAAGCATTTAATGCATGAGTGTTTAATCTTTTAAATAGTTTTTGTTCTACTTCTTTGGGGATAAAAGTAATAATTTGCTTTTCATAAAAATGAGCTTCTATTGAGGTCGTGCTATTAAAATGTACCAATACATCAGATTCGAGTAGTAAGGGGGATATTTCACCACTTAAACTCATTTTTACGTTATCAAATCCAGAAGCAAGTTCTTGCCAAGGTGCGGGGCTTTCAGAAGGGTGTGGTCTTAAAACAATATTACAATCGCTAAAATTTTGAATTATTTTTTTTACAAAATTTTTAAATAAAGGGTAAACCAAATCTTGTAGTTGTCCATCTAGAAAAATTTCGTCTAAGTGTTCTTTTGTTGCATTTTTACCACTGGCTGCACGGACCGATTCATAAGACATTTCTCTGTTAATAAAATGGTTGGGATAAGGAAAACTCGTGGCAATTAAAATAGTTTTTTTTTCATTTTTTTGTCTATAGGTATTCACCTTCTTTAGGTATTTCCAGTAGTCAAAAATGGGACTGCCTGTTACAACGGAATTTTCTTGTACGCAATGAAAAATATTTTTAACTTGTTGGAATTGTTCTTCTCCCCAAAAGCAAAGAAGATGAGATTTTTTTATGGTTGCCTCTGTGTAGCGAAGCTCAACACCAGACTTTCCATTACTTGGCAGCAAGCCTTCAGCATCGATGGAAGCTATATTATGTCCTTGTCCAAGAATTTTTTCTTGAAGCTCTAGTTCGCCTGGCACGATGCTTTTAAGTAATACTGTACCTTCAGGGAGCTGATGCAGATTAGGTAATAAAACCTTTTTCCCCCCTATTAAAACTCGCCAACCCATTTGAGTTGCTGTTAAGGAGAATAAAAGCATTCCGTTCAACTCTCTTCTATAAATTTCAAGTGGAATATAAAGGACAGGTTTTTGAATCCGAAGCATTATGGCTCTAATCTTTGTATAATGTCATTTTTCACAAGAGTAATAGCATCAACTTTTCGTTCAAATAACTCATTAAACTTTTTCAAAATTTTTTGCAAGCTAATATCCTGATTATTTTTTATTTCTAACACTTGATTTCTTAAGCTATTTTCATCACTACAACCTAAAACCAAACCTAGATAGCGAAGGCTTAAAACAGGTTCGCCTTTTGAATCTCTTAGAGAATCCTTGTTATCATAGCCGGGTAATCCTATCAGATCAAGATATTCAATAATTGGTTTGTTTAGGGCAAGCATATCGATAGAAACGCCTGAATAAAAAGAAAGTGCGAAGAAAGCTCTTTTTCCAATAGTGAAAGGGTGCTCATTTGAAATTTGCCAAGTTTTTCCATGGTTTTCTTTACCAAAGATTTTGTAAAACAATCCGTCTGACGGTTCTTTTGGATGCTGTTTTACAATAATTTTCAAACCGAGTTCATCAATGACAATTTTTTTTATATTTATAAGCGCTTGTTTTTTTCTTTCAAAAGTAAAATATGGAGATAGTGAGCGTGATATCAAAAATACATACGTACTCCATTTGATGTTATTTGATGATTCTTTGATAATAAAATCAATCCAATCCAAAGAGTGTCGAGGTATGCCACAAATATGAAGATCGCTCTCATCAAGCCCAAAACTGTTTTTATAGTATTCTATTTCATGCTTAGAATAAAGATATGCTTTAATTTCTTTTATGAAGTCTTTAGAAGAGTATTTTTTTATAATTTGGTCTTGGTTAATATCGATGCCGTGATTAATTGAAAAAGCTGGCGTTTTTTTAAATAATTTAACCAATCCTTGGTTGTAAGTTTTTTGTTGCTCATAAATATCATAAAGCAATACCGAGCTAGAGGAGTCGATAAAATGTTCGAAGTCAATATAGTATTTTTTTAATTTAGGGTTTTCAATTTTAGCGATAATCCCTTTTAAAAAAAAATCAAACGGATTATAAGAAATGTGATGATTAAGCTTTTTTTGGAGTTTCACAAAAAGATCCTCTATAGAGGATCTTTTTGTGATCACTTTTAACTCATTAAAATTATCAGTTCTAAACCACTTCTCAGAGTTTGATTTAGATATAATCTGATTAAAGGTATTATTAGCAATTTTGATCAGAACATTTTCTAAGTCAATATGTTCGAT
Source organism: uncultured Bacteriovoracaceae bacterium (assembly GCA_937952395.1). GTDB lineage: Bacteria > Bdellovibrionota > Bacteriovoracia > Bacteriovoracales > Bacteriovoracaceae > CALFYV01. The sequence continues at coordinate 10,016 of CALFYV010000127.1, read as the reverse complement.
ATTCCCAGGTTTGGAAATAACAAAAACGTAGTTGTACAAGGGTTTTGATTTTTTTAATGAGTAGATAATTGGCAGCCAATTATCTAGTATTCCCAGGCTTGGAGAGCAAAGAAAAAAAATATTTTTTGCCACTGAAATCCTTTAAAATTGATTGAATAATAAACTTGCCCTGTTACCAATCAGTCTGTCCAGTCTTGGGATAAAGTAATAATAACGCAACGTGTATGAAAATGCATTATCGGATTTTCATCTAGGTTTTCTGCTAGTCTATCGATAGAAGCTATTATAAAGTCCTAGTCAAGATTTTAAGAAAAAAGGATTGAGTTATGCTCAGCGGCAAAAACATTTTAATCACAGGTGGGACAGGGTCTTTCGGAAAAGCCTTTGCAGAAGCTATTTTAAAAAAATATCCTCAAGTGAATAAGGTTATTATTTATTCTCGAGATGAGTTAAAACAATTTGATTTCAAAAATAGCGAAATTTTTCAACCCTATACTGAAAAAGGTACGAACCAATTAAGATTTTTTATTGGAGACGTTAGAGATGGTCAAAGACTCAAGCGTGCTTGTGAAGGAGTAGATTACATTATTCATGCCGCCGCTTTAAAACAAGTTCCTGCTGCTGAATACAATCCGCTTGAATGCATTAAAACAAATATCAATGGGGCCCAGAATGTTATTGATGCCTCGATTGATTGTGGTGTTAAGAAAGTTGTGGCCCTTTCAACTGATAAAGCTGCTGCCCCAATAAATCTTTATGGCGCTACAAAATTATGTTCCGATAAATTGTTTATTGCAGCAGGAAATATGATTGGAACAAGAGATTTGACATTTTCAATAGTGCGATATGGTAATGTCATGGGTTCAAGAGGCTCTGTTATTCCATTTTTTATCAAAGAGAAAAAAAATGGAGTACTTCCCATTACTCATCCGGAGATGACTCGATTTAATATTACGTTAGAAGATGCTACGAGTATGGTGTTGTTTGCATTAGAAAATACAATTGGTGGTGAAATTATTGTTCCTAAAATTCCTTCTTACCGAATTACAGATATAGCTAAGGCCATTGCTCCAGAATGTGAAATCAAAGATATTGGAATACGTCCAGGTGAGAAATTACATGAAGAAATGATCACAGAATCGGATTCTCCCAATACAGTAGATTGTGGAGAGTATTATGTTATTCTTTCTCAGGCACTGAACAACCTTAATCAATATGTAGAGAAATTTAACGCTAAAAAAGTTCCTCTTGGTTTCAAGTATAACTCTGGAACTAATACCGAATGGCTTGCGCCTGAAGAGCTTAGACGTTTGATTATAGAGCACGTTGATCCAACCTTTGAGGTTTAATTTTGGATATAATCCCATACGGAAAACAATCTATTTCAGAAGAAGATATAAGAGCGGTTGTAGATGTTCTTAAGTCGGATTTTTTAACCCAAGGGAGTAAAGTTCCTGAGTTTGAAAATCAGTTATGTCACATTACTGGCGCTCAATATGCCGTTGCGGTTAATAGTGCTACATCAGCCTTGCATATCGCTTATCTTGCGTTGGGAGTTTCAGAAGGGGACAGAGTTTGGACAACACCAAATACTTTCGTTGCAACAGCAAATGCTGCTAAATTTTGTGGCGCTGAGATCGATTTTGTTGATATTGATGAGCGAACATATAACTTGTGTCCAGTCAGGCTTAAAGAGAAGTTAGTAGAGGCAAAGGCTAATGGTAAACTTCCCAAAGTCGTAACTCCTGTTCATTTTTCAGGGCAATCTTGTGACATGAGAAAAATTCATGAATTATCTGAGGAATATGGTTTTAAAATTATAGAAGATGCTTCTCATGCTGTGGGGGCAAAATATTTAGATGGTGCTGTCGGAAATTGTAAATATTCTGACATTACTATTTTTAGTTTTCATCCAGTGAAAATAATCACAACGGGAGAGGGGGGGGCAGCTCTTACTAACAATTTAGCACTTGCTGAAAAGATGCGACTATTATCAACTCATCATACAACTAAGGAACTAAAATCAGCTTATGCCCATGAAGGGCCTTGGTTCTATCAACAAACTGGACTTGGTTTTAATTATCGTTTAACTGACATACAGGCAGGGCTGGGGATTAGCCAATTGTCTCGGTTAGATAAATTTATAAAAAGAAGGCAAGAAATTGCTAGAAAGTATGATTATTTGTTAAAAGACATTCCTGTTAAAACTCCATATCAGAGTCCAGAGTCATCTTCTTCATTTCACCTTTATGTTATAAAGGTGAGTAAAAGAATGGATGTTTATAATCATTTTTTGAAAAATAATATTAAATTAAACGTTCATTATATTCCTGTTCATTTGCAAGAATACTATAGGAAGCAGGGATTCTCCGCCGGTGATTTTCCGGTTTCGGAGAATTATTATTCTCAGGCCTTATCACTTCCAATTTTTTTCGAGCTAACAGATATTCAAATTCAAAATATTGTAAAAATTTTAAGGGAAGCAGTATTGTGAATCTCGCCGTTATACCCGCAAGAGGCGGAAGTAAAAGAATACCCAATAAAAATATAAAAAATTTTCATGGTAAACCAATAGTTGCTTATTCTATTGAAGCTGCTTGCAACTCAGGCTGCTTTGATGAAGTTATGGTTTCTACTGATTCAAAAGAAATTGCAGATATTGCCAAATCTTTTGGGGCAAAAGTCCCTTTTTTAAGAAGTGAGAAGAACTCCGATGATTTTGCTTCTACTGCAAGTGTGCTCATTGAAGTCTTGGATAATTATGCTAAGAATAATACATTTTTTGATAATTTGTGTTGCCTTTACCCAACAGCTCCTTTTGTTACAGCTAAAAAATTAAAATCTTCATTTGATATTTTTAATAAAGCAGATGTAACAAGCTTAGTAAGTATATGTAAGTTCAGCTTTCCAGTTCAAAGAGGGATGTTCTTAAGAGACGGTAAGCTTGAGTTTTGCCACCCTGAATTTGCCTTAACACGCTCTCAAGATTTGCCGCCGGTTTATCACGATGCGGGACAGTTTTATTGGTGTAAAGTGAAAGATTTTTTGAAGGAAAAAGTACTTATAACTAAAAACTCTGTGGGTTACGAACTTGAAGAGTCTGAAGTTCAGGATATTGATAATTTGATTGATTGGAAGCTAGCAGAGATTAAATATTCGTATCTAAATTCTTAATCAGCATATCAAGCTTCTGTATTTACAACCTTACTGTAACTACCCTCTTCTACAATGGTACCTTCGCTTAATCGATAAATACGGTCACAGTATTTTAGTGTTGATAATCGATGAGCGACCACAATAATGGTTTTTTCTCCTTTAAGTCTTTTAATTTCCTCAACTATTTCATGTTCAGTTTGATTGTCTAAAGCACTAGTTGCTTCATCCATAACTAAAACATTTCTTTCATAGTAAAAACCTCTTGCAATGGCGATTCTTTGTTTTTGACCACCTGAAAGTCTTGAGCCTCGGTCTCCAAGTTTTGTGTCAATTTTCTGAGGCAATGAATTTACAAATTGGCTTAAATTACTTTTTTCTAATGCTATCCAAACTTTGGTTTCATCTATTTCTTCTTCTCTTGTGCCCAAAGCAACATTATTCTTAATGGTGTCATCAGTGATAAAAATTTCTTGAGGTAAGTAAGCCACTTGTTTAACCCAAGAAGCAACATTACGATCATTGAGCTCGATATCATTTAATTTTATAGAACCATTTTGAGGGGTAAGTAAGCCTAGTAAAATATCCATGAGAGTCGATTTTCCTGAGCCAGACTGACCAATGATGCCAATAGCTTCACCTTTTTTTATTGAAAGTGAAATATTATTAATAGCATTCGGATCTTCAGGAGAATAAGAAAATGAGATATTATCTAGGGTGATGGAATTAAATGGCATTTTAATATTAAAAAGTTCTTCTTGCTTACTAATCACACTTTGAACATTAATTTCCTTAATATCATTGTAAAGAATTGATACTGAGTTGCGATTACTGCTAAGTGTTGCCACGCTGGATAGGATATGATTTACCGATGGAATTAATCTCATAGCAGCAACAACAAATACGCTGAGAATTGCTGTTAACTCCACTCCACTTTCTTTAAAAATAATAGTCATGAATACTAATGAAACAGTAAAGCATATAACAACTAGTTCGATTAAATATCTAGGCATTGTTTGGATTGTAGCAGAGGAGATACTTACATCAGACGAAATTTGTGAAGATTTCGTGATGTCATCATAGAAAAATTTTTCTTTACCTAGTATTCTAATTTCTTTTAACCCAATAAGTGCTTCATTAACTTTTTGTACCATTCTTTTAACTTCTTTATCCATAGTGCGTCCATTTTGAACAAGTTTTCGTCTGAATAAGCGGTCGTAAGAAAACATTACTGCTCCGATAAGAAGTGCGAAAACAAAAAGCTCTTTCCCATGTTGGTACAAAAGGTAAGAAAAAATAACAATAACAACAAGCCCTTCACTCGCTAATCTTAGTACGGCTTGCAATGTTGATTGAGCAAAAACTGGAGATAAGGTTAGATAAGAGTATATATAGGAAGAAGTATTTTTTTTGAGATAAGATAAAAAATTTAAATTTTGATACGTTTTTAATAATAATTGTCTAATTTTTACACATTTCTCATACGAAAACTTCAATATAAGCCTATTGATCAAGTAAGCCGATAATATTTTTATGCAGAAAACAAGGATGAGAAAGCCTCCAAATAAAACTTTGATTTCATTAAGATCTCTAGTTTGGAAAGTTTTTTCAAAATAATGAAAAATATTACTTTGTAAAAAAGTTTCAGGAGCAATGATTAAACTAACATATGGAGCAATAACTCCAATTCCAACAAACTCAACAAAAGAAGCAAGGATGAAAATGATAAGAATAAAAGGAAGCTTTTTTACATCTTCGCCTGTTAAAAATAAAATTTCTTGAAAATATTTTTTATACTTATTCACTTGGTTTGAAATTCCTCTTTGGTGCTCTCATGTATTATGCCGTCTTTCATGAGGTCATTTATAAATTGTTGCCATTCAGACAAAGCATCCTTGCTAGTATAGCAAACATTTTCCTTGAAACAACTAACAGCCTCTATAACCTCAGGACTTCTCCACCACGTTAAAGGTGAATTCGATATTTCATTAAGCTTAATTGCTGCTGACTCTGGAGTATGGTGAAAGACTCCAGCTTGAAACATTTTATTATAAAAAGGGACTAGGTCATCTCTGAAAATATTCGATTCTGTATTCCAGAAGCATATTGTTGGCTCATCGAAAACGATAGTTTCTAGATACGTAGTTTGAGGTAAGGAATGAACACAAATTTTAGATTTAGAAACAGCACTATAGAATGAATCTTTGGAGTCGAATACTAATTTATTTTCCTCTGCAAAAACAGTAAATGAGTTTTGAGTAAGTCTCGATGAGTTATGATAATCTCTTACAATTAGTTCGGACAATACATCCTCATTGAGAGACTCAATAAACCGAACAAGGAAATCGGGATATGTTTTATCAATAGTATAGGGGTATATGGAGTTGTAGGCATAGCGACTTGGATAATAGCCGGTTATAAAAAGAAGTACGTTTTTTTTGTTTACGTTGTTATTTTTATTTTTTTTATTAGTTTCGTGTTTAAGAAATCTAAGAGAGGGTAACTTGACAATTTTCGAATTTCCTTCATAGCGAATAGGGTTACTCCATAAAGCATAGTAATTTGAAATCAGCGACCAAACATCTTCTTGAGAACTGTATTTCATAACTCCATAGCAACCACCATGGCAAATCATGACATAATGAGATGAATAAAGTTCAGTTGAAAGTGCGATGAAGAAATCTAAGAAAACTCCACCTGTACAGTTCTTTGAATCAAGTATTATTATTTTTTTCTTTGGAATATCGAGCAGGGTTTTACTTTTTATGCGTTGATAGTTTTCTAAATAAGCCGTGGGTAATAGTAACCAAAACAGTTGCCATAATGTTTTTCGGTAGCTATCACTAAATGGACAAGCCTCTTCAGCCCCTAAACGTAAAGAGTCATTTTTTTCCAAAAATTGCTTTGTACTCATCCCTTCTGTATAGCAATACAGAGGAGTTGGACTGAATTTTTTCAATAATTTATTTACATTCTTATCAGCGAGGTATTGGTCTCCGAGTGCGAGTATTCTTAAGGGAAGATATTTAAAATATGTAAGTTCAATTTTTCCTTTAATTAAATCTGAGATCGGCCGAATAAGACGTTTTAATTTTTTTTTTAAACTTTGAATGAAATAATTATTTTTAATTTCGACTGGTTTTGATTTCTTTCCATCACCAATTGTCTTTAAGTTATGTTTAATTAGTGTATTTGGAATTATTTTGTAATTCAAAGTTTTAATTTTCTGAATTATTACACTATAGACATAGTAATGGTAGATCCGGCTAGAGCCACTATATCCTAAGTGCTTTCCTCCCCATCCTTTATTTATATCAAGGATTTCTGTTTCAGCTTCTGGATAATTTTTTGATATATAATTTACAATTTCGAAATGGTCTATAAAGGTCGCAATTATTTGATGCAAAAAGGGGTTGATGATTTTCATCCAATAGGAATCAGTGGATTTTTCGTTGTGTACTAAATTTAATTCTTTGCTAACATGGGGGATAAATTCTTTAAAGAGTTGTATGCATTGCTTTGTTTCATTTTTATAAATTTCTTCAGTTACTGTTCGTTCTTCAATGATATGATAGTTAATGTTTTTTAATTTTAATTCTGTGAGAATTTCAGGAGTAATACACCACTCACCTGCGAAAATGATGTTTTTTCTTCCACTATCAAAAGCAAGTGGAGAAAAACAAATAAAAGGCTTTTTATCTTTCATTGTTCTTTTTTGCTTTATTCGCTAAGTCATCAAGCATTGTAATTAAATTTTCATAGGTCATGGTCTTATCTCCTGGTAATTTGATTGGAGTGTCCTTGGCCACTTCTTTATAAGAAGAATGATTATCTAAAAACTCGATGACTTTGTTGAGCGGTGGAATTCCGTCTGAAGAGGGGATTTCACTGTAAATCAATCGAGCTAAATCTAAATCTTCAGGATGGTCAATTGTTAATGAATAAAATGGTCTATCTTCTGATTCAGATGGATAAAGCACTTCGCAGCGAAATTCATCAGGATTAAATGAAAAGAAAGACATGTATTCGCTTTGGTTCGGGTCAGGGATTATTTTATAGAGTTTTTCTATCATTTCCTTAGACATAACTTCTGCAGTAACGCCTAATGGCAATCGATTTGTCCTCGTGTAGTCTGCGTGAGTTTCTTTATGCCTTTCTATCATGAGATCAATGTATTGAGCATCTGTGAAAGGGTTATATCCTGTCACTATTAATACGGCATCCGCATTGTAAATTTGGGAAACTTCAATTAATCTTGAGAGAACGTCTTCTTCATGACCTGCATAAGCTTTAATTCCCCATTTATTTTGAGCTTTCTCGACAAGAATTTGATCTTCTGGGTTTGAAGAAGTGCAAAGAACAATTTCATTTATGTATTTTGATTTTTTCAAACGTCTGATAATTTGCTCGGTCATAGTGTAGCCATTAAGATCTGCTAAGGCTTTCTTTTTCAAGCGTACTGACTTCATTCTTGATATGATACATGCCACTACTTTCATTTGCTCTCCAGGTAATTACTATTTTAAATATTCTAATTGAAATGATTCATATTTCTTAATAGCACGATTGCATACTCGACCTATAATTTCTGATTTCTTATTAGGGGAAATACCCTGCTCACCTCTCATAATGAGGATCATGGAGTCATCAAGTCTTTCGTTAGCGGCAATATCTCTGGATGCAATAAGTGACTTTTTGAAGGTTTTTCTGTATTTTATTTCTGCTTGTGAAAAAGATCTTTCTTCTTCTGAGCCAAATGTTTTCCAAGCATCTTCAACTAAATCTACAAAGTTCTTGAATCCGCTTGAATTGATAGCTGATTCATAATCAGTGCCTTTTCTGCTTCTGTCGTCTGTTATGTGTTTTTCGATAAATATAGAGCCTTTGGCCATAGCGAGGAGTGGAATAATTCGTGCCATTTCATGATCACCTGCGACATGATCCTGATAACCTACTGGATAGTTAAATTGTTTTTTTAGTGTTTCAATAAAATTTAAGTGACTATCTTCAAATTGTGTTGGGAAAGCTTGAAAACCATGCATTAATATGATGTCTGAAAATTTTGTATTTTTTAGTTCGGTTATTGCTGTGTTAATTTCTACGAGGGTGGAGCCTCCTGTTGAAATGATGACAGGTTTTCCACTGTTACCCACCTTTCTGATAACTTCTGGATTGGATAAGTCTGCTGAGTGAGTTTTAATAAAATCAACTTTTTCACTTAGTGTTAGTGGTAATGCGGTTTGATCCAGGATGTTGATAGATATTGAGAGTTTTTTGTCTGAGGCTAAATTGATTAAATGTTCCCAGTCTTTTAATGGAATTTCTAAAGATTTAACTTTTTTATAAAAAGGGTGAGTCGGGATAAGCAGTTGGTCAGTGGAAAATATTTGAAATTGGATACCGTCTGCTCCTGATTCGGCGATATCAGAGATCATTTTTTTTACATTCTCTATACTGCCGTCATGAGAGCAAGCCATTTCTGCCATAATGAATGGCCTTCGTTTCTTTTCTAACGAAGATAATAAAATCTCTTTATAATGATTGTTCTTCATTTTTATTATTAACTTTTTCTTGTTCTTTTATATCTTGGTAAATATTTTTATTATGAACTTTGGCAGAGTAACCAATCATTGTTGTATTCTCCGGAACATCTTTACTTATGGTTGTTCCTGCAGCAATAAAGGCAGATTTTCCAATAGTAATATCTGGTAAAATGGTTGAGCCGATTCCAATAAAGGCCATATCTTCAATTCTTGCTCTTCCACCTGTTGTGCAATTGGGAGCAAGTTGCGCGGCTTTTCCGATAAAATTATCATGCTCTATTATGGAAGCTGTATTCATTATGCAGACTTCTGAGATATGACATCCATTCTGTATAACTGATTTGGCGCCTATAAAACATCCTTCGCTAATAACACTAGCACGGCTTACGGTGGCGGAAGGGTGAGTTATTGTGATAAATTGAGCACCCTTTTCTTTTAGAGAGTTAAAAATCTCCAGTCTAGCTTTATTATCACCGATGCAAATATGAAAAAAATCGATTTCGGTAAGTTCACTTTTGTTTATTTCTGCAATATTACCACGTACTGTGATGCCGTGTACTTTAGTAAATTTAAGTTCAGGTGTACTATCATAAAAGGCAATCACTTCGTAGTCATTAAAGTAAGATAGGACATCAAGCACTACTCCTGCTTGTCCGTCTTTTCTTGCACCAATTAAAGCGAGTTTTTTCTTATTCAACGATATCACTCCATTTTAATAAAGTGTCAGGTTCATAGCTGGTCGCTATCTTTTTTCCAATAACAGCTTCGAGATACTTAGGTTTAATTCCAGTTCCCGGTCTTTTGATAGTTAGATTTTCTATCGATAAAGTGTCTCCCTTTTTTAAAGCTTGAGAGACGACAATACTTCTTCTGTGAACTTTTCTTTGACCAATTTCTTTTTCAAAGAACATTCTTGTTGTTGAGCCAAGACCCTTTTCAACTTCTCTTATTCCCGTGATAAGTGCTTTCATTTCGTCAGGTTCAATTGAAGCCGCATGATCAGGACCAAATTCTTTTTTATCTAAAGTGAAATGTTTTTCAATAATAGTAGCGCCTAATGCTCGTGAAGCAACGCTCATATTTATGCCCAATGTGTGATCCGAGTAACCAACTGGATAGCCAAACGCAGATTTCAATGTATTCATATATAGTAGGTTTGTTGTTTCAATTTCTGCTGGGTACCAAGAGATGCAATGGAGCAAAGTAATATTATTATTCCCTTCAGATGTTATGGCTTCTAACGCTTCTTCGTTTTCTCCCAGAGTGGCCATTCCTGTTGACATAATTATCTGTAGTTGGGCTTTGGCCATATGTCTTAAA
>CALFYV010000126.1 GCA_937952395.1 uncultured Bacteriovoracaceae bacterium | reverse complement strand
AATAACGTTATAATCAACTTCATTACCAAGACTTTCAATAATATTAAAAAAAGACTCTTATGATGCAATTTCAGCAACATCAATTACTTTTATGCCTTTTAATTCTTCTATATCCATGACTTTCTTATAATAAGAATTATATATACCAACAGGTATATATCGTATTTTTGCAAGAGGTATTTCTGGATGATGATAAGGCATTATGAAATCAGTTAATTCTTTCAAGCGTTCAACACTTACCTGATCACAGCGACTAATCACAATTGCGTCGGCATCTTTGAGAGAAGTTAATCCTTCACGTAGATAACCACTTGGAGCTACTTTGTATTGTTCAACCGGCATTGAAGCATCAAAAAGAATGATATTATAAGAACGATAAAGCTCTAAGTGTTGAAAACCATCATCGAGCAAAATAACATCGGGGTTAACTTCTCCAAAGTATTTGCGTAAATTATCGCTACGTTTCTTTCCAACAATTACGGCTCCATTTTTCATACGACGGGAGATCAGTAATGGTTCATCTCCATAGTCCACTGGGTTAGAACGGAAGGTCTGACCACTTTTTATAACACCTGATTTATTCTCGAGGCTTCCTTTATACCCTCTGGTTAAAACTGCGGGTACTAGCGATTCTCTGTTAAAAAACTCCGTTAACCAGATGATGAATGGGGTTTTACCTGTACCACCAAATGTTAAATTACCAACTGATATAACTGGAACTTTAAAATAAGATTTCTTCATGAAACCATATTCATAAAAACTTCTTCGTAATCGATAAAAATTTTCCCATACGAAAGAGAGGGGTGAAAATAAAACTCTTTTAATTACTTGATTCATTTCTCATTGATAACTGTAAACATGTAATCTGCTGTCACAAAATTGTCTCCAGTTAACCTTTCTTTTGTTTGTTTTAGTATTGCTCTTATTTTTTCATATGACTTCTTATCTGTTAACCAATTGTTTATATCATTATAGAAGTGAAAAGCGCTGGCATTATCTTGTAAATACTCAGGAAAAACTTCCTGTTCTAGTACAATATTGGCCAAAGACACAAAAACATCCAATTGAACAAAATTATCAAACAAAAACCAGTTCAACATAGTCGTTTTATAGCTGATAATCGTAGGTACTTGGAATAACGCACAAGCTAAAGTAACAGTTCCACTCGCAGCCATGGCCAAGTCACTCCAGTTTAATGCTTGAGCAAGTTCATCTGATAAGTATGATTTATCAAAATAATTCTCATAAAGCTGGTAATAAGATTCTTTTACTGAACCTGATTTTACGATGGCAACTTCCAAATGAGGATGTGCTTGTCTGAGTTTATCGACTGTCTGACAAAAAACGGGCAACAGAACAGAGACTTCGCTATTTCGACTACCTGGTAAAAGAAGTAGGCGAGGTGCCTTAGCTATATCTTCAAAATTTCTTTTATAGGAATCCTTTAATTCATTTTTATATTTATTATAAAGGGGATGAGAAACAGCTTTTATTAATTTGACCCCACGCTCACCAAACCACTTTTTTTCAAAAGGAAGAATGGTAAAAAGTGTATGAATACATTTTTGAATTGTTTTGGCACGACCCGATTTCCATGCCCAGGCTTGTGGGGCTACATAATAAAGCACCTTCACTCCCATCTTCTTTAACTTTTTTGCTATACGCATGTTAAAGCCTTGAAAATCAATCAAAATAGCTGTTTTGCAATTTCTTTTTTTTACTTCTGTTAATAGTTTGTTTTCGGCTTGAATATAAAAAGGAATTTTACCCAGAACTTCCGAGACTCCCATAGAAGAGAAGTCTTTTAAATCAAAAAGAATTTCTACACCAAGATTACGAAATAATTCGCCTCCAACTCCGAAGAATTGGACTTTAGGAGATTTTTTGACTAAATCAGGAAGAAAGGACTCTGCATGCTCTTCTCCTGACTTTTCGCCCGCAATAATTAAACAGCTTTCTGACATAGAATTAACTTTTTATTATTATTTCTTTGTTTAAGTTGATTGATTGAAGAGTTTTATCAATCAAAAAAATAGCTTTCTTACCATCTTCAAAACCAACGGTAGGTTCTTTTTTATCAATAATTGATTCATAAAAAAAGTTTTGTTCAATTTGCAGGTGATCTCTTTTTTCATATTCTTCTGTCACAACGTATTTGCCATCTGCGCCACTCTTAGATGCAAAAGCTATCTGATTACGCATTAAATCGACATAATAACATCCTTCTGATGAGTAGATTTCAAGATCTCTTACTTCCTGAACATGATTTCTACTCGCACTGACATGAGCAACTGTTCCATCTTTATACTTGATACTAGTATGGGCAAAATCATACTTCTGAGTTCTAATTTTTTTCCCGAAAGCAGTAATACTTACAGCCTCTTTATCAAAGAGAAAATTCAGCAAATCTAAATCGTGAATCATTAAATCCTGAACAACGTCCACGTCGACTGCCCTACCTTTGAAACTTGCGATACGATTCATTCTTATATGAACATTAGCTTCAAGATTTTTGATATGTTCTTTAACCTTGGGCCAAATCCCATGAAACCTTTCACTGTGACCAACTTGCAAAACTAACTGATTAGTTTTAATTAGCTTTTCTAACTGCAGTACTTCTTCATAGGTATCACAAAGTGGTTTTTCACAAAAAACATGTTTTTTGTTTTCTATTAAGTATTTTGTTAATTTAAAATGAGTACTCGTTGGCGTGGCTATAATAGCAGCATCGATATCATTAATGATTTGAGAAATATCATTAACAACTTTTATGTTTGGAAATTTTTTTTCGGCTAATAAACGATTGCTTTCAAAAGGTTCAACAATAGCAATAAAGTTAGCTTGAACTGAAGCGGCTGCTTTATCACAGTGCCACTTACCCAAGTGACCGTATCCGATAACAGCAACTTTTACTTTATTGCTCATTTTTTACCTCTATGACATGAATGGTGGAATACCGATTTCACTATTTTTTATAAAATTAGCAATACCTTGAATGGAGGAGTTATTTTTATAATCTTTCATCAATTCATCATGCTGAACGAAAGCTCGAGGAGAAAGAGCTGATGCCTCCATTATGCGATAGAATTCAACAACTTCTGTAACTTCTTGCTTGCTCGCCCCTGAACGTTTGAGACCAATAATATTAATACCTTTTAGACGAATCCGGTTTCCATAGGCAGTACAGAAATTGGGAATATAACGATCTATAGCCGAAGCACCACCAATATAGCAATTACGCCACAAGGAAACGAATTGAGAAATACTGCAATTTCCTCCAATAATAACACCATCCCCAATTTTCACATGTCCGGCAAAATTACAAGAATTAGCAAAGACACATTTGTTACCAATTTTGACATCATGTCCGAAGTGTACATAGGCCATAAAAAGGTTATTGTTACCAATTTGGGTTAATTGATTTTCCTTTAATGTTCCTCTATGAACAGAAATATATTCTCGAAAAACATTATTGTCTCCAATTTCAACACGAGTTGGTTC
>CALFYV010000125.1 GCA_937952395.1 uncultured Bacteriovoracaceae bacterium | reverse complement strand
TACCGAATCATCCTACATTCCCTTAAGTGTTGAGATCAAGCATGTGAATGAACACCAAGAGGCCAATAAATTTGTCATCAGAATTGGCTGCCAATTTGATAAAAGCACTAAAAGCTTCGCTCCCATGCAGAGTTTTATCGATTTCTTGTATAAGTACTCTGAATGCTCTCTTTTGGATAAAGGGGATAATAAAGTCTATTTTTTGTGATGCGAAAAAGATCACTATCTATTTGCTAAAGAGTCTAAACTTTTCTAAAACCATTACATGAAAATGGCCATTATTGGGGATTCAATCAAAGCAATTTCAGCGGCGGATTATTTCCATAACTTAGATGCTGAAGTGACTCTTTTTTCGACTCAAAAAATTGAGCGTCCCTATGTGGTCAAAGATAACGAAGTCATTCGAGTTCATAAGAAATTTCTTAACTTAAGTGAACAGCCTCAAGAGCGTTCTCGTTTAGTGGATTTATTCCGAGTTGTGTATTTACTTGATCCAAAAAAATTAATGGATGAGCAAAAAGCAACTAATCCAGATTTGTTTGAAAAATTAAAAACTAATTTACAAGACTCGCTTTCCCAGAAAATAGAATTTTGTATTGATTTTGATTTGGTTATTGATGCTCAAGAATGGCAACCTAATTTCATGGGAGCTGGGGGACCGGCTTTAAGGGAATTGGATTTTTTCAGTAGTGAAAACATTTTTTATGGCCAACAAGCTCATAAGGCCCATGTTGATAGTTATTCAGAGCTTGCCATCGTTGGTAGTGGTGAAGGAGCCGCAGCACTATTAGTAAAACTCGAAGACAGTTTAGATAAACTCGAAAGAATTTTTTTAATTAGCAGCGAAGAAACTCCATTTGCCAATATCAAAAATACTGAATTTTGTAGAGTTCTAGAAAAATTGGAAAAGCAGCATCAAAATGCGGTGGAAGTTTTTTTAAGTGAATTAAAAGAGTGGGATAAGCTTGAAGATTATATGAAGGCCAAAATCAAAAGACCTATGGAGCCAATTGCTAAACTCGTTTTTTTTGCGGCTCATAATGTGACGGCCATAGATAAATTGGTGGATAATAAACGTTATTTTTTAACTTGTGAAATTCCAGAGTTTAGAAAAGCCAATATTCAAAAAGAAAATGCTTTCACTCCACTTAAGACTATTAGTGTGGATGCTCTTTTTATTTTGACAGGACACAAAGCAAACTTGGACATTTACCAGGGTCTTCGTTTAGAATATACAAAACGTGCACTCATTCAACCGGAAGTTGGGTTTTATCTTTTAAATAAAGACTCAAGTGAAGAATTGGACAAAATTCGTGAAGATGTGGAAAAATATTTTAGTCGTAAGTAGTTTACTATTAGCTTCCTGTAGTCAAACAACAGAGAAACGAGATCTTGAAACAGTTTATATTGGTTCAGGTGTCGAACAATTTACTTTGGCCGATGTTCCTGATTGGGTCCAGTTTTCAGATGTTGGTCGTTGTTATTATAAAAAAAATATCCGCTATGTTCATTATGAAAACTTAAACAAGTCTTATGCCTTGACTTACGAGCAACTGGCCCAATTTCAATATCTATTGAATCGTAAGTTGGCCAGTGTGCCTTATATTGATACCAAAGAAGAAGAGCAAATTTTTTATGATACTTATGAAAAAATCAGGGGGGGCAATCGCGCTTTTTTGGCCCCAGATTTCAAAAGAGTAAACTTGATTTGGATTGATGACATTATTAATGGAACATATTCTGTTGAAAAACTAAAAAATTTGCTTGGACAAAAAGAAATGGAAATTGGTTATCCAGTTCTCGTTTCCATGTGCTTAAGTGAAAAAGAGATGGATGAGTTTTTAAGTGAAAATGCCTTAGTCGGAATTACAACCAAGTATATTTCGAGGGAGCTTTTCAGCGTTTTTCAGGCTGACTTTAAGAGAGCTCCTGGTTTAACGATTCAACTAGATAGTCTTTTTGGCAATAATCAAAAAATTTATTTTTATTCACTTAGAGAAAATAAAGAAATAGCCTTTAAAGGCTATCATTTTTTTAAAAAATATTAGGAGCAAAGATGTTTGGATTGGGAATTAAAAAATCAGATTATAAAGAAGACCTGGACAGAGTTAAAGTGAAATTTACAACAAATCATGGTGAATTCACTACCGAACTTTATGCTAAGGAGTGTCCTGAAACTGTTTGGAACTTTATTAATTTAGCTGAAGGTCGCCAAGAAAATAAAAAAGGTGGACCTTTTTATGATGGTTTAACTTTTCACCGAATTATTTCCAATTTTGTTATTCAAGGGGGTTGTCCTCTTGGAACGGGAACAGGTGGACCTGGTTATAGATTTGAAGACGAGATTCACCCAGAACTTAAACACGATAGTGCCGGTTTATTTTCCATGGTTTATGTCTTTCTTGTTACTTATGTTTTCTAATTCTTTATTACTTTGGCAGCCACACCTCATTTAAACGGTCGCCATACAGTTTTTGGTAGAGTCATCGAAGGAATGGAAACTGTTAATAGGATTTCTCAAGTAGCAACAGATAGAATGGACGCTCCACTGGAGAAAGTGGTTATGCAAAAAGTACAAGTGATTCGTTCTTAATGAAGTTGGCCTAGTGTAACTTTATCCACCATAAGTTGAATATATTCACGGCCATTGAAGCGGTTGATGCCTAATTGAAATTGCATGCTGACACCTTCATCTTGCCTTCTATAGATTTCATCAGGAGAGAGTTGATTCCATTTACCAATATAGAAAAAACTTATTCCTTTAATTTTTCGATTTGATCCGTTGTGATCACTTATTTCCCACTTCACATGCTGATCTTTTAAAATTTGAAAAGATTCAATCTTAATATTCTTCATTTTAAAAATGGGGCGGCTATTGCCGTTACCAAATGGTTCCAGCTCATCTAAGGCCTTAACTAATTTCTCATCAATATCTTCAAATTTTATTTCTAAATCAAAATGATCTTGTTTGGTGCGACTGATATGAGGAATTTCTTTTAAGTATTTTTTGATTCTTGTTTTAAATTCTTGTAAATTTTTTACATCCATGGAAAGTCCAGCGGCGCTTTTGTGTCCTCCAAACTTCATAAATAAATCTTCACAACTCTTAAGAGCGTCAAAAATACTTAATTCTCCGGCGGACCTCGCTGATGCTTTGATCACACCGGGTGTTTCACTTTCTGTAAAGACCACAGCAGGAACTTCAAAAGTCTCTACCAGTTTAGAAGCTACGATACCAATTACACCTTCGTGCCAACCGGGCTCGTAAACTACATTGATAATGGGATCTTCAGAATCAATACTGCGAATAACTTGTCTTTTGGCTGCTTGAAAAACTTCATTTTGAATAAATTTACGTTCTCTATTTGAAATTTCTAAATGGCTAAAGCATTCAAAGCATAATGCAGGGTCATTTGAAGTTAACAGAGTTAAAGCTTTTTCCGGATGCTCAAGTCTACCTTTTGAATTAATCAGTGGCCCTATCAGAAAGGATATTTTTTCACTTGGGAGCATCTTCCCCACTCTCTCTTCCGGTGGAACAAAATAGAGTAGTCCTTGAATTTCAGTTTGTAGCATTTGTTTAAGACCATGGCGGCAGAATTTTAAATTCATAGGGCCCAAAAGCGCCATATCAGAAATAGTTCCAATAGCGACAAATTGTAAAAGAGGGTAAATAGAAGGTAGGGCCTTATTTTCTTTTTCCCATAATTGTTTGATTTTAAGTGCCAAGCAAAAAGCTACGCCAACCCCTGCAAGATATTTAAGATCCGTTTGTGATTCATCTCTACGATTAGGATTAATTACAGCATAAGCTGGTGGTATAACTTCCGCCGCATCGGTATGATGATCGGTGATAATAAGATCTATTCCCTTAAACAGAGCATATTCAGCAGCTTCAACGTTGGTAATGCCGCAATCAACAGTAATAAGGACACGGACATCCTTATCACAGGCTTTTTCAATGGAGCTAGGATGAATTCCGTAACCTTCAATAAAACGTGAAGGTTGAAATGTTTCAACTTCAATGTCAAAGTACTTAAAGAAGTGAAATAAGAGAGCACATGAAGTGGTGCCATCCACATCATAATCTCCATAAATTCCAATTTTTTCTTTATTTTTTATCGCCTGAATAATGCGCAAGCTGGCTTTTTCCAAATCCAGCAAATTCGTTAAATCGGGAAGGCTTTTTAAATCCCACGAGAAAAATTCATCCAGATTTTCCCTTTTCCAACCACGGCTCAAAAGAATTTTATTGATAATGGGGTGTAGCTCATTTGGGGCCGGGATTTCATTGGTAGTGGTCATGCAAAGAAGTTACCCAGAATCCCTCAGCTTGGCCAGAGTCCTACCACAAAACGTATAAACCTTTGACTAGATCGTCTTCGGCCAATTCATCACTACTAGAGAAGAGTTCTTGATACTTCTCTCCCGTTTGCTCATGGACTTTAACGAAGTATTTTAGGTGTAGGAAAGCCTTAGAGCATTTTAAGCAACGTTCTAACTCGCTTGAGGACTCGG
>CALFYV010000124.1 GCA_937952395.1 uncultured Bacteriovoracaceae bacterium | reverse complement strand
GGCTGTGTGAAAAACTGGCTTTAGCAAAAACAAGTAAGACTTGCCTAAAAGCTACAGCGTACGACAAAATGCCAGAGAGTTTTAAAGGAAGAGTGTGATCAGAAAATTTGTAGTATTACATTTATTAATATTCAATTTACTGGCTTCAGCCAGTGATTTTACACCTATTCATCATAAGAAGGATAAAGATTATCGTCACAAAGCTTATTCTGGACGTTATTTCTACGTTGGAGAAGTCCCTAGATTAAAACCTGAAGATATTGAATTGATTGCCAGTAAAATGGGTCTTACTTTACGTGTGAAGGCTTGGATAAATATCAACACTATGAATTTGTATCGTTTTCAACTTTTTAATCGTTGGTGGCAAATTCATCAAGCTTTAAATAATCCAAAAATTTCTATTCACTTATCTAGCTTAGAAAGCATTCAAGCCGATGAAGAATATGAACCTTATCACCTGTGGTGGCTCAAAATTATTCAACAATATATGGGTCATGTTCTTGATCCTATTATTGATAAAAATGAAATAAGTAAAAATGATGAAACATTTAAGTTGGAAATTTCTAACAGAATTAAATTCTTTTTATTAAAAGGAGACGATAAGAACCTGGGTGATCCAAATCGGTCAAGAAATCTTTTTTTTGAACACTTAAAAGATAACTTTACACCAAGTTCTGAGCGTAAAGGATACTTAGGTTATCTTACCTTTGTTTATCCCATGGCGGGAGGAGTGGATGGCCCTTTCCAATTCCCGTACCAGAAATTTACCAGTATTAAATTTTCTCTTTCAAACGATGCTCGCTGGTGGAGTGACAAATGGGGAGAAGATTTCGGAGGATTTCCTTTTTTGTTTTTACACGATGGAATTGGTTTTCATGGGCCAATTACTCGCAAATCTGGTTTAAACACATGGTTTCTGCAACGAGGTTATGTCAGTCACTCTTGTTTACGGCTTGATGGAAGTGACATTATGGAATTAGTTCAAATGTATCCTCAAGATTTTAATAAAATTAGAGATTATGCATCCAAAGTAACCATTCTAGATTATTTTGATGTTGTTGACTGGAATCAGGATGGAACAGAAGAAGTTATCAATGTTGATTATTACAAAATACCCTTCTCAACATCTAACCCTGATTACTATAAAATAGAGAACCAAAAAATCTTATTTTGGCAAAACCATTCCTACGCTTCTTCTTATTTCAGTTCTGAATATATGACGATGCAAAATATTCCTCGGTATGATTTAATGGGAAAAAAACCCATTGAAATTGGTATATATAAAAGTGTACCTTTAAGTTTTTTTAAAATGAGAAAATCACGCTTGATACAATACTTTGAGGAAGGGATCGAAAAAAAGCAGAACTCCGGTGACTATAACGATGACAAGGGTGAATTCCCTCCGAGTTATTTTAGAGAGTATTAGATAAAAATGCCTTTCTTTTCTAAAACATCTTTCATTAATTTAGGTTCCATAATTTCATAATGTTTAAAACTCATCGTAAAATTACCCCGACCCTGAGTTCGTGAGCGTAAATCCGTTGAATAACCAAACATATGAGCAAGAGGAACCTCAGCTTCAATAATCTCTTTATCACCCTTGGGTTGCATATTGAGAATTTTACCACGACGAGAATTTAAATCAGAAATAACATCGCCGGTATTATCAGTCGGAGCAATAACCTCCATGTCCATTATAGGCTCCATCAATCCAATTTTAGCTTTTTGACAAGCTTCTTTAAAAGCAATCGAAGCAGCTATAGAGTAAGCCACTTCTGTTGAGGTTTCTTCATCATATTGGATATCTTTTATAATTACTTTAATGCCAAGAAATGGATAACCAGCTAAAGCTCCACCAGGAGCCGCATCTTTAATACCTTTTTCACAAGCACTTATAAGCTCTCTAGGAAACTCTCCTCTTGGCTTAAAAGCAACTTCAATTTTAACTTCACTATCGTTACCTGTGCTCATAACTTCAAGGGCACAATGGCCGTACTGAGTTTTGCCACCAACTTCGCGACTATAAGTATATTGAGCTGATGCATTTGTTTTAATAGTTTCACGATAAGCCACTTGAGGGGAGCCAACATTAACTCCAACCTTAAACTCTCTAAGTAATCTGTCGGTAATAATTTCCAAATGCAATTCACCCATACCATAAAGTAGCAACTGACCAGTTTCTTTGTTTGTCAGATATTTGAAAGATGGATCTTCTATTTTTAATTGCTCAAGCGTTGATAAAAGTTTTTTCTCATCATCACTGGTTTTTGGCTCTACCGCGATAGATATAACAGTTTCCGGAAATTCCATTAAATCGAAAACTATCGGCTTATGTTCAACACAAAGTGTTTGACCAGTAGAAGTGTGCTTAAGACCCGTAATGGCCACGATATCACCAACCTGAGCTGAAGCAATTTCTTCTCTTTTATTGGCGTGCATTTTCATAATTTTACCGACACGCTCTTTTTTATTCTCAAGAGGATTTAAAATAGTTTGCCCTACTTTTAACTCTCCAGAATAAATCCTCGTATATGTCAAACGACCAACAAAAGAATCGGTGGCAATTTTAAAAGCTAAAGCACTAAAAAGCTCTTCTTTCGTAGGTTCACGAGACATAATCTCTTGGTTGTTTTTGGCACTAAACCCCTTAGTGGCTCCAATATCAACAGGAGAAGGAAGATAATAAGTGATTGCATCTAATAAAGGCTGCACACCTTTATTTTTAAAAGCACTCCCGCACAAAACGGGAATAAAATTGTTTTTAATTGTAGCTTTGCGAATGACATCACGAATTTTTGTAGCTGGAATTTCTTCACCATTTAAGTAAAGGTCTCCTAACTCTTCATCATAGTCGGCTAATGTCTCAATCAGAACTTCTCTCTGAAGCTCCCATTCATCCGACTCACTCTTATCCCAATCAGTAATATCGTACTTTTCACCCTGATCTGAATTATTCCATACATATTTCTTTTTGGTGATCAAGTCCACCATTCCTTCAAAAGTCTCTTCAACACCTACTGGATAATTGATAGCAGCGGCTTTTTTGCCCAACTTATTTTTTATTTCTTCGATAACACCTTCAAAATTAGCCCCGACCCTGTCCATCTTATTAATAAAAGCTATCCGGGGAACTTTGTATTTATCCGCTTGTCCCCAAACTGTTTCTTATTGAGGCTCTACTCCAAATAAAAAACAAAAAACTCCTATTGCGAATGCAATAGTTTCAAAAAAAATAGATACCCTGTCTGATCTTAAAGTAAACAAGGCAGGATATGGACAGGAAGGACAACCATAATGGCAGACCCAACTAAATACAAGTCACTCTCAGTTTCACGCAAAGAATGGGAACAACTGGGTGACATTGCAAATAAAACAAATAGGACAAGATCTAAAATGATCGGAAGATTAATTAGATTTTTTCTAGACAACAAAGGTGTAAAAGCAAATGGAAAAGATAAAAGTAGCAAATCATAAATACATTTGTCCGAAGTGTAAAGGCAATGGATACAACAAAGTTTATGATATGATTGTCCAATGTGATAAATGTAAATCACAAGGTGAGTTAGATTTAGAGGAGCCAACGTTAGAACAATTAGATGAGTTGGCTGCGAAAGCGAGGCTACAGTGAAGAATCCTGTAGCCAAGGACCTTAGAACACCAAAGTACAAACAAAGAAAAGTAGAAAGTAAAAAGAAATATAAACGTAAAAAGAAAATTGCCGGATACTATATGGATTATGATGGCAAAGAAAAAATTTTATACGAGGATGAGAGATGATACCAGAATGTGATAGAGCGTATATCGCCGGACTCTTTGATGGCGAAGGTTGTGTATCTTACAAACAATACAATCGTAAAAGACCACACAATAAAAAAGCATACCCAACGTGGCAGATAAGACTCGAGATAGCAATGACTGATAAATCTGTGTTGGAGTGGTTGAATGAAGTTTTAGGTGTAGGAACTGTAGGAGAGAAAAGATATAAAACAAAATACACTAAAAGTTGGAAGAAACA
>CALFYV010000123.1 GCA_937952395.1 uncultured Bacteriovoracaceae bacterium | reverse complement strand
CTTCTAATCCACCGCCATTAAATGCAACATTTAAAGCTCCTGATATAACTCCGGCTAATAGTATTCCTGCTATAATTCCAAATTTACCATCAGGATCTGCATACATCACGGGGTTGTTACGAGCATAAGAATATTTATTTGTAACAGTAATTGGGTTCATCATTTCACCAGGGTGAGGGTCTTGTTGCAAAAACCTTCCTGTGTCTGCACTGTAATACCTAGCTCTATAATAATACATTCCACTTTCAGCATCATATTCTCTGCCAGTGTAGCTATAAGCCGTATTAACAATAGGATTAGCGGTAATATCCTGGCTTAGCGAATTGTAGATATTGGTCAATTTACCATAACTAGAATAGGCATAGGATTGGGTGATTTGTCCGCTACTATTAGTAACATTAGTAATTGATCCGAGTGCATCTTTTAAGTAATGATAAGTTCCAGCAAACTGAGTGAGTTTATCTGTGATGGCATCATTTTTAAAATCAACTGAAAGTACATCATCGGTTCTTAAGGTTGAGTGAGTGTAGACAGCGAGAACTTGATCACCTTCATTAAGTTCAGCGATAATTTCTTGTCCGTCGTAGGCGTAACGTCTTGTAAAAGTTTTTCCTCTATCAACAAGATCGAAGAGGTCGGTCACGCGTTTTTGCATTCTTCTGCCAAGAGCATCGTACCAATACTCAGCGACTTGAGTTAAGACACCAGACTTATAAGTTTCAAGTTTGACCAGTTGATTTTCAGAGGTGTAAGTGTAATCCCATACATCACCACCCAGAACCTTGTCTTGCTTCTTGATCAGATTTCCATTGGCGTCATAAGTGTAGAAGTATTTATGATCTTCAACGAGACGTTGTTTTTTTCCGTCATAGTCATAAACGAGATCGTTGTATTTTGTGCGATTTCCAATTTTGTCATACTCAAAGACTTCGCTTTGATAAGGAACAGAAACATCTGGGTTTGTGGCAGAAAGGAGCTGTCCATCTTTATCATAGTCATAAGAATGAGTCCCAGCTGGTTTAGTTGTTGAGGTTCTGTTGCCAATCGCATCCCTCGTATAATTAAAATAAGAAATAACATTCGCTCCTTGCCTGTGAGCAATATTGGTTAAGAAGTTTGAATTATCAAAAGTGAAGAAAGTTTGCGTATTAGGACGAGTGATAGAATTAAGTCTTGAATTATTATCATAAGTAAATGAATACCCTTCACCTTTATGATTTGTTAAATTAGTTAAACGGTTAATCTCATCATAAGAGTAAGAGAAATTACCAAATGAACTATTCATAGTTTTTCTGTTTCCAATAGGATCATAGGTATAACTATTAGAATAGCCTTGGAAATCAGAGAGAGCTCCTGCGGCGGAGAAGGTGGTTGAACTCACAACGCTTTCACCATTCACAATTGTATAGTTAAAGTGAATGGATGAGTTTTGATCTTGAATATTATCTAAGTTTCCTCTGACATCATAACTCATCTCATAAAGATTATCTGGTAATGTTTTTGAAATGAGTTGGTTTAAATTATCATAGGCAAAAACTTTTTGATTTCCATTGGCATCAATTTCTTTTGTGACGTTTCCGTTTTCATCATAGAAGAGCTGAACTGTATTTCCGAGAGGATCTGTCTTTAAAGTGAGTCTACCAAGATTATCATAAGTAAAACTAGTGATATTGTTTTCTGGATCTTTAATTTTAAAAAGCTCTCCAGTTGGTAAGTACTCATACTCCGTACGATTACCTAGGGCCGTAATAACGGCACTTAGACGGTTAAATTCATCGTACTCGTATTTAGTGATATCACCTTTAGCGTTTTTAGTTTCTGTGATGTTTCCTGCTAAGTCTCTGGTGTAGATAGTTTCATCACTTGAAGCGTTGATGCGTTTTGAAAGATTACCAAAAGCATCGTATTCAAATGTACTGGTTTGACCTAAAGGTTGAATAATTTGTTTAATAAGTCCTAAATCATAATAAGTTCTTTGGGTGATATGATTTTTTGCATTTTTCTGCGAGCTAATTAAACCTTGGGCGTTGTAAGTGTTGGATGACGTGAAACCTCTGGCGTTAAGAGCTGAAAGTAAGTTTCCAAAGGAGTCAAAGACTTGAGAGGTAGTCGTATTAGAACTTGAATCATATTGAGATATAAGATCTTGAGTAATGGGGTCGTAAGTAAAAGTCGTGTAAGAGTCATCAGGTCTTATAATTTTTGTAGGGAGCCCATCAATATTGCGCTCAATGGTTGTGATTCTGTCTTGCGCATCTGTGATGGTTTGCACATAACCATTGATATCTTTTTTGAAAATAGTTTCATTACCTTTGGCATCTTTAATTCCATCGGCCAAAGATTCGTCATCTTGATTTTTTAAGACTCCGGTATTGCCACCAGTAAAATTATTAGCAATAAGAGAAGAAGCGGAGTCAGTCATTTGAATTTCTGAATTGTCTGCCCGCTTAACTCCAACTAAGCGGCGCCACTCATTATAGATATATTCAGTTTTATTATCTCTTTGATCATATTCAGCAGTCATATTACCGAAACTGTCGTAATCAAAACGGCGTGAAGAGCCATCAGGGAAATTGACTTGAGTTAAGAGAGTCCCTGAATAACTCATGAAAGTAGAGCGGTTGGCCGGATCGGTAATGGAAGTTAAAAGATTATTTCCGTTATAACCAAATTGAGTTTCACGTCCGACGGGATCTATGATCTTAGTTAATTTAGCTCCGTTATAAAGATAGCTTACAATTCTTCCTGTTCTATCTTCTTGAGCAATTTGCTTACCAAGATTATCAAAGCTGACAATTGTTCCATTTCTAAAGAAGCGAGTGAAACTTCCGTCAGCATTTCTCATTAAGCTCGAATTATCTTTATTAATAGGTTCATAGGCCAGTTCACCTAGATTATTGCTGTCAAAAACCACTCGTCTGATTTTTTTATGTCCGCGGTCGACGATGACTAAGTTTTTACTTGAATCTAATGTGATAAATTCAGGTGAGCACAAGCTTGCAGCGATCGCAGCACCTTTATCGCCAATATTTCCTTGTACACATTGCCCGTTTCCGGCCACAGTTCGGGCCACATTGGTGGTAAGATCAATTTGCACCACTCTGTTATTGCCAGTATCAGCGATATAGAAGTAATTATTGACTTCATCAATCACCATACCGGTTGGTTTATTTAAAAGTAGTTTATCTTTAAGTGTTTCATCTGAAAGAACTCCACTACCGACTTCAGCACCAGCGAAAGTAGAAATATTTCCACTAGGATCAACTCTTCTAATAAAACCATTTTCACTTGAGATATAGAGGTTTCCTACATTATCAAAAACTAATCCTCTTGGATGAGAAATACCGGCATCAATCGCCTTGCCACCATCACCTGAATCTGAGCTAGAACCACTTCCAGCAATTGTTGTGACGATATCATTGGCCGGGTCAATAAAACGTACTCGGTTATTTCCTGTATCGGCCAAAACAAAACCTGGTCCAAAATTAGGAATGATTTGGTATGAATTATTAAAAAGGGACTCAGCTAATGTTCCATTATTAAAACCAGTAGTGGGAATTTTTCCAGAAGGAGGTAAGTGTCCAGTTGGACCAGCAAGGAAAACCAAGTTTCCAGTAGGGACACATACATCACTAAGATTGACTGGTTGAATAAAAGCTTCCATGCTGCTGACACTAATTTCATCTGAGGTTGTACATGAATCGCCAATCACATCTGAGCATAATTGAAGTTCATCGGGCCATCCTGCTTGCTCTAGAAGTATACGTCCAACTCCTAAAATATTTTGCCCAAAATTAAAAACACCTCTGTTGCGGTAATTTTTTTGAACTTCCAAATCTTTTTCTCCTCCAGTAAAAACACTGGCACTTCCAGCATTGATTTTAATAATTTGCCCTTCAGGATCAACTCCGTAAGTAGTGGCACCAAGTTGAAACGTACTGGTAAATTTTCTTAGTTTAGCAACATCATACTGAGTGCGCTCACATTGAGTATGTATATAGTCGACTGCAGGAAAAACGTTCCAGAGGTAACGACCCACTGAAGTTGATACGATTAAGGGGTTTTTGGGTGTGGCCATGCTGGTAACACTTAAGTCATTTAAGTTTACATTCTTGATGAAATTTTCATCATTTTGATAAGTCACAAGTGGAAATTGCGATAAATCGGCTCCACGAATATCAAATTCATCTTCATAGATAGTATCGATTTGATTATTAAGTGCGTAGGTTGACAGTGAACCATCGCCTTCTTCAAGAACAATTCGCGCTCCATTCGGATTTAAAATTTTCTGAACGCCACCAATTTTCCAACCCTGGCCAGCATTGGAATTCTTTTTGTTGTTTAAATTGATATAACCTGTCTGCACGGAAGGGAAAATATCTTTTAAGATCTCTTCCTCGCGAATGTCCTGTCCTTTAGACTCGGCAAATTTGCCAAACACAGAGCTTTTACCAACTCGAGCCGTTCTGGTTCCTACAACGATTTGTTTTAACTTAACCTTATAATCGGAATAATACGGTTGAGCACCGCTTTCTTGGTTATTCAGATCAATAGCGTAAGAGATAACAGATTTATTTGGAATACCCGTAAAACTATAAACTTCTGAAGTAATATCATTAGTAAAAAACTGTGCAGTGATTTCCTCTGGAGCAATAAAAGTTCTTAAATTGTCATCAAAGGTAATTGTCGCACCATCTTGTCTTTCTGTACCTGAAAACGGAGGAAGAATAACTTCTCTGGGTGGAATGTCGAAGACATTGGAGACAACCACATTGGGATCGGCCCAGCGGCTATTATAGATTAAACTCGGTGAGATATCTTCACCTAAGGCTTTGTAGCTTGGAAGTGAGATGGCGTTTGAGAGAGCTCCGTTAAAAACATCGGCTCCACTTCGAGCACTGTCACTGAAAGCTTCCGCTCTTGGTCCTAAGATGGAGGCATATTTTTCAGAAAACGTAGTAATACCCATACCTGGTTTAGTCACGACACTTTGGCCATCACTAGAAACTCGGGCAGCTCCATCAATTTCCCAAAGCCCTGTTTGAGAGTTTCGACTCATGATAACCATTTCTGTATTGGCAGGTAGTTCATTGACATTGGGAAGAGTGAGTTCAACCGGAGTTGTAAATCTTAGGCCAGAAGGTTCAAATGCATAAACCGTATTGGGAACTGAGAAAGAAGGAACAGGAACGGTGACTCTGTCAGCTGGAATTTCAGCAATATTGATCACATCCATTTTTGAAGTGGAAGGAAAAATAGTTGAATTGGCCGGAATGTTTAAGACAACTCCTGGAGCATGATTGGAGGTCACGATGGTTGATTGACCAGGGATGACTTCTGTCTCTGTGCCATCGGTTAAGAGGGGAGTAAAATAAACTGTGTTGGGAATAACATTATTTTCTCTGGTTCCTAGAGAAAGACGGATTTTAGTTGCTCCAAACTCTTTACCCTCACCCACGATATTGGGATCAACTTGAGAGGCATCAATGGTGATACTTTGATCTCCGGTGACAACATCAGAAATTGAAAAAACGCCGTTCATACCGGTGATTGCTGATTGTCCGGAAGAGTCGATAGTAACAACAACACCTGGAAGAGGGTTATCATCTTTATCTTTAACGATTCCACTTAAAGTGGTTTCTTGGTTATAAGTAATGGAAACCAATTGTGAGCGATTAAAAGCAGGTAGTTCAGCACTGATATTAATTTTATTAAAGCCATGCATTTCTACCATGAAACTTCCATCATTATTGGCAGTAATAACTTCTGTATTAAAAACTCCGCCATCAAGATTCAATTCAATTCCAGGATAAACGGCTCCAGGTAAGCCTTGGACTATCAAAGTATTATTTTGAGTGGGCATGATAGTGATAAGTTCTTTACGGATAAGTTCGATGAGAAGAGTGTAGGTAATGGTTTGACTTGAAATATTTCCTAATAAATCTTCTGCACTAAAAGTTAAAACGATTTGTCCTTCCATTTGTGCTTGGTAATAGCCATAGAAATCAAACTTGTTATCTTTAATAACTAAAGGGGTTGAATTGACTGTAATATTAGTGATGGGTTCATTACTACTACCTTCAATCATAAAATTAAGTTCACTGATGACTCCACCTGGTTCTGGTTTTGTAATTTGTAAGACTGGAGGAGTGGTATCTAGGATAATATTAGGGTAGCGCACCAGTTCGGATTGATTATTGGCCCTGTCGGTTGCAATTAATTCAATGACATTTGTTCCTTCAAGAAGATTAATATTGACGGAGATATCATTGCCTTGAACTTCTGCGATGATTTCTCCATTGCGCTTAATTTGAGTAATAACAGGAGATGTCTCATGGACATAAGCTTCAAGAATAAAAAATGGATTAGCGGTCAAGATATCTTCGGTTTGAAAAATTTCAATTTCTGGATTGGTGGTATCATTGCAGTAACTCAAGTTGATGACAGCTAAATTATCTTGGTTTTCAATTTTGACTTCATTTGTTTCTAGTAAGTACTCATGCGCAATTTCGATTCCGTCACGAGTGACCAATATTGAAGCTGGATCAACGATGGGACTTGATAGAGGAAATTGATTGGCCAGTACAGCATTGGTAATGGCCAGTCTTCCGATATTGGAAAGCCCGTCGCCATAATCACCGCTGTCCAAAGATACATTAACTCCATTAGCAAGACGAATGAGATCAAGATAGCCGTAACCAATTTCGTTTTGCGAATTAATAAATTTTTCCCAAGAGTGATGCTTAAACTTTGATTGCACACTAGGAAGAGTTGAGTTTTCATCATAGAGCACTCCACCAATAACTAGTGGCCTTCCATTTTGTAGGGTTTTTAAATTTTGATAAATATCTTCAACTTTAATTTCTAGATTACCGTGCTTATCTTCGCAGTATTTTCTATAAACAAGTTTTTCAAGACCAAAGGGATCACTGGCAGGAGTTACTCCTTCTGGGTACTGGGCACAGATATCATTTTCATCAGAGATAAAAATAACAATAAGGGCCGCGTCGTCTCTAAATAATCCCTGAGCTTTAATTTTTTGTAGATTCTCTGGCTTAAGGGCTTCATTAATAGCGTAAAGTCCCATTTCACCACTTTTAAAAAAGCCTTGGTTTTTAGTCTCTTCGATTGAGTCTTCTAAATATTGCTGAATTTCTTCGATAGATAATTCATCTGAGCGCAAAACATATTTTTTCGCGGGCTTCTTATTTTTATATTTATGCTTAAAATGGTGCCAATAGCTTTGATGATGTTTGGCCTTATCATCAATTTTCATTTCAAATAATTCACCGGACTTTTTTCCCGTGATGGCCAAAAGTTGTCCTACTCTAAAATCAACATTAGCTGGAATAACTTCAGCAAACTTTTTAAATCCTTCAGCAATCTGAGCGCGCTCAGGTTCAATCGAGCGTGAGGTATCGGTAACAAATAAAATATCCAATTTTCTACTAATTTGAGATTCTTGTGCACGGTACTGCTGAGCCACGCAAGCAGGGTCTGTTGCTATGGGAAGTGGATAGTCTTTATTAGCGAAACTATTTTCTCCGGCATTTTGAATTTCGGCTTCTTGTTCTGGAGTGGGATTACAACCCAACAAGAGAATGAGTAAAGAAAATAAATTGAGCACTTTCATAGAATTTCCTTTCGTTTGGAATTCTTGACAGTATAAATCTGGTAATAATGTTTTTTTGGTTAAGAAAAATTAACTCTTGGAGTTTTTTAAATATTTTCAAGTAGATGAACTTAGATTTTTTTTTGATCAAAGAAATGTTGTTGGGTTAGAAAAATATTATCGTGCGTGGCTTAAGTTTTCGAAATAATTCAGTTTGAAAAAAAACTGCCAACTTATTCTGTCTAGAATATGAAATACATTAAGATTTGTTTATAATTACATGGCGTGATCAGAGATAGAAAAGAGCGCTTTAATTTCTCGTAGAAGCTTATGACTTTGGCCCAAGAAGAACCATTGTCGGACAAAACCGATGAGCATGGTGGTCATGAAGCCGTAGATAACTCCGACGTGAACAATTTTTCTGACCATGCCAGTGTCATGGGCACCACCTAAAAGAAAACCAATAGAGCCAATGGTTAACATTAAGATAGTCCAGGGAATGGTTTGGCGCTTACTAACAGTTGTTTGGTAATGAAAACGTTTAACTTTTTTCATGTAAGGTTCAAGTTCGGCGGGGGCGACATCAAAAAGTTCATCCAGATTCTTGCCGCTGGTTAAAATTTGAAAAACATTATCAACCAGACGAGAAACTCCAATGAAATAGAACATGACAAAAGCTTGAATAAAAATGGTGAAGAGGAAAGTGGGAATGGCCAGGCGGATATGACTATAACCAATATCAATTAAACCCATGGCCGTTGCCGCTGTTAATACGACAGAAATGAGCATTAATGATAAAAGCGTTCTGAGTAAATAGGCCATCTTAAATTACTGTTAATATTCCAGGGTTTTTGTTATAGTCGTTCTGCTTTTACCAATATCTTTTTCAAAAGGCAAAGCTCACTATCATGAGTAACGAAAAACTTTTAGAAAAATCTCCCATGGGTGGCGCAGCTATTCCCATAGCTATTGTTTTAATTGGGGCTTTGATCATTTTTGGTGTGACGAGAATGCTCTCAACAGAGAGGAATCATCGTGATTTGATCCAGGAAATGCATTCCAAGACTTTCGGTAATCGTTGGGTGGCGGCTTACGAGCTGTCTAAGCTTTTTGCCTCTAACTCAATTCCTGAAAAAGATGTTCCTTGGGTGATCGAGAATCTTTCTCATATTTATGAAAACAGTGAGGATGCACGGAGTCGAAATTTTATCGTGATCGCATTGGGTTCTTTAAAAAGAGCGGAAGCTATGCCGGTTTTAAATAAAGCTTTAAAAGATTCTGATGATAAAGTCAGCTTTAATGCGGTTGT
>CALFYV010000122.1 GCA_937952395.1 uncultured Bacteriovoracaceae bacterium | reverse complement strand
TAAAATATTAGATGATAATACTTACCGCTTTCAAACCTGCTCATATAAGTATATGGAAGATATCAAGTCAAAAGCAGCAAAAAGTTTTACCATCTCTTTCACCATCATGCCCTCTGGAGCAACTTCAGATGTGGAAGTAGCGGGAGATCTAAGTGAAAAGGCCAGTGATTGCATCTTAGACGTCATGGGACGAATTCAGTTTTCCAAAATTGAAAGTCAGAAATCACTTTATTTTAAAAGCCAATTAACATTCTCTCGGAGGTGAGCTCTTGCCTACAATTGTAAAGAAAACACTGCCTTATTTATTTTTTGCACTTTTTCTATCAGGTCTTTTTCTCTCACCTACCTTTTATGCTCTAAGCGCAAACGCACCCAGGACTATCTCTTTAATTTTCATACTGAGTATCTTGGCCATTTTTAGACCACAGTTTAATTATAAATTAAAATTGAATAAAGAATTTAAAGTTGAATATTTATTGTGTTTTTTAATTGGTGGTGCTTTCTATTCTTTGGGACGTTTCTGGAATTTACCCCTGATGCAGCCAGAAATGGATTGGCGAGATTTTGTTTACGCCTGTCTCATTCTGCCTATCTTTTATGAAATTCTCTTTAGGCTTTGTTTGTGGTCAGTCATCGAAAGAATGAAATTATATAAATTTTTACCGTTAATATTAACCACATTCTCTTTCACACTTTACTATTTTTACCCTTTATTTTGGGGACCTCATCCTTATAAGGCCTTTATTTATTTCCAAACAATGATGTATCTTATTATGGGTTTATGGTGGGGATACGCGTTCTTAAGAGAACGCAATATCACCCATGTTTTTTTGATGCATATTTTTTTCCAAATCGGCTACTACACAGCGGATATTTGGAAATTTATTGGCGAACTTTAGAAGCCAAGTGCTACTCGTCCTATGTAGCGATCATTACCATATGGCTTAGAATATTCAAAACCGAGACTTAAGAAAATCAAGTCCACATCAAGTCCAGCAAATATATAAGTATCATCAAGATCAAGACCGGCTGCTGCACTGGCCTCTACCGTACCCACACCTGAAATACTTCCGGCTACACTAGTGGTAAGTTTGTTGTTTGAAGAGACATACCCTACACCCAAATACGGTTCAACAAAAAGCAATTTCTTGCCAAAAGTAATATTGGCGCCATAACCAGAGCTTTCATAATTAACGTTAGCGCTACTGCTAGGCTCGATAAATTTAATGGTCGCATTGGTCGCAAATCCTTTAAGTTTAAGACTAAAACTTAATCCAGGCACTGACCAAAAAGCCGCAAAAGACTTATAGTCATAATCAAGGTCATCAGTTTTCACTGGTGAATAAAGCATTTCACCACCAATCCCCAAAGGTAACTCAAGTGTAGCATACAAAGCCCCATTGCCGATTTTATCAACATTTGGGTCTTGTAAAGCTAAGTTAGGAGTATCAATCACACCACCCACTACACCAATTTCAAAACTGACAAGAGTAGCGCTATGAGCACCTGTAGCAGTTGAATGCACCATGTTCCCGGCGAAATCAGCTAAGATATCTTCCATCTGAGCTTGTGTGGGAACATTTAAATTCGGAGCTTGAGCAAAGGACGCGCTCACAACAAAAAGGGCCAGTAAAATCCATTTCATAAAAATTCCTTGGATAAGAGGTTTATATTAAATCCTTGCGTTCAATCTTTCTCCACTCACCTAATTGTAAGTCAGCTAGCTCTATTTTTCCAAATTTTTTACGAATTAGCCTTAATGTGGGATACCCGATGGCAGCAGTCATTCTTCTCACTTGTCGATTTTTTCCTTCAATTAATTTCATTTCAAGCCAACAGGTTGGAATTTCTTTGCGCTCTCTAATAGGGGGATCTCGAGGTGCAACTTTCACATCAATCTTCTTGACCTGACAAGGCCTAGTTAAATAATCTTTAATCCTGACCCCTAAGCTCAGCTTTTTTAGCTCTTCATCGCTTGGGATCTTTTCCACTTGGGCCCAGTAAGTACGCTCGTGAGCAAACTCAGGATCTTGCAGCTGGTGTTTTATTCTTCCATCATTAGTTAGAATGATAAGCCCCTCACTATCCATGTCTAAGCGTCCAATAGTATAAACGTCTTTGGGGAAACCAAAATCACTTAATGTCCTCTGCCCTGGGTGATCAGGAGTAAACTGTGATAACACACCATAGGGCTTGTGAAAGGCGATATAAATAAGATCGTTGGCCATAATTTATTATAACGATATAATTCTTTTATGCACGACTTACAATTCATCCGTGATCGTCTCGAACATCTTCATCCCATCAAGGATGAACAGTGGAATAAACTCACCAAATTCTTTCACGAAAAAAAACTCAAAAAAGGTGAGCATTTTATTCAAGTGGGAGATTCAGTAGAAAAAATGGCGTTTATCAAATCAGGACTAGTGCGTTTTTATGTCACAACCCACGAGGGTAATGAGTATAACCAGTCTTTTAAAATGGAAGGCGACGTCATGGCAGCCTACTATCCCATGCTCACCAAAGAACCCTCCCCCTTGGGAGTCGAGGCCCTCGAAGACACACTCATCTATGAAATCAATTACCGCGACTTTGAACACTTCTATGAAGAAGATACAGCGTGGCTCATCCTGGCGCGTAAATTTGTGGAATATAATTTCATTGTTAAAGCCGAACGCGAACTTGAACTTTTAACCTTGGATGGTAAGGGCCGCTATCAAAAATACTTGGAAGAGTACCCTGAACTTTTAAAACGCGTTCCCCAATACCACCTGGCCCTTCACTTCGGGATGAATCCCTCGGCGTTTAATCGGATGATCAAGAAGCTCTAGCTTTTAAATTAATAGATATAGTTTTGATGCTTAAGTCGAATGTTCTCATCTTTAATAATCTTTTTTAAAAGCATTAAATATGGCACCTGTGCACTAGTCGCATCTAAAAATGGCCTAAGATTTTTCATCACTTCCCAAGAAGAAGTATATACCTCCTCAATTGGTTTATTATTCTCAGTCATTTTTTTATAAATTTCATCAACGTCAATATTAACCTTATCCCCTAAATTACTGGTAGAACCATAATAAGCCCCCATTGTTTGAAACAGTAATGTTTGCTGCAGAGATTTTAAAAGCATTGAGTTTTCATCATTCACCAAATTTTTTAATTTCCTCTCTTGCACCCCACTGCCAAAAAAATTGTACATAAGGCCACTAAGATACGCGGTAGAAAAAGCATCCGCCGAATTGTATCCATCTTGCTTTAACTTATGCGCCAAGCGTGCTGCCATCCAAAAATGATAAGCTTTACCGAAAACGCAAGAATTTTTTTGAAACTCAGGAAAGGTAAATAATTTTTCTCCTGATTTTTTCATGTAATTAAGATAATGAATTCTATTGGCAATTTCTGCCATTAACATGATTGGTAGAATTAACCACTTATCATTTATAAAAAGATAACCATAGTTGATAACCGAAGCACCTCGAGTCGCATAAAGTCCAATAACATTCCAAATATATTCACTTCGTTCGGCTTTCGGAATATAAAAAAATCCTCTCTCTAAGACTTTGTGGAAAGTCATACCCTTCGTTTTGCTTGGATCAATTGCTGCTAAAATTTCCAGAGAAGTCAATAATCCTTTAAGATAGCGTGAATCCCCTAAAACAGCTTTCAATTCATTAGGCAGTGTAGCAGTGACTATACCTTGATGAGTACCAAACGCCCTCACATTAACATAATCAACAATATCGTTCAGAGAACTACGGCAACTGTATCTGTAAGGTATGACCATATGGCAAAAGGAACTAGAGAGTAAATATTTGAAAGCTAATTTCTCGCTAGAAAAATTATTATCGTAATAATAACTATAATCTGCGAAATAAGGATCTTTAATATAAGAGCCTTTTCTATTATAAACTTGGTCTACCCGATATTTTTTAGAATCATCTGCAGGAGACAATTGCTCTGCTTCTTTAAGATGTTGGCGATAAGCATTTAGGCGTTCGGAGAAATTTAGATTATAAATTGTATTGAGAGAACCATGAAAGAGGCTATAGGTAGTATTAATTTTCCTATGAAAATCGTAATTATATGTTTTGTACTTTGATTCTCCTAGACCATTGTAAGCAATATATAAGGACAGAACTGGTCTGAAACTATCCTCGAATCGTTGTTGCCTATGGTTTACATAAATATAATTGCTGACTTCTTTGCAATCTTTTGATAACTCACTTTCAATAGCAAAAGAGTTTAACTGTGAAAGACAAAAAAGAATAAATAGTGTGATCACTTTCATAGATAATCCAAAATTAAGCGCATGATCAAGAAATTATAAAATAACTCTATTTAATTTTATTCAGTTTACATCTAACTACTTTTGTATTCTTCCTAGGCCCAGTCGTAGAACCATCTTCGCTTTTATGTTCGGCCCAGGCGCCGTTATCCTGCACAGTAAAAGCATGTCCGCT
Source organism: uncultured Bacteriovoracaceae bacterium (assembly GCA_937952395.1). Lineage (GTDB taxonomy): Bacteria > Bdellovibrionota > Bacteriovoracia > Bacteriovoracales > Bacteriovoracaceae > CALFYV01. The sequence goes on along the minus strand of CALFYV010000122.1, from coordinate 1,001 downwards.
GCTCTCTTGAGTAAAACCGGCGGCATAAACGATATTTCCGTTTTGATGAATTTTGATTTCGCCTAAATTTGTATTTTCTTGAATGGATATATCATCAATTGAATAATCCATATCAACTTCCACTTCTCCAATCCGCTTTGCAATAGTTCTTACTTCATCTCTTTGAGCCGGTAAGTCCCAAGAGAAACCTTCACGGATGCGTGTACTATTTACCAAAGTGTTGTTTTCAATATAATCAACAATCAGTGAAAAAATACAATCAACCTTGCCCTCGAGGTTCTCTTTATCTTGGGCCATAGCCGATCCGACCCATAGAAAGAGCATAAAAAACACAATGGGAGCAATGAGACTTTTCATAAGTTCCTTATTAATAAAGTGGCTAAAGCGAGAGCATTATATGTAAATAACGCTTTGCGGTAAATAACTATTGAAAAGATTATAGGAAAAGTGAGGGTATATTCTAAATTTTTCGTGTTAATATTTAAAGTTCCCCAAAATCATAAGGGAACGATTTTAAATAGCTTGATATTTGTTTATGAAAAGCGCTTTTCACATTTGAAATAAACTAAAGCTAATCTTGTAAAAAATACCACCTCATTTTACCACTTTGCATTAAGTTGATATACCAAGCTAAACCAAGAGGGCCCTATGAAAATTCTTTTAATACTAAGCTTTTTACTCAATACATTTATCCATTTTGCTCATGCCGATGATATTTATTTTAAAGATGACCAAAAACATTTTATCAAAATTGACCGTCAAAATTTTGCAGCACGGAGTTGGGTTAATTATGCGAGTTGTGAAGTAGCTTCAGATAAAAAAACTGCCACTTGTCAGAATATAGCTCTTATTGATGAAGAACAATTTTCTCAAATAAGAAAATGTGCTGATGCGATGGAAGCTGGATTTGTTTTAGGTTCGGCGACGACTTTAGTCGTCTCTGTTATGGCGGGGATTATTTCTAGTGCTACAGTAGTAGGGCCTGTCTTTTTTTATTCGTC
>CALFYV010000121.1 GCA_937952395.1 uncultured Bacteriovoracaceae bacterium | reverse complement strand
TACAACTCCAGTTGTCGCGTTAAAAACGGCAGAACCAGAATTACCACCATAAGTATCAAGGTTAGCTGAAAAATAACCGTTATCTAAACTTCTTACCCAAGCTCCAGCTGAAATTTTGGTTGGAAGTCCAGTCGGATGTCCGATAACAACTAATTTATCATTAACTTCAGGCTTACCTTCTTTTCTAAATTCAAGAGGGCGAATACCTTTGGCTTTTCTATCTAGTCGAATAAGGGCAAAATCATCTTTATCACTTCCCCAACCTTCTAGCTTTTGTTCAACGATTTCTTTACAACCAAAAACATCTTCTTTGGCCACTTTGATAACATTGGAATCAGCCTGAGCTATTTTATAGTTAAAAACCCATTTATAATCAGTGCAATCATTGGTGCTTCTTACACAATGTCCTGCTGTAACCAATAAGTCTTCACCTACCAAAAAACCTGAACAACGAGCAGCAGTCATTTGATGTGCAAAACGTTCAGACTTGCACATCCCTCGTTGAATCATGGTTGGACCAGAAACAACAAATTGCTCAGTTGACCCTGAACCACCCCAAGAAGAGTTAACCTCCTTTAAAGAAGATGGTGAAATCATAGCAGCTGTAGAAGTAGACAATTCAATATGTAAATTGTCACTTGCTTCAATGACATCAAGCCTGTCATCTTCACCATAAATAACATCAACATCTACGCTCTCACTTGCAAAAGCCAATTGAAGGGCGCTAATAGAAAATAAAAAAATTAAAAATTTTGCAATCATAGGAATTCCTTTTCCTGAGTGATAATAATCCTTATATATTTATTGAAAGCGACAAATGGATTTTGAACAACTTAAAGATTCTGTCTTTTAGATAATATGAGAACTAATTTGTTCAAGTAAGTTCATACTTGAGACTTTTCATATCCAAACTAATTTCCTAGGATACCTGCATGCAATTTGAAAATGAAACATTAGAAGCAGTCATTTTAAGACGTTATAAGCGTTTTCTTTCTGACGTAAAACTAGCAAATGGCCAAATCATAACCGCTCATATCGCCAATACCGGAAGCATGGAAAGTTGCTGGGGGCCAAACTGGAAAGTACTTCTTACAAAATCCAACAATCCCAAACGTAAATTATCACACTCATTGGAATTAACTCATAACGGAGTTTCTTGGATAGGTATTAATACTTCGAGAACAAACGCTATCGCTCATGAAGCGATCTCTAAAGGGATTATTCCAGAACTAGACGATTACCAAAAAATAACCAGAGAAGTTACCATCGGTAAGAGTCGTATTGATTTGCTCTTAGAAAAACAAAATGAAAAATGTTATGTCGAAGTAAAAAACGTCACACTTAAATCCAATGATGGTATTGCCAGGTTCCCAGATAGTGTCAGTGAGAGAGGAGTTAAACATTTAGAAGAATTAATCGGAATTAAAGAAGATGGTCATCGTGCCGTCATGCTCTTTATCATTCAACGTGAAGATATTGAAATTTTTGCTCCAGCCTATATCATTGATCCCGTTTATTCTCTAATGCTGAAAATGGCCCAAGAATCAGGTGTTGAGATTTTAGCTTATCAATGTAAAATGAGTAGTAAAGAAATTGTTGTTAATAAAAAAACTCCAGTCGTATTTGAAATATGAAACATTTTATTATTTATTCTCCGTTAAAAAATCCTTTGCTTCTCACTAATAGTAAAAGTGAAATTCCAACATACACAGAGGAAATTCCAAGTTTTAAAATTTCTGAAACAACCTATGTAAGCTTCACTCTAGATAGAGGATTTACTTTGCCTGGCCATAAATTAACTTCTTTACTTTTTTGTAAACTTAAAGATGAAGACGCCAGAATCTTTTTTACTGCCATGGGAAAGATATTTTTGGATATGCCTACTTTCGATGTCAATGTTGAACAAACCTTTCAAGAAGGTTTTTCCGAATCTGTTACTTTTTTTGGTGGAAGCTTTAACCCTTGGCACGCAGGACACGAAGCTTGTGTTGAATTATTCCCTAAAAAAGAAGAACTCGTTCTCTTACCGGATAACAATCCGCTAAAAGAACAAAAAAATAACTCCCTTTGGGAAAATTATAAGAAAATGCTTTATGTACAAAAAAGTTATCCTGGATTAAAAATTTATACAGGCTTTTGGGCCGATGATAAAAAAAACCCCACCATCGATTGGCTCAAAAATCTGAAGCAAAAAGATCCGAAGCGACAGATTAACTTTCTTATGGGCTCTGATACATTCATCAATCTAAATAAGTGGAAAGAATATGAACAGCTACTTAAACAGCTTTCAGCTCTCTACATCGTCTCTCGTGAAGATGATCTAAAAAAAATTGAAGAACAAAAAGAAGCTTATTTACAGATTAACAACGAATTAAAAATGGTAAATTTAGGGAATCATCTTTTTGAGTCTTTATCATCTTCTAAACTTAGAAAATAATTTATTAATTAGTAATTAGAATCTGAAAGCTTTACTTTTTTCTCATCGATACAGAAAAATGCGCAAAAAGTAGAGTAACCAACATCAGATTCTCTAGGATCAGTAATTAATTTGTTATTATTGTCGTATTTAGTTGGATGACTATCCCCTGGTTTATGTGTCCAAAAACCATTTTTTTCAAGACGTAAAAAGTGAAAACCACTTCCATTTGCATTCTTTGCAAAAAGGGCGATGACTCTATTATCCTTGGGGCATCTATGAAAATCCTCTGTGATTTTACCTCCATCAGCCACTACAGCATCAACAAGACCAGCTCTTTGATTTAAATCATCGTCACCGTAGCAACTACTCAAATCATATTTTCGCCAAGACATTTTTCCACCTGGTGAATTGAAACCATTTGTTTTCTGGTTCAGCGCATAGTTATAACAGTTGTTATCAATAAGATCTGGCCAAGCTAACCAGTCAACTCCTTCAATTTCAAGGTTGTATTGGTGCAGAGATATTTCATCAATTGCAAAAAGGAATCTTTGCCAATGAGAATAGGTTAATTCTGATTTGTATAACTTTTTTTTACATTCGTAGTAGTTAAAAATATTAAAGTAGTGAGATTCTTTAAGACAATAGTTTTCAACATAGAAAATCCACTGTTGCTTGATTTCTTTGTTGATCTTTTGTCCATAGCTAGTTGAATAAAAAAGTAAAAAAATTATCAAAACAAACAATTTTTCCATAACTAATGAAATCCCTCACATGGTCTCTGACCACCAACTACCATAGCAATAATAAATAAAATCACCCTTTGAAATAATTATATATTTCATCTTTGAGCTTCTAAGAAAAATGCTCTGTCTAAGACATTTTTTAGTGACATGGTGAGTAGTCTTTTATAGTCTGGGGCCTTAGGAAGCAATATATTAATGAAAATGTTGAATCGAGATAAAATATCTTTGCACACCGAGTAATGTC
>CALFYV010000120.1 GCA_937952395.1 uncultured Bacteriovoracaceae bacterium | reverse complement strand
TACTAGGAGGAATGGGTTTATTAGTAGGTTTAAAAGTCGAATTTCTACATATTTTCTCTTCCCTAGGCTTAGCATTACTGATGTTAATGGGTGTTTGGGTTAGGTTTCGAATTAGGGACCGTTTTTTGCTTATTTTGCCTGCATTATTGTTAATGTTTTTAAATGGATATCTTTTCTTTTGTAACATCTCATGTTAGTCAATTGAGCGGGAGTTTTGATGATTTACCGTTTAGTTTTTCTCAGTTTGTTTTTATCAATACATGCTTGGAGCAAGACGCCAGCGCAATGTAATGGTTTTTTCTCATCCGAAGCTAAACAATACTTTCAAGAAGTTTTTTTTACTCATTACACCCCAAGAAAATGTGGGGAAAATATTTTGAATTTCATCGCCTATACTCACAAAAAGGGAATCGATCTTTCACAAGCTCATATTCTTAAATTAACCAACACACGTTATTCAGTGTTTGGAATGCTCAACGCAGAGTACGCTAGAGAAGCTGGACGTATTAATCATGAATTTCCAAAATCAGGTTTACAAAACCACCCCGGTGAGAGCAACTGGCATCAGCATATTATCTTAGAGATTGAGGGACATATCTATGACTTTGATTTCTCTAATGAGCCTACGGTTTTAACCGTTCAAGAATATTTTGAAAAAATGTTTTTGCAAGAAAAAACTAAAGCAGAAAATGGCGAATTTTTTGTTGGTCGAAAGGAAAAACTAGAAAACTACCAAGTTGAGGTTCTACCAGCTTTAGATAGCTATTTTGCGATCCAAAATAAAGAATCTTATCCCGAGTCCGTCAAGCTTTCTTTAGGTGAGTATCTCAAATTATTTGAGCATGATTGAACTCTAAACAACCGCTCTTGTTATTCTCTTCATTTGGTATTACTCTTAATTTAGTAAAATTAAAGAAAGGATAACGTAATGAACACAAATTTGTCACAACCCAGAACCAATGAAAGTATCGCTGCTGAAAATGTACGCTTTATGACTGGGGTTTATAAGTGGATGACTTTTGGCTTAGTTTTAACTGGCTGGATAGCTTATATGTTGGCAGAAAATGAAGAGATCATTTACCAGATAGCTTCAAATACAATCCTTTTTTGGGGAATTATTATTGCTCAATTTGGTTTGGTTATTTATCTATCAAGAAGAATCAATCAAATGTCACCAGCTGTTGCCTCCGTAACTTACCTCGGTTATGCCACCTTAACCGGTATCACATTTTCAACTATTTTTTTAGCTTACACTCGTGACAGTATTCAATCCGCTTTTTTCTTAACCGCTTTTTCTTTTGCTGGGCTCAGCTTATTTGGTTTTGTGACCAAAAGAGACTTAGGGCCTGTGGGAACTTTTTGTCATATGGGACTTTATGGAATAGTAGGTTTTTCTATTCTTGCTATATTCTTTCCCAGTATGCTCGGTGGCCAGATGGGAACAATCTTTAGCTTAGTCGGTGTTATCGTTTTTGCTGGACTAACAGCTTATGACACGCAAAAAATTAAGCAAATGAATATTCTGGGTAATGAAGGAACTGCTGAAGATCATAAAGAAACTATTATGGGTGCCCTAACTCTTTATTTAGATTTCATTAATTTATTTTTGATGTTACTTCGCCTCACAGGTGGTCGCCGTAATTAGTATCGTTCGTAAAAACGAATGATGTATTCAATTTATTTTAATATATATTCTTTTATATTGCGGTAGTATAAAGTTTGGTTTTTCCTACTTGGGGGTAACTTGCTCTATATTTTCCTCCTTATTTGCTCTTTATCGGCCCAAGAAAATAAAGAAGTCCAATTTTCAACAACTAACTACAGACCCAAAGTACCGTCCTATGAACAACTTGCACCAGAACGAATAAATTTTTTTAGTATTTTAACAGGACCCAAGATAAAAAACTTAGAAAATCTTGATCAAAGCGAAGGTGACAGTCTTAATCAGTGGAATCAGGTTAGCTTTCAATGGAAAATGACCAAAGACACATACTTTGTCGCCAATCCTAGATTTGTCATGACTTACAACCCTGAAGACAATCGTAGCTTTGATTGGGATAACCCGGTTTTTGGAGTGGTTACTAAATGGTATGAATCGGGAAATTTTCGATTTGCAGGAGGCGTCAACAGTATTATTCCTTTGCTTCGAACAGAAAGTACAAAAGAAGATGGACTTATTTTTAACCCAGGTGGGTTTAATGACCTAAATTATAGAATTAGTTACAACTGGGAAATTGGGACTTGGCTATGGGCACGTTTATTATTTTATAACCGCTCGACTAATAATGAGAATAATAGAGTTTCTTACTTTGCAGCACCAAGAATAAAATACACTTTCTCTGATAATTTTAATACTATGATTTTTTACCAAATTAATGGTGTAGCAAATAGTAATTATAAGTTTATTATTGAAAATGAAGATTCATTAAACTTAATGCTTAGTTATCAAATAAACTCTCGCCTGACTTTAGAACCTATACTAACATTACTAGAGGAAGATAATTTCAACACAAAATCCATGCAATTAAACCTATGGATTTCAATGAGAATTTTGTAGATTTATGAAATTAAAAGTCATTTTTTTTCTTATTTTATTTTCACAAACGTGTTGGGCCAATAACTTAACTCTAGAAATTGCTCAAGCAAAGACTAATTTCAACTACTTTCAAAAACCAAATCTCGATTCGAATCGAGTTAATCTTCCTGAAGGTAATACTTCAACTATCATGAGACTTTCAGGGCGATATCAATGCTCTGAGAAATGGCTTGTAAGCTTTTTAATTGCTCCCCTATCGCTTAAGTATGACTTTATCTCCACCAGTAATTTTACTTTTCATTCGACCGCTTTTACTAGCGGACAAGCCACAACTGTTCGCTACCGTTTCAACTCTTATCGATTAGGAGCGCTCAGAACATTTGAACCTTATAAGAATTTAACACTATGGCTCGGACCTATTTTAAAAATTAGAGATGCTAAACTATCTGTAGAACAAGCTGGCTTAAAAGATTCTTTTTCCAATGTTGGGCCAGTTCCTTTAATTGGCTTTGGCATTAAATGGCAGATAATACCTCGTCTAAGTATCTACAGTTATACCGATGCTTTAGCAGCTAGTCAGGGTTCGGCTTATGATTCTCAACTCGAATTACAATGGGCAGTTGCTCAAACTCATCAACTTAGCTTTGGAAAACGAATTGTAGGTGGTGGGGTAGATAACGAGAAACTAAAAAACTTTGCTCAATTTGATAGTCTCTACACTAATTATACTATTTCAATTTAAGAAGATTCACTTTCAAGCTCTTCTAGCTCAGAAGTCTTGGCTTCAAGCTGATCAAAAGCTTGTTCAATCGCACGATTGGCCCGAGCAATCTCGATTGAATACTCTTCAATCTGAGGAGCATTCCCAGTTTCTGAAGCCGTAATTAAATTCATATTGAGTTTGACTAGTTTATTTTCTAATTCAGTAATAAGCTCCTCGCATTCTCTAATTTCTTTTTTCAAAGGTTTTAGAAGTTTATTCTTTTGAGCTTGAGTTTGTGCTTTCTCTTTTCTATTTTCTTTTCCAGTAGAAGCTTTTTTCTTTTTGCTTCCCTGCTCCTCTTCTTCCCAGCCAATCTTTTCAATAAATTCATCATAAGTTCCCAAGAAAAATTCAGCTCCACCATTTTGAAAAATAATAAGTTTATTAACTAATTTCCTGAGCATCATTTCATTATGGGTAACTAAAACCACCGCACCTTCATAAGCTTTTAATTCACTGGTTAAAACTTCTACTGATTCCATATCGAGATGATTGGTGGGTTCATCTAATAATAGCAAATTGGTTTTATGTGCTAAGATTTTGCCTAAGAGCACACGGGAGCGTTCACCACCAGAGAGTACTTCTACTTTTTTTTCTGCTAACTCTCCAATAAACATCATACTGCCACAAATCTGCCTGACCTGTGTATTGGTTAAAGTCGGATTACTTTCCACAATCTCTTGAATGATATTGTTCTTTAAATTTAAACGTTGAATATTTGTTTGACCAAAATGCCCTCGCCTTAAATTAGGATGATGAGAAATGGAACCAACCGTGGGTTTAAATTCTTCGCCTATAACATTTAATAATGTGGATTTACCTTTTCCGTTTTTGCCAATAATTCCAATTCTGTCTTTGCGATCAATCTTAAAATTGATTTTTTCAAATAAATGATCTTGAGCTTTACCTGTATAAGAAAAACTTAAATTATTAAGCTCCATTAAAGTTTTTCCAGGACATTTTTCATATTGAAACTTAAGTCCCATGGAACGTTCAGTCGCTAATTTCTCCATGGTTCCCATCTTCTCTAGCTGCTTCATTCTTGATTGTGCTTGAGCAGCCTTTGAAGCCTTGGCCTTAAAACGATCAACAAACTGCTGCAACTCCTTCTTCTTGGCTTCTTGCTTAACTCTTGTCTGTTCAAAAAGCTCATCTTCCATTGCCAACTGCTCGTGATATTTTTTTGATGTGCCTTCTATTTTTTTTAATTTTTTGCGATTAAAACCAATGATATGTGTCACTACACTATCCATAAACTCTCTATCGTGAGTGATGATAATAACCTCACCTTGATAGTTTTTTAAAAATTTACGCAGCCAACGTAAACTCACAATATCTAGATAGTTAGTTGGCTCATCTAGAAGGAGTAAATTGGGATTGGCGAGCAAGCACTTAGTTAAATTAATTCTTATTTGATAACCACCAGAAAATTCAGAAGGGGCTCGCCCCATATCTTCATCGGTGAAACCCAAACCAAAAAGAATCTTCTCTGCCTTATAATGATCGTACTGTTCATCAGGACCTAACGCTTGAATACATTCTTCTAAGACAGTCGCTTTGGTGAAGTGAATATGCTGCTCAAGTGCTGCAATTTTATAATTATTAGGAATTTTGATCTCACCTGAATCATAGGATATTTCCTTTAAAATCATTTTAAAAAGTGTGGATTTACCTGAACCGTTACGTCCTATTAAACCAATCTTCTCATTACGACCGATAATAAACGAAATATCTTCAAATAGGGTTTGTGCCCCAAAACTTTTGGTTACATTATTGACTTGAATCATGAGCGCATCCTAACCCACTTTGATTCTCTTTGCTACAAAATCAAGCTAACACTCTGATTTTATATGTATTTTTTTCCATTTAGCTATTCATCCTTCTTCTCTTCGTTTATGTCTAGATTATGATAAGATTTACTATTTTTTTTCTCATACTTTCATTCAATCTTCTGGCGCAAAACGGAAATATTCTCATTCCTAAAGAGATCAAAACTCAAAAGCAATTGGCCATATGGCAGGCCAAGAAATATCCCATGCGTTTTCCCATCGAAGTCTATGAATGCCTAAAACACTGGATGAGATTAGATGATTACCATATTTTTTTACGTAAAAAACAAGAGGAGTTTAGTCGAAATCAACAAGATCTCTTTAAAAAAGTTTTTGAAATTAATGAACACAGAAGAATTCCAACAACTGATAATCAATTTGCTTTTAGTAATGCTGACGTAACTCCTCTTTGTGATAATAATTTTCGTTATTGTCATAGTTATACTTTTATTCAAACCGCATTTAATCGCTTGGCCCATTATGATCCTGATAATTTCTTTGGATTTTCAGTTCCAGATAAAACAAATTATCCCGAAGAGTGGTTTGATTTTTACAGAAAACTAATAGATGATTTAGTGCTTAAGCGTAAGCCAATTATCATCCCTTATTTTAAAAATTTATATGAATTTTCTGATTCAGACCCAAAGATAATAAATTATTTAAAAGAGCGTATCGCTATCAAATGGGCAGAGCGAAATGTCAATTTCTTCGGTGCCAGGATATTTAAAAGTGTAAAGGAGACTTTCTCTAAACAAGAATCTCTTGAACTTTATAAGAGCTTAACTTATCAAATTAATGAGCTTCATTATAACCCAATTCTTTGGTTAGCTAGGCCTGTAGAAGGACCTCTCTTTCAAGCCTTAAACAATGGCAATATATGGATTCATGTCATGCAAGCTTACAAAGTATCCGAGCTCGCAGAAGATGGCTCCTATGTCATTTACTTCTGGGATATTTATTCGCCTCAAGATGCTGATAAGGCAGTCAATACGGTTAAAATTGATCCGAACTCTGATAAGTTTCATAATGCCTACTCTGAGATTGAACAGGTTCACGGGGATCGAATTACTGTTGGCAAAGATATAAAAAATCTGACAAAATTTTATGAAGAAAACCCTAAATATTATGATTTTTTCTACTCACAATACTTAGAACGCTTGAGCAATCCCCCGAGTAAATACTATCCTCCTTACAAGGGCCCAGCTCTTCCTCCACTCATTCTAGAAGACGGTTCCCATTGGTATTGGCCACAAGCTTGGATTAATCCCGAGGGACTTATCGTTATTCCTGGAAATGAAAAAAACAATTTACCTAAAGAAGTTAAAAAGGTTCTCGTTAAGTTTTTAGGGAAAAAATGGGCAAGTAATAAAATTTTTGACCCTAAGGATTTTCAATCTCTATAAAATTGGTTTAACAGTTCCACAATCTTTCTTACTAAACTTACCATTAAAAATGACTTTACCACTTTTGCCTTGAGCAGAAGTCATATCCATATCACCTTTATAAGACTCTTTATCGATAATGGTCCAAATACCTGTACCCTTTGTCCCATCCTCACATTCAAAATTCATCTTAATTTTATTCTCGGCACGAACTAAGTCTGAGGTTTTACATTTCTTGTTCTTTTGTTTGGCTATATTTTCATCTTTGGCCAGCATCTCTTTTGTATAGCAAACTTTAAAACCTCCCGAATCACCTAGCTCAACTTTTTTTCCCATTTTTTTCATCATAGCTTCCATTTGCTTTTTTTGTTCAGGAGACATTTTGGCCATGGCTTTTTTGACCTCGGCCATAGGATCAATTTCTTTTCCACCGGATGAGATTTTCATCTCCACTTCCCAGAGACCTGGATTAATATCAATGGCAGCATATGATAAGGAAACCAAAAGAAACAACATTAAAAATTTCATCTAAAAGCCTTTGTTTAAAGTTTGACATTCTGTTTTAAAAAGAACTTAATTAATAGATATTTTACGAAAGAGATTTTGCCAATGAAAAAATTTATTAATATTTTCTTACTCACTTTTCTTACTAGCTGTGCCTATGTCTATCACACTCAAGTTAGCGATATCGATAATAGTAAGGATACGGTACGGATTCCTTTTGAAGTCATGGTCAGCGAAGTGGGATTTGATTTACAACAAGCTGGTTCAATTGCCAAAGGGGTTTTACGTGATAAAAAAGCAGGAAAGGAAATCAAGCAAGTCACGGATATTATCGGCCTTTTCCAAATGGGACCACGAACAGGTAAACCCGTTTGGAGCGGAGATACGTACGCTGATGGCATACTTTATCAAATTTATGAGAAATGCCCTTCAGGAAAAATCACGGGTCTGACCAGTATAAGAGAAACTAACTCTTACCCTGTCGTTTCAGGCGAAATTGTGAAAGTCAGAGGATACTGCCTTAAGAAGAAAACAAAACCAAGAGGATAAGATAAAATGAAATTATCAACAGCATTACTACTACTTTTATTAACAACTTCATGTGCTATGGTGAGAAGTGTTTCCCAAACTTCCATTCCCAAAAAGCGAAATAAAGTTGTGGAAGCAGAAGTCACCAATAACATTATTTTTCTTTTTAACTTTTCGACAACCTACTTGAATGATTTAACTGAGCAACTATCAGCTCAATGTCCTAACGGGAAAGTTCAAGGTATTTTGACTAATGATACTTTGATTACCTACTTCCCTATTGTTTTTTATAAAGAAAGAATAACAGCGACAGGATATTGCAATGACTAAGCTTATACCTTTCGTACTTTTACTTTTTATAGTTTCTTGTACTCACAGTGTCCACTTAGTGAATATCAGTGATTTTGGCGATTACGAAAAAATCACTTCTGGCAAAGTTATCAAATCAACCGCAGAACAATTTGTTATCTTAGGATTTACTACCGAAACTCAGTATGTAGCAGATGCCAAAAGTAAATTAGAAGCACAATGCGTGAATGGCACGATTCAAGGCATTACATCTAGATTATCCACAAGCCATGGCTTTTTCTCTTGGACAAATAAACTTCATATGGAAGGGCTTTGCGTAAAATAGACATATTATTGTCCTGTATTTAGCTGACCACAAGCAGCCAGTATCTCATCTCCCTTGGTTTTGCGAATGAGAGTAGGGATTTTATAAGTATCAAGCACAGACTTAAACATCTCCACCTGTCTCATGGAA
>CALFYV010000119.1 GCA_937952395.1 uncultured Bacteriovoracaceae bacterium | reverse complement strand
GCCCTGTCTGTACCTGAGCTTCTCACCCAAAGAAACAATGACTAGTGAGTAAAATGGTACGTGTAAAATTCTTCATCTCGTTTCCAAGCTAAACTTTCATAAAGTTTTTGGGCAGGATAATTATCTCTTGCTGTCTGTAAACTTAAACCTTTTGCCCCAGATTGCTGAGAGTATTGCATGGCAAATTCCATTAGCTCTTTTGCGACTCCTTGTCCTCGAGCGCTTTTGGCAACAAACAAATCATTCAAAATCCAATTTTGTTTCTGACTTAAGGAAGAAAAACTAGGATAGAGTTGAGTGAAGCCGACTAACTGATTATTTTTATCTTGAGCAACTAAAATAACCGAATCGTTTTTTTTGATGCGATCTTGAAGAAATTTTTTCGATTTTTCTCTATCAATTTCTTTTTTATAAAACTCTAGATACCCAATAAATAAATTTAATAGGCTTTCTAAATCTTGAATATCGACTTTTCTAATTATCATTCTAAAAAAGATTCAACAAAACCTGGAGTAGCTGTGCAAGCAACTTCATCAAAGATCATAACCTTATTCATCATATTAAATTCCTGCTTACCTTTACTTAATTTGCCTGTATAAGCATCTCGATCACTATACCTATCATCTGTCTTACTAGAAAGATTAAGAAGGATCTCAACTGTTTCAGAAGGCTCACTTATTCTAAGAATTTTCTTTTTTTCTGTTTTAATTTGGTCTTTTTCATCTTCGATTTGGACTAACTCTATGTTGACGATTTGACCTTGTTTCACACTGGCAGCAACCGGAGTCTTAAGTTTCCCACCTTTTAGCTCCAAGTTCTCTGAAAGAGTATAATAGTGAGCTCCATGCATAATTCCCACAACTCTGCAATCTAAAGCATCCTTAGTTTGAGCGTTTGCTGTTTTTAGGCCAAAAATAATTAATAAAGTGGCAAAAATTAGGCTTACTTTCATCTTCATATATTTCTCCTATCTTTAGGCCATCATTAACAAGAAATACAATTCCGTGCATTAAGAAAATATCGCAAATGCAATTTTTACAGTATTTACTCATAAAACCGATGAGAAATTTGTTAGGATAAAGACATGAAATACATCTTTTTACTTTTTCTTTCTCTTTCACTTTTTGCTCAAGAGAGTACTCCTGTCGCCCTCATCGTTCATGGACTCAATAGCAAACCTAAAGCCATGGATGCTTATGCTCAAATTTTCAAAGAAATGAAAATAAAGACTTATCAAGTCAGTCTAACAGGCCACTCTGACATCATTAATCAGTGCAAAGAAGACTTAAAGCAAATCAAAGCTCACGACTGGCCCAATGATGTTTTACGTATCTATGAAGAAATAAAAACAAAATATCCTAACTCTCCTATTTATTTTGTGGGGCACTCGCTGGGAGGACTTCTGGGCAGCACGCTTTTAAATCAGAAAAAAGTTTATTTTGAAAAAATGATTCTCTTGGCGCCAGCACTGAATGTGAATTTATCTGCTCATCTAATGCGCATTCCTTTAGATCCAAGCAATTATGTTCCTAGCTTCACTCCGATTGAATACAGTGCCAACGAGTCAACTGTGATGGCAATCTATCAGGCGTTATTTGAAATTTATGATGAGTTTCATGAAAATCTCAAGCCTAATCATATCAATATTCCCACGCTAGTTTTTTTAGACCCAGAAGATGAACTCATCTCTTTTGATAACACCCAAAAATTCATACAAAAAAATGAATTAACCAATTGGAACTTAGTTAAAGTCAGAAAATCTAAGGGTGCTTTATTTGATTACCATCATCTCTTACACGATGAAAGAACCATGGGAAAAGAGAGCTGGGGCAAAATCAAAATGCAAATCATTGATTTTATTAATCAATAAAACCCTGAGTAAAACACTTCCCATTCAATTAATTTCATTATTTAGCCGAAAAATGATTGAGGTGGATATATGAATTTCTTAGTTCCTTCTTTTCTCTTTTTATTCTCTCAAATTACTTTTGCTAAATGGGATAAAGACAGCAAAGTTCTCTACTATATGCTTACAAATAAGGCCATCGATGCTAAATGCCAGCAAGATTGCGAAGAAGAGAAACATGAAAAGCAATGCGTGAATAAGTGCACTCATAAAGAGCAAATTTTAAGAAATCAAATTGCAAAAAATAAAGATTTTCAAAAACATTTCCAAGAAGTTTGGCTTACAAGAATCAAAGAAACCATTGAGGCGATCGAAGAAAATGAATCCATTCATATCTGTGCCGATAAATGTAGGGAATCAAAAAAATCAAAAAAATGTATCGATAGTTGCCTGAGCGAAGAATTACAAAAAAACTCACAAGTTTGTTCAGATGATACCGTTGATCCTGAAGTCAATGCTTTACCAGAAGTAGTGAAAGATAGCAAAGAAGAGAAGACAAAATATATTGGACTCATGCAAGTTGTTCCCGCTCATACAATTGTAGGGAAAAATCAAGATACAAATTTCCCTTATATCGTCTTCAATACCAAGAGAAAAATCAAAGATGGCTTTTACCGTATCAGCCAGGCTTCGGCTGGCTTTGCTTACGATAAAAGAGCAAAAACTCAATCTCTTTTTTCAGGTAATCAATTACCAATTGGCTCGTCTTATAATCCAGGTACGGGGGGAAGTATTCCAACCGTAGGTATGGGGGGTAATATACCTGCTAATAATACCTACGGTTTGCCCATGTTTGGGGGCTTAGACAATACAAAAGCTCCAGTGCAGACCAATGATTCTTCTTTCACAATGCTTCAACTTGAATACGTCGAAGGAGTTGAGCTACCTGTTTCGAAGAATGGCAAGATAACCAAAGATATTCATGTTGGATTAAGTGCTGGGCTTAATGCCAGCATTAGTTCTATCAAAACAAAATCAGAAATCAGCACTATCGTCATGTTGCCCAAATAAGCAGGCACAAAC
>CALFYV010000118.1 GCA_937952395.1 uncultured Bacteriovoracaceae bacterium | reverse complement strand
AGAAGGATTGTTATCAAGAAGTCGTCATTGGTAGAAAAGTGGACAGAGCTAAATGTCCCTGTTTTCTTTGATTTTAAAAAATCTGTTCTTTGGTTGCTTGTGCCAATAATTTCAAATGAAAATACTGCATATCTACTTCCTGTCAAAAAAGAAGATTTTTTGGAAATTTATAAAAATGTAAATGGAGGAAAAATAAATTCATTTTATAAGTGGATGCATGACTTTATCGTTTACATTAAAAATCCTCATCAACAGAGACAGAGACAAGTTGTGCAATTAGCTTATCCAACAAAACGATATGTTCGTAGAGGGCCCAGAATAGATTATCTTCAGAATCGAAGAAGAAGATATCAGAGGAGATTGTGAATAATGTTCTATTTATTTGAGGGATAATTCTAACTACTAATCAATTACAAAGTGAAAACCTGTAGAATCATAGAACTTAAGACTTCTTCTTCGATACTTTTTTACTACTTAGTTCAACAATTTTGCCAATTCTTGGATCATACTCATAATTAACAATAGAACCATCTTTAATTCGCTCGACTGCTTCATCAATTATA
Organism: uncultured Bacteriovoracaceae bacterium; assembly: GCA_937952395.1. Classification (GTDB taxonomy): domain Bacteria; phylum Bdellovibrionota; class Bacteriovoracia; order Bacteriovoracales; family Bacteriovoracaceae; genus CALFYV01. The sequence continues at coordinate 6,056 of CALFYV010000118.1, read as the reverse complement.
AAAATTGGGACCAAAAACCATTCTTTAGGGACGATAGGTTTTCCAAATCTATCTTTAATTTCAATTTTGAGTTGAGCTGATTTTAAAAATTTATGGATCAGATTTTCTAATTTTGCCCTATTTATATTTGCAAGTTCATAGGTCGCTACGACATCAACTTCTGCCATTAAATAAGTCGGGTCAAGTTCAGCATTAAAAACTCGTTTTTCAACTTTATTTTTTGTTACTCCAATTTTATGAATAATATCTCTATTCTTAGAAATATAAGGATGCTCTGATTTACTTCTTAGGACATAGATAGTTCCAGAAGTGGTGTCAGATTCTTCAACAATCCCTGAGAATAATGGGCCAATTTTACTTGGGTCAATGATGCGCCTTGAAGAAGAGTCTTTATAAAGTGCTCTGGTGAACGAATTAAGAAGAATATCACTTTCAGTCCCATTATCGTAAATGACTCTAAGTTTCCTATTCTCCATTCCATAGTCAGCCATATACACTTCACCCATGTCAGCCACATAGACAATTTGGCCACCAAGAATAAATAAATCCCCTAATTCAATAGAATTATTTTTCTTAAAACTATGAGTGTCTCGAATTTTTGATTTTAAATCACTCTGAACTTCCTTAAATAGAGGTTTAAATTTGTCAAAGTCAGGACATGGAGTACGCTTCGCAAATTCCTCGGCCATCCTTATTTCATTTCGAGTTCTAACGTGTTTAAGGTTAGTAATGTCAGAATCATCACTTGGTGTAACTCCAAGGTCAGCTAATAAATCCTCATCTGACTCTTCGATTTCATCATCAGAACTTATCAGTTCATAACCTTTTAAAAGACCAAAACGATCTTTGTCTTTCAATAAGTTCAGACATTCCACAGAGGAACGTATTCTATCTAGTCTAACAGCATAAATTCTTTCAAATATATCGTTAGACTCTCCATGTTTTGGAGGACGTTTATTTTCTTCAAAAAAATTTTCAATTTCCTCAAATCCAGCAAGGATTCTTAACTCTCTCGGCGAAGTTTTAGATTTTGATTTTCCCTCAGCTTTAATACCAAGATCAGCTAATAATTGTTCATCAGATATTAAATCATTCATTTTTCTTACTCACAGTATGTCGTTGAAGAACTGCAATTCCTTCTGCCATTCTTTTTTCCCAAGGGTCTTGTGCAGTTAATGATGGTAGTCTTCCTCGCTCATCCTTAAATTTTTTAGCCCTTTTAGCTAACTCTCTAGCTTCTTCTATCGTGATTGCCGTTTTTCTTCCTGCAATTGCATTTGCAACCTGCTTTAAACTTTCTTCGCTCATTGTTTTAGCGAGAATTGCGTATGCTTCTCCAAACGGATTGATTCTATCAATTAAATCAATTTCAAGTTCTCTTACATCCATTGCAAATTTTCTAATCCCATCAATTAGGGCTGTATTTTTGCTTCCCTCACTATCACCTGCCGAATTAAGAATGGCCTTTGCTTGTTGAGTTAAATTTAAAGCCGCAATAGCATGTTGTCTTACTGCTTCTTGGTCTTCTTCACTAAGTTCAGGGTATTTATCTCTAACAATTTTCCCCATTCTAATCTGAGTTAGTTCTTCAGGAACCATCTCTGTATCAAACAAACCTCTCTCTAGTGCCGTTTTGTCTTGAACAAATGAAGCTATCACTTCATTCAAATCTTCTTGGCAAACTCTTTTGGCTTCGTTACTTTGAGGCTCTGAAAGACCTGCAATTTCAATCTGAAATTGGCCTGTCTCTTGATTAAATCCAACATTGGATTTGTTTGGATCATATCCTCCTTCACCATAATCAAACCCTTCTACAGGCTGACTGTTTGGATTTTTAGGAGTGAAATTGAACCTTGGAGCTAAAACCTGTTCCATCAATAAACTTGCCGATATAGCTTTAAGAGTATCATTTACAGCTTCTGCAACTGCTTCTTCTGAGGCATCGGGTTCGGCAATTAAATTTGTAAACTTGGCTCTCACTTTATCTTTCGCATCACGAGTGGCTCTTCCAATAATTTGAATAATCTCTGTCAAACTTGAACGATAACCAACGGTAAGAGCATGTTCACACCAAATCCAATCAAATCCCTCTTTGGCCATTCCTAGAGCAATAATAATATCAACATGGTCACGGTTATCTTTCTGAGCTGGGTCACGAAGTGACTCTAATACTTTTGCTCTTTTTGCATCATCGTCAACTAAATCTGCAATACGCAGAATCTTCCCATTTTTTGTTTTTATAAGATGAAATCCTGTATGCTCATCAGTACCATTCCAATCACCAAGTTCACCTAATATATGCTCTACTTCCTTAATTTTATCTTTGGTACTTTCTCGTGAATTTACATTAGGAATATGAATAATAGTTTTTTCTTCTGGGTTCAAGACACTCAAAATTTCATCACTATATGATCCTGTATAAAAATAATATCCCATATCTAATTGTTTCAAATATTGATAACCGTTCAACTGTTCATAATAGGTGTAAGTAACTGTTTCAAACCTAGACTCATCTTGAGGTGAAAGAACAGCCTCAGCATCACCACGAAAGTACGAGCCAGTCATTGCAATGACATGAACCTTGTCTCTTGTCATAAATTGGCAAAGATGAGTTCCCAATTTATTATCAGGATTCGCACTTACATGGTGAAATTCATCAATGGCTATTAAACAATCATCAAAGACTTCAATGCCAAACCTATCTACTGCAAATCGAAATGTAGCGTGAGTACAAACTAGAACTTGGTCTTCGCTTTCAAGGAAAGATTTTACAGAATCAATCTTACCTCCATTATCACCCCCTGGAGCGTTACAAAGATTCCATCTTGGAACAACTACCCAATCTGCCCAAAATCCAAATTGAGTCAAGGGCTCATCATTAAAACTTGCTCCAATCGTTTTTTCAGGAACTACAATCAATGCTTTTTTCACACCTTGGTTCTTTAATTTATCTAAGGCAATAAACATTAGTGCACGACTTTTTCCCGAGGCAGGTGGAGATTTTATGAGAAGATACTGCTCCCCTCGTTTTTGATAAGCACGTTCTTGCATTGGCCTCATACCCATCTCATTTGACTTCGTTGAACGTCCGTTGCAAGCATATTTTGCTGTTACAGTAGGTACAGATACTCTTTTGTTCATTTCTTCTTTTCCTTAACTTTCTTATTTGGTTTTGATTTATTTTTTTTGGTAACTTCAATATTAGGAGTCATTTTTGTATATAGTTCAAATAATTTTTCAAGTCGTTCACTATCATTCTTAAAACGTCTCCCAATATAAATACGTTCTAATACTTCATCATTATGTTCATGTGCGCGACGTAGATCTTCAGGCATTCTCTCAGGTTCGTATAGCTCAGCAATTGTTAAAGGGAAGTGATTTTCACGAGCTAAAAGAATTTCTTCAGCACATTTAGAAAGGTCAACTTTATTCTTCTCAGTTAAATTTGGTAAAGGAAACGTGTTCCATCCGAGGGTATTAGAATAACGATAACGAGTTTCTAATTTCCCACAAACTGTTGAAATCCATACTAGATGTATTCGAGATGAAAAAACTGCAATATTCCAAAGTGGTGCATCATATAAAGCAGAGGCACTATTAGCAACGATATCTCCAGTTCTTCCCATCCCAAAAGGTAGATACTCTCTATTTTCAGAACTGTGCAAAGGAATAATAACTGGTAACTCATTACCTTTTTGTCTAACTTCTCCAAATATAAATGGCGATTCAGCTAACTCTCTTGTCGATTTCTTATCGCTATCCATACGCATTTTTTGAACATTTTTAAGACGCTCAACAATACTTTTATTACTGGAAAAATCTTTTACGTCTTTCTTGTTCATCCACAAACAAAATCTTTCCTTTCCGTTAATCACTTCTTCTGAACCAAGAAATCTTCGTACAATCAAGTCTCTTTTGTTTTTTGGTAAATTCAGTGAATTTATTTCATTTCGTTCCAAGATTAAAAATCCTCCATCCACAGGTTTATTCCCTATGCTCATTTCAGATAATTCACTCGTTGGTTTAGATTTTTTTTGAATAATTATATTATCAGCAGGAACCAAGTATGCATTTATATACTCTACTTCTTTGACTGATGTTGTACCTTCTTTATCAGAACTATACAAATACTTCTTTTTTGTTGATTGATTTGACAAGCCAATTATGACAACTGAAACTCCTGCATTATTTGTAGCCAAGTTGGCCCACTTAAATGATGTATGAGCAAACGTAATTTGAACACCTGTTCTAAATATCAAAGGCCACAACGTAGAGACTTGTTGCCCCTGACAAATTGAGTTCGTTGATACAAATGCGGAAGTAACATTCGCTTTGTTACCAAAATCTGCTGCTTTCATAAACCAACCAGAAACATAGTCTAATGAACGCCATGTTTTAGTTCGTTTACTAAAAATTGTTTGTAAATCTTTTTTACGATTTTCGTCTTCTTGTTTTAGCTTTTCTTTTAATTCTTTACTGGAGCCTTTCGGAGCTTTAAAAGTTGCGCCGACATAAGGAGGATTGCCACAAATATAAATCTCTGACTCTTCTTTCGGTGCAGGACATACAGATGTCCACTCTAAGTTCAACGCATTTCCACAGACAATCCAATTTTCTGCCTCCAACGGTAAAAACTCTTGCAATGCTAACATTTGACCAATGTAAAGAACATTGCATTGATACTCAGCAATTATTAGTGCAAGTCTTGCTATTTCAGCAGGAAAATCTCTAAGTTCTATCCCTCTAAAGTTTATAAGCTGAATTTCAGTATGGTTATTTGCTTCACCTCTTCGTTTATTTACCTCAGCTTCAATGGCTCTTAATTCTTTGTATGCAATGACTAAAAAATTTCCCGAACCACAAGCAGGATCAAATACACGAATTTTGGAAATTCGCTTGCGAAGATTTAATAACATCCTAGCGTTATTACCTGATTTGTCTAATTGTTCTCGAAGATCATCTAAAAATAATGGGTTCAATACACGTAATATATTAGGAACACTTGTATAGTGCATACCTAAAGCACCACGTTCCTCATCTTCAGTTACCGCTTGAATCATTGAACCAAAAATATCTGGGTTAATTTTTTGCCAATTAAGATTTCCAATATGTAACAAATAAGACCGTGCAATTTTACTAAAGAGAGGAACTTCAAGTTTTCCAGAGAATAAACCGCCGTTTACATAAGGAAAATCATCTACCCATCGAGGAAGATTTGCCTTTTTCCGTTCATTGTAATTTGTATTCATTGCACGGAAAACTTCTTGCATAATCTCATGTGTATTGGATGAATTTTTGTCGCTCATCTGTTCAATCGTTTTTGAAAATAATCCATTACTGTTAAAAATATTTGTATCTTCCGCAAAAAAACAAAAAATAAGTCTGGCCATAAAATGATTCATATCATGGCGGCGTTCAGCGGATCCCCACTTAGGATTATCTTTCAACAACTCCACATATAAGCGGTTTAAACGACCAGTAGCTTTAATATCAAAAGAGCTTTCACGAATTTGCTTAACTGTGGAGATACCTGCAAGCTCCAGAAAGAATCCAAAATGATCTGGAAAATTTTTATACTCACAAACAATGGGAGCAGTGTCGGAGACTAAATCCTCAGCTTGGAATTCTTTTCCATCTGTTGAAAGAATGAACTTTGCCTTTTGTTTTTTCGTAGCAGGGCTTTTTCTGAGTTTTGTTAATGTCTCAGATACCTTACCATCAGGGGCTACTGCAATATGAATATTGTTATATTGAAGAACTCCACCATCAATATCTGATTTGTTTGAAACTCCTGCTTGCAGACGTTTTATAGTAGTTGGCTTATTTCCAAATGCCTCAAGAAATAAATAAGGGAAATTCTCAACATCAAACTGTTGTTCGGCTAACTTTGATACTGCCTCTTCAATTTCAACAGCATTCAAACTGAGCCTCCTGTTTCGTCTTGAGCCTCTCCACGACGTATCCACTCTTCAACATCAGAAGCCTTAAACTTCCAAAGTCTGCCAATTCTGCTTGCAGGAATTTGACGGCTCCCATCTTTCTCTAGCCAACGATAA
>CALFYV010000117.1 GCA_937952395.1 uncultured Bacteriovoracaceae bacterium | reverse complement strand
TTCACAGTCAATTTCACAGTTATTTCTAGGAGAAGATGTTTTATTACAAAGCTTAAAATCACGTGCGGGTCTGAATTCGACTTGTTTTTTGTCTTTATCTACAAAAATCTCAGTACCAGGTTTTGCCTGAACTTCAGAATATAATAAATTAACCTGAGTTTCCTCGGTGGCCATGATTTTTTTCTCTTTTAAATAAACCTATATATTGGCACCATAAGTTCTCTCTATATAAGCGGGAGTTAGGGGAAAGCCTTTTGGTGAAAAATTGATTTGAAGCTCATCCTCTGAGTAACTATAGTAACGAAGTCCACAAGTTCTCAAAGACTCACCCTTGGGCAATATAATCTTTTTTAAATATTTCTCCTTCATGTCAATAACAGAAGCTACATTCATTGAGTATGAACTCATAGAATAAATCATACAACCGTAAGGATTACTCAAACCAATTGTCTTTTCTAAGTTCACATCTTGCCATGCATTAGGTGTGTAAATTGTAAGCTCATCATTTTTAATCAAAATTTTGCTAAAATAGATCGCATTTTTGTAATCCTTAACAAGATTACGATCGATAATGACATGTTGGTTATCTTGAAAAAGATAAAAACCCCATTGTTCTAAGGTTATCTCCCCATCTGATTGAGACAGGCTCAGCTTAGGGTAGTAGGAACTGCCTCGGTCTCTCTTGTAAGAATTGACAATTTTTACATTTTCATAAAATACTGGATGAGGGTAATTATTTAAAAAATATTTGTTATCAAAATAAAGCGTTGTGTATTCAACAGATTTTCCATCTTGTGAGTATCTTAAATCACTTGCTTTAACGTCAACAATTTCTGAAAAGCCATCAATCTCGAGGTACTTTAAAAAGGTAAACGAACTGATAAGCTCATTAAATTCTTTTAAACTATATTCTGCTATCTTTTCTGAAGCTATTAGAGAATTGAAGTATCTCACGTCTAAAGAATTGATGGGTGTCTTATTTCCTATTTTTTTACTTGTTATGATGGTCTCTTTTAAAATAAGTTCATGAAGAATAAGACCAGCTTGAGAATCACTCGGCAGCTCATCCCAAATGTCTTCATTGATTAAAAATATTTTATCTTCTGGGTACAAAGGTTCTTGCTGAATAACTACTTGTTCAACTTTACAACCGTTTCTAAAGGCCAAATGACCAGAATCAGGGATATCAATCAGTGTTGTGTCTCTTAGGCGATTTGCTTCACTTTCAAAAGTTTCATACCAACCACGATAGATCCTGGCACGTACTGGAGAAATTGTGGCGAGTGTATCGAACAATGATTCAAGGTTTTCTTCAAAACTCTTCTCAGGAGAAACAACTTTCGGGATGATATTTCTCAACTTTTTAGCTTCATAAAAATCTAGAAGCTCAGCACTAAAAATTTTGTCATTCTTATCTCGGCAAACTACTGCGTCACCACCATTGCCAGCCCCTGAGGCAAAAGCATGGCCTAGAAAAAGTACAACATAAAACAAAATTAAAGTTTTCACTTAGGGTTCTCCTTAGTTAGAGGGAAGAATTGTATTTGTAATTGATAAGTTTCATCGCCTGTAGGTACTTCCATTAATTCAAAAAATTGACGTTTGAATTTTCTGATGAGTTCTTTTGCCACAGGCATTTTATCTTTACTGATGGTTAGTGTTTCCGCATTGAATTCTCTCTTCATCACATCATCTCGGTAAAGAGACTTCTTGGCGCATTCAAGCATTTCAGCATGATAATCTTTTAATGCTTTAGAAGGTATGTCATTAGTGGTTTGGAATGTTTCCTCATCAAGATCCAGTTTCCCATTTTGGTCTCTTTTTAATAGACCTTGATGAATAAGCACTTCAATTGTACTTCTTACTTGGTTAGGTGTGAGGGGGAAATTAACTCGTGAACAAATCCAATCCGCATCTTCTTTAAAATCTTTAAGTCTCACCATTTCTCGAATTGTGTAGCTGTACCAATTTTTAATCAGATCAAAACTACGATCGTCCAAAATTCGGATAATCTTAGAGGGCGCAAGCTTACTCATATCTTGCATTAAAGTGGCTTTAAGCCTGGGATCTGAGTTTAGTTTCGAAAGCCTAATCAAATCTTGAAAATAATTTTTCTCTTTGGCAGAGAATTTAAAATAGTCACATAGTGCACTCGTTATCTGAGTACCCGGTTCTCGTTCTCCGTTTAATATTTTGGTTAGAGAAGAAGTACTCTTAAGCCCTAAGTTTTTGCTCCAAGAGCCTAAGCTCCATCTTGGTTTAAGTTTCTTTTTAAGCTGGTGGTAATCATTTAGAAATGCTCGGTAATCTAAATAGTTTTCGAGTGAAATAGTTTCATTTTGCATGCTCATTTAACATAACCAATGCGTTTGATTACGTGAAGGATAATTGTTGGCAAAAATCCACAATACCTAGGCAGGCTTGCCAACAGTGCAAAACGCAGCGCATTGAGCTGTCAAAGCTTAGTTTCAAGAGAGCTTTACAAGAAATTTTTTAGCGCTTCCAAGAATTTCCCAGGGAATCGTATGTTCACCTACAAAGTGGTGAAACTCTCCTTTAAGTCCT
>CALFYV010000116.1 GCA_937952395.1 uncultured Bacteriovoracaceae bacterium | reverse complement strand
AGGACATCCTGTTGAAAGACGACCCATGAAGCAATGGATGTTAAAAATCACTCAGTACGCTGAACGCCTCTTAGAAGATTTAGAAACTCTGGACTGGTCAGATTCATTGAAAGAAATGCAAAGGCAATGGATCGGCAAAAGTGAAGGTGCGACAGTTACCTTCCAAATTGATAAACATAAAGATTCTCTAGAAGTTTATACCACAAGACCAGATACACTTTTTGGTGCGACTTATATGGTGCTTGCACCTGAGCATAAACTTGTTAAAAAAATAACAACCAAAGAACAAACTCAGACTGTCGAAGAGTATTTAAAAAAGACTTCACTAAAATCAGATTTAGAGCGCACAGATTTAAATAAAGATAAATCTGGAGTTTTCACTGGCGCCTACGGCATTAATCCCGTTAATAATAAGAAAATTCCTATTTGGATCGCTGATTATGTTCTTGTTAGCTATGGAACTGGGGCCATCATGGCGGTTCCGGCCCACGACACACGAGACTGGGAGTTTGCCAAGAAGTTTGATTTACCTATTGTCGAAGTTTTAAAAGGTGGCGACGTTCAAACTGAAGCCTTCACGGGTGATGGTGAACTCATCAACTCAGAATTTTTAAACGTACTCAAAAAAAATCAGGTCATTGCTAATATGATTAGTGAATTAGAAAAGAAAAAACTTGGAAAGAAAACTACCAATTATAAATTACGAGATTGGCTTTTCTCTCGTCAACGTTATTGGGGCGAGCCCTTTCCTATTTTAAAATATGAGGATGGAACTATCCGCTGTTTGGATGCTGATGAACTTCCAGTCACACTTCCAGAAGTTGAGAAATATGAACCTTCTGGAACTGGCGAATCTCCCCTGGCCACTATTGACCATTGGCTCAATATCACTGATCCAAAGACGGGTAAGAAAGCCAGACGTGAAACCAATACCATGCCACAATGGGCCGGAAGCTGTTGGTACTATTTACGCTTTATTGATCCCACTAATACCGAAGCTGCCTGGGATAAGGATAAAGAAAAATATTGGATGCCTATTGATCTCTATGTGGGTGGAGTGGAACATGCTGTTTTACATCTTCTCTACGCACGCTTTTGGCATAAAGTTCTTTTTGACTTGGGTCTCGTCTCTACCAAAGAGCCTTTTCAAAAATTGGTAAATCAAGGCATGATCTTGGGTGAAGACGGCGAAAAAATGAGTAAGTCTCGAGGCAATGTTATTAATCCAGACGGCATCGTAAAAGAATATGGAGCTGACACTCTAAGACTTTATGAAATGTTTATGGGGCCACTGGAAAAAGTAAAACCTTGGTCAATGAATGGAGTTAAGGGGGTCTACAATTTTCTTAATAAAGCCTACCGCTTTTTCGCAGATAAAAATAATTGGGCAGAAACAGAAAACGAAGAAATCACTCGCGAATTACATAAATCAATTAAAAAAGTAGGAAATGATATTGAGGCCATGAAGTTTAATACCTCCGTATCTCAGCTCATGATTTTTACTAATACCTGTGTGAAACATAAAAAAGTAACAAAGAAAACGGTTGAAACCTTTGCGTTATTAATCAGCTCTCTCGCTCCCCATATAGGAGAAGAGCTTTGGGAAATCACTGGTCATAAAAATACCATCGCTTATGAGAAATTTCCTGATTATGACGAAGCTATGGCCAAAGATGACACCCTTACTATTGCCATTCAGGTTAATGGCAAGACCCGTTCAACACTTGAAGTTGCTGTGGATATTTCGAAAGAAGATTTCTTAAATCTGGCAAAGAGCGATGAGAAAATTAAAAAATATTTAAATGAAGGAACGCTCGTTAAAGAAATTTATGTTCCGGGCCGAATATGCAACTTCGTTGTTAAACCCAGCTAGAAACCTATATGAGTTATATCATTTACCACAACCCTCGTTGCTCAAAAAGCCGTGAAACTTTAGAGCTTCTTCGAGAAAACAAAATCTCACCTATTATTGTTGAATATTTGGAGCATCCTTTTAGTGAAAAAGAAATTAAAACCCTACTCAAAAAATTAGATATGAGTGCCACTGAATTAATTAGAAAAAAAGAAAGTCTAATCAAAGAAAAAAAACTCGATATCACAACTGAAGAGAAAGCCATCGAAGCCCTAAGCCTTTACCCCAAACTAGTCGAGAGACCTATTGTCGTTAAAGGAAATAAAGCAGTCCTTGGTCGCCCACCGGAAAATGTCAAAAAATTATTTTAAGCTGAAGTGATAACAGATTTATCAACGATTTTATTGAACAAAGTTTGCTGGTAAATATCCACGATAAACCAAACTCCAATAAAGGTGATAATGGCCATTATCCATGGCATGGACTTATTATAATTCTCACCATCAAGTTTTACCAAAAGATCTTTGGTCATCTTGTATTCATAATAAACAAAATAGAGTCCGAGGGTAATTATCGAGAGCAAAATGACTTTAATAAAGGAATATCTCTCTTGCCCATAAATCTCATTAATATCTAAAATCTGCCTAATTTGAACATAGATATTCCAAATACCTATGGTTAGTAAGGTCAGAGCAATGTCCCAAGCAATTGAG
>CALFYV010000115.1 GCA_937952395.1 uncultured Bacteriovoracaceae bacterium | reverse complement strand
AAGGCGCCCAATTTAGACGAAACACAATATTATCTAAACGTGTTTCAAGAGAAATAATAAGAACATCAACCCATGCTCTTACTCTATCTTTTTTACATTTCTTAACTAGATTAACTAATTGTTTTTCTCTTAATCCATAGTGAAACATAACTTTCTGCTTTTCCATTAAACGAATGGTATAGTCAGAAAGTTTTTTTCTCTTCATCCCATGAACACCTGGTCCATAAGGTTTTCTCTCTAGTGCGCCAGCTTTTCCAAGACCAGGAAGTTCAACTCCTAAACGTCTTTGGATTTTGAAAGCACTACGTCTCATAGTGATTTTTGCCATAATTTTTTCTCCTTAAGAAAATAATATGACTGGGATCTTTGCAAAAAAGAAGTGACTTTTTCACGCCGAAAAAGGTGCTTTGGGCACCCCCAGTTGCAGGAAGCGATTTTTCTGGGCCTGCATCCCCGTTAATAAAGTGATTCTTTATAACGCATGGGACTCATTTGGGCAAGTTTTATCATCGATTTTCAAGTCATTGAAAAAGCAATGGATTGTTGCCTTTAAAGTCAACATATAGAAATTTCTTGTGTTCAAAAAAACTTCCTTTTGCTCATGAGGTGTGATTTTTTAGCTCTAAAAACGGAGAAAAAATGAAAAAGCTAATAATAATTTTGCTTTTAAGTCCTGGTCTAAGTTTTGCTTTCTTAGGTCTACGTTGCTCGATGACCGAACAAACTCTGTACGCTGAAGACAGCCATGTGTTGGTCATGGGGCAGGCTTTATTATCTTGTAAAGATAGAAAAAATAAAAGCTACAGCTTATCTTTTCGTGGTTTTGGGCCAGGTTTTAGGGCTGACTTAACAGAAAAGATCTTATTATTTTGTCCTAGCGTGAATAAAAAAAAATTGAAAGAAACAGGTGAGGTTTATCTTTATGGTTTGAAAGCCGATGCCGCATTACTTCTGGGTGCTAGTATGTCTGTTGTTTTGAATCATAAAGGTGGTTTTTGTTTTTTCGCGGGAGCAAAATGGATAAGTATGGGAGCTTCTTTGTCCTTAGGTGAATTGGCAATTTTTGTAGGTCCTATCGGTCGATACAGAGACAAAATGATTTATTAACTGGAATACCTTTGTGTGGGGTTCATCAAAGCACTTCTCACTCACGCCTTTGAAAAGATTAGGTTTTTTAAGGATTTTAGTCATTTCGTTGTGGCATCCCCAAAAGTATTTTGGGGATGAATCGTTCGAAATATCTAATTTGTTGAAATATTTGAGCTTAAAGAGAACGAAAGTGAAATGACCTGTTTAAATTCCCACACAAAGGTCAGCCAGTTTAAAATTTTTCTACTCTTCTATCTTCTTAACTAGATTGGCCATTTTGTACTATAAAAAATTCATGTAATTGCTTATTATATTGCGACGCGCTATTGGTGGTGTTAAGAAGTATTAATCAATTGTTGTAGAAAAATTGGAGAAGCAAATGAAAAAAATAGTCTTAATTCTTATGCTAACAAGTTGTCTCTTAAGCGCTCAAGAAAAGCAAAGTCATGTTATTCATATTTTAGAGATGGACTATCCTGACGATTTTAATGCTCTCATGTCACTTGCTACTCCTATAATGGAGAACGGTGCTATCTCTACCGTAATACAAGAGTTTCCACAGAGTAGGTGGCAAGTTGATATTGAATATGAAAAATACCAAGTTAATGAAAACACAATTTGTTTAAAGGGTGTTAGAGAGATTGGCCTTGTTGGCTTGAATCCTTTCCAAGCGGATCATTCGGAACTTGCGGGAATTTGTTATATCGAAGTAATTCGTAAAGATGATTTATAATCTCAATGTTGCTCTTCAATCTTCTTAATCAGATTGGCCATTTAAAAAGCTAAGCCGATGCTAAGATCACCAGCAAATGTACTACCATTTAAGGTTTGAGACTCGTTAATGGAACCACTGGTTACGACAATATCGGCATCATAAGAAACTACCCCAATTCCCCAAGATATATTAAATACAGTTCACATCCACATATAACCCAACATGGCTGAATAATAAGAACCCTCTGCTGTACCAGTGGCTGTTATAGCTTGGCTAAAAATGTCTTTAACAACTAAGTTAGTATCTAGGTTTCCTCCCTCTAATCTTAGCCACCAAGAGTCAGCTAAAGCCTCATTAAAATAAATCATAATTCTTCCACCAAGCATCTCACCAGTTTGAGAGACACTTAGAAACTCATTATAATCAATATCAGTATATGTTACGCCAATAGTAAGTTTTTTTGCTAATTTAAGATCTAAGGCATAGCTATTTAATCCGACGGTTGCGCCGAAAGGGTTGAATGAAAAATTAATAAATTTGGCTTCAGTAACTGAACATAAAAATAAACTTAAAATTAAAACAAGCTTTTTCATTTTCTCTCTCCATATTTTTATATTAAATATTATAAAAGATATTTTTATATAAAATAGTAGAGGCAGAAATTTTTAATGGGGTAATTAGGTAGGTTAAGCTTAGTTAAGAAAAACTTACTCTTCAATCTTCTTAATCAGATTGGCCATTTCGATAGCGCAAAGAGCGGCTTCATATCCTTTGTTGCCTGACTTTGTTCCGGCTCGTTCGATGGCCTGTTCGATAGTTTCGGTCGTTAGAACTCCGAAGATAGTTGGTACGCCAGTGCTCATATTAACTTCAGCAATACCACTGGTGGTAGCAGCGGCGACATGATCAAAGTGAGCAGTAGCACCTTTGATAATAGCACCTAAGCAAATAACAGCGTCGTATTTTTTTGATTCAGCTAGTTTCTTAGCAACGAGGGGAATTTCAAAAGCACCGGGGACCCAGGCTTCAGTAATATTTTTTTCACTAACTCCATGTCGAATTAAGCAATCTTTCGCCCCTTCTGTTAGCTTTTGGGTAATGAACTCATTAAAGCGGGCGGTGATGATAGCGATATTTATATTTTGAGCGATTAACTGACCTTCTAATTTCATTTTCTACCTCAGTGAAGATGAATGACATTTTCGTTAAAAAGATGTCCCATCCGATTTTTCTTTGTATTTAAATAGTGTTGATTATTTTTATTTGGTGCAACTTCTAAAGGTACACGACGCTTGATTTGTATGCCGTAGTCCGTGAGAGATTCAACTTTATTTGGATTATTGGTTAAAAGCTGAATATTATTTATACCAAGGGCCTTTAGAATTTGCGCGCAGGCACTGTAATCACGAAGATCGGCATGAAAACCTAATTGCTTATTGGCCTCAATGGTATCATGGCCTTGTTCTTGAAGTTTATAAGCCTTAATTTTATTGAGTATACCAATACCTCGACCTTCTTGAGGCTCATAGATAATGACTCCACCTTTTTCTTGAATCATTTTCATAGATAGATGTAGTTGTTCACCACAATCACAACGCTGACTTGCAAAAATATCGCCGGTCATACATTGAGAATGAACTCTTACTAGTGGATTTTTTTTGAAGTCTCCGGCAGTTAAGACAATATAGTTTTCTTTAGTGATGAGATCTTTAAAAGTTTGAAGCTCGAATTCCCCAAAACTGGTGGGAAGTTTTATTGTTTCGTCATGCTTAACATTAATTTCAGTTCGCCTTCTGTATTTGATTAAGTCTTCGATGGAAATCATTTTCAGATTATACTCTTTGGCCATTTTTATTAATTCATCAACACGGGCCATGGAGCCATCAGGGTTTGTGATTTCACAAATAACACCACAAGGAGACAGACCTGCTAGTTTAGCTCGATCAACATCTGCTTCGGTGTGGCCATTTCTTTTGAGTATGCCACCTTATTTTGCTATAAGCGGGA
>CALFYV010000114.1 GCA_937952395.1 uncultured Bacteriovoracaceae bacterium | reverse complement strand
AAAAATACTCTTTTAAGTGAGGTTAACCAGGAAGAACTGCATTTATTCCCAGAACTCTTTTTGAGCGGTTACCCACTTCAAGACTTATGCCTTCAGGCTTCATTCATTGAAAGTTACCAACAACTTTTAAGCAAGATAAATGATTATTCTTCAACGCTCCCACAATCCAAAAAACTTCTCCTTATAGGTGGGCTGGAGTATCAACTGGGAGAAGACAATCTACCTCAGTACATTAGAAACGTTATTTATCAATTAACACCAGGAAAAAAACTAGAAGCGATCTATAGCAAAATCTTATTACCCAATTACGATATTTTTGATGAGAAAAAATATTTCACCGCCGGAAATGAAGCCAAATACTTAGATGTTTTTGGCAAAAAAGTAGCTTTGCAAATTTGTGAGGATATGTGGGCCAGCACCTTTCATCCTATTGATCCTACTCAAATGCTTAAAGAACTTAATATTGATTTTGATCTTATTATTAATTTAAGTGCCTCTCCTTTTAATCTCTTAAAAACTCAAAGTCGAATTGAGCGTGCGCGAGAAATCTCTCATGAACTTAAGGCCCCTTTTGTTTATGTCAACCGAGTGGGAGCTGAAGATGAGGTCATTTTTGATGGACATAGTTTTGTAGTCAATGGTGATGAAGTGCTCTTAGAGGCTGAATCTTTTAAAAAGCAAGATTGCTCTATAGAGCTACCCACAAAAAATAAATACAAAGAGCAAAAAATAAAACTGGATAATACTTGGGAAGAACTCTTTAGTGCCCAACTAGAAAACAAAACACTGCCTAAGTTGTCAGATGAAGAACTTCAAGCAATGCAAGAAGCCCTTATCTTTGGCCTGCAAGAATACGCTAGTAAATCCAAGTTTAAAAAATTTACTGTGGCATTATCTGGAGGCATGGATTCAGCTTTAGTTTTGGCCCTGGCCAAACTTTCTTTAAAAACTGGGCAAACACTTGAAGCTATCTATATGCCAAGCCGTTACTCTAGTGACTTGAGTTTAAAACTCTCAGAAAAGCTGTGTAAAAACTTAGAAATACCTCTCACTGTTTTGGCCATAGACTCATTTCATAAACTGGCCAATGAAGCTTTTACAAAAAACTTCAAGCAAGACTTAAAAGGTCTGGCCGATGAAAATATTCAAAGCAGAATGAGAGGCATGTTGCTTTATGCTCGCTCCAATCAAACTGGCTCTATGGTGATTAATACATCAAATAAGTCAGAGCTGGCGGTTGGTTACTCCACCCTTTATGGCGATTCTGTCGGAGCACTCTCTTTATTAGGCGATATCTATAAAAGTGAAGTTTTTCAATTAGCGCAATATCTAAATAAAAAATATAGCAATCTTATTCCAACTGAAATTATCACTCGAGCACCTTCAGCAGAACTCAGAGAAAATCAAAAAGATACGGATTCACTTCCCAAGTATGAAGAATTAGATGCTCTATTAGAAGGACTTCTAAGTTACCGCTTTAGTGCTACCAAACTTATAAAGTTAGGTTTTAAAAAAGAGGATGTGCATTTAGTTTTTGATCTCTATAGAAAGAGTGAATTTAAACGCAAACAGTTTCCACCTATTTTAAAAATCAAAGCTAAGAGTTTTGGTTTTGGTTATAGAGTACCTATCAATAAGCAGAGTGATTTCTATCTGGTTTAACTACCTAATATTACTACAATTAAAAAATAAT
>CALFYV010000113.1 GCA_937952395.1 uncultured Bacteriovoracaceae bacterium | reverse complement strand
TAGCTGTTCTTGCCTTTGGAGGTGATTTTAATGCCATTCCTCAAGAAACACAGTTCAATGGTAACTATTGGCATGACAGTGAAAGTTTGTACCGTCCAGATTCAACTTTAGATATCATCCGAGGGTTCAATCATTTTAAAGATAGCGTCAGTGATAAAGAGTTTCAATTAAATGAAAAACTTTATTATTCTTTCCCTGCCCATGCTCCGGATAGGCGCCTTGATTATTTATTTGTGAGGAAATCTTTACAAGTGTTAAACGCAAAAGTTTTGCAAGTTGGAGATCTCTCAGACCATTTACCTTATTTTATTGAAATCAAACACTAGTTTTGGGCGATAATCAATTTTTGGCCAGGATAAATAACCCCGGTATCAAGCGCATTGATACGTTTTAATTGGGGGAGTGAGAGGGCATACTTTCGAGCAATAAGAGTTAAGTTTTCTCCAGTTTTCACTACGTGAGTTTTGGGTGTGTTAGGAATGACCAATATTTGACCAGACTTTATATAATCATTTTTAGAAATTTTGTTAAGACGACGCAGTTCCGTGATGCTGATATTATAACTGTTGGCGATCTCATAGAGAGTATCACCACGCTTAATGGTGTAACGAGTGAAGAGCTTATTTTCATTTACTTTATTTCTTATCATACGGGAGATTAGATGATGTTTTTTGTACTTAGGTACATAAATCGAAAGCTTACTATAACGTAATTTGGGGGTTCGATAAGTTTTAAGATCAGGATTTAAGTGACGCAACTCCGATGTTGTAAGACCGAATTTCCTGGCAATCGATTTTAGGGGGATGGCCTTGTTCGTTGTATAGGTTCTCATATATTCATAAGAACTCTTGTCATTTCGAGGGATTTTAAATCCAAATTCCTCTGGTCGGTTCATGATATCAATGGCGGCTAAAACTTTTGGAATATAGTTTCTAGTTTCTCTAGGGATAATTTTTTTGCGTGAGAGTTTATAATAATTTTTGGTATTATGTTTGCGTATCCTACGCATCAAACCGTATTCGCCGGCATTATAGGCGGTCAGAGCCAGTTCCCACGAACCAAAAATATTATAGAGATCTTTGAAATAGCGGGCAGCTGCGTGAGTTGATTTAATCAGATGTATTCTTTCATCAACGTGACGGTTGATCATTAAATCGTAACGTTTAGCAGTGTCTTTGATAAATTGCCAAGGGCCCACTGCTGATGCATGAGATCGAGCACGCATGTAGTAACCACTCTCGATCATGCCTACATAAAACAGATCTTTTGGCAGGCCGTAGGAATCGAAAATCGACTCAATTAGTTTCTTGTGTCTCCAGCCATTGTTGATATAGCGCTGAAAGCGTTCTTTATTTTTCCCACTAAAATAATCAATCCAAAAATAATATTTTGAAGTTTTTATTGGTCTTAAAAATTGGTGATTGGCAATCCTCTCTTTATTTTCTCTGAGCTCTTGGACTATTTCTTTTGTTTCTTCTAAAGACGGGCCTTCTTGTTTACGTGCTTGGGAAGAAGAGCAAGCTCCGAGAAAAAAAATGAGTAAGGAAAATACTGAAATTTTTTTGAAAGAAACTATGATCTTCATTGAACCCCGCTACTAAGAATGTCGAGTTTAAATTTTAACATGAAAAAAAAAAGTTTGTAGGGGAAGAAAAAATGAGTATCAGTATAAAATACTCAGAGATAAAAAGAAGTTGTAAACTTTAAATGCCAATTCAGGGTAAGATCGTCCAAAACTGTCGGTTATTTTGTTGATATTTTTTCTCTGGACCTCAAGATTAACACCATAATTTTTGGCCAAATTGACTCCGAGTCCAGTTTTAAAACCTGTGCCTTGGTATTTAACTTTGCCAATATCTTGGCCTCTGCTCTTAACTGCTTCGGTTGTACTAAAGCGCTCGGTTAGAGTCATACTAACCCAAGCTCTAAAACGTACTCCATTAAAAGTTACATGGGGGCCAGCACTGAAATGATGCACACTACTTTTAAAACCTAGTCGCTCATCATCAATGGTATTTATTCCATAAAAAATTTGAGGGCCAAAAGCGATGGGATTAAGTACCTCCGGCCCCAGTTTTAATTCAACACCTGGTCCACTCAAGCTACTGGATTGCCACTGGGCCATGTTTTGCCCAACTTTCGTTTCAAACCAGAAGGCATGAGCACTTAGTGTCAGCAAACAGATGATTAAACACAATATTTTAAACATATGATTATTCTACCTGAATTTTCACGCAAGAAAAGTAGGACTTCTGGCTTTACGCATTAGTTTGCTCATAGGCTTCATCTATCTTGAGTGCTAATTGAAAATCACCTTGAGTGAGATTGGAGATAGTATGAGTCCAGATTTCAATGGTAAGATGGCCCCAACCGAAAGATATTTCGGGATGATGTTTTTGTTCCTCGGCTATTTGGGCAATGACTTGGACAAGTTCGAGAGGTTTTTTAAAGTTTTTGAATTTAAATTTTCTCTCTAACCTTGTTTGATTATGAGTTAATTGCCAGTTGGGATCTAGCTCTGCTTTTTGTTTTAGTTTTTCTTCTTGTGTCATTTGCACCTCGCGCGCTTTGAACTATGATATCTAAATAAGGAATAGCATGAAAAGATGGATTTTGTTAATTTTAGTTTTACTCTTTAGTTGTAGTGAGAAGAATTATTTTTCAACTACCTTCTTCTCTCAAAAATCAAAACAATTATCCAGCGCAAAGTCTCAAAAGATAATGATTAGCTCTCAAGGTGAAGAATCCACTAAAATTGCCTTGGAGATCGCTCGCCAGGGTGGAAACATCGTCGATGTTTTCGTGGCCCTTTCTTTCGCTATTTCTGTGGAGCGCCCTCAATCAACGGGTCTAGGTGGTGGTGGTTTTGCCCTTATCAAATTGAAAGATAAAAAAATAGAAGCTTATGATTTTCGTGAAGTGGCCCCTTTAGCAGCGACTGAGAAGATGTTTCAAGATGAATTAGGACATGTCATAAGTGAAAAATCGATCAATGGAATTCATGCAGTGGCAGTTCCTGGTTTAGTCAGAGGGCTTTATCAAATTCACCAAAAACATGGCAGCTTAGCTTGGCGTGATCTAGTTTTGCCTGCGGCCAATTTGGCCAGACGTGGTTTTGTAGTTTACTCCCACTTAGCAGAGGCCATCAAGCAGAAAAGCAAAATCATGGGATTGTTTCCTAGCTCCAAAAAAATCTTTTTTAATACTGATGGTAAACCTTTTCAAGAGGGTGATCTGTTAGTGCAAAAGGATTTGAGTGAAACCCTGGTGCAAATAGCCATGACAGGAGATAAGATTTTTTATGAAGGTGAGATTGCTAACAAAATTGTTAATTCCTCTAAAAAGTATGGAGGTTTATTATCTCAAAATGATTTTAAAAAATATAAGATGAAAGAACGGGATGTTGTTTCAAAAAGAATTTTTGGAAAGGAGATCGTCTCGATGCCTCCACCTAGTTCTGGCGGTATTCATGTATTACAAATTTTATCTCTTTTAGAAAAAAATTCTGAAATTAAATGGAAGAAGCAAAGTGCTCATTATTATCATCATCTTATCAATGCTATGAGCTTTGCTTTTCATGACCGGGCAATTTATCTAGGTGACCCGGATTTTGTCAATGTACCAGTAGAGAAATTGCTTTCAGATAGACACTTTGAAACTCTCAAAACTTTTTTAAAAAATCAGTATAAAACAAGTCAAGCTATACCTAAAGAGTCCAATGATACAACTCATTTTTCTATTATGGATAGTGAGGGCAACGCTGTTTCATCAACCCAAACTATCAACGGTTATCTGGGCTCAGGTTTAGTGGCGGAAGGAACAGGGATTGTTTTAAATAATGAAATGGATGATTTTAGTGCTAAGGTTAATGCTTCCAATATGTTCGGTGCGATTGGGAGTGAAGCTAATAAGATTTCTCCTGGAAAACGTCCCTTAAGTAGTATGAGTCCCACCATCGTTTTTGATGGGACTAAACCTATACTCGCTTTAGGTACTCCTAATGGCACACGTATTATCACTTGTGTCGCCCAAGTTTTACTCAATATTTTTGCTTACAAGATGGATTTAGAATCCGCTGTGAAAGCCCCTAGGCTTCATCATCAATGGAAACCTAAGGAAGTTTTTGTAGAAAAAGATCTTTTTACAGATAAGGTTTTAAAACAGTTAAAGAAAAAAGGGCATGTGATCAAAGAGGGTGGTATTGGTTGTTCAGTTCAAGCGGTGATGTTGAGCACTGATGGACTTTTGGGTGTCTCTGATCCTCGTAGTGAAGGTATGAGTGCGGGGTTTTAGTTTATGCTAATGCCTACAAAAATATCTCCTGGGATAGTTTTGTAAATAATAACTTGCTGACAATCTATTATATGATTCATCTTCAGAGGATTATTTTTCCAAATTTTAAAACCAGAAATTTCAGCATATAAGCCTTTACTCTGATTGTGTCTAATTAAAAGATTTTTATATTGATTACCTAAGCGAAGAAAAAACTCTTCCACTTGAGTATTGTAGTTAGACGGAGGTTCTATTTTTTTACCAAAGGCAAATAATTTTAAGAGCAAATTTTTAGAAAAGTATATTGAGCAATCTATAGTGGTCTTTTCTGTTTTTATTTGAATAATAAAGCCAAAATCTTTTGTAGCATTAAAATCTTTTGGAGTTGGGTGAGCGTCAACTCTGAATTTTAACTTATTTTGAGTTAAGAGTTCTTCTACAGTCAATTGAGGCAAATGCAGCAAATCATCCGTTTTATCTGGACTCTTTAGTTTGAAATATCTCGGGAATATTCTTTTGAGAAATGTATTAAAAACAGCATCATTAATCGGTTTTTTTAAATAAGTAACACCCTTTTCAAAATTCCCGTCTTTATAGTGATCATCGAAATAAGCGGATAAAATAGCAATATGGCGGGGCCTGGTAGCATTGGGAAGTTGCATCCAAAATTTTAACATTTGTCCAGCATCCATTCCGGGCATTTTAAAATCAGTGATGAGCAGTTGAAATTCATGTTTTTCCGCTAGAGCAAGAGCTTCTCCTGCATTGCTGGCTTTGAAAATCTGGACATTTTTTAGAGCATCTTCAATATTAGCTGCGATGATCTCACAAATATCAATTTCATCATCAACTATGCAGATTTTGATTATTTCTTCCATATTTGCATTTTTGATGGTCTTAAAGAACTCACATCTTTGTAAATTCCAGAAATACCCGCAAGTTGTCGTTGTTGGTACTCGCTGGATGAATATTGCAATTTCCTTTCAACCCAGTTAAACATTTTATCAGGATCCCAGAAAAATATTTCCTTATATTCTTCATCGGATTTGGCCCAGGGACAATAAGTGAAGAGTAATTTAAAAAAGTTAACTTTCCTTTTTCCCAAAGGGGGACCAATGAGTTTTGTAGGAATTTTAATCAAGTAGCTCCAAGCTGACTCTACTTCTGAATTCATTAACTCTGCGACTTGTAGGAAACTAACAGCAAAGGCACTACAACCGGCTCCTTCTTTATAAAGGGGGCGGTTAGATAGTCCATAATACTGGTAAATTTTTTGCTGTTTATATTCTTGATAATACTGGTAAATTTTCTGTGCAGTTTCGGCAGAAATTTTTAAGCAGAGAAAATTAATCCTCTCTTTATTTTCAAAATATTTCTCTATATCTTCTGGCCCGTCCATTCTTCCAGAAAAACTATGGAAAACAATTCCCATGCCAATTTTTTTCTTAAAAAGCATGGTTTTGGCATTGAGATTAGACGCTACCATACCGGTAAAAAATTGGACTTTTTCTCCACTCGGTAACGTCGCCTTGAGTTCAATATCTACGTGTCCCATAAAATTTGGCTTCATGGAAAGATAGTTTTTTAAAATACTACGTGAGAGACTTGTAGCCGATGTCCAATCCAGCCCATAAGGTGATTTGATAAAATAAAGAGTTAGAGTATTGAGGCTTGTCATTTCATCCCTTAAAATAGAATAATAATCAGATACTTTAAGATAACACAGGAGTTTTATGTCATCCGCTATCAAAGAATTAACTATATCTTCAATACTTATAGGTATCATTATTGGGGTCATTATGACAGCCGCCAATGTTTACCTAGGGCTTTATGCTGGGATGACAGTTTCTGCTTCTATTCCTGCGGCAGTGTTTGCTATGGGGATTTATCGCGGAGTATTAAAAAGCCAAAATAGTTTACTACAAAGTAATATCGTTCAAACCATGGCAAGTGCCGGTGAATCTCTTGCCGCTGGGGTTATTTTTAGTCTTCCAGCTTTGGTGCTCGTAGGTGCGTGGAACCAATTTCATTTTTGGCCCACATTTTTTATTTCTGTAGCAGGTGGTCTTTTAGGTGTAGTTTTTATGATCCCTT
>CALFYV010000112.1 GCA_937952395.1 uncultured Bacteriovoracaceae bacterium | reverse complement strand
AATGAGGCTTTGGCCATGTTGGTGTGCGGATGACGCTCTTCTTTTTTAAAGCGGTGGAATTTTCCTTCCATAGCACTCACATTAATGACGTGTTTTTTCCCAGTATAGTCTGCCTTCATTAAGGGAATAAGGTGATTGCACAAAACAAAGGGGGCCACGGCATTAACCAGCTGAACTTCTACCATTTCCGCCGTATTAATCTCCCCCAGTTTTAAACGCCAACTATTCGTCTTGCGCAAATCGACTTGTTGAAGATCGGCATCGAGCTTGCCTTCGGGAAATATTTCTTGATTAACCAGGCTATGATCAAAGCTATAAGGAATTTGAGATAACTGGGCCGAAGCACGAATGCCTAAACCAGGTGCTTTATTATGCCAAGAAACAGGAAGGTTTTTATGATCATGATTAAGTGAAACCAGATCATTAATACAATTATTATGCTCTTGTAAAAGACTTTGGGCCTCAATTGGTAATTCATGCAGCATCTTATTTTCATTAGGCATTAAGTGAGCATAAAAACCACTGGGACGCCTCACCGTTTGAGCAGCATTATTAATTAAAATGTCTAGGCGTTTATATTTTTGAGCAATAAAAAGCGAAAAGATTTCGACACTGGGAGTATGACGAAGATACAGGCCATAAATTTGTAAGCGTTCTGACCATTTTTTAAAATCAGCTTCCTTACTGTAGCGAAGTGCTGAATCTACCGGAAAACGAGTTGTCGCAATAACCGTAGCACCAGCGCGAAGAAGCATCAAGGTTGCCTGATAACCAATCTTAAGCCTTGAACCCGTGATAAGGGCCACTTGTCCTGTTAGATCCGCACTTTGAAATCTTTTATCATAATTAAGTTCAGCGCATTTGGGGCACATGCTATCGTAGAAATGATGAATAACTTTAAATTTATCTCTACAAATATAACATTCACGTGGCTCAGTATATTCTTTCATCTGGATACCAGCTGTAGCGAAATCAATCTGAGCAGGAGCGGTGAAAATACTGGCGTCTCTGGCTGAGCGAATACCTGTTAACTTTCTGGCATTTTTATTAATTTCAAATTTTTTCTGAACTCTCCACTTCTTAACATCTTTCTTGCGCTTCTTCTCCTCTTTTCTATCGTGCCTAGAAATACTGCCCACAGCCTTGAACATAGCAACTCTTTGCTCGTCAATTAAAAGTGTTAATTGCTCACTCTTAGTAGCAAAACTCTCTAGCACTTTTAAGCAAGTTTCAATGTCCTCTTGAGAAAATTGAGTCTGAAAAGACTCGCGGTGATCGATCATAACTAATCTTGTCCACTGAAAGATTCGTTATATTCCATATTATGATAAACTTTTAAAACATCATCATCGCCTTCAAGCATTTCAACTAAGCGCAAGTTTCTATCATAATTATCTTTATCATTTACTTCTTTTGTATTAAGCGGAATCCTCTCTAGTGCAGAGTCTTCCACTTTTATTTGCATCGCCTCTAATTTTTTAAATAAATCGCCGAAAGATTCAACTGCACCTTTAACAGTAATAAAACCATCCTCACTTTCCACGTCTTCGGCTCCTGCATCAATCAACTCGAGAGTTAACTCGTCAACGTCTAGTCCGTCATCCTTCATGGTAAAGACGGCTTTGCGCTCAAAAACAAATTGCAAACATCCTTCTTTGCCAATCGTACCACCATTTTTTGTAAAAAATGATCGCACGTTAGCTATCGTTCTTGTTGGATTATTGGTGGTGGCCTCAACAAAAATCGCCACCCCATCCATACCATAACCTTCGTAATTAATTTCCTTATAATCGTCTCCACCTTCGCCAGAACCTTTCTTGATGGCCTTTTCTACATTGTCTTTAGGTACGTTATATTCTCGTGCTTTTTGAAGCGCTACTTTAAGTGCAAAATTTGATTCTGGTTCGGGTCCCGCAGCGCGAACTGCCATTGTCACTTCCCGTAAAACCTTGGCATAGTTTTGCGAGCGCTGCTTGTC
>CALFYV010000111.1 GCA_937952395.1 uncultured Bacteriovoracaceae bacterium | reverse complement strand
AGAAGATGGACTGAATTATCCTGAGAAAATACCGGTGGTGTATTAAGTTCTATTTAGAATCTATCGAAAACTTCATTTTTTTCAAAGAAATATGAAATTTCTCTTTCAGCACTTACAGCTGAATCTGAGCCATGAACGGCATTTTCATCAATAGAGCTAGCATAAAGCTTACGAAGAGTTCCTTCGGCAGCCTCTGATGGATTAGTCGCTCCCATAATCTCTCTATTTTTGGCCACAGCCCCCTTACCTTCAAGCACCATAATGACAACAATATCTGAAGTCATAAAGTTAACTAATGAATTAAAAAATGGTCTTTCCTTATGCTCAATATAGAAACCCTCAGCTTTCTCTTTAGAAAGTTTTGTTAATTTTGCAGCAGCAATTCTCAAGCCTTCTTTTTCAAAGCGAGCAATAATATTACCAATATTATTGTCACGTGCC
Source organism: uncultured Bacteriovoracaceae bacterium (assembly GCA_937952395.1). Taxonomy (GTDB): domain Bacteria; phylum Bdellovibrionota; class Bacteriovoracia; order Bacteriovoracales; family Bacteriovoracaceae; genus CALFYV01. The sequence continues at coordinate 8,888 of CALFYV010000111.1, read as the reverse complement.
GCATTGGGTTTAATAATACTTAGCGTTTTTTCAATACTCATTTTGTTTCTCCTAAATTGTCTTTTGCGAAAAACTACAACTATTTTAAGACTTCAGCAACTTTTTCTCCAAGCTCTGCTGGAGAACGGGCAACTGTTACACCACATTCTTCAAGTATCTTGAATTTTGCGTCTGCTGTATCATCACCACCAGAAATGATGGCCCCAGCGTGTCCCATTCGTTTACCCTTTGGAGCCGCTGCACCAGCAATAAAACTCACAACAGGTTTTGAAGAATTCTCTTTTATCCAGCGTGCCGCATCAGTCTCGGCTGAACCACCGATTTCACCGATCATAATAATAGCATCGGTGTCTTTATCTTTTTCAAAAAGCTCTAAACAATCAATAAAATTTGTTCCATTAACAGGATCTCCCCCGATTCCTACACAAGTAGACTGGCCGATCTCCCTTTGAGTTAATTGATAAACCGCTTCATAAGTTAAAGTACCCGAACGAGAAATAACGCCGACTTTTCCAGGCATATGAATATGTCCTGGCATAATTCCAATTTTACATTCTCCTGGAGTAATAATTCCTGGGCAGTTTGGGCCAATCAATCTCGTTTTCGAATTTTTAAGGGCTGATTTTACTTTAATCATATCAATAATAGGAATGCCTTCAGTAATTGCAATAATCAAAGGCATTTCAGCTTCAATACATTCCAAAATTGAATCTGCTGCGAATGGTGGGGGTACCATAATCATAGCAGCATTACTTCCAGTTTCATTCACTGCTTGAAAAACCGTATTAAAAACAGGAATTCCCTCATGTTTAATTCCACCCTTTCCAGGAGTCACTCCACCAACAACATTAGTCCCATAATCTCTAGATTGCAGTGTATGAAAAGTTCCTTGTTTGCCGGTTAAACCAACCGTAATCAGTTTTGTATCTCTATTAACTAATATGGCCATTATTTACCTCCTGCAGCCGCGACAGCTTTTTCTGCAGCGTCACCAAGCCCATCGGCTGGGATAATTTGAAGTCCAGATTCTGCTAATATTTTTTTCCCCATAGCAACATTGGTTCCTTCGAGTCTGACAACAAGAGGAACTTTTAATGATAACTCTTTAGCTGCTGCCACCACACCTTCAGCGATAATGTCACACTTCATAATTCCACCAAAAATATTAACTAAAATAGCTTTTACATTTTGATCTTGTAAAATAAGACTGAAAGCTTTCTGGACCGTTTCTTTAGTCGCGTTACCACCAACATCTAAGAAGTTGGCTGGATTTCCACCATAAAGTTTTAAAATATCCAAAGTCGCCATCGCCAACCCTGCCCCATTAACTAAACAGCCAATGTTTCCATCTAGAGAAATAAAAGAGAGACCATACTTTCCCGCTTCAAGCTCTTGGGCCGACTCTTCGGTTGGATCTCTTAGAGCTTCAATTTCTGGATGACGATAAAGAGCATTATCATCAAAATTTAACTTTGCGTCTAATGCCAAAACATCTCCTTCCTTGGTTGTAACCATAGGATTGATTTCAGCAATCGAACAATCTTTTCCAATATAGAGATTATAGAGACCTTCAAAAAACTTTGAGGCTTTTTTAAGTGTTTCTCCCTCAAGTCCAATATTAAATGCAAGTTTACGTCCAACAAAAGGAGTAAAACCAACAGCTGGGTCGATTGAAACTTTTATAATTTTCTCAGGTGTAGCAGCTGCGACTTTCTCAATCTCAACTCCCCCTTCACGAGAAGCCATCATGGTGATTTTTCCTTTAGTTCTATCAAGAACTATACCCACGTAGTACTCATGATCAATGTTGCAACCCTGTTCGATAAGAATTTGATTAACTTTCTTGCCCTCAGGACCCGTTTGATGAGTCACAAGAGTCATACCGATAATTTCATTGGCATACTTTTTCACTTCATCTAAAGTTTTGGCTAACTTCACCCCTCCACCCTTGCCACGTCCTCCGGCATGGATTTGAGCTTTAACCACCCAAACTTTACCACCAAGTTCCTTAGCAACTTTAACAGCTTCATCAGCAGTTTTGGCGACAGAACCTTTCAAAACATTAATACCAAATTCTTTCATGACCACTTTGGCTTGATACTCATGAACATTCATGACAACTCCAATAAACTATAGGTGAATATGACTACGAAATCTTGCTTAAGATTAAGCCTTTGCGGCGAAATGTGCAACTTGTAATTACAACGCTATTAGCCGTTTTAATCTGAAAAATCTTATTACAATTGATAATCAAACTCTCAGGAGGAAAATGATTAAATACTCTCTCTTACATCCAGCCGATTTCAAACTTGACGGGGGTGCTATGTTTGGCATCATCCCCAAGCCATTGTGGGACAAAAAGATATCCGCAGACGAACTTAATCGAATTGAAATGACCATGAGAGTACTAATGATAGAAAGCCCTCATCGCAAAATTCTCATTGATACCGGAATTGGAGATTATCATGATGAAAAATTTAGACAAAATTTTTCTGTCAAAACAGAACCATCCCCACTCATCAAGGCCCTTGCAAAAGCCCAAATAAATCCTGCACAAATAACAGATATTATTATCACTCACTTGCATTTTGATCATGTCGGTGGTCTGGGAAGCTTAAAAAATGGAAAAACTCAATGTCTTTTCCCTAACGCAACAGTCCATCTACATCAAAAACATTATGAATACGCTAAAAAACCCAATATAAGAGATCAGGGCTCCTTTCAATCTCATATATTTACGCCTCTACTTCAGGAATATTTAGAAAAAAAACAACTTCATTTACATCAAGATGAGAAAGGAATTATTTTAGAGGATGGGGACTATAAACTTTCCTACACCACAACCAAGGGCCACACCCCTTATCAAATGCATCCCTTTGATAATCATTTTTTCTACTTCGGAGATATTATTCCCACTTCCCATCATATTCCGATTCCTTGGGTTATGGGTTACGATATGAATCCTGGAAAAACAACCGAAGAGAAATTGCAGCTTCTGGATATGATCTTAAAAAATGGTCTCACTGTTATCTTCAATCATGATCTCGATTATTGGGGAGCAAAAGTTGGCATCGACGAGAGAAAAAGATTCTGCTTTGAACAGTTAATGAAATCAAAAAAAACTAATATTGAAAAAATAGAACTGACTAATTAAATTTTGACTTAACAATAACAATTCCATCATCTGAACGTTGAATCAGCTTATCAAAACGCTTAGAGATTTTTGACTTAATCCATTCCCAATCTTGGCTGGAAGGTGAACGGCCATTTTTTTGTAATTCACTCAGGGTTCTCGCTGAGTCCTTAGCAGCTTTAATTGATATTTGTACTAACTCTTGGTAATAATCTTTCACACTAGAGCGTTCCTCATCAGTGATTTGGCTAAAACCATATAATGTCGTGTAATCCTGCTCAGAAAATGAAGTGAGGAAAACACTAAAATATTTTTGGTATTTTTGTTCAAAATTTTGCAAATTTTCTTGCCACGAAGAATCACTGTTTTGTTTATCATAAACCATGAAAATCTCTTCCTTGATTTGCTCAACAACTGTTTTCACAGTTAAAAACTTTTGGTGTAATTCAAACCAAATCTGCTTACCCACTTCTTGTCTTTGGCTTTGATATTCGGCAAGTTTTTGATCGAAAACTTGATCAGGTAAAACAGAAATTAAGCCTACGGTTGATTGGGATAATTTTTTTTGTAGACTAATAAAATTTTCTATTAAGTATTTTTTCTCAACTGGAGATACAAATTCCACACTAAATTGATAATATCCGGGAACTAAACGAGTTCCGACTTCGTATTTTAAATTGGTAAAAGAAACTAAGCGATCTTTTAATTCACCCTCAGTTGTAATAGCTATAATCTCAGGGCGAAGCATTTTCTCTTGAATACTTTTTATTTTTACAATCACTTTTCCATCATAGGCAAAATTCGTGGCCATCCATAACTCAGACATATCTTTAGAAGGAGCAAATGATACAGTGACCTCTTCTAAAGCATTAGAACTTGTCTGTAACAGTCGTTCATAATCACTTTTCTTCATGCCACTAGGCTTTGATATTTTATGTGAAGTCATTTGATAAAGCTCATAAAGAAAAGGCGTTGTACTCAAAAACAATGTCAAGGCAAATGCTATTGCAATCTTGTTCCAAGGAAAAGGTGCATCCTCTTGGCCAGGTAACTTAAACGGTTCTTGATGTTGAAGAACTCTCAGACCTTCTTCTAATTTCCTAACAGCTTCTTGTTCTTTAGTTTTAAACTTTTTATTTATTTTTTCTGGCTGATTATGTAAATTAATTTCGGAGTAAACAATAGCCTTAGCCAATCCTTTTTTCCAAATCTTCGTTTCCTTACTTATTTTACTCTCGCGATGAAAATCTTTTAGGTCGTATTGCGAATATGGGCCAATATGCTCGTCATTTTTAACAATAAACCAAATTTTCTTCATATCCTGCCCTATACCAATTTAAAAATGCTGAGTTGTTAGATTTCTTCAGCGATTACTATTGTATATTCGGTTTAAAATGAAATAAAGTGAGGAGAATATGCAGCAAGAATATTTTTTACCCGACCAATTACGTTTAACAGAAAAAAAGATGGTTTCTCATAGAGATTTTGTTGAGGAAGAGTCAGAGTTACAACATGATATTTGTTTATTGACTAGTTCTTCTGACGTAGGAGTCATGAGAAACTTAGGAAGAAACGGAAGTAAGTATGGCCCTCAAGTTTTATTGAACCAAATACTCTCATTACAGTACCATCAGAAGAAAAGTATAGTCACTCAGGACGTAGCATAAGAACAACTAGAACTTTGATATTCTAATTTAGCTCAAAATATTGAGGCTGAAAAAATTTTACGATACCTACAGCTTATTAAAAGGAGACGCACGATACACTTAGGCGGAGGTCATGACCACGTGTACCCTCTATTGAAGGCCATAGAAGCACAAGGATTTAAAAAAATTATTGTACTCAATATAGACGCTCATTGTGATACCAGGCAATCAAAACACAATCACTCAGGTACTCCTCTTAGGCAATGGCTGAATGAAGCAAGAGTTGAAACCCATCTTTTTCAATATGGGATTCATCGTTTTGCCAACTCTCTGTCGACTCTAAATGATCTTCCATCAATGAAAACTTTTCCATTTGAACAAATAAAAAAACTCTCCCATAACTTTAGCCAACTGCCTTTACAACTTTTGAACCAGATTCTTGTACTTTTTGATAAAGATACTTTTTTTCTCTTAAGCATTGATGCCGATGCTTTGAGTTCATCAGTTATGACAGGTGTAAGTGCAGTTAACCCCGAAGGCTTACCTCTGGCCCATTTAAGACACCTCACATCTTGGTTTCTTAAGGAAGTTCCAGTGGAAAAAATGACAGGGATATACGAATATAACCCTATTTACGATCCCAATAGTTCAGGCTCTAAGGCAATTGCTTCTCTTGTTTATGATTTTTTAGATTGATTTTTTTGAATAAAAAAAGGCCACAATAAAGTAGCCTTTTTTTTTCGAGAGACGTAAGGAGAAGCTATAAAAAAATCCTTTTCTTATAACCCCAACACACACACACAACCTAAGGTATGCAACCCAAATGCCAGTTTTACAACTCTCTGCACAGTCCCTGAAACTCCCTCTAGTAGGCGCTTTGTTTAAATTGACCGGTCAAGGTTTTGACTGACACAGAGAGAATACCGTCAACAAAATGACGTCTGCGTTCTTTTTCTTTAAGGGATAGATGCTGGGCTTTTTAGTAGAAATGAAAAATAATAGGCATGCCTTTGAAATTATGTCATAATGTTTTCGAACTATAGTAGTTAAGAATCAAAATCGTTCTTTATACTTTTTAAAAACTAAGGAGACTTTCATGTTGGCTTTTTTACGTTCAAAATTTTCTATACTCACAATGATCACACTTGTGATCGCTGCTTGTAGTAGCAACCCGAAAAACTCTCAAGACGGAGCTAGTCTAGATGGAGCTATTAATGATGGTCTGACATTAGAGCTTAACGGAGACTCGGACTCAGGAAAAGCCGGACCACTACAAACGGTTTACTTCGACTTTGATTCTTCTTCATTGAAATCAAAAACTCGTGCCGTTCTTGAAGCAAATGCTTTATTCTTAAAAGAAAATGATAATATTGATGTTCAAATTGAAGGTCACGCTGATGAGAGAGGCGGGATTCAGTATAACCTTGCTTTAGGTGAGAGAAGAGCTCGTTCAGTAAAAGATTATCTAGTGGCTGCTGGAGTTTCTTCTTCAAGAATCACTATCGTTTCTTTCGGTAAAGAAAGACCTGTTGAGTTTGGTCATGATGAAAGTGCATGGGCCAAAAACCGCCGTGCCAATTTTGTTATTACTGCGAAGTAATGAACAAATATGTTCTTAGTTTATTTGTAACTGTTTTAATATCAGCGTGCGGCTTAACCACCGCACGCCCTAAATTAGAAATGAGTATGGCCCAAGCAGCTTTTCTAGCTGCCAAAGAAGCCAAAGCTGACGAAAAAGACCCTAACACATTCAGGAAAGCGGAAGTTTACTATCTAAAAGCCAAGTCATACTACAGGCGTAAATACTTCAACAAAGCCAAGGAATTTGCCTTATTATCGCAAAAATTTGCCGAAAGGGCTGAATTCACTGCCATTAGAAAAGCGGCTCAAGACAACGAAAATTAGATTTGGATCTAGGAACAATCAAGACTCTTTGCTAAAATGATAACATGAAGAATTTAATTATCGTTTCAATCTGCACGCTCATATTCAACAGTTGTTTAAAAACAACCGAAGAAATTGAAAGAGAAAAAAGAGTTAGCGAACAACTCGAGACAAATCAAAAATTCTCCAAAGACTTCCTTATTGAACTACGAGAATTTCGTAGCAAAATAGACGAATACAATGGACGACTTCAAGAAATTGAACACAAACAAGAGCAAGGACAAAAGGATCAGCAAGAAAAATTAGCTAAATCAGATGAGCAAATAAAAATACAAGTCAATGCTCTCAAGGCCCTCGCTGAGAAAAATCAAAAAGAGATTTCTGAAATAAGTAAGTTACTTAATGAGCAAAAGAAATTTATTTCTGAAATCACAAAATCTTTAAAAAGCTTAGGCTCTAGTAGCTCTAAAAAAAAAGCCGAAAAAGTAGATGATCTCAAAGAGGCAGATAATCTTTTCTCTAAGAAACAATACTCCAAGGCCAAAGAACTTTACAATCAACTCTTAGAAAGTAAAACCCTAAGCGCAGGTAAAACAAATGGAGTTTTACTTAATGTCGGAATCATTGAGTATAAGAATAAAAACTACAGTGATGCTTTAGTTTATTTAAGTAAAATTTATACCAAGTATCCACGTTCATCTAAAGCACCGTCAGCACTGTATCATATCGGTTTATGCTTCAAAGCCTTAGGACAAAAAGATGAAGCCAACGAAACATTCAAAGAAGTCATTAGCAAATATGCAAATTCTTCGGAGGCTAAGGCAGCAAAAAATGAACTTAAATAGATATCTCTACTTATGTTTTTTTATACTCTGCCTACTTTCATGCCAAAGCCAAGATAATAAAAAAGAAATAGAATTAAAGACAGAAAAGAAATTTTTCTCAATTTTGTTTTCCCACAATATCAACGGAGAAACACACCCTTGTGGATGCCGAAAATTTCCTTTGGGTGGACTCCCTCAGGTCGCCGGGTTGATTGAGAGCATTAAAGAAGAGTCCTATCCCTTTTATGTGGATTCGGGAGATGCACTTTTTCCTAATTCTGTTTTGCCTGATGCGTATGCTGAATCACTTCGCTTTGGAGGTGAAAATATAGTTGAAGCCTTCAACAAATTAGGCCTTCAAATTTTTGTTCCAGGTGATTATGATTTTGCTCAAGGAATAGAAATATTTAATAGCATAGTTAAGAAAAAACAATTCCCCATTTTAATCTCAAATTTAGCGAAGGATTCTTCAATAGATGCTATAAAAAAAGTGGAAGTAAAAATAAATAACCGTTCATTCGTTTTTTTTGGTTTTACCTCACCTGAATTAATTAAATCCCCCTTAGATTCAAATTTTGAGAGTTCTTTAGAGAATTTAAAAAAAATCATCGATAAAGAAAATGGCAAAGTCATCATTTTAATATCACATGCAGGATTTCAAGCAGATAAAAAAATTGCGACTCAAATTCCAAAAATTGATTGGATCATAGGAGCGCATACGCAAAGTTTTTTACAAGAAGCAGAAGTAGTGGGGAAGACCCAAATTGGCCAAGTATTATCCCGAAATCACTATCTAGGAGAAATTCGATTTGATCTTAGTAATATGAAAGTAAAATATTTTATGCATGAAGTTGGCGACGAATTATCCAAAAAAATAAAAAATAATCCGTTCGTTGCATTCATCGAAGATCACAAAAAAAAATTAGAAGAAATTCAAACCAAGGAACAAGAAAAATTTTATGCACATAAAACAACAGGGCCTGCGCCAACTGCTATTTCTTGTTTAGAATGTCACAAGAAGCAAACAAAATTTTGGTATTCAACTTCTCACTCTTTAGCCTATATGACCTTAAAGCAGGCCAAAGAAGATAAAAATAGAAATTGCATTGGCTGCCATAGTCTAAATTTTGAAAAAGATAATGGTTTTTTCACCCACGATCAAATTATTAAATTTAGTCAAAAAACTGATGCCAAGACATACTGGAAAGAATTTCAAGACAGTATTTATACTAAAGAATCTGTTCGTTTACTGTCTTCCCAAAAACGCTCAGAACTATCTCAGAAATGGGTGAAATTGGACTCAAAATCAAAAGTTACTCATAATTTCGCTAATGTTCAATGTCTTAACTGTCACAATCAAAACTCAGAACATCCCTTTGATATGAAAGAAAAAAAACTCGA
>CALFYV010000110.1 GCA_937952395.1 uncultured Bacteriovoracaceae bacterium | reverse complement strand
AGAGCAGAAGTGACGAGGTGTTTAGTCATTAGCTTGTAAACCCACCTTTTGTCATCTTCATTGGGTCTAAATATTTCTCTAAATCCTCTTTAGAAAGATCTGTATCTTCTAGAGCCACATCGATGAGGCTTCTGTTTTCTGCGTAAGCACGTTTAGCAATCTTAGCTGCTAAGTCATAACCAATAATGGGGTTAAGTGCGGTTACTAAAATCGGATTCTTAAAAAGTTTATCTTTGCAATTTTCTTCATTTACTTTTAAAAGATCAACTGAGTTAACTGCAAAATTCTTTGAAGCATGACCTAAGAGTTCTATAGACTCCATTAAGTTATGACAAGCTACTGGATACATAACATTAAGTTCAAAATTTCCAGACTGACCAGCTATTCCCACTGTCACATCATTACCCATGACTTGAGCGCACACCATGCAGACACTCTCTTCAATAACTGGATTCACTTTTCCTGGCATAATGGATGAGCCGGGTTGAAGTGGTGCTAGCTTAATTTCCGAGATAGCCGAATTAGGTCCTGAGTTCATCCAACGAAAATCGTTAGCAATTTTCATGAGGGAAACAGCATATGTTTTTAACTGGCAACTTAACTCTACGTGAGCATCTAGAGTAGCTTGAGCTTAAAAATGATTGCTAGCTTCAGAAAAATTATAACCCGTTTCTTTAGAGACTTGGGCGGCAAATTTTTTCCCAAATTTTTCATGGGTATTAATTCCAGTTCCAACAGCAGTTCCTCCTTGAGGAAGTTCTGAAATTCTCTCCATGACTGAATTTACCCGAGTCAATCCCATCTCAACTTGATGAGCATAACCACCAAAAACCTGTTCAAAAGTAACTGGCATAGCATCCATCAAGTGTGTTTTTCCAGTCTTGGCGATATGGGCATTTTTCTTAGCTTGAGATAAAAGTGATTTTTTTAAAGTCTCAAGCCCTGGAAAAAAAATTTCATTAATTGAAATAACTGCGGCAATCCTAAGGGCGGTCGGGTAAACATCATTGGAACTTTGTCCAAAGTTTACATGATCGTTTGGGTGAACAAAAGTATCTTGACCTTTTTCTTTGGCCAGTTGATTGGCACGTGAAGAGACCACTTCGTTAGTATTCATATTCGATGATGTTCCAGAACCAGTTTGATAAATATCTATAGGAAAATGTTTATCTAATTTTCCATCAATCACTTCTTGAGCAGCTTCAACAATTAATTCACTTATTTCTTTATCTATAAGTTTCAATTCAAGATTAGCTTTGGCAGCTGCTTTTTTAATGATTCCTAAAGCTTTGATGACATTGCGCTTTTGGGTAATGCCACTAATAGGAAAATTATTAACCGCACGTTGAGTTTGGGCCTGATAGAGTGCCCATGTTGGAACTTTAACTTCTCCCATAGAATCTTTTTCTGTACGAAATTCACTCATTTTATTTCCTTTTATTAATACCTAATATTTCTTTGCATAATTTGGGTAGGGCCTGCAATCTTCGATTGTACTCTTCTTGTGGATCTCGCCCTGGTTCAGGAACTGCCCCATCATCTCGAACCATTTCTTCTAACCACCAAGTTAATTCTTCTTTACATGTATCTACCTCAGGTGGATCTTGCTGAGCAATACAATTTTTATCACTCTCAGGACAATGCAGTCTGACATGATAATGATCATCATGACCATACCAAGGTCTAATTTTTCTTAAAGTCACTTCATCAAGCTGAGCGTTTTCGCATAGGTCTTTTTTAATGACGGGATTAACAAAAATGCGCTGAACTCGCTCATCAGAAATAAGAATTTCTAAAATTTTTCTATCTCGCTCTGTCCAAAGTTTTTGATTAAGACCAAGCTTACCAATTAAAACAGAATAGGCTGATATGGTTTCGCGTTGACCAAGGCTTAAGGATTCATTGCTACTTTCAATTGTCTTAAACCAAATATCGACGTCCAAGCCATTTTGATGCGAGACATGACCAGTAAGGGCCGGACCACCGCGAGCATGACATATATCACCAATGAGTAAATCACGATTTAAT
>CALFYV010000109.1 GCA_937952395.1 uncultured Bacteriovoracaceae bacterium | reverse complement strand
TAATTCATTTTTTCATCAAAAGACAGACAACAAACGGGTGGTGCAAGACAATGGCTACAGCTGCTCCATGGCCACTTCGACCTTAGCACTGAACTATCTAGTGCCGTCGCATTTTAAGCTTGATATGGGCCAAATAAGGGCCTTTTTAGGACCAAATCACCTATGGAACAGCTATACCGCCAAAGATGGTAAAGGGGTCATTTTAGAAGAATTAGAGACCTTTTTAAACGAACTGGCGAAGAGTTCCAAATTGGATTTAACGGCCAAGACTTATCACGCTGATTACTGGCAAGACGCCCAAGAGATGGCGCAAGACCTAAACATTTGGCAAGCCCAAGAGAATCAGGCAGTGATAATTAATCTTAAAGAGCCAGACGAAGAAGTTGGTCATTATGTTTTTCTTAATTCTTTGAATAAAGAAAATGTCTCTCTTACAGATCCCTACCCAGGAAAAGAGAAGCCTCTGATTATGAGTTATCAAGAATTGTATTTAAGGATGAAAACTGTTGATGCTGAAGCCCAAAAGTACCGTGGTCTGATTTTACTTAGAAAAAATCATTAAGCAGCTTTTTTCACTTCATTCATTTTATGAAAATCAATTAAAGTCACATGATGCTTTTCATCTACGATAGCAAAATGATCCACTGGGATCTCTTTCCAATCCTTTTTTACGGTAGTTAATTTCTCGGAAACTATTAAGACTGATTGGTCCTCTTGATCTTTAAGATCCCGCATACGACAAATGCCATCGGCGCACTCATAACGAGAGCCTTCGGAATAATAAAGAGTAGAAGCGTATTCTTTTTGTTTAGAAACATAACGAAGGGAAACAATAAACTTACCTGTTGAAATCGCCAAGTTGATATAGTTATCACTAGTAAGCCCATAATCGGTTTTCATTTTTTCAATCTCCTGGACTGTTTCCTTCATAACCTCGGCCACTTGAACTGGGGTCGGTTCATTGGGGTATTTCTGACTTATATTATGTAAAAAAAGTGCGAAAATATGTTCGCTATCCGTTGAGCCTCTTAACCAATTATAAATATCATCAGAAAGTTTGCGTCTTAAAAATCTTTTTATAACCCCGAACTCTTCAATATTTCCGTTATGCATGAATATATAATTTTTAAAAGAGAAGGGATGGCAATTGGCCTCAGAAACTTCTCCCACGTTCGCCGCCCGCACATGGGCAAAGAAGCAACCTGATTTTATTTTTTTTGTTAGGGATTCTAAATTGCGATCATTCCAAGCAGGACGAATAGAAGCGTAAACTGCAGGCTCGTTATCCAAGTCGTGATTAAACCACCCAATACCAAAGCCATCTCCGTTTAAAGGCTCCTCAGCTTCATTAGCGGACACACTCTGCTTAATTAATGAATTCTTAGGCCCATAAAGCAGCTCATGGAGTAAAATCGGTACACCAGAGTAAGCTAAGAAACGACACATAAGTATCCTTTTATTAGTTAAAGTAACCTAGTAAGCTTGTCGGCTAATAATGAGAAATACTTGAGAGGTTGTTTTCTTCTAATCTTCTAGACTTAGCTGATTTTCTATTTCGCTAATCAGGAATTTAACCCGAGAACAGTTATCTTGCAGAGTCTCTAATTGCTGGTTAAGACCTTTAATAATTTCGTCGACACTGTTGTCTTCAGCTATTACCCTGGGTCGTTTAAGTGTAAAGAAATGCAAACTGCGATCATCTTGGTGGTGAGTGCTATTTTCTAATTCTGTTTCAAACTCATTGAGCAGATCGCCGATAATATCGTCTTTTTCTGCTGGAATCATAGGAGGAATAGCTGGTTGCTCTTTTTTATAAGGAAACTCACGAAATTCTTTGGGTGCGCTTTCAATTTCTCTCACATCTAAGAGCGTAGTTTTCCCTGTTCTCTTAAATTGAGAAAGATCTAAAATTCTTGAATTTGAACTACCCTGACTGCGTTCCATCAACTTCTACCTTTTACTTATCTACTCCGGCGTCCGTCCCTCAAATATTTAATGTGCATTTTTGGTGCCAATCTATGTGCTTGAAACTCTATAAAATTTACGTTGTT
>CALFYV010000108.1 GCA_937952395.1 uncultured Bacteriovoracaceae bacterium | reverse complement strand
ATGCTGCTGCTCAAGCGCAGAGGCCATTTAAAAAATCTGCGCTTTATTCATATTAATCATAAACTACGTGTAGGTAATGATGAAGAGGCCAAATTTCTAAAAAGACAAATGAGTAAATGGGGCCTGGATTTGGAAGTTCATGAGCTTTCATGGCCCTCAAAAATAAGCACAAATATTGAGCATGAAGCCCGTTATCAGCGCTATCAAATTTTCAATTCAGTCGTTAACAAAGATGAAGCTTTCTTTTTGGCCCATCACTTAGATGATTCTTTTGAATGGTCACTCTTGCAACAGATGCGCTCATCTCATTTATTAAGTTCAGTAGGAATTCCGCTTAAGCGTGGCATTTACCGCAGGCCTTTTTTATGTGTTAGCCGCAATCAAATTAATAAATTTATTCAAGATCTGAAAATTCCTTATAAAGATGATCCCAGCAATGAAAATATTCAGTTTGAGCGCAATTTTTTGCGTCAGCAAGTGATCCCTAAGTTGGCCAAGCGCTATCCTCAATATTTAAAACATTATGCTTACCGCTCCAATGAAATGGCCAAGAAATTAGGAGTTTATGCCATCAAAGAGGAGTGCGCGCTGGAGGTTGTGCGCTTTGAGCAGGGAAGTTTTATTATTGATCGCAGCTATCAAAATCAATTTCAATTTGCCGATGAGCGCATCATAAAAGAGATTCACCGTTTAAGCAGCACGGGACGAGGAACTTACAGCAAACAAGTGCAAAAAATTATTGAAGCTGTTGCTCATTTTCGTTTTGGGCCTTTGACCTTGACCGGTGCTTTAGAATGTTATCTCTCTCCCAATATCATTATGCTAATTAAAAAGAGTCATGAGTATGAACTTAACAAGCGTGGAATTAAATCCCTTGAAAACTTAAATTTTAAACAGTACTCGTTGCGCCAATTCCAAGTCGCACTCGATGAGAAAATCCAAGAAAAACATGCCCAGAATCAATATCCTTTTTTGACTCTCTTAGAAAATGCACCCAAAGAATGGCAAAAGCAAAAAGCTCATCCGGCCCGGCCTTTATTATGCGATCTTTTAGATCAGGGGCCTTATTCCTACTGGCCAGCTCTAGATTTATTGCGCGTTTGGTTGAAGAATCCACTCTTTCGGAACCAGACTTTCTCACTCTGCCTTCTCTAAACCCTTTAAAAATGATAAAATCCAGCAAGTTTAACAAATGGTAAATGATCCCTTCTTGCCTCATAGTGGATGTGATCTTAAGATCTAGTGAATCCTCCTAATTTCAGGAGGGAAAAAGGAAATGTTGAAATGAAAAGACAGCAAAGAACTCTGGCCTTGTGGATAGTCGTAATCTTGATTATGGCCTTTGTGATGAAAGTTTTAGAACAGAAATCCTCACCGGCCAAAAAAGTGACTTTCTCAGAGTTTAAAGATGCTGTTGCTAATAATTATGTAGAAGAAGTTACTCTGCAAGGCAATTTAGGCATTCAGGGAAAATACAAAGATGGTTTTGAAAACGGAATGTATTTTGAAACAAAAGGGCCCACCAGTGCTGAAACAACCATAAAAATGTTAAATACGGCTGGAGTGGCTTATCAATACAAAGAAGAAGAAAAGCAAGGGCTTCTCTCATCGATCCTTATTAATTGGTTTCCGATGATTCTTCTTTTTGTCATTTTTTATTTTTTCTTACGCCAAATTCAGTCGGGTGGTGGCAAGGCGATGAGTTTCGGAAAATCCAAGGCGCGCCTCATGAGTGAAAGCGATAAAAAAGTAACGTTCAAAGATGTCGCTGGAGTTGAAGAGGCCAAGGAAGAATTGGCCGAAGTTGTAGACTTCTTAAAAGATCCAAA
>CALFYV010000107.1 GCA_937952395.1 uncultured Bacteriovoracaceae bacterium | reverse complement strand
GTTTTTGCTACAGGCCTTTGGGGCTGGGAACATAAGGTCCACCAAGTCACCCAAGGTCAGCGTATTGTCATGGCCGGCTGGTGCAGTTAAAGCCCATTAACATAAACACCGAAACGTTAGTAAAGTTTGGTGAAATATGGCCAATATATTAGTAGTTGATGATGATGAAGTCATTTTAGCCACTGTTCGTGCACTCTTGGTTAAAGCAGGTCACAGCGTTTTTACAGTAACCAATGGTATTGATGCAGTCGATGTAGCGAAAATTGAGCTCTTCAATTTAATTATCTCAGATGCAAATATGCCAGGTGGGGTTTCTGGTTTTAATTTAGTTTCTACCTTAAGAACGATGCCACGTTATAAAAAAACCCCCATTCTCTTCTTAACCGGACGCAAAGAAAAAAAAGATGTTAGTAGGGCCATCGAATCAGGAGTCGATGACTATGTAGTCAAACCAATAGACTTTGAGCTTTTTAGTGCCAAGATAAAATCACTATTAGAAAAACAGCCTATTAATTACCCCTTCTATGATGGGAAATTAAATCAAACAGTCCAATGGGTCGTTAATTTCGAACTCTATGGTATTTCGGAACAAGGACTAAGTGCTAAATCACCAACCCAGCTCATTTTAAATAAAAAAATTTGTTTACAAGCAGATTTTTTTGTACAAATCGGTATTGAGCCACCGACACTGAGAGTAGCTTCTTGCACTCCTTTAGATGATCTGCAGAAATTCTTTAGAGTTCAACTAAATTTTATCGGACTTAATGAAGAAGAATTACAAAAAATACGACGTTGGGTCAATACAAAAGCCAACACGAAAAAATGAAAAAAATAAAATTTAGTTCATATAAAATATTCTATCTCAAGGCTATCTTTGCTTGCTCACTCGCTTCAATCTTTTTATGGGGATTTTATGTTATTCAAAGCTATAATTCTTTTATTTTAACACTCATTGAAACTGATAAAAAAAATGAAATTACGCTTCTATTAAAAACATTACAAAAAGAAATCAATGAATCACAGAACCAAGAGAGAGGATATGTCATCTCAGGTTCCCTTACAGATCTTAAACGTTTCGATGATGTCAGTAAAAACTACAAAGAAATATTAAACAAATTTGAAGAGCTCACAAGTGAAAATAAAAGCTTAGAAACTGATCGGATCGACTTGAGGATTAGTGTCATGGAAGCCTTTTCTCGAATGAGGGAAATTATTGAATTAAAACAGACTGGCCGCTCAGATAAAGCTACCCAATTAGTCAAAGAAAGATATGTCACTGAAATGGTTGATGAAGTTAGAACAACTATAGATAAAATTGAAATTGAATATAATAGAAAAATTACTGAAGAAACACTCAGTAGTTTTGATGAAGCTAATTTTATCCGCGGCAGAATTATTTTCGGTTTAACCTTTTCTTTTATTATTTTATCTCTTAGTGCCTATTTTCTTATTCGCCAATTAAGAAATAATGAAAAACTTATGAAAAAAAGTTTGGCGGCTCAAAAAAGTGCCGAGGAGGCCAATGAAGCAAAAAGCCGGTTTCTGGCCAATGTAAGCCATGAAATCAGAACACCCATGAACGGAATTATCGGTATGAGTAAATTCATGCTCAGTTCCGAACTTAATGAAGAGCAAAGAGAGTTCGCTGAAAATATTGTCACATCAGGGCAAGGTCTACTTTACATCATTAATAATATTTTAGATTTTTCAAAACTAAATGCTTCCAAAGTTGAATTAGAGATTGTTGAATTTAATTTGCAGAAAATTTTAAAAGAAATGATTACTATTTTTTATTTTACCGTCAAAGAAAAGCAAATTGAGCTTATTGAAAATTCACCAGAACTTAAATTTCAGCTCAAAGGGGATGTAGGAAGACTCAGACAAGTACTTTCTAATCTCATCAATAATGCAATTAAGTTTACTGAGTCTGGTTCTGTCAAGATTAGCTGTCATATTCTAAATGAAACAGAAAACAATATAAAACTCAAATTTACAATCAAAGATACAGGCATCGGGATCCCTGAAACAGCACAGCAGCGTTTATTTAAGGAATTTAGCCAAGCCGAAGCCAAAACTGCAAGACGCTTTGGTGGCACAGGTATAGGTCTTGCCATTTGTAAAAGTTTGGTGGAGCTGATGGGAGGGACTATGGGAATTAATAGAGAAG
>CALFYV010000106.1 GCA_937952395.1 uncultured Bacteriovoracaceae bacterium | reverse complement strand
AGATCAAATGGCCGGACACATAGAAAAGAGTACTAATTTTCAATTTAACCTAGTTCAAGGTGAAACCGCACTGGTTGTTTCTGCGCAAGTCGGATTTATTATGTATATTACCTCCAAGATACTTGAAGAGGAAAAAGTTGAATTAAGTACTGCTGTCAATGTGAGTGTGAATAGTAATCCGGGAGGAGCTCAACCAGTAGAAACAAAAAATAGTGTAAAAACTAATTTAGTTGTTAAGTCCAAAGAATCAGCTATTGTAGGTGGGATTGTTCAAGGTGAAGAGAAAACAGACTATGATAAGAATCCTCCTTTCGGCGGCGGAACAGTCGAAAATGGAAGTCCATTTTTTAATTTAACCAAGTCGAAATTTTTCAAAAATACGAAAAGTCAGTTTGTTATATTTGTAACTCCTGAAATCATAGCTTCCGCTTCCGATGGAACAGAAGAAATAAGAAAAAAATTTAGAAGACGACGTAGTCGCTAAAGAGGGAAATGGCTGGACATATAATTAGCATAGTTGGTGGAAAAGGTGGAGTGGGCAAGTCACTCTTTGCTGCTAATTTAGCTTTTGCGCTTACTATGGAAAATCGTACAAAGTCATTATTACTGGACTTTGATCAAAAGTCTTGTGGCGATCAAAATCTTATTACGGGGATGCGTTCGAAAAAAACTCTTAAAGATTTATCTGAGTTTAATGGAGCTCTTGATCCAAGAACTATTCAACAATTTATAACGACTCATAAAGCGGGAGTTTCTTATATTGGAATGCCGACTGATACGACCGCTGCAAATCAAATCGATGTAGACGCTCTTGGTAAATCCTTAAAAGCTTTTACTAATATTTTTCCAATAATTGTGATTGATGCTGGCTCTGAGCTGACCCCTATGGCACTTAAAGCTCTAGAGTTTTCAACTTTAATTTTTATTGTGGTGACTCCTGATTTACTAGCGGCTAACCAAACGAAAAGACTATATTCAGAACTCACAACCATGCTCTTCCCAAAAGAAATGTTACAAATTGTAATGAATGGTTATCAAAAAGGTCATCCTGTTAGCCCTGAGGTTGTTGGTAAACAAATTGGAAAACCATTATTTGCTGTTATTTCTAAAGATGAACAAACTTGTGCTACAGCTTTATCACGGACAATGCCAGTGATGGCCTTTGCCCAAAATTCAGCCTACGCAAAATCTGTTACTGAGATTGTACGCAAATTATCTCAAAAAAATGTGCTAGCTTCGCTCGAAAAATTATCAAAACCTGAGGGCACAGCCAATAAAAGAGGTAGCGGTGAATCAAAAGAGGAGCTTAAGGCAGTTGATGCTTGGGTGAATTTAAAATCACGAATTCATAAAGGTTTAGTTGAGGAAATGGATCTAAAGAAAACTGATGATAATGATCCAAAAGCAAAAATTATTTTACGTGAGCAAACTAAAAAGGTTGTCGTAGATCTCCTCTCGAAAGAAGATACAAAAGGGATTTTGAGTAGTCGCGAGGATATGAATCAAATTGTAAAAGAAATTTTGGATGAAGCCTTAGGTTTAGGACCTTTAGAGGATATGCTCGCTAATAAATCTATTTCAGAAATAATGGTAGTTGGGCCAAAAAAAATATTTTATGAAGAAGGTGGTAAAGTTAAGCAATCAAATGTCGTTTTTACTAACGATAGGCAAGTTTTAAATGTCATAGAGAGAATTGTTGCACCGATTGGTCGCAGGATCGATGAAAAAACACCTTACGTTGATGCCAGATTACCCGATGGCTCTAGGGTTCATGCTATTATTCCACCTTGTGCCCTTGATGGCTGTACGATTACCATCAGAAAATTTCCTGAGAACAGATTAACTTATAAAGATCTGATTAAATTTGGTTCAATGACTGAACCCATGGCCGATTTTTTAAGAATTTCTGTTGAGGCCCATAGAAATATTGTTGTTTCTGGTGGTACGGGTTCGGGTAAAACAACTCTCATTAATATGTTGGGTGGATTTATCCCAGCCAATGAAAGAATTATA
>CALFYV010000105.1 GCA_937952395.1 uncultured Bacteriovoracaceae bacterium | reverse complement strand
AATGGATGGCGACCTTCTCGTATCTGGTGACCCTGCTTCTTAACTTCTTTGTTCTTCTTTTATCATTTGCCAAGACTGAAAGTGAAAAATATAAATCAGCTGTGGGTTCTCTAAGAAAAGCTTTTGGTGGTAACACCAAAGTCATAGGTGAAGTTCCTCGACCTGGTAAATCCCCAGATGATTCTCCGGAAATCTTTGATAGCCAAGAAGAGGTGAAACCATTTCCCATAGACTTTTTAACGACGGAAGGGTTTTTGGATAAGCATGAAATTAACCGCGCCAGTGATGAGAACTTAAAATCTATGCGAGTTTTACTCGAGCGCTACCAACTGGCTGATAGTGTAGATATTTATGAAATGCCTGAAGGTATAAAAGTTAAAGTCAAAGATAGAATTTATTTTAAAAAAGGGACCACAGAAATAAGTAATATCAATGTAGAGGTTTATCAAAAAATTATTAATATGATCAGAGATAATGACTGGACTATTTTTGTGGAAGGTCATGCTAGCCGAGGCGAGGTCAGTCTTACTGGCAAAATGGACGCACTTCAATTGTCTGCTTCTCGTTCGATGGTTGTGGCGAGAGCCTTAATGAAGAGAGGAATAAAATCTGAGAAGATATCCACTATTGTTTATGGTGACTCTAGACCAATAAAAGAATTCTCGGGCGATATTCAAGACGAGCAAAGCAGAAGAGTAGAATTTATTATCAGGAAAACCGATCTTCAAGCCGAAGGCCATAGAGTTGAATCACGATAATTTGATTAGTTTATCAGTTTGGAAATCTAATGGCAGTCTAGAGGATTTTTTAAAAGAATTATCATATTCCAAAAATCAACAAAAAAAATATTTACCCAAAAAGTATTTAACAAGAAAAATAAAAGATAAAGAAGAACTTCTACTTCCTATCGACCTGATTAATCATTTAAAGATAAACCCTCAGTATATTGGCCAAAAGATAAAAATTCTCTATGAAGACAATAAGTTTTTGGTTTTAAACAAACCTAGTAAGCTCCATTGTCATCCGTTAAATTACTCAGAAACTAATAACTGTTTGAGTTTTCTGGCTTCTCAAAATATCAAATTAGAAAATAAAGATTTTTACGATAGAACATTGCTTTATCGTTTAGATTTTGAAACTTCTGGAGTCTTGGTTTTGACAAAAAAGCAATCAGACTATGAATATATCCGTGAGCATTTTCATACAATGATGAAAGATAAGATTTATTTAGCTATCATAGAAGGTAAAGATGTACCTCTGGGGGTTTTGCAGGATCACCTCCTTCCTTTCGGTAGTAAATCTCATAAAATGAAAGTGGCCCGTGGGGGCAAATTAGCTACTTGTGAAATCTTGGAAGCTTTCCCTCACCAAAATCAAAATTTGACTTTAGTTAAAATTAAATTAGAAAGTGGTCTTCGCCATCAATTGCGGGTTCAACTTTCTCATCTTGGTTTTCCTATCTTGGGAGATACTCTATATGGAGGGACGCAAGCGCAAAGATTATTTCTGCATGCTTATTGCTACCGTTTTTCTTATGAAAGTAAAGAGTATGAATTTATCTCTTACGAGGCAGAGTTATTTGATAACTTCTTTGACTTGAACCGTGTTTTTTAAATGCTCACTGATATGGGATGGTGAATTCATTCCAGCCAATTTAGAAATATGTTTGCCTTCAGTAACGGCATTGATTTCTAAACCAGGCTGACTGCTTTTGATTCTCACGATATAAACCCTATCTAATGTCTCATTAGGCGAGTTCTTAGAGATAAAACTTAGATCATTGGCCAAACGCCTATAAGCAATCTGCTTAGAGTCCTTGTGTCCTATATCAGGCCCAGAGTAGTTCATTTCAGCCGTGAGGTTATTATCTTCGCAATAGGTCTTCCAATTGGCAGGAGTGCGCTTCTCAAGCTTCACCAGCACCGCTCTACATGAGTTTGCAATAAAATCTTCACGGTAAAACAAGGATTTACCTTCTTGACGACGGTAAATATCTATAAATAGTGCAATTACCATGATTACGCCTATAACTAAAACTGGTTTTTTTATTAATGAATTCCACAGCATGCAGAAATTATCGCACCAATGCGCTTTAGGTTAAAGAAAAACCTGTAATAACCGATAGGAATACTCAGGCAAGGAGTTGTTATGAGTGTTGCGCCGAAGTTAGAGGATAAGCGGTTTTGGGAGACTCTAAGTTACTTAATGAATTTGCAGACAAAGACTGAAATAGTCAATGTTCTCAATGACTTAGCTATTAGCGAAAAAGAACTATATTCTTTTATATCTTTTTTGGATTCAGTCCATTTTCATTTAACTAAAGATAATGGCCATTTGGTGCCTCCCCAGGAGAAACCACTTATTAATGTTGAATTCAGTTTATTAGAGTGGCTTAAATTTCAGGCCCATTTCCCCTTAATGGAGAAAAACGCCTCACGTTTACCTTTTCATCCTGAGTTAAAGAACAAACTGACTCAATTAGAAGTTCAATATGCTAAATATGATCTTTACGCTCCCTTAGAGCTGATGAATAAAATCCAACTTGGCCAACAGCAAGCCAAAACTACCCTCAAAGACTTAGAAGGACAATCCATCACAACTCTTTCTCAGACTGATGAGCAATTTGATGAGAAAGACATGGTCCTGCTTGAACAGGCTATTACTGATTCGAAAGTACTGGAAGTTGAATTTAAAAACAATAAAATCATAGAGATTTACCCTCATAAAATAGTTCATTTGGATGGGCATATCTCTCTCATTTCAGAAGATAGGATCGATAAAAGTATTGTTCATTTTCATTTAAAAGATATTCAAAGAGTGAAAATGGTAGAAAGTACCTATCATGCCACATTTTCGAAATTAGAAATTGATGATTTCATTTCTTCCTTGAGGGCCATTAGTGAGACAGAAATTAGATTAATTCTTAAAATTTACTCAAAAGATAAGGCTCATGAAAAACCTTTATTTCAGCATTTAGGTAATCCATGTCTTATTACCAATCCCCAGGGCGATACCATTTGGGCAGCTTCTGTTGAGCCTTGTAAAGCGCTTATGGATTGGCTCTTTGAAATGGGTAATCAAGTTGAAATTTTAGATCCTGTCAGTTTTCAAAATGATTATCTTAAATACTGTGCAGACAGATTAAAAAATGTTGCTTAATCTTTATTAGTGAAGAATTCTAATCATTTTTTTCTGATTTCATTTTTACCGGCAATAGCTTATTGGTATCTAGAAGAGAACTATTCACTTCAGATAGCACTTATAGGTGGAATGGGGCTAGCGATTATTGAAATAGCTTTAGAAAAAATCTTTTTTAAGCATATTCATTCTATCTCTAAACTTAATTTTTTCTTGATTCTTTTTTTAGGCGTGATCAGTTTAATCGGAGATGAAGGTATTTGGTTTAAGTTGCAACCATTTTTTACTGGGCTTTTTATGGGGCTTTTGCTCATTTGGAAGACCTCTAGAGGTGGGAGTTATTTTTACGAGATGATACAAACTATGAATAAAGCGCTTCCCCCACGTCCACTTATTATGATGATGGAGAAGCATTCTGGTTTTTTTCTCTTGCTATACGGTTGTTTTATGGCGCTCATTGCTTTTAGGGGTACAACCGAACAATGGCTTTTCTTAAAAACGATTGGTTTCTATATTGCTTTTGTTCTATTTATGATTTTCGAGTTATTTTATTTACGTCAAAAACGATACTAAATATCTAACCCATTGATTTTACAAATAGTCTTTACAAGCTTAATGGCTTTCGCTACTATGCGTCGGCTATGCAAGAACAAGAAATTTCCTCAATTCTCAGAGTTGGTGATCTAGATTTTCCTAAACGGAAAGTTTGGATGAAAACCTATGGTTGTCAGATGAATTATCATGACACCGAAAGAGTTTTGTCTCATTTAAAAGAACTTAATTTTGAAAAAACGGAATCCCAAGAAGAAGCAGATCTATTGCTTTTTAATACTTGTGCTATTCGTGATTTGGCCAATCAAAAATTCTATTCACATTTAGGTAATACGAAAAAATTAAGAGATGTAAAAATTGGAGTAGGTGGGTGTATTGCTCAAACAGACTCTAAAGAATTATTGGATAAATATAAGCATTTAAATTTTGCCTTTGGTACAGACGCCATCGATAATATTAAAGAAATGGTTTATCGCGCTTATATGGGTGATGATAAATTTGCCGTGACTTCTTGGGATAAGAGTGAAAATTATTCTATTGAAACGAAGATGACTCATGGTTCCCCTCAAGCATTCGTTAATATCATCAAAGGTTGTGATAAATTTTGCTCTTACTGTATAGTCCCTTTTACTAGAGGTCGTGAGAAATCAAGACGCCAGCAAGAGATTGTTGATGATGTAAAAAAATTAGTAGAATATTCGGGTATTCAAGAGGTGACTCTTTTAGGTCAGAATGTAAATTCTTATGGCAAGGATAATAATGAATCTCTTGCTTCATTAATTCTAGATTTGGAAAAAATCAACGGATTGGAAATCATTCGTTACACAACTTCTCATCCTTATGATGTTTCTGATGAATTGATTGCGGTTCATGGCAGTTCAAAGAAGCTGGCCAATCACTTGCATTTACCAGTGCAATCGGGTTCTAATACAGTACTGCAAAGAATGTTAAGACAATATTCGGTTGAGCACTATCTTGGACTTTTAGAAAAATTACGCAAGGCCAATCCTGAAATTGTGATCTCAACGGATATTATCGCTGGCTTTCCTAACGAAACCCAAGAAGAACATGAAGACACTTTAAAACTTTTGGATTTAGCTCAATACGACTTTATTTATTCCTACAATTTTTCAGCTAGACCGGGAACCAAAGCAGCTCGGATGCAAGATATTCTTACTGATGAAATTAGGGGGCGTCGTCTACGTGAAATTCAAGCCAAGCAACTGCTTATCCAAGAAAAAATGCGCAAAAACATAGTTGGCAAAACTATCCGTTTATTGGTTGAAGGTAAAAGTAGTTTCAAAGGTGAAACCAAATGGAAAGGGCGTTCAAGCTGTTTTCGAATTATTCATTTTAAGCCTGAAAATAATGAGGCTAATTATCAATGGCATTGGGTAGATGTTAAGGTAATTTCAGCTACGGCTTTGAGTTGTCAAGCGGAACTTCTTTTTGATCACGGTCATAAAATATCACCTATACAATAGATATGATGATCAAAAAGCCAATTTTAATTCTTTTAGGTTTTCTCTCTCTTATTTTGGGAATTATCGGAGCTTTTTTACCTATTATGCCCACGACTCCTTTTGCTATATTGGCCGCCTATTTTTTTTCTAAGAGTTCACCAAGGTTACATAAATTGATTCTCGATTTTAAATACATAGGTCCTTTAGTCAGGGATTGGGAGGAAAATCGAGTCATTAGGGCCAAGGCCAAAGTTTTGTGTACAATATTAATATTAACGATGATGACAGGAAGTTTAGTCTTTGGAGATGTTCATTGGGTTGTCAAAACAATATTAATATTAATTGGAACTTCCGTCTTAACTTTTGTACTGACTCGCCCATCAACGCCTAAATAAAGTATGAAGTTAATTTCATTTTTTTTATTATTTCTTGCGGGCACATGCTTTGCGGCTATAGAGCTTGGAGGCCAGTACGGTTACAATCAGCAAATTTATGGGGTGGAAGAAAGTAGTACTGTTTCACAAAATGGAACCGCCAGTTTGGCCATATTCCCTTTTGGATTTTTGGGTTTCGAACTCAGTTATTCTAAAGGAAGAAATACTATCACTAATAATAATTCAGAAGTTATTAGCACTGTGACTATTGTCAGTGATAAACAAATTGTTGATTTTGAGGCTTATGGTGCTGGAATTAAATTAATTTTAGGCAATCGAAATTCTGTTTTTCTTCCCATGCTTGGTTTTGGTTATTCCAAACAGTTTCAACAAAGCAGTACAAGAATTATCTATAACGATGGTACGGAGAAAATAAGCACAACCAAAGACCCTGAGCTTGAAGTCGATTCAAGCTACGCTTCTTTCAACTTAAGAATCCAATTAGCGCGAAGTCTTGGCCTTACTTTAGGTGCCAAAACGATTGTCCCTAAGAACAAGTTTTCTGATGCTCAAAATAACTTCTCATTTCAAGCAGGACTCTCTTGGTTAATATTATAAAATGTTTATTATGCATTTTGCTTTTATCCTCTTGTGCCAAAACTAAATATTTATGGGAACAGGGTTGGGGACATTTTGATATTTATTGGTCCAAACCTAAAAAAAATTCTGAGGTTTTGAAAGATCCGAATATTTCCGAAGAAATAAAAAATAAGATTACTGATATAGAAAATTATAAAGCCTATTTTTATCAGTATTTTAAAAAGAAACCTTCTGCTAATTATTCCAAGACTGTTTTTTTAGATGAAGATGTTTTAACTTATTTAGTTATTGTCTCACCCCATGATGTCGTTAAGGCGAAGGAATTTAGTTTTCCCTTCTATGGCAGTTTTCCTTATTTGGGATTTTATAAAAAGGAATCAGCCGAAAATTTTATCAAAAGTATGCACGAGCAAGATTATGTTACGCATATGCGAAAAGTCGATGCCTACTCAACTTTGGGAAAAATGGAAGATCCTATTTTTTCTACTTTTTTTAAGTATGACGAATACGATTTAGCTAAACTTATTTTCCATGAACTTTTTCATAGTATCTTTTTCATAAAGGATGATGTGGAATTAAACGAAAATATGGCAAACTATTTTGCTGATCAAATGGTTTTAGAGTATTTCAAATTATCTCCTGAGAAATTAGCAGTTGAAAAACTAGCTCAAGAAAAAGAAATAAGGCTTAAACAAGAAATTGTTTTTTATGCCAAAGAACTTAACCGAAATTATGCTATGGCCAGATTCAATCTCACTAAAATTGACTCTGATATGATCCTCGAGCAGTTTTTACGCTCTCGTTTTAATCCTGGAATGAAGCAATTATGTAAGGAATTAAAACTAAAAAAAGATGAGTGTTTTCCTTTGCGTTATTTATGGAATAATGCCACCTTCGCCTCTTTTATTACTTATGAGAGAAATCGATATGAAATAGAAGATGTGCATAAAAAAGTTCAAGGGAACTTACTTGATTTTTACCAGTTTCTGGAGAAAAATTATGAGATATACAACTCAAATGATTATGAAGAGCATTTGAAGTTTAGTGAATTTATTTTCAGAAAGGTAGAATAAATTGAGACATTTCTTTTTTATAGACCCAATAGAAAAATTAAACGTGAAAAAAGATTCATCTCTTATGATGGCCCTGACTTTCAAAAAGCAAGGCAAAGAGGTCTATTTACTTTTTGAAGAAGATTTTTATTTACTTAATCATGGATTGCCCACACTTGAAGTTTATGAGTTTAGTGGAGATTTTCATCAATCAGGTGCTTATCTTTCAGGTATAAATTTACAAACTAAGCTTAATATTAAACTTACAGCAAAAGATGTGATCCATATGCGTTTGGATCCCCCTTTTGATAGTCGTTATTTACGCTATCTTTGGATGTTAGATTTTTTGCATCACCAAGGTGTGCGGATAGTAAACAATCCAAAGGGGATTATGTTCCATAATGAAAAATTACATGCTTTTAAACAGAAAGACGGTGGTACGCCTTCTTTTGTGGGGACTTCTTTAGAAGGTTTTTTAAGTTTTGCCATGAGGATAAAAGATCAAAACTTCAAAGAACTGGTACTGAAGCCTTTAAATAGTTTTAGCGGTATTGGAGTAGAAAAATTAGAGGTTAATAGTAAGTACCTCAAAGAAACTTTTAATCGTAAAATACAAGAGAACGTGGGCCCTATTATTGCTCAGCCTTTTTTAAAAGAAGTCTATGAAGGTGAGCTACGGGCCATTTTTTATGCGGGCAAAGAATTAGGAACTATCATTAAAAAACCTGAAGAGGGTGACTTCCTAACTAATATTGCTCAGGGTGCAACTTTTGAGCAGTATACATTGCCTTCGACCTTGAGAAACATTTGCGAAGAGATAGCATGGGACTTAAAGGAATATGACGTCCCTTTTATTGCCTTCGATATTTTGGGTGAGCATATCACTGAAATTAACCTAACTTGCCCAGGACTTTTGGTTGAAGTCTCATACGCTTTAAAGAAAAATTTAGCAGAGGTTATTGGAAATTCTTTCTAAAGAAAATTATCTGTAGCATCTGTCGCCACTTGAAGAATTACATTCCAACATGTTTTGCTTGTGACTTGTTTTTCTGCTGGACAACGTGGAGTTGTTCCACCCTCACCGAAAAACATACATTCAAAATCTGATCTAACATCGGCAACACCAAGTACCACTGGGTTGGCCCAACCGGCTTGAAGCGAGCTGTAAGGGATATCAACAATCTGAGAGCAGCTATTGACATCGATTGGCCCGAGCTCAAACATACCACCAGGGATTTCGACCATAGTCGAACCTGATTGTGTATAAAGTTTAATTTTTACTTTTAGCTTGGTGTACTCAGGAAACGTAGGAGAGCCCGTAGTTCTTTGAGGGCACCCAGGAGGTACCGGCATTTGAGGTAATACTTTGACTCTTACTCTTAATCGTTGATCAACTGTATTAGTTAAGACTTGTTGATTACTGTAAGTTGGTCACCCTTCATGAGTGACTGGATTCCAAATACTATCAGCAACTGCGGCCCAATCTGTGTTGCCGGCTAAGCCAATATTTCTAATATGAAGAGGATAGCAGCTAGTGCCTTCACAATAACCATCAGCAACAGTACCTGTACAGCTAGAACCTGAGCCACCTGAAGTCGTTGCACTGGTTGTTGTTGTCGTGGTTGTTCCTGAAGTGATTGGATTACTGCCACCATTATTAGTAACGGTGTTCGTCTCCTTAACACAAGCAAACGATAATAGAGCAATAAAGTAGAGTACTAGTTTCACAAACCCTCTCTTATTAAAGATTATCGGGTTTTTTAAGAAAACATTAAATATTCTTTTTTTATTTAAAATTGTCTGTGGCATCCGTGGCTACCTGTAGCTTTACCCGCCAACAAGCGCTTTCAGGTAGTTTTTCTTCATCTTCTCGTACGAACTCAATGCCTAGGATAACCTCAGGATTGGCCCAAGCACTTTGAATCTCGTTGTAAGGTATATCAAAAATCTCTGAGCATGAATTAATTCTCACTGGCTTTTTAACCTCGTAATAATGGTGAGTTGGAACCACTTTATCGCCTTTAAGGGCGTAAAGGCGTAGTCTAAATCTTAACTGCTCGTATAATCCAGATAGAATACCACCGTCTGCTTTACCTGGACAATCTGAAGGTTGAGGTAAAACTTTAACTCTTACTCTCAATCGATTTTTCACGCTATTAACCAGGATATAGGATTGGCTCCAGGAGGGGAG
>CALFYV010000104.1 GCA_937952395.1 uncultured Bacteriovoracaceae bacterium | reverse complement strand
AATAAAAAGGTTCTTATCTCAAGTCCTACAGGTGCTCAAATTCCTCTGGAACAGGTTGCAAAAGTTCATTTCAATGAGTTCGCTGCCATGATCAGAGATGAAAATGCTCAGCTCACTGGATATGTCTATGTTGATATTGACCCTGCTAAAATAGATATTGGATCATACGTTGAATTGGCAAAAGATGAGATAGAGCAAAAACTCAACGTTCCTCAAGGCTATCACCTTACTTGGAGTGGACAATTTGAAAATATGCAAAGGGTGAAAGAGAATTTGAAACTAGTTCTTCCCATTACACTTTTGTTAATTTTATTTCTCCTTCACCTCAACACAAAGTCATGGATAAAAACGGGAATTGTTTTCTTAGCAATTCCATTCTCCTTAATTGGGGCCGTGTGGTTTATGGTTGGGCTTGATTATAATATGTCCATTGCTGTTTGGGTTGGTATGATCGAGCTGATGGGCATTGATGCTGAAACAGGTGTTTTTATGTTGATGTATTTAGATCTTGCCCATGAAGAGCGTGTTAAAAATGGGAAAATGAATAATGTAAATGATCTTGAAGAAGCTGTTGTTGAAGGAGCTGTCCATCGAGTTCGCCCTAAGCTCATGACTGTGGCAACACTATTCATCGGTTTAATTCCTGTGATGTGGTCAACAGGAACTGGGGCCGATGTTATGAAGAGAATTGCAGCTCCTATGATTGGAGGAGTATTTTCTTCATTTTTACTAGAGCTTATTATTTACCCTGTTTTATTTTATATTTGGAAGGCAAGGGCCGACTTTGGATTAACATATAGACAGATATTTAAGGAGAAAAATTTATGAGAAAAGTTTTGATTTCTTTGAGCTTAATTTTTTTAGCGTCGTGTGCTCATCAATCAATGAAAGGTACTGTTGTCATGAAAGTTGATAAGAAAACAGGTTATGTATGCCATATGGGGCAGAATGTAGAACTCGGCGACAAAGTAACAGCGTACAAGTCAACCTGCAGAGGAATAAGAGCGGATGTTACGTGCGAACATAAAACTGTTGATACAGGAACTATTTCAAAGTTAATTAATTCTCATTATTCAGAAGTTACTTTTGATTCGGAAAATAAGTTTTCTGAAGGAAGTTTTATTAACATAGATAAAAAATAAAAAGGAGAAATTTATGAAGGTCTTACTATTCACTTTGTTACTATCATTTTCATCTTTTGCACACGAATTGCCTTACGCAAATTATTTAAAAATGCAGGATTCTTTAGCAAAAGATAACTACAGTGAAGCACTGAAAACTTGGAAGTTGATTTGTGAAAAAGAGCTTGGACATTATGCTAAAGATGCCAAGTATAATGATTGTCAGAAACAGTTTAAAGATATTAAAGAGCTAAGAGAGTCATTTAAAGCATTATCTGAAATCTACATTAAAAATGGCGAAGCTATAAAAGACAAATCCATTGTGGTTGCAAAATGCCCGATGGCCAAAGCTCGTTGGCTTCAAAAGAAGGGCGATGTGGCCAATCCTTACTATGGTAAAGAAATGCTCCAATGTGGGAGTATAGAGTAAAAACCAGAGTTTAAATGGCATATTAGTTAAAATATGCCATTTAACCACAGGATTAATATTTAATTGAATTTATCCGACAAGTGTAATATATGTTAAATATGATGAGAGTTACTATTCTGACAATTGTTTTATTTTCAGTATTTATAGATTTTTCAGCTCCATTATTTAATGGAAATGAATTATTATCAAATTGTGATGATGTAGTTCAATGCTATGATCTAGATTACCATGCTGATACTGATTCCTCGTCTCATGATGATCAGGAGAAGCATTGCCATTGTCACTCAGGCCATTCTCATATAGCTGTTGTTTACACATGCGAAGATAGTAGTGAATTAAACTTAAATCAAAAACAAGCAAAATATCCAAATCTTTTGAATGGTAAGCCACAAAATTACCACTCCGATGTCATTCGTCCTCCTATTGTCTAATTTTATTATTCTCTAGTTATTTAGGTATTAATTTTAATTAGGACATTTAATATGTATGCGTATGTAACGGCATTACTGATATTTTCAGTAAGTGCTAGTTTTGCAAATGAAAATTGCAAAATCACTAATATAAATAATTTTTACAATTATGTGAGAGATAATGGCCCTACACTTCGTGAGGTTGAGAAACAAAAAGAGCAAGTTAGTTCTGAGATAGACCTTGCTGAACAAAGGCCTAATCCCCAAATTGATTTTGACTATTTAAAAGGAGATCAGTTTGGAATAGATGTTAATAACTACACTCTCTCGGCTCAACATATAATTGAATTTGGCTCAAAAAGAGATAAACGAATATCTAAGGCCAAAGCTTTTAAAACTTTAAATGAATCTAAATTAGATTTGAGCCTATATAACTCGAACTCTAATTCAGCTTTGATATATCAAAAAGTTGCTCAACTAGCGATTCTTACTGAATCAGTTAAAGAAGCAAGCAATACATTTGATAAAGTTATAAAAAAACTGGCTTCTCGAAAAAGGTTAAACCCTGAAGAGACGGTTTCTTTATCAACTTTAAGACTTGCTTCAAATGATTATAAGGCCCAATTAAATGACCTTGAAAATCAAAAGAATCTGCTAGAAGGAAAATTAGAGTTTTTTACAAAATGTGAAAGCCTTAAACCTAAATATCATAATTTCAAGTTCCCTGAGAGCGATAGTGTTACGGATAGTAATGAACAATCAGGACTTGTTAAACTTGAAGATTTTAAAGTTGATCTTGCCAGTGAAGAACTTGAGGTACAAAAATCACTAGGCTATTCAAATATTCAAATAGGGCCAATGGTTGAATATCAAACTCAAGGAAATGATGAGTTTGTTTCGGCTGGGGTTTCTATCTCTTTTGCGTTGCCACTTTTCCATACTAATGACGGAGGGAAATTAAAGGCACTCAATGGGCTACGAACGCAAAAGGTTCAATCATCAAACGCAAAA
Source organism: uncultured Bacteriovoracaceae bacterium (assembly GCA_937952395.1). Classification (GTDB taxonomy): domain Bacteria; phylum Bdellovibrionota; class Bacteriovoracia; order Bacteriovoracales; family Bacteriovoracaceae; genus CALFYV01. Next base: position 4,598 of record CALFYV010000104.1, on the reverse strand, counting down.
AATATGCTTTTGATTGAAAGAAAAAACCTTGTAAAAAAATATAGTCGTTCTTTAAGAACATATCAAAATATGCCAACTCTAAAAGAGCTTGAAAAAAAACATACACAAGTTGAAAGCTTATTCGCCAGAGGGGTTGTTTCAATTCCAATGACAATTGAATCTCACAGACAACAAGTGGATTTTCTTAGGTCAAGATTTGAAACAGAAAATGACCTACTATCAACGTACATAAAAATAAATTTAATAGATGGAGACTTAAAAGGTTTCGATAACTTAATAAGATGAGGAGTTTTTGTATGAAAAACATAGTTACTATTATTTTACTATCACTGACATTTTATTCTTGCAGCAAAGGTGGGGATGAAAGACTGAAAGAACAAGAAAGTATTCGTTCTCAAGAACAAATTAATGCTCAAAACGAAAATCAGCGTGAATGGGCCGAAAAAATGGAAAAAGATCTTAACCAAAGAAAACATTTCATAGAAGCAATTGAAGGTAGCTTCAGTGGAGAAGTTGCTGTTGGTGATATTGACTTTGACATTAAGGCCAGATTCACTTCAAGTATTCCTATTGCTTATTCAGATAGAATAAGAACTTTGGATGAAATTAATTACGAACTGTCTAACTTAGCTCTTAACATGAATATCAAACTTGAAAACCCAAGAGTTAGCAATAGTGCTGTTAGCTGTATTGTTGAGAACTATCGCCCTGACATAAATAAAGGAATTATCAATATTATTTCTGAGTCTTGTAAAAATATCTTTAAGCTGATGCTTGCAGACGATTTCGCAACTAGCGATTTTCAAACTCAAGAAAGAAGAGCAACGCAACTAGCTCAAAGTGTTAGAAATAACGAGATCGAGCAAATTGATATTTTGAGTGGGCTTTTTGAATCAAGTGTTAGCACTAACGAATATGAATTTAAGCTAAAGAGAGATTAATATGAAAAAACTAATATTATTATTCTTTATTTTCCTTAATCAAATTGTAGTGGCACAAGATACAGTTATATCTTTAGATCAGGTTGCTCAGAAGGTTAAGGAAACGAATTATTCTGTTTTAGAAAATGCTCAAAGAGTATATCAGGCCAAAGAAACAATAAATTTTAGTAAAAGAAACTTATTACCTAGACTTAATTTTTGGAACATTCTAAAGCTTCCTTTTGATTGGGCATCTGCTATAGATATTGTCCAAGACTTAGCTCCCTTTTTAGTTCCGAATAACTGGTTTAGGGTTTCAGAAAGTAAGCTTTTTTACTTAGCGCAAAAAGAGCAATATAGGGCATTATGGGCGAATGAAGTAATGACCTCTAAGCTTTTATATATCAACACACTACGAGATATTGATTTTTTGAGTTTATTAGAAAATCAAAGTCGTCAATTAAAAGAGCTTATTGATATTGTTGAGACAAGAGCTGTTTTTGGTGAAGTTCCTCCCCAAGTTTTAAAATTTTTGAAAATTAGAAAACTGGAAGTACAAGAGGATATTCGATCCCTTGAAACTCTTGTATTTGAAGAGACTAAAGCTCTTACTTATTTAATGGGCCTACCTCAAGAAACAAAGCTTAGATTACAAAGTATTCAACTACCCAATGTGGAAGATTTGTCTGCAATATCTTTCGACACATTTATTTTTAGGGCCATAGATAATGCTCCTGAGATAAACCAGTACATATATGTCAAGGAAGCTCTTAAATATGTCAAAAAGGAAGCATACTTCTCATTTCTTGGCTCATCTACAACATCGAGAGGAATCTCTGGTGGTGTTTTTAACAATATTCCCATTCAGGATGGGCTTGGATTTGGTTTAGGTAGTTCTATACGAATTTCTAAGAGTGAAGGTCAGATTATTGATATTAACAAACAAGCAACTACAGAAGTAATAAAGAAAAGCCTTTATGTCTTAGTTAATAATTTTAACTCTTATATTGAGAATATTGATAATCAAAACGAAAGATTTAAGCTAGCAGAAGAAAACTATGAAGTTGTTAAAACGCAGTTAATCCTTGGTATGAGTCTTGACCCTATAGAAATACTCGAAAGTATTCAGAACCTTTTTGATGCTTCAATTTCACTTACAAACTACAAATATGAAGTAGTCAACACAGTGGAAAAAATCAAAAGAAGTATTTTTAATGAAGATTATTCAAAAAAAGAAGGAAAGCTTGAAACTCTCTTGGAAGGAGTAAATTAATGAAAAAGATATTATTAATGGCCAGTTTTGTGATTCTATCATCTTGTAAATATGATGGGACATTTTCTAGGGTTAAGAACCTTCAAGAAGGCAAAGAAAAAGTTGAGGCGATTGTTAATGATGAATTAACATCTGAAAATCAAGCTTTACTCAGAGACTATTTTGGGCAAATTAAGAATGTTATTTATGAAATAAAAAATAATTCTAAAATCCAAAAATATGTTCATAAGAAATTTAACAAATTTTTCAAAAACACTCTTTGTAATGAAATTCTTCTGGATGAAGTTAGCTACCAAACAATTATGGGAAAGTGCCAAGTTAGTGGCTTTTATATTTGCTCAGAGGAAGTCCGTGAATACAAAGCATTACTAGCTGTGTCTAAAGAGATTCTTTCTGAGTCTGAACTTAGCAAGGTTATAGAAGAAGAAAAATGCAAAGAAAAATTAACGAATCTAGGAGTAATAAATGAATAAGAAGTTATTAATGGTATTGATTGTTTTGCTTACATTAAATTTTCAAGCCTTTGGAGATGAAAACTCTTCAACCCATCAACATAATGATGAAGAACATTCTGAAAATGATGGTCACAACCATAAAAAAAAGAAGTCTCACTCTGAAGATGAACATAAGAAAGAAGGTCACAAGCATGACAGCGAAGATGAACATAAAGATGGAGATGAAGAGGAACATGGGCATGGCGGTGGAGGAAAAGCAGTTGGAGAAGGAAAGGCCATCGTAGAGATAAGTGAAGAAAAAGGATTTAAGCTCTCCAAAGAAGCAATAAATACGCTTGAACTAAAATTACTTAATGTTGATAGTGACGAATTTTTAATTGAAAAAACGACTCTAGTTACTTCAAAAAAGCTTAAAGGCGTTTACCGTTTTAGAGGTGGCTTTTTCAAGCTTCTGCCTGTTGAACTAAAAAAAGAAGTTGATGGGAAGTATCTTGTAAAAGTTAAAGGAGTTGATTTTGGAGATCAAATAGTAATTAACGGAGTTGGACTACTTCGAGTTGCGGATGTGTATTCAACAGATAAGGCAGAGTACTCTCACTCTCACTAGGATGTATAATAATGATAAATAAAATTATTGAGTTTTCAGTTGGTAATAGAATGTTTGTCTTTATGGCAACAATACTACTGCTGATATTTGGTTATCGCTCATTTCAAACATTATCAATTGATGCTGTCCCTGATATTACAAATACTCAGGTGCAAATCAATACTTCAGTTAAGGGTCTTGTACCTGAAGAGATTGAACGAATGGTAACTTTCCCTATCGAATACTCAATGAATGGTATTCCTGGGGTTGAAACAATTCGTTCTATATCCAGATTTGGAATTTCACAGGTAACGGTTATTTTTAAAGAAGACACCCCGATATTAACGGCAAGACAGCTTGTAAGTGAAAAATTACAAAACATTGAATTGCCATCTGGAATAACACCAGAAATGGGGCCAATAAGTACAGGACTTGGAGAGATTTTTCATTATTCAATTTCCGCTAAAAATCCTAAGTCTGATCCAGAAGAAAGACTGAAGGAGCTAATGGAGTTACGCTCTCTTCAAGATTGGTTTATTAAGCCAAGGCTTTTAACTGTTAAAGGAGTTACAGAGGTTAATACTATCGGAGGTTATGAGAAGCAATTCTTTATACAGCCTGATATTAAACTTCTGGCTAAGTATGGTCTTCATTTCGATGATATTGAAGTTGCGATTGAAAGTACAAACTTAAATGTTGGCGGTGGGTACATACAGCAATCTGGTGAGCAATTGCTTGTTAGAGGTGTCGGTCTATTAAAAACATTTAAAGAGATAGAAGATGTCGTCGTAAAAAGACTCTCAGACTACCAAGTCATCAAAATCAAGGATATTGCTAAGGTTAAATTTGATAAGCAAATTAGGACAGGAGCTGCTACCGTAAATGGTGAAGAATCAATTATTGGAACGGCCTTCATGCTCCTTGGTGAGAATAGTCGTACTGTATCAACTGACATTTTTGATAAAATAACTCAAATTAAAAAGGATTTACCTGATTGGGTAGAGCTTGATGTTCTTTATAATCGCTCCAATATGGTTAATGCAACACTTGGCACTGTGGAACACAATCTCTTTATGGGGGCCTTTTTAGTCATCTTGTTTCTTTTGATGCTTGTTGGAAATCTCAGGGCAGCTATCATAACTTCTATTATCATTCCTATTTCTCTTCTTATCACTTTCATTTTAATGAAATGGCAAAATGTTTCGGGAAATTTAATGAGTTTAGGTGCACTTGACTTTGGAATCATCGTAGATGGAGCTGTTATTGTTATTGAGAACTGTGTCCATAAACTACAAAAGGAAGGTACTAGTTTAGGGCGAGAACTGACGAGAAAAAAAAAAAAAAAATATGTAACTGACGCTGCT
>CALFYV010000103.1 GCA_937952395.1 uncultured Bacteriovoracaceae bacterium | reverse complement strand
AAATGATCAATAAACTTCTAAAGCGCCCCTCCTTTACCAGTAAGGAGGCTAAGGCATTAGGTATTAGTGTGGCAAGCCTCTCCTATTATGCCAAAATAGGAACCATAGAGCGCGTTTCTCACGGGGTTTATAGAAATCCAAAATTTGAGAGTTCCGCTCCGTTTGAATGGCAAGATCTACTTGAAATGGCCCAAACTGTTCCCGATGGAACCATCTGCCTGATTTCCGCACTTTCTTACTATGGACTTACCCAGGAAATCCAAAGGCAATACTGGATCGCTGTTCCGCACAAAGTAGGACTTATCAAAAGACCAAAAACTAAAATCATCCGCATGAGGAATGTGAAACTTGGGGCAGTGAAGATGAAAGTCGGCGAATATAAAGTTAATATTTTTGATCAAGAGCGATGTGTGGTGGATGCCTTCCGTTTTCTTTCAAAAGAATCTGCTATGTACTCACTTAAATCTTATCTAAAAAGAACTGATGCACATAAACCTAATCTATCCAAGCTAGCTCGTTATGCCAGAGATCTTCGTGTTGACATTCAACCCTACATCGAGGCTCTGACATGAGTAAAGTTAACCCCAAGGCCATTGAACAATCCATAAAAGAAAAAGTAAGGGCCATTGCTAAGAAACAAAACCGAACTTTTAATGATGTGTGGCAAGAGGTTGTACTTGAACGATGGCTTGCACGATTAGCAATCTCTCCATATCGGAAAAATTTTATATTCAAAGGTGCGATGTGCTTACTTCGCTACATTGATTTACAACGTGAAACTCGCGATCTTGATTTTTTAATTAAAGACCTGACTGCATCTATTGATGATGTAAAAAAATATCTCACCGAAGTATCGACTCTGACCTTAGCCGATGGTTTTATTTTTGAAAATTTGGATGTTGGACCACTTCATCACTCTCACATGAAATATCCGGGCTATCAGATTTTTGTCATTGGAAAACTTGGCAACACAAAAACCAAAATTTTTATTGATATTGGCGTGGGCGATGTCGTAAGCCCTGCCGAAATCACGATGAAGCTATTGGAAACGGAGAAGGCTCCTCTATTTGAAAAAGAAATTCATTTATGGGCATATCCTGTTGAGAGCATCTTTTCTGAAAAACTTGAAACTGCTATCGCTAGAGCTGATCAAAATAGTCGCATGAAAGACTATCATGACCTTTTACTTCTTATTCGTAAGAATGTCGTTAACAGGACAAAAGTAAAAAAGGCCATCAAGGATACATTCGCTAATCGGGGAACTAACTTTCAAAAACTATCTATCTCAAAAGATCAAGTCAGTATTATTCAAAATTATTGGAATATCTACTTGAAAGCTCTTGATACTGAAATACAAAAAGAATTGAATACAGATATTCAAGCGATAATGGATGAGATTAATATATTTTTAGGAGATGGAATTTTATAACAAAACAGATTCCCATTTCTCAAAATGAAGTAAAAAATAAAAATCAATTTAAGTTAGACTATAAATATAAGTTTAGATAAAATTATTCGATGCCAAGTAAAGAAGAAAAAACGCAAATCAAACAGTTTCTGAAAGTATTTTTTGATCAAGAAGATAATATTAAATTTTATTTTTTGAAAAAAAGTAAGATCAACCCCGAACTTGAATACAAAATCCCTTTTAAAACTAGAAAAAACTCAAGTACTAAAAAGATACTCTCCTTGCAAAAAAGAATTCAAAAAGAAATAGAAGCTCCTTGGGAATTTGCTCATTGGAGTAAATTTGTTGGAAAAACTGTTACGGAATCAAAAGTCTATAAAATTCCCTTTTTGGATACAGAGGATATTGAAGTTAAAACTCCATGGCGAATTTGTCCCATAGGAGAACATTGGGTGCGCAGACATCCCAAACATTTAACCTCTGGCAAAGTCACTGATCATGATGGCCATTGTCGTAAGAATCCGTCAAAAAAAGATTTACTCAGCGGTGATGAAATGGATCTTATTGCGACAAAGAAAATATTTCTCAATCCCAAAGTTAAAGTATCTAGCACAGACCTGGGATTAGGCTTAAATCTAAAAAAACAAAATCAATATGATGACCTTATCTCAGGCTGGACAGCTTACTGGAATGATATTTTCTAACTTAAAAATCCTCTCCATCCAAATCATGTGAAGGCCCTTATCGCCACGGAATCAACTTTTAACCAAAAAGCAATCGCAACCAAAAATCCTAAAATTATTGGCCCAGCTCGAGGTCTTATGCAATTAACAGAGAAAACCACAAGATGGGCAAAGGATCACAAAGTTCACGAATACAGAAATCATTACATTGATCTTGAATATGAAGATTTATGGGATCCTAATCGCAATATTGCTTTTGGTGTCAGACATCTTTTTAGAAAAAGAGAAACTGCTAAGTGGGTTTTAAAGAGAGAACCAACATGGTTTGAAGTATTAATGGATTATAAAGGAAAACTGCGAAGTAAAACGACGGAAACAAAAGAAGTTAAAGAAAAATTACAAAAAATATTTGAAACTTTAGGAATGAAGACAGAGTGAAAATAATTATAGTGGCTTTAGCTCTATTTCTATCACGAAACCTTTTTTCCACAGAAAACTCAGCATGGATCAAAAGCACTTATTTTAGAGGCCATGATCCTATTTCATTGAAACCTTATAGCATCAAAGATGTTGAACGACTTGCTTACAGATTAAAGATTAACCACATTAAATATGCTTATATTTTTGCAGGACCTTATCAAAACGATGGACACTTACCGGCCTATGCTTTTTCAAAAAAAGCAAAAGAGAGTATTATAATCCTTAAAAAAATTTATCCACAAATAAAAATTTTACCTTGGATTGGTGGTGTTCAGAATAAAACAGTTTATCTCGAACGAGAAAAATGGATAAATAACGCGATTACAGATACCGTAAAACTGCTTAAAGAAATGCCTATCGATGGAATACATCTGGATTTGGAATATGTTCTCTATCCTGGAGCTAAGTTTAATCATAATAGATTAAGTACAAAGGACTATAGTCTATATTGGGTCAAATTTCATAAACAACTAAGGTTTTCTTTACCAGAAGCCTTCATCTCTAGTGTTGTTGTATCCATTGCATCAGGTGCGAAACCTTGGAAGCATAAACACACATTGAGTGAATTAAAAGAGCTATCATCTGTTGTAGATCAAATATCATTCATGTTTTATGAAACAAGCTTGATGGACTCGAAAGACTATAAAGACAATTTAAAAGAGCAAATTCTCCTGATAAAGGAGTTAAAAAGTTTGGCCTCAAATCGTTCTCAATATTTAATCGGATTGGGTATTTTTGATGAAGAAAAAAATTTGAAGGCCTATCGTGACCTAGGCTTTCAAAATCTTCCATTGACTTTAAATCTTTTGAAAGAAGTTCAAAACGAAATTGGGCAAGAAAAAACTGTGGTAGATGGGTTTGCCATTTTTTCTGAGTGGATGACTACAGAGCGAGAGTGGAAGCAGTTGCGTAACCATTTAGAATTAAAATAAATATCGACGGAATAGACTGTGCTAATCTGCGATTTATTACTAAAAAAGGGTACATTTTTAATAAATTATGGTGGGGGTTGAGAGGATTGACGCGCATTCGCAATACATTGAAATAACATCCAAAATACACTCAA
>CALFYV010000102.1 GCA_937952395.1 uncultured Bacteriovoracaceae bacterium | reverse complement strand
ATTTTCCCTATGGCTTGAGTAGAATACTCGACTGTTATAGCGGTGTTGGGATGTATCTCTGTTATTTATGGAGCTCTATGTGCGATGGCACAAACAGATGTAAAGAAGCTTATTGCTTATTCTTCTGTTTCCCATATGGGTTTTGTTATGATGGGGATGGCTGCCATGTCTGTGCAAGGTATGAACGGTGCAGTTTTACAGATGTTTAACCACGGTACTTCGACTGCGATGATGTTTTTAATGATCGGTGTTCTTTATGAAAGATCCCACCATCGCTGGATCGTTAAACCAGATGGAAGTAAAGGCTATGGCGGATTGTATTCACATCTTCCACGTTACACTGTTGTTTTTATTATTGGGATGTTTGCTTCTTTAGGTTTACCGGGTTTATCTGGTTTTATTTCAGAAGCACTTATTTTTCTTGGTATTTTTAATAAGTTTACAACAATCACTGTAATATCCGTTATGGGTCTTCTGCTAGGTGCTGCTTATCTGCTTTGGATGTTTAAAAGAATGTTCTTCGGAGAGGCGTCAGATGAGGTTAAATCCTACTCTGATATGAATATTAGAGAAATTGGATATATGTTGCCACTTTGTATTGCAGTTATAGTTTTTGGAGTTTATCCCTCACCTGTGCTGAATATTATGAAAGCATCAGTGGCAGACTTATTAGAACTTTTAGCCAAGTTTAGCTAAGAACAGAGGTTCACTGTGATTTTAAATTTATTATCTAACTTAAGTTTTTATGTGCCAGAACTTGTTTGCATTATAACAATGTGTGCACTGCTTTTTTTAGAAGCAGCCTATGCCCCAAATGAAAAAAAAAGAAAAATAGTTTTTGTTACTTCTTTTATTGGTCTTATAAGTGTCCTAGTAGTTCTAATTTTAAATTTAAGTCATGGGCCTGTTGCTATATTTGCCAATGCTGTTGTTATTGATAAGTTTAGTACTCTTATAAAAATTATTATGGTTATTGGAACCCTGGGTGTTATTTATTTGAGCTCGGGCTCGAAAGATATTTACGATGGGTTGAAATCAGAGTTTTTAATTATGTGCATGGGGGTTCTGGTTGGCGGGATGCTTCTTGCCTCTGCCAATAATCTCCTGACGCTCTACCTCGGAATAGAGACACTCTCAATTCTTTCTTATGTATTGAGTTCTTTTAAAAGGCATGAGTCAGCCTCAACTGAAGCAGGAATGAAATATGCTCTCTATGGAGGGATTAGTGCCGGGGTTATGCTCTTTGGCATGAGTCACATGTACGGCCTTCTGGGTACAATTCAATTTAGTGAAATGGTAATCGCTATCCCGAAACTGGAAGGGGTTGCTTTGTACACTTTGTTGGTTTCTTTTGTTTTATTCTTTGTTGGTATCGGCTATAAAATCGCATGTTTTCCTTTTCATATGTGGTCACCAGATGTTTATCAAGGTTCACCAATTCCAGTTACGGCTTTTTTTGCAATTGTTCCTAAGTTTGCAGGTATTGCAGTTTTAGTTAGAGTTACAACTGTATTTTTTCAAAATGAGGGATTACTGCAAATTGGATGGATTGGTCTAATACAGATTATAGCAGCACTTACTATGACTGTAGGTAATGTTTCCGCAATAGGACAAGATTCTGTTAAGCGTCTATTGGCATTTTCATCCATTGGTCATGTAGGAATGATTCTACTAGGGGTGATTACTATTAACGAAACAGGCTCTCAGATAATTTTATTTTACTCAGTAGTCTATTTATTTATGACTTTAATAGCATTTTACATAACATCGATTGTTTCAGATAAGTTTGGAACTGACTCACATAGTGTGTTTAAAGGTCTTGTAACAAAACATCCATTAATGGCCATTATAATGAGTATAACCTTCTTCTCGTTAGCTGGTCTTCCTCCGTTTAGTGGTTTCGTTGCAAAATTTAATATGCTCTCAGCTGTCATTGAAGGTAAATATTACGTAATAGCCTTTGTTGCAGCAATAAATTCAGTCATTTCTCTTTATTACTACATGAGATTGGTCAAAATAATGATAATTGAAGAAGCAGAGTCACAAGAAAAAATTAGTGGTTTTGACTTCACAAACCAAGTTGTTATTGCAATATATATGATTCCGGTCGTTATTTTGGGCGTTTTTTGGGAAAAGCTAATGATTTTATCAGAAGCGTCTAAAATCTTTATTCTCCAGTAGATTTGCCTTACAATATTATAAGATGATTGATGATAATTTTTCCATTTTTATGGCCATTTTACTAAGTTGGGTTTTTATCAGCTTGCTTCTCATTTTATTTTCACGTAAGCAAAGTAAAATGTCACACCAGATACACTTGGGAAATATTAGACTGGTTAATAAAGAAAAATTGAGCAATTACTCTTTACCCATGTTTTACTGGACAATAATTTTTATATTAATCGGTTTTCATTTTGTCGGAGATCAATATTCGATCGGAAGTGATGAGTTGATCGTGTCATTTTTCCTAATGACACTCATTATTTATCATCAAAAGAAAATCACATGAAAATACTAGAACCATATATATTTTTTATTTTCATACTTTTGTTGATTCAAATACAATCCTTTTCCATAGAGTTTTCAACTCTGCGCCTATTTAAAAAAGTAAATATTTTTAGAATTTTTAAAAACTGTATAAATGATTTAACAATAAACTTTAATAGGTGCTTAATAAAAAATCATTTTTCTTATAAGCTTGAACAAGTTTTTGTCTCATTACTATTAATAATTGCGTTACCGGTATTAATATATTTTTGTTTATTTTCATTTGAAAAATATAGAATTCATTTTGAATTAATACTGACATCATACCTTGTTCTTCTATCTCTGTTTTTTATATTTATTGAAAATATTAATATTACAAAAAATGTATACAGAGTACTTTTTATGTTTTGTGTGTTTTATATGTCATATAAAACACTTTTCTTTTTTGAAGATAAAGAATATTTAAATGATTTTTATGTTTCAAGTAATCAAACCTGGGGGAATATCTATACTCATGCGGGGCTTACTTTAGCATCGTATCTTTCATTATTAGAGATTAATAACTATATTTTAAAACATAAGACAAATAACCAACTAATTAAGAACCTTATGCTTGTGACGGGGACTGTTATATTTATTACTTTTTCAATGAATGGTGGGAATGACTATATTTTATTTTTCCTCTTGGAGCATACAAAAGATAATTTGTATTATGAGTGTTTATTGTTGGTATTTCTTTTAAAGTTTTTTATTGTTGTGTTGTTCAGTGACCACCTGCACATGGGATACTTTAAAATAATACAAAAATATGATTTAGCGATTTTTAAAACAGAGGTGATATTGGTTCTATCAATTGCTCTTTCTGTGATATATGGAAATTTCTATGTCTGACCAAATAATATTAATACCTTTAGTTTTAGCAGTATTATTTTTAACATCAAACAGGAAATTAAAAATACTAGCTGCCAATTTTTATAGTTTATCGATTGCTTTAATACTCCTGATGAGTGGTATTGAATATGGGCTTGTTATTATCTTGCTCGTTGTGAACATTCTGAGTCTACACTTTTTGAAGATAAATACTAAGAATAATTTTAACAGGACAAAAAGTGTGATGATCATCCCATATAAGTGGAGTGCGATTTTTATGTTCTTACTTTTTGGATTCTTTTTGAGCCTGGTTACTTATAACGCTACATCTAGTTTTGATTTAGACAAGCTAAATAATTTATATGAATTAAAATTTGAAAATTATTCGTTTGAGGCAAACATACTTTTATTAGTTTTTACGGTGGTTTATGGGGTTATTTATAAACGAATTGATAAGTAATTATTATTTATTAATTAGTTTTTGTTATCTTATTATATTTTTCTCAATAATCTTTGCCAGAAGGTTGTATGACTTTGTTTTATCATTTCAATTAACAATTTTTACTCTAGTAGCTTTTTTACTTCTTCTTACTGGTCAAAAAAGCTTGAATGGAGAAATTATTGTTCTTATTTTTATAACAATTAATATTATGATCCATGTTTTAATTTTGACATTAAATACCAAAGAAGATCTTGATACTGACTTAAAGGATTTTGATTAATGCAATATATGTTTTTGGCCTTATTATTTTTCGCAATTTTATACACACTTTTTTATTATAATAATCAAGTTCAAGGCAAATATTTATCCTTGCAAAAGCAACAAGTGGTCTCATTTCTATGTATAGCAGTAGCTATTTTTTTAATTTTTCTACAAAAAACAGAGCAGGTGTTTTCAATTTTTGAATGGATTCCATTATTGTCGGGAAAAATTTTAAGTTTTTCTATAAACAACAAGTTAGTTATGAATAAAATATTTGCTATTATATTTTTCTATATTTTTTTACTCACAAACATTAAAAGTGAAGTCAAAAGGAAAAGTAACCTCTCAACCTTTGCTCCAATTTTTTTTCTTTTATTGTTCAACGTTGATTCAATTATGAACTACAGCGTATTAGTGGTAGGTTTATATTTTCTTTATTTTTCTGACTTAAATCACACGCTATTAAAAAATTATTTAAAGTATACGATTTTCGATATTATTTCGCTATTTGGGATTGTATTTATAAGCCTACTTTGGATGAATACAGATGGAGTTGCTTACTTTAACCAATTAACCCCAATGATAAGTGATATATATATAATTTCTATCATACTCATCCTAATTATGCTCTTTTTGATCAGTAAGAACGATATCGAAAATGTAAACATGATTGGCAGTGATTTTGTATTTTATATAACCGCGATGACCCTTGTTTTACATGCAAATGATACTGGTATAATTAGCACTACCAATAGCTCAATATTAGGCCAAGGGCTAACAGCTCTGTCAGGTCTAATTTTTTTAGTAGCAATATTTAGTGATAATATAATCAAAAAGGCGAATTATCTTTTAAAATCTATATGTATCTTTGCTTGCTCCATCGGCTTGCAATCAAGCTCTACAACGGTGTTACTGCTAGCTTTAATGCTGTCACTGAGTTATGTAATTTTCATTAAAGTGTTCTTGTATGAACTTCTATTGAACTATAAGAAGTATTTACTAGATAGAGAGATTGAGGTTAATTATTTGGGAAAATTTTTTCCAACACTATTTCTTTTTTGTAATGTTTTAATATTTTCATTAATTTATTCTCACTTATCAGATATAGATTTCAGTCCTCTTCAGTATTGCCTCAACATTATTATTGTGTCAGGGGGTCTTGTTTTTATTTTAAGAGTACTTAGCATGTTTAGCTTTTCAAAAACTTTAAAAAATAATTACAGCCTCATTCTACATTATGGAAGTTGGCTTATATTCTTGTTATTAGTTATTAGTATGGTTTTTAATAAAGGCATATCGGTTAATGAGAAGGCTGTTGTAAAGATGGATAGTTTTTTTGTTGTTTTCATCGGTTTTAACTTGTTGTCGTTTTCTCTGCTTAAATTGGCTACAAGGTTTAAACGCAAAGGAGCAATGTGGAAACTAAGAGATTCCAACTTTGAAAAAGTAATTTATAATCCTTTGGAAAAAGTTGAAACACATTTAATAGACGTTTTTAATATTTTTGATTTTTTTGTAAACGTCTTAATGAGGCTTGTAAGTGGCATGGCCCTTTCGGGATCATACTTTATTAATACCAAGAGAGAAGAGGGGCATTATTCAAATTTCTTTTATAGTTTTGTTGGTATAGTGCTCTCATTTGTTTTTTTATTCTTTATATGGGGGTTATATTTTGCCAGGAATTAGTCTTGAGATTATAACCATATCGTCTCCATTTTTATTTGCAATGATATTTTTCTTTTTAAAAATGGAAGAATCTAACTTAAAAGCAATTTCATTTTTAGCCGCAGTATTCATATTTATTTTAAATTTATACTCATATTTTATTCAAGTCCCAAACTATAATGAGTTTTTCAATTTTTTAATTGTTTCAAATCAAGAAAAAGCATTTGACTTTTTGATCTACCGCACGGTTTTGACTGATAAAATAATGCTTTCACTTTCATTATTCTTAGTTTTAACATGTTTTAAAATAATAGATGTTAAAATACATAATACGCGACTAAGTCTCTCGTTGCTTTTTTTGATATATTGGTTTGCCATGCTAGCAATTCTTTCTGATAGCCTGATCTTGCTCTATTCGACTTTAGAAATAGTTGGCTTTTTGATTGCATTGCTAGTTATTGCGACTGGTGAGTCGAAACTTATCATGAGAAATTCAAACCTGGTGATTAATTGGGGCATTAGCTCTTTGCTGATGTTGATTTCAATGGTCATTTTTTCTTCTGTTTTAGGAGAATCAAAGGGAATTTATGACGTAACAATAAGTTCTATTCCTTCTCTAATGAAAGAAATTGAATATTTTCCCTATAAAAATATTGCAATTTACTGTTTATTAATATCCTTCCTTATAAAAATTGGGATTTTCCCTTTTCATAATTGGATCGTTTCATTTTTTAAATCAAATAATATCTTAGTAGCTCTTATCGTTACGTGGGTTTATTCACATATTCTTTTTATTGTTTTTATAAAACTCTTTGTTGAAGTATTTCAACAGGATTTGAACTTAGTTTTCGATTATATTAATTGGATTATATTGATATCAAATCTTTATATTGCATTTTATGTTTTTAAAATTCATTCTTTAAAAGACAAACTTTCGCTCTTGCTTTGTTTGTTTAACGGCGTTTTGTTACTTTTATCCGTAAAATTAACTTATAAGAATTATGACTATGGATTTTATTATCTTCTGACTTATACTTATTTTATGACTGGTTTATTAATGCTCAATGATGAAAGTGGAAAAAAGCAATATAGAATTTCAACCAAACTTTATAATATAAGTAGAATGTATCTGATTTCAAGTTCGATGTTTTTTCCTCTCTCAATGCCTTTTATTTCACTTGTTTTACTTTTAGACTATTTTTTAAACATAAATAATATGCTTAATGTTATTACTGTATTGCCTATTATTCTTGTTGTTATCAATTATCTGGTTAATTATCTAACAAGTATGCAAAAATTAAAGATGCCCATAGCTTCTATTTATAAAAGCATACCAGTTTTTATCATTTCTCTATTTTTATTAATCTTTGGTATCTTTCCGTCACTAATAATGGACTCCAGATGATTGAGTTGTTAAGCGATACAAATTATTTATATTTTATAATAATCTTAATTGGCATTGGTATTTTTACCTTTGGCAGTAGCATTTATAAAATGCTTTACTTAATAGTAACACCTTTTGCTTATTTGCTTCTTGCGAGGTATTTCCATTTTTTATCAGAGATCTCAGATGATTATTCTTTATTTTTTATAGCAGGCCTGGTTTCACTTCACCCGATATTACTTGGTAAAGAGAAGAAAATTGCATCTCTAATACCAATAATTTTATTACCATTATTATTCAGGTTCCGTTTTTTAGATAACTGGCTTGTCGTCTTACTTTATTGGTGTACTTTTAAACTTTATACATGGTCACTTTCACGCCCTGCTAATATACAACAGAAGCGACTTACCTTTTTAAGGTATAAGTCAGATATATTAAAATTATTATTATTTATAATGTTTATTGTTTTTTACTCTCTAGCTACAAGAAGTTTTGATATTAAACCACATAGAGTAGAAAATTACGTTTTCTATTCACTCTCTCTATTTTTTATGCTTATTTTTATATTTTTCAACAATGCGGCTATTTTCTTTTCTTCTTTTAGAAAATATCTCTATCATGAAAATATTAGTATAATATTTTGGGAATTGACCTTCGACCTGTTCATCTTGAACTCCAAAATAATAAAAGATTTTAACCTAGAACTCTATGATGCAGATCCATCATTTCAAGAGGGAGTGATTGCTTTATTGAAAATTTTAGTGCCCCTGAGTATTACTTTCCACTTAATAAGTGCTTTGGGTAAGAAAAATAAAAAGCAATTTATGACTTCTATATTGTTTTCTCAGCTAAATTTTCATCTACTTTGTTTAATTGTGGCAAGAAATAATTCCGTTTTTAGTGAACTCAATTTTTATTTGTTTTCTTTGCTAATACCCTATTTAGTACTGTACAGTGCTTTCGATAATTATAACCCGGGTTCTCCAAATAGAATTTTAGAATGTAACTTTAGAGGATTGTTTTATAAGGAACGCTTTATTTCAATTCTTATTATAATTTGTCTTTTAAGTATTATAGGCATACCTTTTACGATTGGTTTCTCTTCAAAGTTTTTCCTAGTAGTAAATTACGTTCAAGAAAAGCTAACGACCCAAGTGGCATTGATGTTAATTAGTTCAATATTTGTTTTACCAGGCTCGATAAATCTAATCTCGAACCTGTTTGATAAAAATGCAGAAAATGAAAACACATATTATATGCCAACAAGTCTTGGCAAAAAGTGGGCATATGCCTTGCTGGTAATATTAATAGTATTTTTTGGAATATATCCAAAGTTGTTAATTTAATGAATAGATATAGAATAAAATTGAAAAGCGGTCGTGTTATTGGTCCATTTGTTATTGACCAAATATCGGAGTTATTAAATAGCCAACATATTGATGGTACTGAATTTTTTCAAACTTTCCCAAATGGTGATTGGTTGAGAATGGATAGCTTTAAAGAGTTTGCGGGTCTAGTTGATAAAAATGAAAAAGAAGCAACATTTATAAAGAAAATTGGCGACCTAGGCGAATCTAAGAAAATAGAAGATCAAGTTCAGCTGAAAAATGAAAAACAAAATGATTCAGATTTCCCCAAGGAGTTTGAGTTTTCAAAAAACAGCAAAACCGAAACAGAAATTAAAATAACGAAAAGTAGAAATGAAGAAAAAACGCTCATAAGGGAGAAGCCTCAAGCATTACAAGTTGAAAAACTAGATAAAACCGTCATAAACGCAGAAATCGCTAAACAGCTAAAAGAGGAGCAGATAAAATCACAAAAAAATAAAGAAAATGAAGAAAATGAAGATATTGAGGAAGTTAAGATAGATAAAAAGCCTATCGATTTAGAAAATGAGGCAACTCAAATGCTCGACCTTGCTGAATTGAACAAGGTCGTAAAAAAAGAAGCACAAGAGAGTGAAAGTGAATTGAAACAAAAACTTGATGAGATAAAGGGGCGGGATAGGGCAAGTCTGGAGAACGAAGAGGCTGAAATTAAGAGCTTACTTTTTTCTAAAAACAGAATAAAAAAAACTTTGTCTGATAAGAAAAAAAGAAAAAAAATACTTTATTTTGTTTTAGTGCTGCTCCTACTTTTCGTTCTTTTTGACGATGACTCTGATAAAAATAGTTCGGCAGGACTAAAACCTATTTTCCCAGAAATATCTTTTCCTGTTCAATATGAAAACGAAAACCAAACAAAGGCCCAAGAACTCTTTCAACAGGGCGAGCAATTGTTTAATGAGAATAATTATTTAGCTAAATTAAAAGCAAGCAAAGCATTTAAAAATTCCCTAGAAAACAGCTTTAATAATAATCCGGCTTTAAGTTCATATATATTAAGCGCATCCTATTTACTTGGACACATACCCAATGCGCAAATACCAGGTAATAAGATATTCAAATTGATTGAACTATCAAAAAATAAGTATCTAGAAGATGTAAAGCTGGCTACAGGAATCGCCCTCTTTTATTACAACCTTGAAAAATACTATGCCTCTATAGGGGTTATTGAAAAATATCTTAGCGTGACTAATCCCAGCCTGTTAATGTTTTCTGTCTACTTAGCGGCCTTGCGAGAGTCTGGTGACTTGGTTAAGGCAAGGAGTGTTTATGAGAAAGTGAAGGCTCAAACAAATAAGCCTTTAGAGATTTACCTGGAAACTATTAAGTTTGATTTTTTAAATGAAAACTATGTTGAGGTTGGCTTAACTCTCAAAGAGGCACTACAGCTGTTCCCAACTTCTGCGCCATTACTTTTGCAACAAGCAAGGCTTGAGCTTTATCAAAATAACTATACTGCATTAGAAAAAACCCTTAGTTTAATTAAGCAAAACAATGCCGAAAACTCACCTGTTTACATTGCAAAATATCTTGAATATGAGGCTCTTTTATTTGTTTCTCAAAAAAATATTTCCTCTGCTGTTAAAAACTTCCAAAATGCTCTTGCCATTAATGATTCTCCAGATCTACGTTCAAAGCTTGGTGTGTTACAGTCAGATGTTGCTTCCCCTGAAGTTTCAAATTTAATTCTAAAAAGCAAAACGATAGACCTTATGAATAAGGCAAAGCATGCCTTAAAAAAAGGTGACCTTAATAGTGCACAAAACTTTGCTATAAATGCGGTTGATGTTTCAAATTCGTATTTACCAGCAAAAGTTCTGCTTAGTAGGATTCAGATTCAAAAGGGATACTTTAAAGTAGCGCTACAAACACTAGAGGATTTAGTTAAAGCTAATCCTTCCGAGCCTTTAAGTAGCTTTGCTTTACTGGAGGCTTATACTGAATCGTTTAAGTTTTCACGTGCGCTTGCTCATTTGGGATTAATTTCAAATTCAAATTTACAACAACATCAAGATTATCCTGAAAATGTTGCCAAGGTTTTTCTTAAAACAAAAGATTATCTTCAAGCGATAAATTGGCTTACCAAGGCGATAAACAATAAACCACTCAATGAAGAAAATTATTACCTACTCGGAAAAGTTTTTTTATCACAAAAAAATTTTACAAATGCTAAGTCAATGTTATCAAGGGCAATAGAATTAAACCCGCAGGAAGCCTCTTTTCGAGTCGCCTATTCTAATGTTTTATATGAGATGGAAAACGTAGATACAGCACTTGGTTATCTTAGAGATATATCCACGAAGTTTAATGAGGATCCTGAGGTTCAGAGTCAAATTGCCATTTATTATTACAGGAGCGGTCAGTTGGCACAATTTGAGCAACAAAAAGCTAAATTGGAATCAGCTCCCAGGAAAACAACAAAACTCTATAAATTTCTTATTGATGTTGTCCTAATTGATGAAAAATTCGATCAAGTTATAGATTATGGTCAAAAATTACTTGCTCTTAATCCTGGCGATTTAGAAACACGAATGCTTTTGGGCCGAATTTTATTTGAGAAAGAAAAATATGCAGAGTCGCTAGAGCAGTTTAAGCAAGTGAAAGAAAGGTTAGATACATATCCTAAACTTCTTTATTATATTAGTAAGATATACTTAATGACCGGACAAACAGAAAAAGCAATAGATCTGGCCAACCAGGAACTCGAGGCGAATCCGGGTTTGGATTCCACCTATGTTTTGCTAGGAGATATTTACAGAGATATGAAAAAATACGTCGAGGCTGAAAAATATTACAAAGAAGGTCAAAAAAGAAACCAGAACTCAATTGATGCCATCATGGGTCTAGCTTTTATTTCAAGCAAGAAAAACCAATATGAAGTTGCGCTCGATTTATACAAAAAAGCATCAAGCCAAGAGCCAAACAATGCTATTATACACAAAAACTTAGGAGATACTTATCGAAATTTAGGACAAGGTAAGCTTGCTGTTGAATCGTATAAAGTTTTTCTTGAGCTAGAACCTGAAACAAAGTATAAAGCTGAAATAGAGAAATATATAAGACTTTTGAAATAAAGGCCCATTATGCTCGATATTAAATTTATTGAAGAGAATACAGATAACATAAAAAAAAATCTTTCAAAAAGAAATTTTGATTTAACCATAATCGACAAAGCCCTCAAGATTAATCAGCAAAGAAAGGACCTAACTGGTAAGGTTGAAACCATCCGTTCTGATTTAAATAAAATTTCGAAAGAGATTGGTGAATTAAAAAAGAAAAAACAATCCGCGGATCATCTGGTTCAAAAAGTTGCTGAATTAAAGAGGTCTAATGAAGAGAACCAAATTAAACTAGATGAAGTTTTGGCTGAGCAATCTGCTACTCTAGCTATTATTCCTAATTTAACAGCAGATGATGTTCCAGCGGGCAAGGATGAAAAAGAGAATGTAGAAATTTATAAGTGGGGAAATCCAAGGAAATTTGATTTTAAAGTTCTTGATCATCATGATTTAGGCGAAAAGCTTAAGATGTTGGATTTTAGTGCGGCTGCCAAAATTACTGGTGCTAGGTTTGTTGTTTATCGAAGGGATTTAGCTCGACTGGAAAGAGCACTTGCTAATTACATGCTCGATTATCATGTCAAAACAGGCTATGAAGAAATTATCCCCCCGTATATAGTTCACGAAAGATCAATGTTTGGAACGGGAAATCTTCCAAAATTTAAAGACGATGCTTTTAAGCTTGAAAATTTTGATTGGTATC
This sequence comes from uncultured Bacteriovoracaceae bacterium, assembly GCA_937952395.1. GTDB lineage: Bacteria > Bdellovibrionota > Bacteriovoracia > Bacteriovoracales > Bacteriovoracaceae > CALFYV01. The sequence continues at coordinate 4,772 of CALFYV010000102.1, read as the reverse complement.
TTATTCCAACTTCAGAAGTCCCACTAACTAATATGCTTAGAGAAGAAGTACTAGAAGAGATAAAACTTCCATTTAAATTTTGTGCATTCACCCCATGCTTTAGAAGTGAAGCAGGATCTTATGGAAAAGATACGAAGGGATTAATTCGTATGCATCAGTTTAATAAGGTTGAAATGGTTAATATTACATTACCTGAACAGTCAGAAAAAATTCATGAAGAGATGACCGATAATGCAAAGGGAATACTTGAATCCCTGGGGCTTCCGTATCGAGTTCTTATTTTGTGCGCAGGAGACTCAAGTTTTTCAGCTCGAAAAACCATTGATTTGGAAGTTTGGCTTCCATCACAAAATACCTATAGAGAAATTTCTTCTGTTTCAAACTGTTGGGACTTTCAAGCCAGGAGAGCCGGGATTAGGTTTAAAAGACAATCTGGGGGTAAGCCAGAGTATGTGCACACATTAAATGGCTCCGGACTCGCGGTTGGAAGAACTTTGCTCGCCATTATGGAAAATTACCAACAAGAAGATGGAAGCATCGCGCTACCAGAAGTTCTTTGGCCATATATGGGTGGACAACAAGTCATTAGAAGGCAATAAGTCGTTGTCAATTTTAAAGCCTAACATTATAGTACCAGTTACTTATTCTTGTGGAGGACTGGCCGAGTGGTTTAAGGCAGCAGTTTTGAAAACTGCCGAGGTTTTGCGACCTCCTGGGGTTCGAATCCCTAGTCCTCCGCCATTAATAAGTATTAATCGCGGGAGACGTGGGTGAGTGGCTTAAACCAGGTCCTTGCTAAGGATCCGAGCCTTTGCGGGCTCCGAGGGTTCGATTCCCTCCGTCTCCGCCATTTTTTATAAAAATATCTTGTTTTGAATTCTTCTTATTTTCTTCCGCTTTACGGGTTGGTAATTATGAATCTTCGATTTTTTATAAATAAATACAATTCCCTCATAAGTTTGTTTATTTTTTCTGCACTTTCCTATTTATTATTCGGAAAATTTAATAGTGTTGGTTATAATTTTGACTCTCTTAAAGCGATTACAGCAAGCAAGACTCTTTATTCCGATACGTTTAGTTATTGGTTACAAATTTTCACTCAACCAATCCACATTGTTCAATATAGGCCACTTTCGATATTTGCCTACTTTTATTGGATAAGAAGTATATTTGGTGTTGATCCAATATCATTTAGAATTATTTTTTTAATACTACTTACAATACTATCAACGACAATGTTTTCGTTCTTTAAAAGAAGAATGAATCCATCACTTGCAATGTTGAGTGTTGTTATTTTCTTAATCCATCCAACACACCAATATCTTGTTTATGAAATTTCTCACAATTTAAAATACTATGGACCCTTGTTGTTTCTATTTCTATCCCTAGAGATTTTATCTAGGGATGAAATTTCTTATAAACATTATGGCTTTGTGATTTTACTAATAACTCTATCTATAATGTGCCATGAAGCTAGCTTTGTAATGCCCGTAGTTTTGCTTCTTTATCGCTATCTTTATTATAAAAAAATAAACAAAGGGGATTTTATTCTTATATTACCAAGTCTTACTTGGTTATTGACCAGAGTTTTTATTTGGAGAATTCCCCGTAAGGGTGAATTTCAAGTAAATATTTTTGATAATTTTTTACAAAAATTTATTTACTATACAAACTTTTCTTTTGGTCATATTTTTCAAAAATTCGATGATCATGGCAGGGTTTTCGATAGTTTGTTTTATAGTAGTGAACTAATTTTAGTTGCAGTTGTTTTGCTTACAAGTATCTTTTTCTCATTTAAATTAAGAAATCGAGATATCTTGTTTTCAATTTCTTCATGTCTTGTTTTGATTTCTCCTTTTATGGCAATGTCTGAGCATGTATTTGGTAATAGAGTTATGTGGGCCATCTCGTTTGCGTGTTGCCTATACCTATTGATAATTGACTCACTTTTTAAACAGGGTAGAAAATACGTAGGTGGGTTTGCTTTGGCGTTGTTATTATTACTAACATTTATTCATTTTGATATCAATGGCAGGCAAGCAGTTGAGATTAAATATTTTAAAAACTATGATGAACTTAAAGAGATGGTGAAACAAGGTAAAGATGTTGGTGCCAGGACATTCAAATTACAATTTGATAGCTTACAAGATGAAGACTTTGCGATGACGATAGTTTTACCAGGCAAGCTAGCTCTTGATTTTCCAGAAAAAGAAATTCAAATCTTTAGTGAAAGGTATAACCTGGTTGTTAAAAATGGTTCATACTACAATGCGCTAGTGGGAAAGAATGGTGTGTATCTTAGCACTGATCCATTTCAAATTGAAAAACTGAGGGATTTTACACTTCAAACTCCCAAAATTGATTTTAAATTAAATATTGCTCATTGAAGTATAAAAAATAACCAATATATATGTATTATTTCCAGACGAACATTTACATGTTAAGGTTGCGAGTGTTTTATAAGTTGTTGGAAGGGGATGGCAATGATTGTGTACGATATTATAGATTCCACCAAATTAAGCGATGATATTAAGAAGTTTCTTGTCGATTTCATATTTGAAAACCTGGGGGAATTTACAGATGATAAGGTGTCAATCATGACTTGTTTAAACTATATAACAGACTCAGCGTATGGAGGAGAAGTTTATGTAGCAAAAGAGGATGAGAAAATAATTGGCGTGATTATTATCAATAAAACGGGTATGACAAAGTTCATTCCAGAAAATATATTAGTCTATGTTACAGTTGATTCCAATTATCGTGGAAGAAAAATAGGCAAGACACTAATGCAGCATATGATGAAGAAAATCAGGGGAGATATCGCTCTTCACGTCGAACCACACAACAAAACGAAAAATCTTTTTTCGGCACTTGGATTTACAAATAAGTATCTTGAAATGAGATACGTTAAGGAGGTTTAGAGTTGGCCTATATAAAGCTTTATCGGCGCAGACTCAAGACCAACTATAATTTTTTATTAAAACTTTTTAAAAAACACAAAGTCGAGTGGGGGGTTGTCACTAAACTTCTTTGTGGTAATGAACTCTTTCTGAGGGAAGTTTTAAAACTTGGTGTTAAAGAAGTACATGATTCAAGAATTTCAAATCTAAAAATAATAAAGAAGATAAATCCCAAAATCCAGACTTGTTATATTAAGCCACCAGCTAAAAAAAGTATTTCAAATTTAATCCGCTATGCTGACGTGAGCTTGAACACGGAATTTACGACAATAAAAGCCTTAAGCGAAGAAGCCAAGAAGCAGAAAAAAATTCATAAAATAATAATTATGGTTGAAATGGGAGATCTGCGTGAAGGCGTTATGGGCAATAAGCTTGTAGCTTTTTACGGAAAAATTTTTAAATTAAAAAATATCAATGTGATTGGGATAGGGACTAATTTTAATTGTCTTCATGGTGTAATGCCTTCTAAGGATAAGCTAATACAGTTAGCACTCTATAAAAAATTAATTGAGCTTCAATTCAAGAAGAAAATACCATGGATTTCAGGTGGCTCAACGGTTTCAATCCCGCTTTTGTTAAAGAAGGAGCTTCCTGAGGCGATAAATCACTTAAGAATCGGTGAAGCGTTATTTTTTGGAAAAAATATTTTTGAAAATAATACAATTAAAGGCATGAGAGATAATGTGTTAGAGCTCTACGCAGAGATCATCGAGCTCACTTCAAAACCCTTAATTCCAGATGGTGAATTAGCTGAAAACCCCTCGGGTAAGAAATTTGAAATCAAACCTGAAGACTACGGTAAAACGAGTTATCGAGCAATATTAGATGTAGGGCTACTAGACATGAATCCAGATTTTCTAGTTACCAAGGATTCATCAATTGAAATAGTGGGAGCAAGCTCAGATATGCTTGTTGTAGATTTAAAGGATAATTACAAAAGTTATAAGATTGGTGATACAATATCGTTTAATCTTAAATATATGGGCGCACTAAGTCTTTTGAATTCAAGGTATATTGATAAGATTGTTATTTAGGAGTTTATTATCTTTTCTACATCAAAAATTTCTATTAATCGAAAAAATTTAGAGAATAATCTTAAATTCATCAAAGAAAATATTACAAAAAATAAAAAACTATCAGTCGTTGTAAAGGGCAATGCCTATGGTCATGGCTATGATCAATTTGTTAAAGCTTTATGTGATTTAGGTGTTAATCATTTTTCGGTATTTTCAGCCAAGGAAGCTTCTGAATTAAGTCAGTATGTTAATAAAAACTGCACTATTATGATTATGGGGGATACTCCTTCAGAGGCAATCAATTGGGTGGTAGAAAACAATATTGAACTTTTTGTTTTTAATACGGGAAAACTAAAGAACTTAATCACTGTTGCAAAAAAATTAAAGAAAAAAGTAAAAATTCATTTAGAGGTTGAAACAGGGATGAAGCGAACCGGACTTGAATCAAGTTCTTTCGATGAATTTATTAAGTTGATCAAGGATAATAGTGATTTGCTCGAATTAAAAGGTATTTGCACACACTTAGCTGGTGCCGAAAGCATTACTAATTATATAAGAGTAAAGGAGCAGATCAAAAAATTTAAATCGATATTAAAATATTTTAAAGAAAAAAACGTTGAAGCAGAATATAATCATTGCGCATGCTCTGCTGCGGCTATTCGCTATCCATCAACTCGGATGGATTTGGTTCGTGTGGGAATATTAACCTACGGCTTTTGGCCAAGTCAGGAAATTCTTATTGATCATATGAAAAACCATGGAGATTTTGTAAATCCTTTAAAAAGAGTCATGCAAT
>CALFYV010000101.1 GCA_937952395.1 uncultured Bacteriovoracaceae bacterium | reverse complement strand
TAGAAAGATCGCGAATTCGGAACAGCAGGATTACGCTCTATTATGGGGGCTGGAATCAACCGAATCAATAAATATACAGTTCGTAAAGCGACTCAGGCCATGGCCAATATCATCAAAAAAGAGAAATTACCCCTAAAAGTTTGTGTTTCTTACGACTCTCGCCATAATTCTGACTTTTTTGCAAAAGAAGTTTGTGGTGTACTCGCTGCAAACGGCATACAGGCATTCATCTACCCACAACTAACCCCTGTTCCGCTTCTGTCCTTTGCTATTCGTTTCACCAAAGCCAGTGCAGGAATTATGATCACAGCTAGTCATAACCCCATCGAATATAATGGGTTTAAAGCTTATTGGTCTGATGGAGCACAAATAACGCCACCGATAGATAAGAATATCATTGATGAATACAAAGAAATGACTGATTGGAACAAAATTTTTCATACAAATTTCAAGCAAGGACAAAAAAATAAGTTGATCCATTTTCTAAGCAGTGATGTCACTCAAGCCTATTATGAAAGTGTGAAAAAAATTATTTTAAATAAAAAATTAATAGCTGATAAGGGAGATAAACTCAAAGTCATCTATACCCCTATTCACGGGACAGGACTTAAACCCTGTCAAGATCTTGCCCAAAGTTTAGGTTTTAGAAACTTTTTAATTGTTGAAGAACAAGCTGAACCAAACGGTAACTTCCCAACAGTTAAAAGCCCTAATCCAGAATACCCTGAAGCCTTAACTTTAGCTGTTGAGCTGATGAAAAAGAATAATGCTGATATTGCACTAGGAACTGATCCTGATGCCGACAGGTTAGGAGTGGTAGTGAATCACAAAGGTAAAATTCACTTTTTAAATGGTAATCAGATAGCCACACTTTTTGTTTATTATATACTTTCTCAAAAAGAAAAATTAGGAAAGCTAACCCCGAACTCTTTATTGATGAAAAGTATTGTCACCTCAGATATCCAACAAGTTATGGCCGATAAATATAACGTTCATTTAATCAATACCCTAACTGGTTTTAAATGGATGGCCAAGGTTTTAAATGAAAAAGAAAAGAATGAGGAAAAGTTTGATTTTCTTTTTGCTAATGAAGAATCATTTGGCTTTATGGGACATAGTGATGTGAGAGACAAGGATGGTGTTTGTGCTGTCATACAAATGTGTGAAATAGCTCTTTTTTACAAAGAGCAAAACAAAACTCTCATCGATGTTTTAGATGATATTTATAGAAAGTTTGGATTATTCTACGACACTGTTTTAAGCTTGGATTATCACGGGATTGAAGGGTTAGAAAAAATTTCAAGTATCATGAATAAATTACGACAAAAAGAATTAACTAATGGCAATGGTGAAAGTTTAATTCAAGTCAAAGATTACCAAAATAACATCTGTTACGATGTCGTTAATAAAAACGAATCAAAATTTTCCTTTGAAAAAAGCAATTTACTCGAATTTACATACAGCAATGGAGTTAAATTTCTGGTTCGACCTTCTGGAACTGAACCCAAAATTAAATTTTATTTTATGTTACAATTTAAAGGTGAAAACCTGGATGAATTAAAAATATTAGCAAAAGAGAAAACAGAACAATGGCAAAATCTTATAAAAGAATTTTGTGATAAGGCTCAATAATGAAAAAAAAATCTGATCTTGTTATCTGTTTAGTTAGTGGTGGGATGGATTCTCTAACAACAGCGGCTATCGCAGATTCTCAATATGAACAAATGGCTTTTTTACATTTAAACTATGGGCAGAATACCCAAGAAAAAGAACTCGAGTGCTTCATTAAAATTTGTGATTTTTATAAAATTCCTCCTGAACGACGTAAGGTTGTGGATATGAGTTTTTTAAGCGAAGTGGGTGGAAGCTCCCTGACTGATAACAAATTGAAAGTTTCGCAATACACGGGAGATAAAAATGAAATTCCGTCAAGCTATGTACCTTTTAGAAACACTCATATTGTTGCACTGGCAGTTTCTTGGGCAGAGATTATAGGAGCTAAGAAAATCTTTATTGGTGCCGTTGAAGAGGATTCATCTGGTTATCCTGATTGTCGTGAGTCCTATTATAAAGCCTATAATTTATTAATCAAAGAAGGTACTAAAGACGGAGATATTGAAATTCTTACTCCAGTCATTCATATGAGCAAAGAGCAGGTCATTAAGAAGGCTTATGAACTTAATGCTCCGATAAAATTGACTTGGTCATGCTATGCCCGTAATGATAAATCCTGTGGAATTTGTGACTCGTGTGCTTTACGACTTCGAGGTTTTCAAAGAGCAGGCTTGGAAGATCCCATTGAGTATGAAATTAGACCTAATTATCTGATTGATTAATAAAGCTGAACAAAATCACCTTCTGTAACTGAGCCACCTGAATGTAAAATGGCAACTGCCCCATCTGGCCCAAAAAAGTCTACCACTTCTAGTGTTCCCTTAACATGCCCCTTGCTCATACCAATCATCGCCCCAGTTTCAGGGTCATAAATTTCAGAACCCTCAGTAATAACCTTTAAGATATCACCGATATTAATCCCAGATTCTCTGCCAGCGTTAAGATAGATTTTATTACCCAGTATTTTAGCGACTCTTCCTGTCCAATCTAGCTTATCTCCAAGATCAATAATCTTTGGAATAAATCTTCGGATAGCTACTTTAATCGAATAGCGCAAGATATCTTGCCGATAAGTCAGGTTGGCCTCTTTATCATCCATATAGAAACGAAGGGTATCATCATTAATATCACCACTCATTTTTTCGTTGTAAATTTCCTTATTTGAATGAACATCATAGATTCTAATTTCAACCACTGAATCGGCGTGAGATTTGGTCTTTCTGACTAAACCAATTTCGTCACTACGTTGTCTAACCTTTGCCTTAATAATACGGCCATAGATAACAAGGTTGATTCCTGAAAGTTTAGCTTTACGAGCAAGTTGTCCTAACTTAACCCCACCACCAGAATAAATTTGTTTCGAATTCCCAAAAAGAGAGAGTCCAGAACTATCAAAGGAATAATCACGAGTTCGGCTTAATTCTCTTCTAAATTCTTCAGTCGCCACTACTGCTAAATCTTCACCACCAAACGGAGACTCATTAAAAAAAGGAAGTAAAACGATTTTCTTTTTAACAGGATTGAAAGCCTCATTTTGAGATTTAGCACGCGCAGGACGAGCACCATAACTAGTTCTCTTGCGGACATTATTATTAAAAAGCTGACATGAGCTTAATAAAAAAAAGAACGATAAAACAAAACTGGAGTATTTAATCATAATCTCTCTTTGTTTACCTTTTCATTTGTTCATTCATAAATCTTCTACGAAGAGTGACTTCTTCATTAGCTTTGGCCCTTTTTATTTTCTTACGCAAAAGCTTCACTCTATAATTTTGCTCTGGAAAGAACTCAAAATCAAATTCCTGAGAACCGGTAAAGTTTTTCAATCCAGTAATAAACTTTTCTAGTGTGGTATTCCCACCTTGGTAAAAAACAACAACTTCTGCACTATTTGAACTAAAAGCACGGAGGACCGGAATAATCCTCAGTTTAATCCCTTTATTTTTTAACAAATCGATAAAGCTAAACACTTCATCAATATTTTGAAAATTTTCAATTTTAACTGTTTGAACACTATCAACCTTAGAAACCTTAGCCACATATTTTTTCATATTAGTAAATTTACCAAGAGGAATTCTATAAACAAAATTGGCGACAGCATTTCTTAAATCTTCATAAGGAATATCCCTGTAAACTTTATTTTGCTTTTCCAGACTATCTTTATATAAAACCTTGTTTGTACTTAAGTCTAAAAGTACCAAATCACCTTTAAAATCAAAGGCATATTCTTTGAAAAGTTCTTGATGAGCTGTTTTTTCAATATTTAAATTTACCCTAAGGACAAGTGCATCTTTGAATTTATCTTGAACTTCTTGAGTGAGCTTTTCATAAGGCATGTTAAAGTGCTTGGCCATATCTTTTTTATCAGAAGAATCTAATATTTGGATTGTCTGAATTCCTTCAATTTTATTATCTTCTAACCACTTCTTCCAAGAATCATCCACCGCTGTAGAAAAATCGCTCTTTACCTTAACACCCAGATCAAACCAACTGGTATTTTCTAGATTAAAATCGGTATACAGATATAACTTACTTACCATAGCCGTTTTTTGCTCACGCATAAACTCATAGTAGATTTTGCTTAAGTAAACTCTATCAACTTTTGCTTCGAGCGAAATATAACGTGATTCAGGATTTTGGGGCGAGCGGGAGATTTTTTTAACTGAGAAGGAACGGATAACACGATTGATATTACCAAAATTCCTTTTGGCCAATAGTGTTTGTAGTCTCAATTTGCTGTCGTAATCTTTTTGTTGATCTTTATTCAGTTTCTTAGGCTCAAGTTCTTGAGCATTTTCAGCTTCAGGATCCATCCAGATACCAAACTTTTTATCTAGTGCTTCCTTAATAGCAGTTAATTTATCTTCTTTAAATTTTTCTTCGTATTTTTCCCAGAACTCATCACTATTGAACCCCATATTTGTAAGTTCTTTAGAAATAACATCTTTAAACCCTTGATGCTGCAGTTGTTGTTTTATAAAACTTAGGGAATCTCCGCTCTCCGCCCAGAAGTTGCCCTCACCTTTGACTGAAGTATCTTTCGCGAAAGCTACATTTAAGAGGAATAAAATAAAGATAACTAATTTACTCATGATTCTCACCTTTTACATTAAAGATGAGATTATTTTAGCATAATTATGGCGCGACAGACACCTGTTCTAATTTCCCATCTACAATAAAACTAACAGCATTTTCTTGAAAAATATCATTTACCCTTGCTGCCATCTGAGGAGTCGGGTTGACCAAAAACTCTTCCCCGAGTGGAATTCTAATCCGGCCAGACTCATTTTCGTATATCACATGAATGGGAACTGAGCCCCTATAACTTAAAAGGGTCTGTTTTAGTTTAGTAAAAGAGTAGGGATTTACTTGTTTTTCACTAATTTTAATTCTAACACCACTGACCCTCTCCTCAGCCTGTTCCTTTAATAATTGAACCTTACTTGGAAAAAACTTTCTAGGATCTTCATCCATATTAACTGTGCCTGAAATAATCATGGGTTCATCGGAGCTTAAAAGAGCTTCATACTCTCCAAAAGTTCTGGGGAAAATTACACATTCAATTTTACCACTTAAATCCTCAAGAGTGGCGAAGGCCATCTTGTCACCTTTTTTTGAAATAAATGTTTTTAAATTTGTCAGCAAGCCAGCCAGCATCATATCTCTCTTGCCCTTGCCCTCCACTTGATGAACTCGGTTGATCTCCATAGAAGCTAATTGCTTCATTACATCACTAACCCGATCCAGTGGGTGACCTGAAACATAAATTCCCATCAAAGCATATTCGTAATGAAGTTTTTCCTTCTCATCAAACCCAGCAACTTCGGAAATAGTTAGCATTTCTTCTGTTGTTTCATCTTGTGCCATCTCTGTTAAATCAAATAAATTGGATTGCCCTTGCTCTTTTTCTAATTGCTTTTTCTGTGCGTAACTGACAATCAACTCTAAGTTTTCTAACAAGGTTTTACGATTTAACTTTTCACAATTATCAAATGCTCCAACTTTAATTAAAGATTCAAGCACTCGCTTATTAATAGCTTTTAAATTTACTCTTTCGCAAAAATCTATAAAACTTTTAAACGCCCCGTTAGCTTCTCTTTCTCGAATTAGCTCTTCAACAGCACCTTGACCAACATTTTTAACAGCTCCCATACCAAAACGGATCTTATTACCAAGAACGTTAAAGAGCCAAAGTGACTCGTTAATATCAGGTGGTAAAATTTGGATATCATGTTTTTTAGCATCACTAATGATATTGGTCACTTTATCTGTGTTGTTTATTTCAGTACTTAAAAGGGCAGCAAAAAATGCAGGTGCGTAGTAATGCTTTAAAAAAGCCGTCTGATAAGCAATCACTCCGTAAGCAACGGCATGAGATTTATTAAAGCCGTACTCTGCAAACTTGGCCATCAAGTCGTAAAGTTCTGCTGCTTTATTCAAATCTAGATTATTACTTTTAGCGCCCTCTAAGAAAATTTGGCGGTGATGGGCCATCTCATCTGCTTTCTTTTTTCCCATGGCACGTCTGAGCATATCCGCTTGTCCAAGAGTGTAATTGGCAACAATTCTGGCGATATTCATAACCTGTTCTTGGTAAACAATAACCCCATAAGTGTCTTTTAAAATAGATTCTAATTGAGGAAATGGGTAAGTGATTTCTTTGCGTCCATGCTTAATTTCAATAAAGTCATCCACCATACCTGAACCCAACGGACCTGGGCGATAAAGAGCATTAACAACAGAAACATCGTCTAAGTTATCTGGACGAAGTCTTTTACAAAGATCTTTCATTCCGGCTGACTCTAGCTGAAAAACTCCAGTGGTATCACCTTTAGAGATCATTTTATAAACGGCCATATCATCCATATCAATGGCTTCAATATCAAAATTGGCATCACTATCACGACGAATAAAATTCACCGCATTTTGAATAACCGTCAGTGTTTTTAAACCTAAGAAATCAAATTTAACTAAGCCGATTTTTTCTGAAAAATCCTTATCAAATTGAACAACTTGTTCGCCCTCTTTACCTTTATAAAGTGGACAGTAATGAACGAGCGGCTCATTGGTAATAATAACACCGGCGGCGTGAATTGAGGCATGTCGAAGTAATCCTTCAAGGCGTTGAGAAATTTCCAAGATGCGTTTTATCTTAGCATCAGCTTCCATCATCTCATTTAACTTCGGCTCCACTTCTAAAGCGCGCTTAAGTGTAATACCTAATTCATCAGGAATCAGCTTGGCCAAATAATCCGCCTCTGAATAAGGAAGTCCGAATACCCGGCAAACATCTCGAATAACCGCTTTGGCTTGAAGTTTTCCAAAAGTAATAATCTGTCCAACTCTTTCGGCTCCATATTTACGAGTTACATAGTCGATAACTTCCTGTCTTCTTTCTTGGCAAAAATCCACATCAAAATCTGGTAAAGAAATTCTCTCTGGATTAATAAATCTTTCAAAAAGTAAATGAAAAGGAATAGGGTTAATATTTGTAATGTCTAAAGCGTAAGCTACAAGTGAGCCTGCTCCAGAACCTCTTCCCGGTCCAACAGGAATATTATTATCTTTAGCGAACTTAATGAAATCAGCAACGATTAAGAAATACCCTGCAAAGCCCATTCTCTCAATCATTTCGATTTCATTATCGAGACGACTTTGATATTCAGCTTTAAGCTCACTCTCCCAATTGTCTTGGGTAATAATTTTTCTAAAATGAGGTCCCGCGAAACGTTTTTGTAATCCTTCATTGGACAGTCTCGTGAAAAACTCTTTAACTGTTTCTCCTGTATCGATTGGGAAATCGGGTAAGTGATAAACCGGATTACCATTCTCATCATTCCAATTAAATTCAAGATTACATTTATCGGCAATTTCTAAAGTATTATCACAAGCTTCAGGAATATAAGCAAAAGCCTCTCGCATCTCTTGTGGAGTCTTAACGTAAAACTCATTTGTAGTGAGTTTCATCCTCTTTTCGTCTTGAAAGGTTTTACCTGTTTGAACACAAAGCAGTACTTCCTGAGCGGCAGCATCTTCACGAGTTAGATAGTGAGCATCATTAGTCGCCACTATTTTCATATTATGCTCTTTAGCATAAGGAATAATTTTTTTGTTTACAAGAGCTTGCTCTTCCAAGCCATTTTCTTGAATTTCTAAATAAAAATCCTCACCAAAAATATCGTGTAAACGGTGAATAGCCGAATGAGCTTTCTCATCAGTTCCAGAAAAAAAGTTATAAGCCACTTCACCCTTAAGGCATGCTGTGGTTGCTACAAGTCCTTCAGAGAATTCTTTTAGTAAATCAATATCCACTCTTGGCTTATAATAAAATCCCTCGAGATAAGCCTTAGATAAAAGCATGCAAAGATTGCGGTAACCAGTCATGTTTTTACAAATAAGAACTAAATGGTGAATCTGGTGGCGCGACTCCATCTCATCTTGTGAATCCAATGTTTTTGATTTTTGTGTAGCTCTGCGATCAAAACGGGATCCTGGAGTAAAATAAATTTCACTTCCAATTAAAGGCTTGATGCCATATTTTTTGGCCTTGGTATAAAAATCAATGGCCCCAAACATGTTTCCATGATCAGTACTGGCAACAGCTGGCATTCCTACTTCTTGGCATCTTTTAAAAAGATCATCTAAACGAATCGCCCCATCCAATAGTGAATATTGGGTGTGCAAATGTAAGTGAACAAAGCTCTCTGGGTGTGTGTGTTTCAAGCTCATTATTGTCTAAGTATATCGCATGGGAGAGAACTTTTGTAAAAGCTGACTCGGTGCATTTTAGATAAAAGAGATAAGATAAGATATTTTTTTTCAACGCATAGTTGTATTAGAGTCAGTTAAATTTATTTACTTGGCTTTTTTAGCAATAAATCTTGGATTCGTGGATACAAAAGCCCTTCTAAGACATACTCAGCTCCACTTTTAGATAGATGGCCGTAGTCCCAAACAATCAACCCCTCTGGAAGAACTGGCCCAACCAGGACTCTACAGCTTTCTTGATCGCACAGATAATCAAAGAAAGAGACGTATTCAATCTTTGAGCCGAGCTCGTTAATAGTCTTTCGTCGTTCTTGCTCACTATGAATTGTTGGTGGATCAACAAGTCGTAAAGGTAGGCTTTCAAGTTTTTCTTCTAGCCCATGGGTGACATAAAGTTGGGATAAACTCGGTCGGTAGCCTGGAATTTGACCCAAAATTAAAACCTTATCTGATAACGTTTTCAGCTTAATTAAATTTTTTGAATACTCTGAGAGATAAGATAATTTACTATCAGAATAACTTTCTGAGCTTACTGTATGAAATTCTATGATGATATTTGGTCTCATCTTTTTGGCTGTATCAAAAATCAGTTCATGAATTTCTTTACAACGATTATCAGTCGCTTTACCTAAAGGTGCACAATGAGATGCTGAAATCTGTATTAAATTTACTTGATAATCCTCAAGCCATGGTTTTAGAGCTAAGCTTAAATAACCCGCGTGTGATTCACCAATTAACATCACACTCGGTCTGTTTGCATACTTCATATTCAAACAACCATTCATTTTAAATTGCTCAGACTCACCTTGGATCAAATAACAGCTATCGTTTGCTCCCCAAAACTCTCTTTCGCTTTGGCCGTTGATTGCTTTTGCAAAATTAAGAATTTCAATAACCCTCGGTGAATATTCTTTAATCAAACCCTTTTTCGATATTCCATAAAAACCAAGTAAACACATAATTATAATGGCCACGAGGCTTACCATAAAAATTGTTTTTCTTTTTTTAAATACTCCTTCAGCTTTTCTAAAAGGTTGCTCCACAAATTTCCAACTCAAACTTGCTAACACAATTGAAAAAATAGACAACAGAGCCATACGTACGGGGGTTAATTCTGAGGGAAATCGTATTTTAGCAAAAGCAAAAATGGGCTGATGCCATAAGTAAGCACTATAACTAATGAGCCCTATCCCAACTAATAGCCTATGATTCAAAAATTTTGCTATGAATGTTTTCTCATGGGCGAAAAGAATAATAAGGGCCGTACCTGTAATCGGGATCAATGTGTAAAAACTAGGAAATGGCGTTTTGTTATCGAAGTAAAAAAATGAAAAAAAGATAGCAATAAAACCTAAAGAAGCTAGGAGGTTATTCTTCCCAATACCATGTTTTTGAGCAATAAAAGCAGATACTGACCCTGCAAGTAACTCCCAAACTCGAGTATGTGTAAAATAAAAATTTGTGGTGCCCCACTCACTTAAAAGCAAGCTAAGCGTCGCAATAAAAACGATGATCCAAAAGGGGCGTTTTTTTCCAAAGCGCCAAAACAAAATAAAAAAAAGAGGAAAAATGATATAAAACTGCTCTTCAACCGCTAAGCTCCAAATATGATGTAAGGGCATCTCTTCAGTTGGAGCAGAAAAATAGCCACCTTGCTTAGAAAAAAAGATGTTTGAGACAAATAAACTACTCGCTATAAGGCTTTGAGAAAAGTTTTCGATTTGACTCGGAAGCATCCACATCCAAGCAAAAGGAAGACAACAAATCATCACAAAGAAAAGTGCTGGTAGAATCCGCCGAGCACGGCGCTCATAAAAGTGAGCAAGACTCATGCGCTTGTCTTCGATGTCTTGGATAAGAATCGTGGTGATCAAAAAACCACTAATAACAAAAAAAATGTCTACGCCTACAAAACCACCGCTAATAAATTTAAAGCCTGCATGAAATAAGATAACAGCGATAACTGCCAATGCACGTAGACCGTCAATTTCCGGGCGGTATTTCAAAACTTATTCCCACTCAATAGTTCCAGGTGGTTTAGAGGTTATGTCATAGACAACTCTCGTAATACCTGGAACTTCATTGGTAATTCGTGAAGATACATGTGAGAGAAACTCATGAGAAAAGTCACTCCAGGTAGCTGTCATCCCATCAACGCTATTAACAATTCTTAGGCAAATAACATCTTCATAGGCCCTGGCATCTCCTTTAACTCCCACAGTTTTCACTGGAAGAAAAACAGTAAAGGCCTGCCAACATTTTTGGTAGAGATTATTTCTTACGAGTTCCTCGAAAAGAATTTGG
>CALFYV010000100.1 GCA_937952395.1 uncultured Bacteriovoracaceae bacterium | reverse complement strand
AGCGTAAGCGGGGGCCATCAAGAGCCCTTCTTTATTCACAAAATCAACAGCTGCAGTTTCATGATGAACTAAATAAGCATGAACCTCGTAACCATGCTTCTTAGCATAAGTATCACTCGCTAATAGAACCGCAGCTGCACCATCAGTTAAAGGAGAACTATTGGCAGCAGTTAATGTTCCTTTTGAACTTTTCTCAAAAGCAGGAGAAAGCTTGGCCATTTTTTCTAAACTCGTGTTAGCCCTGACATTATTATCAGACTTGCAGTCTTTAAATTCAAAAACTTGATCTTCAAAAAAGCCTTCACTATATGCTTTCGCTGCCTTTTGATGACTTTCATAGGCCAGTTTATCTTGATCTTCTCTCGTAATTTTCCATTCTTGTACCATTAGCTCGCAATGCTCTCCCATACTCTTTCCCGTCTGTGGTTCCTTGACCGAAGGAATACTTGGTAAAAATTGACTTGGCTTTATCAACCCGCTGAGAAATTGCAGACGTTTTCTAATTGTTTTAGCTTTTGCCATTTTAACTAAATTATTAGAAAAGCTTTTTTTAAATTCTATAGGTATATCACTGCTCGTATCAACTCCAGCTGCGATCGCACTATCAATAACTCCCGCGGAAATTTTTCCCGCTAATAAAATTGCTGCCTGCAAGCTCGTCCCACAAGCATGCTGAATATCAATCGCTGGTACCTCAAAGCCAATTCCTGCATTGATAGAACTCACACGGGCCAGAGAAAAATCTCTGCTGCGTTTAAGAACAGCTCCAGCCATAACTTCACCAATTTGATTTTCTTCTAATTTATATTTGGCTTTTAAAGCACTTAGTGCTGCCGTTAATAATTCTGAATTAGAAACATCCGTATAATTTGTCATCGAGCGACAAAAGGGAATTCTTGCCCCACCTAAAACAGCGACCTTCTTACTCATAAGACCTCACTCTAAATCAACTTTAATATTATATTTCGCAAAAGAAACCACTTTATAATGATCTGTAAAGTTAAAATAGGTGGGAGAAAAATAACTGGTAATACCAGATTGTATTTTCTTACCATCTTCAGAACTATCACTGATAACCATCAGAAAGTATTTTGCTTTATCACTAATCTTTGCAATCCACTTGGTATGTAAAAAAGCTTTCTCACTTCCTTCATTTTCAATATAAAAAAATGAACTCTTCATGGGGAATTTTTGCCCGTCCTCTGAAAGCAATATTAAGGTAGGCACCATTAACTCTTTATTCGAATTCAAATAAACTTTCATTTCGAAACTTAATTGTTGCTCTCGTGCTAAAAGTTGATAGAGTTCGAATGGGAATTTTAAATTATCATAGTTTAAACTATGATAACTTTCTTGCATATTTCCATCAGATGAAAAGCCCAGATCAATTTTTTTAACGTTTTTTATGTTCAAGATTGATAGAAAATCAGTATAAATTTTCTTTTCAGAAGAAGGCGCTGAATGTGTTTTTAACTCTAATTGGCAAGAAACAAAAATAACAACCCAAATAAATAGATTAAAGCTTTTTAAAATACCACGTATCGCAACCATGATGCCCTGTATTTCCTTTTGGTTTTTCTAATTTTTGAAAACCAAACTTCTCATACAAGAATATGGCATTATTCATTCTATTTAAAGTTTCAAGATAACAATTTATATAATGTTTTTTAGCAAAGGCCAATAGTTGAGATAATAACTCCCTACCCTGGCCAAAGCCTCTGAACTCTGGATAGAAATACATTTTCTTTAACTCACAGGTGTCTTCAGCCCCATTCAGTAGCGGACCTATACCACCACCTCCCACCAGCTTCTCTTCATAAGTAATCACTTTAAATAGCTTTCCTTGCCCTTGATAAGATTCAAATAAGCAGTCAACCTCATGATCTTCGCTGGCAAAACCACAACCCATGGCCCCAAATTCAGGCATAACGGTTCGAATCAGCTTCGCCATATCCGGGTTATCTTTTATGGTGATATCCCTGAGCAAAAAATTCTCTTTAATGAGCGCCATAAAATAAATTCGTTATAATTAAGTTATATCTTAATAAAAAGGGAGCTTATTAGTTGAGTATTCATTTGTCCAAAATTTTTCTTATTTATCTCTTTTTTTACTCTTTCAAAGCTTTAAGCTATGAATTTTTTATCACTGATGAATCAACGATTATCGGAAAGATTCAATTTTTAAATGAAGCCTCTCGCCAATATGAAGACAAAATCGTTGATATAGTAGAAAGCCAAATAAAAAATGCAAAATTTCCCTCTACTACGAACAATCCTTTATCTAAGGTTTTCCAATCAGATTACTATTTAGGAATAGATAAGCGAGTTCAAATACGTTTTAGTGCTATCGACTTTCCAGAAATTTACAGTGACGAATTAGCAAAAGATATATGCCAAGAAATAAAATGTGAGTTTCTCTATAAAGGACCTGAGTTAAGAGACTATATACCCTCAACTAAATGGCAAGACGTATTTAAGAATATTAACCTTGAAAAAAATATTAATTTCATTTATAAAGACACCCAGATATCCTTTTTAAACGTCCAGAATAATTTTTTAAAACAAGCTCTTGTTAAAACAACGCTACCTGATTTCATTTACTTTGGTCTTCCCGGGAAAATTCTTTATTACGATCCATCTTTAATAGAAAAAATTAAATTAAAAGAGCAAAAATCAGGAACTTATTTAGTCATCAATGGAAAGACGAAGCAAGTTATGAAAGAACTACTAAGGCAAAAAGAACTCAAAGATCTGGTCGAATCATCAAATGCTGATTGTGGTTTTTCAGGATCAAAGGATTCTTTCTATCTTTGCACCACTCAAAAAAATTCAAGTAAATTTTTAGCTCCTGATGATTGGCCACAAGAAATATCCTTAAAATACTGGAATGGTGATGCCTCATTATTTTTTACCGATGATTATCGCGATGAATTATCAGAGTTAATTATACGTCAAGCACCTCCTCATATAGCCTTTGAAAGTAAAAAGTTGGAGATTTATTTTTCCAACAATTCTTTGGCACAAATTTTCCATACACATAAATCTGATTATTCACTTCCTGCTCTTGACCAATTTAAAGAAGTAAAAATTCAATACACCGACCAACAAAATCTTGTTGGCTCAATTGTATTTAAAGACCTCGATTCTGCTACCAGAAAAAAAATACATGGGATAATACTCGAAACTTCAAATGCCAACCAGTTTGTGGTCCATGAAGTCAAAAATGGTGGTGAAGAGCTCATTGGCCGTTACGAAGTAAAAGACTACTCACCAAGAGACGTTACAATTAAACGAGCCAAACGGTTGCCAAACTTATTCATAGGACTAGAGCTTGAGCAAAGAACAATGAAAGCTACAGCTCCAAATTCCTATAGCTATTTTCAACGCAACGAGAGAGATGACGTTAGCCCAACTCTTAATATTGAATATTGGCCTGAAGGTCGAAGTTGGGGATTACAACTAAATGGCAAAGAATTCACTAATCAATATAGCGATAGTAGTGGTAATGAGTTTAAAGGCAGAAACCGGGAATACCTTTTATCCAGCGAATTTAGGTTGATTAAGTTCTCTCCGAGTTTTCGCTATGATTTGCGTTTCGGATTTGGTGGTAAAATACGTTATTTTTTAATTAATACAAATACGACTTTAGAAAATTACCGATTATATTCCTTACCAATAAAAATGGAGTTGGATATCCACTGGGAAGATTATATTTTAGTAGGAGCATTTACCTTCGCCCCAATTTTTAAAATTAGCCAAGATGCTACAACATCCAATCCGAGGGACAAAGGCTTTGGACTAGATAAAAAATTTGAATTGAAAATCAAAAAAAATGTTTCTGAAAAAGTGCGTGTTAGTCTCGGAGCAATGATAGAGCTAACCGATGTAAGCCTCGATACAGAAGTGTTAGATATAAACGAAAGAGGATTTATGATTGGAATAGAATTTCCATTTCGCTTTTAGGTTGGTCATCATTTATGTGTAGAATTTTTGGATTCCGTTCAGTATTATTCAGCCAAGTTCACAAGAGTCTTGTAAGTGCAGATAATGCACTTATATCACAGGGAGAGCTCCATCCTGATGGTTGGGGGGTCGCGTACTATATCAACAGAACTCCTCATGTCATCAAGTCAATGAAATCAGCCCTACAAGACAAACTTTTCAAACAAATTTCCGGTATTGTCTCCTCGCAAACTGTTGTTGCTCATATTCGTAAAGCAACGCAAGGAGAAGTTTCACTTCTCAATGCCCATCCATTTCAATACGGTCAATGGGTGTTTGCTCATAATGGAAACATAAAAAACTATGAGAAACTAAAACCGATTTTCGAAAAATCCATCAATCCTGATATTAAACGTTTTACACTTGGAGAAACCGACAGTGAAACTATTTTTCATTTCTTATTGACCAAAATATCAGAGAAAATTCCACTTGAAAGCTCTTTGACTGATGGTGAAGTGATAAAAGACATCCTTACTAATGCTATCAAAGAAATCATAAATATTATTGGCCCATTAAGCTCTTATGAAAAGGCACTACCTTCTGAAAATTTTTTAACTTTTGTCATTACCAATGGGGAAATTATGTATGCATTTCAGGGCGGACAATCTCTTTACTACAGCACTTATAAAACCAGGTGCTCTGAGCGGGAAACTTGCCCCCGCTTTCTACCTATTTGTGAAAATGCTGTCTCAAAGGGAAAAGTTAATCATCTTATATTTTCTAGTGAGCCATTAAGTGGCGAAA
The DNA here is from genome assembly GCA_937952395.1 of uncultured Bacteriovoracaceae bacterium. Taxonomy (GTDB): domain Bacteria; phylum Bdellovibrionota; class Bacteriovoracia; order Bacteriovoracales; family Bacteriovoracaceae; genus CALFYV01. Next base: position 10,784 of record CALFYV010000100.1, on the reverse strand, counting down.
ATATTTGGAAAGAAATGAAACAAGGTCAACTTTTTGGAGTTGATTCACAAATGAATTTCAGTACAACAAAAATTGATAAAATCTTTCTGTGACTCACTCTACTTTTTTAATATATTTCAAATGGTTTCTTATAAAACTTGATTTGCGATAATTCTTAATATTACTATGATGAAGTATATACGAGCTGTAATAAGTTAACATTATCCATGGCATATCTCGATGAATAATTTCTTCAATTTTTTCCATGGTTTTAACTTTAGCTTCTTCATTTGAAGTTGTGATATAAAACTCATACAACTTATCTATTTCTTTATTAGAGTAGCCACTTTTATTAATTCCTGGGTGGTTTTTGGTTGTCAATAATTGAATAAGATTTTCTGCATCTGGATAGTCATAGATCCATCGATCTAAAAATAATTGCAATTCTCCAGCTCTTCCCTTTCTAAGAAATTCTGAAAACTTTAAAACTTCAACTTTTACCTTGATTCCAATTTCTCCTAATTGCTCTTTAAGGAAATCACCGACTAAAAGGTGTACCCCGGAATCACTTCGTGTTGAGTAAGTTACTTCTCCCAAACCTTGGCCTTCGGGATAGCCTGCTTTGCGCATATATTCACGAGCTTTCTCTAGGTCGTAATGAAAAGGTAATTTTTTTCTTGGATCATATCCTGGAATTCCTGGATTATATAATGAGTTGGCCCTTAAGTTTGCACCGTTTGTTATGAGGCTAACATATTTAGCATAGTCAATTGCATAAGCTACAGCCCATCTAAGGTTTTTATTTCTCCCCCAAATTGGATCTCTCATATTAAAGCTAATCCAATCACTTGATACACTGGTAAAATGCTTAAGCTGCACTCCTTTTTCTTGATATTCTGGTGGTAACTTACCGAATGAAATAATAAATTTATCAACAAACTCTTTAGGAATGTTTATGAAATCTAACTCTTCTTCAATAAATTTTCTCATTCTATCTGCTGAATCCTCTATCACTTTAAAAACTATCTCATCAACAAAAGGTATCGGCTCATTCGAGCTGCTAACTAAATCTTTTAAATTAGCATAACGATCTCCGGCAGAAGGATAAAAGTCTTTTCGATATTGAGGATAACGAATGAGAAAAAATTTATTTTTCTCAATTTTATCAAGAAAATACGGACCCGTTCCAATCATTTTATTATCTAAATTATTTTCTTCAAACTCTATAACTTCTTGAGGAATCGGGACAATGAAATTCATGGTCAAAAAATTTAAAATAATTGTCTCTTTACGTCTAAATTTTAATATTAATGTTGTAGAGTCTGGTGTTTCTACTCCTTTTAGTTTCGTATTCAGCATTTTTTCGAAATTATTACCAACCTCTCGACTATACTCTTCAAAACCAATTAACCTATTTTTAAACAACCAACTCCCCGTACTTTTTATTGGCTCAAAAGCTAGTCTTTTAATTTGATTTACAAAGTCATAAGATGTGACAAATCGACTTTTGCCTTTAAAAGCTGGATGAGGGTGGTATTGAATTCCTTGCTTAATTTTAATTGTGTAGTTTAGACCATTTTTAGAAATCTTTGGCATACCGTCGGCTAATAATGGAATCACTTCATAGGGTCTTTTCAAGTAATGATACTGATAAAGGGTTTCATAAACTTGGCCTATTAATTTTAAGGATTCATCGTTGAATGCTTTTGCTGGATCCATCGAATCAATGTCATTTTCCAGAGAAACATTAAGAACTGCTCGCTGATGACTATATTTAATTTGATAAATCCGAAATGATGCGAAAGTAGAAAGACCAATGATAATAAAGGAAATCAATGCCTTCAATCAACTTCCTCCATAGCAATTTCATTTAAGCAATTCTGAAGCTCATTTAAATTTATATAAATGTTATAGTAATTAAAATATTGAAATACATTGGGTTTTTCACTTTCTTCAAATAGTACTTTTAAAAAAAATGATAACTTTTTACTTTTTTGGTTTACTTGTTTTATCTTCTTATGTTGGTATTGATATAAAAATGAATCTGTTAGCTTGATGATATCATCTACCAACTTATCATTTTTCTCTCCTATCATTATTTGGATTGCGACGTTATCAAGATCGTTTTGGGCCAAATCAATTTTCAATGTCACTTGCCTTGAGAAAAAACCGTAGGTTAAAAAGCAACCACTTACCAACAAAACCAATCCAATCAAAAAAAATAGAGCTAGACTCCAATCTCTTGAGCGTAAGCTTTTCATATTATAAAAATTCAATTTACCCATAGATCTATTCTAAGGGGTGAGATGAAAAAATCATAGAAGGAAAGGCTTTACTTGCCTTCGACTTCACCTGGTTTTTTTCCACCCTTGTGTCTGAACATGATAAGTCCGTGAGACTTATCATAAGGAGAGATTCCAACCGTGACTCGATCGCCTTGAACTACTTTAATAAAAAATTTTCTCATTTTACCAGAAAGTTTCGCAGTTATTTCAGGGCCTTGATCTAATCTAACTTTAAAATTGCCATGACTTGCTACTTCGCTGATTACACCTTCTGCTTCAATTAAATCTTGTTTTGCCATATGTAATAACTTGTATTCTAAAAATCTGCTTTAATCAAGCTTTGCGCCAAGCATTAGGGCTTTTTTTTCAGTACTTAGGCCCACATAATAGAGAATTGGTCCCGCACATACCGCCAATGAACCGATCAAGTCTTTAGATGATAACGGAAAATGGCTATAGAAAATTTGATAAAAGACTAAATGGAAAAAAGGAAGAAGAAAATAGGCAAAGGCCATATCTATACTTTCCCAAGTCTGCAAATAACGAAAGAAAACATAGAAAGCTCCCCAAATACCAATCGGAATAGAAACAGATAAGATAAAAACTTCTTTTATCAAAATCTGAGAAGGAAAAATTATTTGCTTTTCAAACAAAATGAAACAAAAACTTAATAGTGTTGAATTAAGAAAAAATCCGAAAAATGAAAAATGATTTTGCTTGATAACTGCAGAAGTTCTTAAATAAAAAATTGTCATAAAAATTGAACTAACGAGCCCTAACACAATTTGCTGCATTCCAAGAAAAACATAGGCTTGTCCATGCAAAATGATAAGTCCTAATAGAGTTTGCAGTCCAATAAAAAAAACCGTCCAACTAGCATACTTTCTTTCTTTAATTAACGAATAGAAAATAAGAAAAATGGGAAATGTAAAAATCAAAATCATCGCCAGGGAGGTGTTCTGAATATAAAGTTTAAAAAAACATAATAAAGCCAAACAGAAATAAAATGAAACTTCGAATGATTTAAATGATATTTTTTGTCTCTTTATAAAAAGCGAAAGAACAGTGCAAACAAAAAAAGTAACCCATGAGAGCTGGGGGTAATTCCAGCTCTCGTGGGTTAAGCGGATCATTAAAGTCTGTGTCAATGCCAAAAATGCCACTGACAAAACGGTAATAAATACGGTCATTAAGCTTTTTTCTTAACTTTACACTTTCCATCTTTACAATTTGAATCACCACATTTCTTGCAAGTTTGGCTTTCTTTAGACTTACAACATTTTTTGCAACCAAACATTGAGCATGAACCAGTTGTTAAAGTAAGAGCAAAAAGCAATGGTAGCATTTTTAATTTCATATTCCCTCCTTGGGTTGTTTGAAAGACCTTATTATATGTATTGCAAAAGCCACCGCGGCAGCTTCGTCCAAGTTTCCGATCCATGGAAGATTATCAGGAATAGCTTCAAAAATTCCTGCACCCGGATTAAGCACGTAAAAAAATAAAAAACACAGAATAATTAGCTTTATTATTTTTGTCATTTATAAATATTATAACAGATGAAATTAAAGGTTTTTAATATTATTTTCGTAGTAATATATAATCTGTTCTTGAATCGCATCACTTACTGCTCGGTCGATAATTTTTACCTGTTGGTACCATTTATTATCCTTTCCTTTTTTACTTGGAAAAGAAACAAACAAACCATTTTTTCCATCTTTAATAGATACCTCGACTTGAAGAACGTTATCTAAAATTACCCGACCAAATGCCACAGCACTTTCATGAGTCGATTTTCTTAAGTCAAATCCTGTTACTTTCATTTTCACCTCTTGCATTTGGGACACGAATATTTACTTTTTCTAAACTTATCAATACTTTCATAAAATACTTCCAGAGACTTTTGACCCATTTGGGATTCAAGTAACCACACTAATTTTGAGACCCCTGGTAAATTCTTCATCAATTGAGCAATAGCATCTTTGCCGACATAAACGGAATTATCGCTTTCAACTAAATGTACTTTATTATGGCAGTCTTCAAAATTTAAAAAAGTTAATTGTTCATAAATTTCAGGCTGATGCAAATCATAAAAAGAGTAAATATCATTTTTATCTAAAATCTCCAGTGCCTGCTTAAAGCGTAAACAAAGTGTACACTGCGCATCATATAAAATAAAAGGCCTCTTCAATTCTTGCATTAAGTTGATTCTAATCGATTAGTTATACTTTTCACATCGTGTTAAATAAAAAAATATCTTTTTCCTTGTTCTACGGAAAATTTACGGTTATATTTTTATATACGGATAAGATACGTAAGGAGATACGATGTCACTAACAAAAAAACAAAAGCAAGTTTATGATTTTATAGTTAACTATATTAGCGAGAATGACTATGCTCCGACTCAAGCTGAAATCAAAGATTATTTCGGATTTAAATCCTTAGGCTCTGTTCAAGATTATATTAAATACCTGACTAGCGCAGGTTATCTGGTTAACGACTCTAATGCTGTCAGAGGTTTACAACCAGCAAATACCCAGGAAACAACCATCGAAATACCTCTTATGGGTCGAGTCGCCGCTGGTGCCCCCATAGAAGCGATGGAATACAACGAAAGCATTAGTGTGCCTCGATCTCTAGTTAAAAATGGCCAGTTTTTTGCTCTCATTGTTGAAGGTCAGTCTATGATCGATGATGGAATTTTTGATGGAGATACCATTATCGTTAAAAAACAAAACCAAGCTTCCAATGGCCAGACCGTTGTTGCAGCGATAGATAATGAAGCAACTGTTAAGAAATACTATCAAAAAAAACACCACATAGAATTACATCCTGCCAATCCCAGTATGAAACCTTTTATCATTCAAGAGGAATCTTTTGAAATAAAGGGAGTATTAGTTGGTTTAATTCGCCATTATTAATTTTCGAGTCAAGGAGGACTTAATGAATGGAACACACACACACTTTTCTTTTTCCAACGTTTTATCTGAAGATGAATTTGTCAGAAACATCACCAATGAATTTCTCTCGCGCTACTCTGTGGAGCCCTTGGTGGCTTCTGAAATGGCCTTGGATCTTTTGGAAATTTTGAGCCTAACACCATGTAACTTAGATGAAGTTAGATCCTACTTAACACTATAGGTAATATGGATATTAGCTTTATTGCCCTCACTTTTTTTCTTTTTTGCTTAAAACGCCTTCTTTCTTGAAGCAGCAATATGCAGGTTAAAAAATTTTTAACCTGCATATTTTGCCGACAAATAGTCAATAAATTAGCTTTTATCAATAAAACCCCGTTAGATAGGTGATACAAAAGAAATAAAATTGGTAAAAATAACTTCTTAACCAGGGGTCATTGATGAAAAAAAATAAATATTCATTTGAGTTTTTTGAAAGACCAGGTCATTTTTGGTCAGATAATAAGCTTGCTTATTATGTAGACGAGCTAAAGAAAGTAGCAAGTGAATGCTTTGATGAAATTCCTCTTTATCAAGTGCTTACAGGGCAAAGAGAAGAATTAAAGAAAATTACTCTTATCATCGCCAGAGATGCTCAAGGTAAGGCGGTTGGCTTCTCATCTTCGCTTATCATTGAAAGAGGAATTCTTCACCTAGGTTTAACTTGTGTTATTCCCAGCGCCAGACGTGGTGGAATGACCCATAAGCTTATGAGCAAGCTTATCGTTCAATATATGTTAAGAAATAGTATTTTTACCAAGCTTTGGGTAACCAACTGTGCTTGTGTCATATCTTCTTTGGGAAATATTGCTCTTAATTTTGATAATGTTTATCCTTCTCCATTTGGCGAAAGTCGCCCTAGTGAGAAGCAACTAGAAATAGCCAAGAAAATCAATCAACTATACCGTGAACCTATTGCCATAAATGCTGATTCGGTATTTGATGAAAAGAAATTTGTATTTAAACAAAGTGTAAAAGGTACCGTTTTCCAAAAAAGAGCTGACGATAGCCGCTACTACCATAGAGAACAAGAAGTCACCGATTACTATAAAAACATCATGAATTTTGATGAAGGCGATGAAGTTCTTCAGGTGGCGAGCATAAGTTTGTTTTCGTTTCCTAAATACTTGATTAAACAAATCAGTCGAAAAAGCCGAAAAAGACCTCATCCCCAACAAGGAAGAGCGGCTTAGATTCCAATATTTTGGCTCATATTTCTTGCTCAATAAGACGATAAGTTATTGAAATGAAGAAGGTGAGTAATGAGCAAGCTTCAGGGCAAAAAAATTCTAATTATAAATGACAGCCCTATCCAGTCTAAGGATTTAAAGAAATTTCTTGAGAAAGAAAAAGAAGCGAAAACGTTTTTAGCAGAAGACCTTAATGAAGCGATGAGGTGTATTCAGCAAAATTCAATAGAAGTCATTTTTGCTGAATTTACAATGCCTAAAAATTTCAAATTTAAAATTAATCGCTATTGCAAATTAATCAACAAGGAAATACCCAAATACTTAGTCGTCAATACTCGGGTTATTATTAACAAAAAAGAAAATAAAAATAACGAGAATGTCGTCATCATTTCATCTTCAAAAGACATTGATGATGAATTATTGCTTGATCATAATAAATTAGAAGTTTTATTTGATATTTCAAAAAATGAAAAAGAGTTATATGAGAATCCTCTTTCATTAGAAATCAGTAGCCTAGATAGAAAATATAATGCTGAGTTTTTAGAACTCATGAACGATGGGATTATATGCGCCTTAAGCGAGAAATTGATCATTAACCAAACCTGCGAATTTGCGATTCAAAATTTTTTAAATCGACCAGAACCAATTCAATTAAGCGGTATAGTCAAAGAAGCTAACAAAGATGAAGATGAAGGTTTTTATATCACATACATACAATTGGATGCTTCTTGTAAGGCAAAATGGAATAAAATATTAATTGATCTTGCAAAAAAGCAAGAACAAGCCTTGAATTTTATAAAAGCAGCAAATGAGTAATAAAGACAAAGAAAAATTATTCAAAGACTTCTTGCTAAAAAACAAAATTATGATTGTTGATCGCTCCTCTGCGTCTCGAAAGCGTCTGGCAAAAACTTTATCTGACTATGATGCAAAAATGATCAATGTTCATTTATATGGCAGATACCAAGAGGCCATCGAGGCACTCGACTCTGTGAAGCCAGCAATTATTCTTTCTGATTATCATCTTGGTGATGGCTCGGGATTTGATTTGTTTAGAAAGTATAGAGAAATGAATACAGTTGAAAGTAATAGTGCTGTTTTGGTTCTTATAACCTCTAATGTATCACAATCTGCAGTTGCAAAAGCTGCCGAAGAGGATGTTGACTCTTTTATTATCAAACCTTATACAATGGAAACCCTGACACAAGGTTTAATAAGCGCTTATCTTACTAAACTGCATCCCAGCGATTATATGAAGAAAATTGAGGAAGGAAAAAAACTATTATTTGAAAATAAACTTGATGAAGCTTCTGCTATATTCGAAGAAGCCAAAGAACTCAATAAAAAGCCTAGTCTAGCTTATTTTTATATTGGCCAAGTTAACTATATTAAAAAATTCATGGAAGGTGCAGAAAATAGTTATCAAGATGGAGTCAATATCAACAAAATACATTACAAATGCCAGGTAGGACTTTACGATTTGTATTTTAACGATAAGAAGTACGATGAAGCCTATGAAGTTGTTAAAAATATTGCAAAATATTTCCCTGCGAATCCTGATAGATTAAACAGCATCGTTCGTCTCGCTGTTATGACTAAAAATTATCAAGACATGAATTATTATTATGAAATTTTCAAATCTTTAGAAATGAGAGAAAAGCAAACTATCCGTTATATCTGTGCTGGCCTCTACGTCACAGGAAAATATTATTTATCTAATGAGCAATTCGATGAAGCTCTGACCGTATTTAATAAAATTGCTGTCTCTTCTGCTGGTGAAACAAAGTTTTATCGAGCAATGATTGAATCTCTAATTGAATACAAGATGATTGAAGAGGCACAAAAAGTTCTTACTCGCTTTGATAGCGATGAAAAAATGACTCAAGATTATAGCATTTCAGAATTTTTGATTCAATCGGAAACGGAAAGTAATGACAAAATTGTGCAAAAGGGAGTTGAGCTCATTAATGATGGTTGTGATAATTATCAATGCTTAAAAGTATTATTAAAATGTTATTTGAAAAATCAACATTCAGACAAAGCTGATGAAATATATCAAAAAATAATCGACACTCATCCTGAAAAACAAGAAGAAATTGATATCTTTTATCAAAAACTAAATACAAAAAATGCCGCTTAATTAAGAAAACAGCTTATTAAATCGATACCCCACACTACGAACAGTCTCAAACATTTCATCATCGAATTTTTGCCTCAGCTGGAGAATGTGAGTATCAACAGTACGAGTAGATGGGTAATTTTCAAAACCCCAAACTTTATTAAGAAGCTCTTCTCTAGAAAATGCTCTACCAGGATTTGCTGCTAAAAGAATTAAAAGATCATATTCCATTTTTGTCAAACTAACATTTTGCTCTTTATATATAATATCTCTTGTTTCTAAATTAATACTTAATTCCTTTCTATGAATTAGCTGCTCTTGTTTACCCGTAGATTTTGTCCTCAGCTGAACTCTTAGACGTGCAACTAACTCTCTTGGCTCAAATGGTTTAGTTATATAATCATTGGCCCCAGTCTCCAACCCTAATACTTTATCAATAAGTTCATTCCTTGCGGTCAACATGATAAAAGGAATTGATATATTTTCATTTCTCATTTTTTTTAAATAATCGATGCCTTGACCGTCTGGCAACATCCAATCAAGAATGACCAGTTCGATAGATTCATTATACTTTGATTCAGCTTCTTCTAGAGATTTGGCGTGGGAAACTTGATACCCTTCACTTTCAAGAAATTTCTTAAGGCTCAATCCTAAGTTCTCATCATCTTCAACTAATAATAATTTATTCATTTAATCTCCCGTAAAACCATTGTAAACGTTGTTGGTGATTGCTTAAAAAACAAATCCGCTTTCATGTCATGCAAAACTTTCTTAACAATATTCAGACCTAATCCAGTGCCTTGACTCTTGCTTCCCTTGATAAATTCTCCCGTGAGTTCTTCTAGATTATCAAAGTCACAGACTCCCTGATCCTCAACAATAACTTTGAGCATATTATCAGTAGATTCAAGTTTTACCAAAATCGGTTTTGCTCCATGATTTATTGCATTTTCTACTAAATTTTTTAAACAAATACTAACCCAGTATTCGTCGCTATAAAATGAACAATCTTTTTCTAGGCCAATAAAGTTAACTTGTTCTATGTAGGGTGATAATACAGAATTTATAAACTCATTTACTGATTTTATTTGTTTTGGTTTAAAGTTTACTAGCTTCTTACCTTGATCAAAATTAAGATAGTTTCTACTCGCATCTACCAAGCGAAAGAGTCTGTGTATCTCAGAGGATAATCGCAAAAGTAACTCTTGTGATTCTTCATCATATTTTTCAAATTTCTTCTGAGCTTCCTCAGCTAGTAAAACCAAGCTTGTTACAGGAGTTCGAAATTCATGAGTAAGAACCTGAAGCGCAAGTCTTCTCTTGTTATCTTCCATTCTTTGAGCCTTGAGTTTGTTGTATAAAAGGCAAATGAGTAAAATAATAATAAGTAAAGATGCAAGAACAAGAAAGATTTTATGTTTGCTTGTGAGCGATAAAACATGCCCCATGTTGTAATCCCAGCAGAGGCTTCCATCTTTAAAAAAACATTTTTTACCTGCTTTGAATGGTCTAATATGATAAGGAGTATTTTCAACAAATTGGATAAAGTCAGCAGCTGAATAAACCTTGTACTCTAAATCAAAAAAAACAAAAACATCTTTATTTTTCTCAATATAAAACTCGGAGTTTAACAAAGAACTATCGCCTTTAATAATTCCTTGCAGAACTTCGTTTCCAAAGCTTTTTAAAACAATGTAAAAATCTGGTATATCGACCTTATCTTCTAGATCTTTGAATTCACTTACATGCATATATTGAAAATGGTCCTCAAGCCAGCGCTTTGATTTGTAAGGATATTTGGCCAAAAGATGAGCTAAATAGACATAACTTTTACCTGAGGGATGTAAAAATGGAGGATTGTTAAAAAAATTTCTGGGCAATAAATCTCTTTTTCCGCATCTAAATTCTTCCCATAGTACTACTTTTTCAAAGTTAACCGAGTTTGTAATATTGTAAATATCCTTAAAACAGTCCTTGTTCGAATAATAAAGTGATTTATTTAAACTTAAATTCGTATTTAATTGAGATGGGGGACGTATCAACTCAAGATGCTCGCGACTAGAGTAGAGAGAATTAAAATTGATGATAATGAGTGGATTGTATCTTTGTTGAAATTTACGCTTTATTTTTTGAATCTCTACTATATCTTCATTACTGACACTGTAGCTTCCTTGAATAAATAAAGCATAATAACCGGTCAAAAAAGCCAAGAATATAGTGGTCAGAATGAGCAAAAGGGTAAGGCGCATCTCTTTC
>CALFYV010000099.1 GCA_937952395.1 uncultured Bacteriovoracaceae bacterium | reverse complement strand
TCTGTTTTATATATATCCACAAAGAATTGAAGCTCTTTTTGACTTTCATTTTTATCTGGTTCTTGGCATGCTTTTTTAAATCTTTTTTCTAAAGCGTTATTTGTTATTAATCCATCCAGCTCTTTACAAACGTTTTCTGCCCGCAATGTGTTCATATCTAGTATTGTATAAAATAAATCTGACCCCTCAGAACCTCTGTCATACTCATTATTAAACGAGTTACAGTAATCTCTAAAAGCAATAATTTTTTCTCTATCGGCTGCTCCCAAGTAAGCTGATACTGATGTGCTATATTCGTAAAGATCGTCGACCATTCCATCACAACCAGCAGCAGGATTTGAAGTCGAGCGAAGTCCCGCATAAACCGCACAAAACTTACCTTGATCTTCTTGCACTTTTTGGTTATTTTCCGCAATCTTTTTATTTTGTTCAGCCACTTGACCTTGATAAGCAGTCATAGCTTGATTACATTGCTGAGCAATTTCTTGCCAGGCTGCGATTTCTCTTTTGATATTGGCTTCAACTTCTTCGTAGCGTTCTTGCGCTATGGCAATCATTTTTTGATTATGCTCATCAACTTGTTCCATAACACGGGCATATTTTGTGTCTAGGTTCTTTAGATATTTATTAATATCCTCTTCTCTTAATATCTGGACACCAAGATCTTTATCATAAACTTCAACCGGCATAGTTAAATCTAAATCAGAAAAATCAGCTGAAGCCATTTGTGGAGGAGAAGTAAAGAATTGGGTATAGAGCCCTGACATATCTTTAACTTGTTTCTCCATTGCTTTAAACAATTGGAATTGATCGTTGGTGTATTTCTTGAAGTTTTTGGTGTACTGAGCTGCTAGTAAGTTTTTATCTTTTACTTTCTGTTGAATAATTTTTTCAGCCTTACGCTCACAACCTTTGATATTAGCGGAGCAAGTGACGGCGTTACCAAGACAAAAACCATTAGAGTTCATATTAAGTTGGCTTTTAGAGCATGAAGTTGGAGAGGGAACACCTTTACAGTTAACCATGCTCTCGATCATTTCATTAGAAACATTAGTTTGGTAGTCTTGAGCAATTTTATTATAACCATCACGAACATCGAGAAGCTTGTCATAAACTTGAGCTGAACTGAAATTGCTGCCGCTTCTTTCTCTGCTGGTGTAGATGCGATCGCAAGTTTCTTTGTAGCTAGTTAAAATATTTGAAACGGATCGAATTTGTTTAGTGCTATTGATATTACCACTTTTTATATCATCGGCACTTTTATAAGCGTCACCTACAGTTCCACTAGTTGAGCTAGAGAAGAAATAGATATCCCCATAGTTTTTACGAGCAACATAATCACTGATACGTGAAACTCTCTCTGCCAGACTAATGGTATTATCAGCTAAAACTGATTGCATATAAGCGCGCAAATCATTACCACGAGTTGAACTTGAACTTAATCTATTGTTAGATGATTTAAATTTTTTAACAAATCCTGCTAAATCACTTGAGTCTAGGTTAGGAGAATCTTTGCCAAACATAACGTTGTTTAAGCAGGCTGTGTATTCTCTATTTTTCCATTTTTCTAGTTCACGTTTAAAATTCACATCTGGATCAGTTAACTTTCTTGTTATATCAGGGTCAAGTCCCATTTGTTTCACTTCACGGGCCAGTTTTGTGCGTTCAGAATCATAGATTCCGTGATGCTTTTTAGTAATATTTTGAAAAGCAGAAAGATCTTGTATACCGAAGCTTGAAGAAAACTTATTAGAAAAACCTAAGTCAGATGCACCGTTTGATTCTAGGGAGACAGCACCTTTGTTTGAAACATATTTTCTAAACTCTTTTACTGTTTTTTCGATGTCTTTTCTAATAGCACCTTGATTAGTGATATAGTATTGGGCCAGGTTACCGGTCTCACCACCACCAGAGCCTGGGATAGGGCCTTTACCTTGAGTTTCAAGAAAACCTAAAATACCTTCAAGACCTCTCTTACCACCAGCTGCGTCTTTAACTGAGGCTGCATCTTTAAGAGCAGAATCATTTAGGAAAACACTCTTACAAGCATTATCACTGAAGGCGGATTTATAAAGCTCAGAAAGTTCATTGGGATCAATATTTTTTCCTGTAATTAGGTTTTGTAGTTTTTCTATATTCTTTCTATCTAAGTCAGCTTGGAACTTAAAGTTTCTTGTCATTTCAGCGATATTATTACGCATGTCTTGTAAGCTATTCATTCTTTGCTGAAGCAGTGTATCCATATCTTTGAGGCCATCTTTCATGCATCTTAGACCTTGGGAAGAACCTGGAGCGTCCATAGTTTGATAGACTTCAAAAACGTTTTTATTTTGATTAGCAATTTTAACTAAGTTTTGAGTGTGCATAAAAGATGCGTTGTCATAAACCGAACAAAATTGGGGTTCTGGTCTGTCTGTTCTACTTTGTAAAACTTGACAACGACGCCCCAAAAATCCTTCGGTATGGGCAGAAGGAACAAGATCAAAAAGTTGGGCATTGACCATACTTTGTTGTTGCAGTTGCTGAGTCATACCTTGGTATTGATTGAATGCTTGATTGGCGGTACTGACGCCCTGTAAAATACTATTATAGGTATTATTTTTTTTACTAGACTTGGTATCAGCTGAGGCAATCGTAGGCATGAGGATTAAGTTCATACTTAAAGCTTGGGCCAGGATACTTTTTATAAGTCTTTTCATAATGGTTTCCTTGTCTAATTCTCCATCAACGTTTTATCGGTAATTTGGGTCAAAAACGTTAAATTCTCTTAATTAAATATTATTGTAATGCCCGATAGGGGTGCTCACCTATTGTCTTTTTGATTAGGCACAAATATTTGGCAATTTAATTAAACCTGCTAAACTAAACTAGTGTTATTCCAAGCACTTCGGTGATGTGTAAACTTTATTTGTTTACGGAAAGTCCGAAAAAACTTATGCCAACAAAAGTGGTCGAATAAGTGAGTAAACGTTATTTTTTGAAATTTGATACTCCTCCTGGTTCGCCCAAGCATTCGCTTTCGCGTCCCTTGGTTATTGGTAGCGAGCTTGGAGATATCATTTTCAAAGATGATAAAAATATTTCTTCCAAACATTGTTTATTTTCTGTCTCAGATGATGTGATTTCATTAGTTGATTATGGCTCGCGTTCAGGCACATTTGTGAATGGAGGAAAGCTTAATCCTGGAAAAACATATTTACTCAAAGAGAGTGATGGAATTGTGATAGGAGATATACCGGTTCGGATTCTTGTTGAGAAAGATGATTCTACTCAGCTCTTACAAATCCCCAAAGAAGAAGTCCACGTTCCTTCGATTGAAGAGAGCCAGAAAGTGGTAGAGAAAAATGAAGTTCAAACTAGGGCCTATATTGAAGATATTGAAAGACAACAAAAAGAATTCATTGAGCAAGAAAATAAAAATAAACGCAAAGTTGAAATCAAATTAGCAGTAGATGATAAAGTACGTACTGGGGGAGTGTGGGCGACATTTAGAGTGATGGCGGTTTTGATGGATATCTTTCTGGCCTTTACTCTGCATACTTTATTAAATCCCTATGTCTTTTATAAGCAACTGATTGGTGATTTTGAACAAACCATGAATGCTTTTTTAATTCCCTATATAGAAAAATCGAGTTTCATCGAAGTCATCAGTCATGAACTTATGCCTTATTTAAAATATGTGATGCTTTATATGGTAGTTAGAGTTTTAGGTAGTCTAGTTTTTGCTGTCTCCCCAGGGGAATATTTAATGGGCATGCGATCTTTTGTGCCATTTATTTTAGGACGCCTAATCAGCATCCCAAGAAACGTATTAGGATTTTTATTGGCGCCTTTTATTCTTTTCGATCTACCCTGTTTATTTCATCAAAGAACTTTTAAAGAAGTTTTAACTTTCTCTATTATTGAAATAAAATCTAAGACTTTAGTCACTTTAGGCATTATCTTCTTTTTTCCTTTTGTTTTGATCCTTTCATTTGCTTCTCCTCTTTTTCAAGGGTTTGAAGCCAGAGAGAAAGTTGCTGTAACTAAATTTGAAGCACCAGAGAATAAAGCAAAAGAAGCTCTTTCACAAAAAAGTAGAACTCAATTTTATGAGTTTGATGTGGTTTTTGATGAATCGCTTTATGTTTATCCTTACTATGAATTAGTCCAAATTAAGAAGAAAAAGAGGATAACCCCCTTTATTAATCTTTATGATAGAGAGCATGAGAGCAAGGCTACTTTTTCCCTTTATAAAAAATTTTCCTTTCGTAAGCTTTTGATAATGGCGACAGAAATGGATCCACTTTTTAAGTTTCATTTTCCTGTCATTCATAGTTTTATCCATGATATTAGTTCTGTGAGTAAGAACTTCAGAAACAAACGTTGGAGTGATGCTACAAAGCAGAGATTGAAAGATGAGATAAAAAAGCTAACGAAGCAAACATTTTCACTGGAATCAAAATCAGTGATTGATTATATGAAAATGCGTGGGCCTTTTATAAAAGGTGCGATTGAATACAGAGATGCCTTTTATTATATGCTGCAAACGGAAAAAATAAATGATATCCAGTTTTTAAATCTTGGGGATTTTGAATGCATGCGCTTAATTGTGGATGACTCTTCACAAACACTTAAACATTATATTATCCCACTCAATCCCAATGGCGGTCGTATTTTTAAAATTGAATTTGAAACAAGAAATTATGTGAATAATTTTTATGAAAAATATTTCTACAACCTAACTTGGGATATTGAAAAAGACCCGTTATTAGGTAAAGATCTTAATGAGAAAAAGAAAAAAGAGTTTGATGAATTAAGTTTACTTGATCTTGTTATGACTAACAGAGTAAGTGAAGCTAATTTTACATCTATAGCAAAATTTATTTTTAAAACTTATTACGCTCGCGCGAGTGAAATCATTGCTTCAAATGATGAAAAAGAAATGGACGTGATTAAGTCCTCACTACGATCACATATTCAAATTTTTAAAGTTTTCAAAAGACAAATAAGTAATGATGAAAAATTTGGAGAGCAAGCTATTTTGAACTTGGCGGATCTTTTAGAGTCGATTGAAAAGCGTAATAAAATATATTTTGGCTTAGAAGATAATCCAAAAGAAGAGAAGTAATGGATACTTTAACCGCAATCATTTATGGAATTATTCAAGGGGTAACTGAGTTTGCACCTGTCAGTAGTAGTGGCCATTTAGCTTTGCTCCCCCATATTATGCAGTTTAAAGATCCTGGTGTTTTTTTCGATTTGATGATGCATCTAGGAACTGCCTTTGCTGTTATTTGTTACTTTCATAAAGATATTATTAAATATTCGAAGGCACTTATCCCAGCTTTTTTTAAGCCAAAGGATCAGGGTGAGCATACATTTTTTGTACGAAATTTTTGTTTAAGTACGCTCAGTACTGTTCTTGTCATTTTACTC
>CALFYV010000098.1 GCA_937952395.1 uncultured Bacteriovoracaceae bacterium | reverse complement strand
CCATGCCTTGAACAAAAGCCCCAGCGACTTGTCCCAGATCCAGCTCTTCATTAATAGATCTCCCTAAATCCATTAAGATATCAACTTGATCGACTTTGACTTCTCCGGTGTCACGGTTAAGTGTCACTTCAGAACAGGCCACTCCTTGAGTGTAATAAAGAAAAGCATTACCTTCGCCTGTGAGTTTATTAAATTGTATACCAGGGATTTTATAGTGAGCGTAGTCACTGAGAGAAATTCGATTAAGATAAGCTTCTACAACCAAATTTTTAAAATCAATTTTCTCTTTAGGATTTTTTTTATGATAAACCGATCCATCTTCAAAAATAATATCAAAGAAAGTGGCAATCCCCGTCTCTTTATCTGCTCCTTCATTGGGATCATTAGTGATAAGCTCGGCAGTTTTGAGTTCAATCTCAGGGACGGTTCCTAGTCCAGCTGTTTTTTTTGCCCAATTCTCTTTTGGTATATCAAGAAGTTTGAGCGCCATTTCGCTTAAGCGCTTTTTTATTTTACGAGTTGCAATCAGTGCGGCAGTTCCATTTAAATTCTTTTAGTTTGAGGCGGCGGTAGGTGGTGTATTCGAATTTTTATCAGTGCGAGTGGGCATGATGCGAACTAAGTTTCTCTCTAATCCTAATTCTTCACTAATTAGCTGAGCAATCCTGGCATTTACTCCTTGGCCCATCTCAGTCGCTCCGGTTGAAACCTGTAAACTTCCATCTTGATGAACAATAACCATAGCGTTTGCTTGATTTAAAAAACGGGTAGTAAAAGAAATTCCAAATTTGACGGCACTTAAAGATAATCCTTTTATAAACTGCTTATTCGTTTTATTGAACTTTTTTATTTCTTCGCGTCTTTTATAATAATTCGACTCAATTTCGGCTTGATGAAATAGTTTTTCTAGACAATTATTTTTAACAATCTGCCCGTAATGAGTTATATTTCTTCCTTCTCTCTCTGAGTAGACGTTAATTTTGCGGATTTCAAGTGCGTCTTTTTTAAGAAAATGGGCGATCTTCTCCATAATAATTTCAATAGTAGCAACACCCTTAGGTCCACCAAATCCACGAAAAGCAGTGTGAGGATGATAATTGGTTTTACAAACTTGACCCTTAACTTTCATATGAGGAATGAAATAAGCATTATCACAGTGGAGCATGGCCCGCTCCATAATAGCTGTGGAAAGATCAGCATACGCACCTGAGTCAGAATAAAGTTCAATATCTAGAGCATTAATTTTTCCGTTTTGATCAAAGCCAACCCTATAAGTATTTTCAAAGGGATTGCGTTTACCCGTCATGATCATATCATCATCTTTAGTTAAGCACAGTCTTATTGGGCGATTAAGCTTCTTCGCGGCTAGCGCTGCCATAGCTGCAAAGGGTGCTGCTTGAGATTCTTTTCCACCAAAGCCACCACCCATACGTTTAACTTGGCAGACCACATCTTTACTTGAGAGTCCCAAAGCATGGGCCACAACATGTTGAGTTTCGGTCGGGTGCTGAGAGGAGCTATGAATTTCTATTTGGCCATCTTCAAGAGGGTAAGCGATAGTAGCTTGGCTTTCTAAATAAAAATGATCAGCTCCTTGAATTTTAATTTCTCCCTGGAGTTGATGAGTAGATTCTTCAAATCCTTTTTTGATATCACCACGTTCGATCAAGCGGGCATCAGTGATAAAAGATTTTTTCTTTTTGGCTTCAGTAATTGAAAGTATAGCCGGTAAGTTTTCATATTCAATCATGATTTTTTGTTTGGCCCATTGGGCGATTTCAAAACTTTCGGCAACAATGATAGCAATAGGTTCCCCAGCAAAACGAACTTCTTTTTCAGCTAACAAAGGTTGATCTTGAAAAATTGTACCCCAAAGATTATGGGCCAAATCCTTGTAAGTATAAATAGCAACCACGCCCTCTTCTTTAAGTGCTTGTTTAAAATCCAGCTTTTTAATTTTGGCGTGTGCTTGAGTAGAATAAAAAACATCCATGAAAAGCTCATTACGCATGAGAGGCTTATCATCAACGTATTCACTTTGACCTGTGACATGAGTATGGGCACTATCGTGTGGTAAACTCATGCTTTCACCTCAGTAAAAATACTTTCAAAAAAACGTTTAAAATAATTTTCTAAAACCACTCGTCGGTAAGAGGCACTTGCGCGCAGATCACTTAAAGGATTAAATTCTTTGTGAAGTTCATTGGCCGCCCGTAAATAAAGTTCTTCTGTTAGAGTATTTGATTTCAACAATACTTCGGTTTGTTTTAAGCGTAGCGGAATAGCAGCGATGCCTCCGGCAGCAATGACAATATCTTGAATCTCTTTCTTGCCTTTATCTCTCCAATCAATCTTGATGGCCAAATTGACAGTTGAGATATCTAGATCTTTACGACTACTATTTTTACTACAATAAAAGTCTGAATTTTTCTCTGGCACTTTAAAATCAATACTTGAAATCAGCTCGCCTGGTGCAATGGCAGTCTTTCTATAATCCAAGAAGAATTCACTTAAGGGCATAGTTCTATTTTTTGCTGAACTAACCAAGTTCACTTGGGCTTCAAGGGCCAACAAGACTGGAGCAGTGTCTCCAATAGGTGAAGCGTTAGCAATATTGCCAATTAAAGTCGCGACATTTTTAATTTGAGGGGAAGCGAAAATATCGAGGTATTGAGCAAAATGAGGAACTTTCTTTTTTAAGTAATATCTTAACTCAGTCAATGTTACACGGGCACCAATAGTGATTTGATTTTTAACTTGATTGATAGAATAAAGATCATCAATTAAATGTAGACTCATGAGTTTGGTAAATTGGGCCTTGCGCTTATTTTGGACAACACCCAAATCTGTGGCAGAAGCTATGATTTTTGTTTGAGGATTTTTTTCTAAATACGAACTTGCTTCTGATAAAGTTTTTGGTGCGAAAAATGAAAATTGTTTATCTGCCAATAAAACAGAAGAGCTTATGATTTCTTTTAATTCCTTTTCTTGCTCTTTAGTGTAATAACGCTCTTTTAAAGAAGCCTCTTTTTTTACATCTATTTGGGTAGCTGCAGTTAAAATTGATTCATATCCGGTGCAGCGGCATAAGTTTCCAGTTAGGGCATTTTTGGCTTCTTGCTTTTGAATATTTTTTTCTTTTGCTTCAATTTTTTTCTCTACCAACGCAGCCAGAGAGACTACAAAACCAGGAGTACAAAATCCACATTGGCTGCCATGGCATTCCACCATAGTTTTTTGACATTGGTGAAGCTTATCTTCATTTTTAATAGCATCAACTGTTACTAAACTTGAGCCATCTAAGATCGCCATAGGTGTAATACAAGAATTAAAAGGCAGGTAATCAGGATTTTCTTTATTAGGAAATAAGCGTAAAACACTGCATGCACCACAATCACCTTCAGCACAGACAATTTTGGTGCCTGTTAAAGCCTTTTCATAACGTAGATATTCGGCCAACATCATTCGGGCCTTATCAGCTTTGAGCTCATGGCGCCTACCGTTAATAAAAACTGTTATACTACTTCGCATTAAAAATCCTTATTGGTAACGTTATTGCACCATAAATTGGCAAATTCGACAATCCAGCTGCTGATAAAAAAAAGCTATGCTAGATTATTAGATAATATGAAATATTACCCCATAATTCTTTTAGTCATCTCTAATGTTTTTATGACTTTTGCTTGGTATGGCCATTTAAAAAATTTTAACCATAAGCCTTTGTGGGTAGTGATCTTATTGAGTTGGGGTATTGCTTTTTTTGAGTACTGTTTTCAGGTACCGGGTAACAGAATGGGATTTAATTATTTTTCTCTACCTCAATTAAAAATTATCCAAGAAGTGATTACACTGGCGGTTTTTCTTCTATTCGCATTTTTTTACATGGGAATGAAGCCTACCTGGAATTTCTTGTGGGCAGCCTTATGCTTGGTAGGAGCTGTCTTTTTTATCTTTAGAGATAGGGTTAATATATGAATCAAACTTTTTTTGAAAACTGGTTAAGCTCCTGGTCAGGTGGTAAGCCGGATAAGCTTTTGAATTTCTATCATCAGGATATTTTTTACCGTGATCCTTATTTGATCGGTGGTGTTCAAGGAAAAGAAAATTTTGAAAAATATTTAAAGAAATTGCTGCTGGCCAATCCTAACTGGAAATGGAGTTTGCTTGAATTTTATCCTTCAGCTGAGAATATTTTTACAGTCAAGTGGCGTGCAACGATTCCAACCCAAAAAAAAGAAGTCCAAGAAGAAGGATTAGATATTGTGGAAATAAAAGATAAGAAAATTATTAGGAATGAGGTCTATTTTGATACATGGACATGGAAGTCTCAGTTATAAAGAATTTATTAAATTATGGCTAAAAGTAGCTCTCTATACCTTTGATGGCCCCACAAGGCAAATCGCCCTTATTCATCAATTAGTTGTTGAAGAGAAAAAATGGGTGAGTGAAGAGAGATTTTTACACGCTCTAAATTTTTGCATGCTCTTACCAGGGCCTGAGGCACAACAGCTTGCGACCTATATGGGATGGTTAAGCAAAGGCTGGCGAGGTGGTCTCATCGCTGGCGGTCTTTTTATTTTACCTGGTTTTCTCTCAATTCTGGCTTTATCTTATCTTTATGTTTTGTATTTAGAAGTGCCAATTGTGGCTGGCATTTTTTATGGTATGAAGCCAGCGATTATTGCTATAGTCATGGCGGCTCTTATTAAAATTTCAAAACGATCACTTAAATCAATTTTCTATTGGGTATTAGCAGCTTTCGCTTTTATTGCCCTTTTCTTTTTTCACTTGCCTTTCCCTCTCGTTATTTTTTCTGGAGCAATTTTAGGTTTAATTTATGGAAGGTTTTTTCAAAAGCCTCAAGAAGAGGTAGCAGTAGAAATAAAAGAAAAACCTTGTGGGTTTCAAATGATAAAGACAGCATTTTTATGGCTGGGTATTTGGTTTACCCCACTTGCTTTTTGTTTTTTTTATTTTGGCGGTGATTCCACACTGGTTAAGATGAGTTTCTTCTTTAGTAAAATGGCGGTGGTCACTTTTGGTGGAGCTTACGCCACTTTAAGTTATATGGCCCAACAAGCAGTTGACGTTTTCTCATGGCTTGCCCCAGGACAAATGATTGATGGTTTGGGGATGGCCGAAACAACCCCTGGCCCACTTATTCAAGTCGTGCAATTTGTAGGTTTTATGGGAGCTTACCGTTTTCCCGATGTGGCCAACCCTTATGTTGCTGCCTTTCTTGGTTCACTCATAAGTACTTGGATGACATTTGCTCCTTGCTTTCTTTGGATTTTTGCAGGTGCTCCTTATATAGAATTTATTAGGGGGCAAAAATTATTCTCTGATGCTCTTGAGGCCATCACTGCCTGCGTGGTGGGAGTGATCATGAATCTTTCGCTATGGTTTTCTCTGCAAGTTCTCTTTAAAGAAAATTTTGAACCAGACTATATTGCGATGGCCATTTGTTCATTAGCACTTTTTTTACAGTTTAAACTTAAGCAAGGAATGTTTACCATTTTGGGAGTTTCTGCAATTATTGGAATCTTAGCCGTTAGCTTTCTTGGATAAGTAGTATTGATAATTTCCTGGGAAAATTGTAATTCCACCTTTATCAACTTCATAAACTTTATTAGCTAATTGGTGTAGGAAGTGTCTATCGTGACTAACAAAGATAATGGTTCCCTCATATTTTTTTAGGGCCTCTAAAAGTATTTCACGGGACTTTAAATCTAAGTGGTTGGTCGGTTCATCTAAAACCAAAAGATTATTATTTTGTGCCAGTAGGGCCGCAATTATGAGTCGACTTTTTTCTCCACCAGATAAGTATTTAACTTTTTTCTCTACTTCTTGACCTTTAAACAAGAAAGCAGCGAGAAGATTCCTTACAAAACCATCAGAAGCATCTCGCAAATGTTTTTTTATTTCTTCAAGAACTGTGCTTTCGGGATTAAGTACTTCCAGAGAGAATTGGCTGAAGTAGCCCATTTTGATACTTGGGCCTATATGAGCACTTCCGTGAGTGGGATCGGTCTGCTGACAAATGACTTTAAGTAAAGTTGATTTACCAGCACCATTAACGCCAACAACTGCTATTTTATCAGTACGATTAACAGTTGCCGTTAAGTTTTCAAATATTTTTTTTTCACCCCATGATTTGGCCAAATCTTTAATGATCACCACATCATCACCGCCGCGGGGAGGGTTAGAGAACTCAAAGGCAATGCTCTCTTCCTCTGGTGGTAGTTCAACTCTTTCAATTTTGTCTAATTTTTTGACTCTGGATTGAACTTGAGCGGCGTGAGAAGCGCGTGCTTTAAAGCGGGCAATGAACTCTTCTTCTTTGGCCAGCATATCTTGTTGGCGAGAGTGTTGCGCTCTAATTTGTTTAAGCCTTATTTCTTTTTCTTTTTGGTAGAAATCAAAATTGCCGGAATAAGTAGTAATAGTACCAAATGATATTTCGACAATTTTTTTTGCAATATTACTCATAAAATCACGATCGTGAGTGGTCATGAAAATAGCACCTTCATAATTTTTAAGCCACTCTTCAAGCCAGAGAATAGTTTCAATATCTAAATAGTTGGTAGGCTCATCCATAATAATCAAGTCAGGTTTGGTCACTAAAACTTTGGCCAAAGCAATGCGCATTTTCCAGCCACCAC
>CALFYV010000097.1 GCA_937952395.1 uncultured Bacteriovoracaceae bacterium | reverse complement strand
GTGTTAGTAATCATATAATTTATATATGTAGATGATGAAACTTAAGGACCCTGAAAATTGTTTAGCAGAAAATGGCAACAAACCCTGGAGAAGCCCTATTTCTTCAGCTGGAACTGCGAGAATGAATAGTGGAGATAAACTTCACCATAAATTTGCCGTTGTTGATCAAAATAGAGTTATTTTTGGTTCACAGAACTGGACTAGCTCTGGTGCCCACGAGAATGATGAAAATGTTATTGTGATCGAAAATCCTTATATAGCAGCTGAATTTCTCAAAGAATACAAAAGGCTCTTAAAACGCTCTGTGTTTGGGCCAAGTCAAAAGCTTATAGAGAAAATTCGTGCTAATCAAGAATACTGCGCAACTACTCAATATTAATATACTCAACATTGCTTTTTTATCTCAGATCAAGCAAGATTAAATCAAATTTATAATGTGGAGTGTTCATGAGTAGTGAAAAATCAAAAAGCGTTGTGGGTATATTCATCTTAATATTTATTCTTTCTATCATTTTTATGATTTTTGCTTTTTATACAGTGGCGAGTTTGAAATCCACAGGGGATGCGAGTAATTCAATGATATTTGATAAGAATAATGCGCCGATAGCGGTTGTACCTATTGAGGGTGTGATCATGGAATCACAGAAGGTAATTGATGGTTTACATAGGGCAGAGAAAGACAAAACGGTAAAAGCTATTATTATTCGAGTTGATTCTCCGGGGGGCGCAGTTGCCCCAACTCAGGAAATCTATGAAGAAATTATTCGCATTGATAAGGTTAAACCTATTTACGCTAGTTTTGGTTCCGTAGCCGCCAGTGGCGGATACTATGTGGCAGCAGCTGCTAGAAAGATTTACTCTAACGCCGGAACACTAACCGGTTCCATTGGTGTTATTATGCAATTTATGGATATGAGTAAACTTTATGAATTTGCCAAAGTGAATCCACAAACCATCAAAGCAGGTAGATATAAGGATATTGGTTCACCATTTAGGGAAATGAAAAATGAAGAACGACAACTAATGGATACCATGATGGCCGGAGTTCATCAGCAATTTATTAACGATATTTTAAAACGCAGAGAAAAGAAAATTAAAGGCAAAATGATTGAGCACGCTCAAGGGCAAATTTTTTCTGGAGAAGAGGCGATGAAAATTGGTTTAGTCGATGAAATAGCAGGCCTCTGGGAGGCAGGAAGAAGAATTCATCAAGAATTGGGTTTTGATGAAGAATTCGGTCTTCGTTTTATTAAAAAGAAAAAGAAATTAAGTGTTATGGATTTTCTTGAAGAAGTTGATGAGTCGCTCAGCTATATAACAGGAATGATCAAAGGCTCTTTTAAACCGGTACTGATGTATCAATATTAGGTAGTTCATGCTCCAAAGCGAAATCTTACCATGGTTTCAAGATAATCTTCTTTCAGTTATCGCTGTTATCATTACTCTTGTTCTTATTTATCATTACTTGATTGAAAAAGAACAAGGAGTGAAGCTATCAAAACGTTTTCGTGATTCCATCTTTGAAGTACAATCTAAAATTTTCTTAAATGCTTCTCAATACCTTATTTCTGGAAATAAGGATTTGGCAATTAAAGAGTTCTTGAACGCTGTTGATCTGAATCGAGAGACTATAGATACCTATTTTGCATTAGGAAGACTTTTCAGGAGTAATGGTCAAATTGACAAGGCCATCAGTATTCATCGTTCTCTGATTGCCCGAGAAAATATTTCTGAATCTACTAGGGTCCAAGCTTTAAAAGAATTGGCGATTGATTTTGACAAGGGTGGATTTGTAGAGAAAGCGATTGAAACCTATAAGGATGTCTTAAAAATCAATCGAGACCAATTTGAAGTTGTTCATTCTCTATGTCGAATTTATGAAGATATCGGAGATTGGGATCAAGCCTATAATTATCGTATTATGCTTTCAAAAGTAGGGCATGATAATCAAGCTGAAACCATTTCACATATTTTAGTACAAAAAGCCAAGATTCATTTTGAAAAAGGTAGGTTCCGTGAATGTGCTGAAGACCTAGAAGATGCTTTTCGATTTTCTCCCTCAGTTTCGGCTAATATTTTAAAATTAAAACTAAATCTGGTGCAAGGTAAGTTTGAAGAAGCAAAAATATTGCTTTTAGAGCTTTTAAAAGAGCATCCCATGTACGCGGCATTTATTTTTGTCTCTCTAGAAGAATTTAGTTCCAAAAGCAAAAGTCACAGTGATTATAAAGAACGGTTAGAGTTACTTAAAAATTATTACTTAGAAATGGATGATGTTGACTTAAATGCATCACCATCGGTTATTTTATCTAAAATAAGACTATTTAAAAATATCAATAAAACTCAAGATGCTTATAAATTATTGCATGATTGGATTGGGAAGAATTCAAATCAAAGTGATGTTATTAAGATTGAATTTATTAAACTTCTGATTGAGGTAGATAAGAAGGATGAAGCTTTGGCCCAAACCCATGAACTTCTTAATAAGCTACATAGCTCACTTACCAGACATTTCTGTTCACATTGTGGTTTCAACTCGGATGAAATTTTCTGGCGTTGCCCACAATGCCATAATTGGGAAACTATTCAATTTCGTTGGAAAGTCTAGTTGTCCCATTGTGTTTTACCCAGCATATGAATAAACTAAGGTTATGAAGGGTAGTATTTTTTTATTCTTGATTTGTTTAGTCGGCTTTCAGCTTAAAGCTGAAGATAAGACAATTGGAATTTTATATTTAAATACCATGTTCGGGCATGTGCATATTCAGGCAGAACAATTTGCAAGTAGCTTAACCACAATGGCCTGCGGCCATCCAGTAAAAGTTCTAAATCCACCGAGTACACATCATGATTCTAAATGGCTTTATGTAAGAGTGGGAGAGGTTAAAGGGTATGTAGCTCAAGAATTTCTTTCTGAAAAACGTCCTGATTGTTTTCAAGATAACTACCCTAAATATTTTAATGCCCTTAACTTAGATTTAAATGAACTTTATTATTGGGGCAGGCTTTATGATCACTTTGTTAATGGAGAGTCAAAAGTAAAATGAAAAATCTTTGGATATTTTTAATTATATTTTCAGCATGGTCGCAAAATAAAACTCAACAAGAGAAAGAGATTGAGTCTATTAATTTTAATGAACTTAAAACAATTTTAAAAGATGATTTTCTAGCTCCAACAGTAGAGGAAAAAAAGGGAGCAGTTCAAGAAATTAAAAAAGAACGAAAGACTAAAAGAATAGAAAAGTACAGTTATCCTGAAGAAAAAGACTTTTGGAGTTTTATATCTGAATTTTGGTTAGTTAAAAATGCCGCTCTTTTAAGTTGGGATTTTAAAAAGCCTGATTATGGATTAAGAAATGCAGTGGAATCTTTATTTGAAACCCTAGGCTTATATCAAGTTAAGTTTAGGATTCTGCCTCTTAATACACCAACCCTTACTCATTTTTCTTTACCAGCAGATAACAACGAGTATATTTTTTTAATGTCTGTTCCTTTTATGAGAGCGCTGGATCTTTCAAAAAGTGAAATTGCATTGCTTGTTTTGGAGGATTATTTTAGACAAAAGCTTGGTTATTTTAATGCTAATCTAAAAGTAGAAGGAATGAATAAGATTTGGGGAGCAAATTTTTATGACAAAAAAATTGATCTTTCTCACGTAGATGAATTGTTGAAAGCCTATAGCTCAATAGCATTTGAAAAAGGCTATAATTTTCAACAACAATACGAAGTGACAAAAAAGATGGACCAATTGCTAAAGTCCAATCCTGTTCTTTGGAATAAATACTTTCAATTATTAAGTAAGATAGAAAAGCTCGTCAAAAGTAATATGGTTTATGAGTCTTATAACAAAATATATCCTTCACCTGAAATGCAGATTAAATGGTTAAGCCCCAAAGAAAAAATTTTATAATATGCAAGCAATTTGGCAAAAGTTTATTGATTCAGAACTAAGCAAAGTTATTAAATTTTATAGTTTATACTGTTTTACATATTTTCTTTTCAACGTACTTCTAGTTTCAGTTATCGCTTTTTTTCACTTTTTACTAGAGCATGACATGAGCATAGTTGAAGATTGGGTCTATCGTAATAGTTGGGAAATTCTTATTTTTTGCAAAATAAGTGCTTTTGTTCTTATCTTTAAATTGATTGAGTTGCGAATTTATCGTCAACGGTTTTTTATAAACTTTTTTAAGAAAGGTTTTACTTATCCTAATCATTATATCTTTGTTGTTATTCTTTTTATTTGTACTTTTATTTTGGCCGTAGGAAAAGTAACTTTTCAACCAACTCACACTAAATATTCTAATTATCACTTTGTTTCGTATCTAGGCAGTTTTTTTTTCTATTTTATTGATTATATTCTTCTCTTCTTTTTAAAGAGCCTTTTTCCCTTTTACAAAAGATGGGAAGGTTATACTTTTATCTTTTTATCAAGTTTCATCTTCTTTGCCGTTTCAGTTATTTCAATACCCCATATTAAAGAGACAACTATCTACCTATTATTTCATATGATGGCGTTAATGCTCTTTACTCTGCCTTATTCGCAAAATTGGATTATTGGCTTTTGCTATATTTTCTTTCTGGTTGCCCCCCTTGCTACCTTTATAGGTCTAGACCCTATTTGGAGTGGTCAGTTTTCGTTATTTTTCCTAAAAAATCCCTTACCGTTTTCCTATGTCTTAGCCATTTGGTTAGTCGCCTTCTCTTATCAGTACTATATTCGAGGAAAGCGCCTTATTGACTAAAACTGGTCATAAATTGATAATAAAACAAACCCGTTTTACTAAAGGAAGCGACCATGGAAGGCAGTCAGTTAAATCTCTTTTTAATTATTTGGCAATCAGGTCTTGTTGTAAAATTAGTACTGCTTATTTTAACTGCGATGTCTGTTATTTCTTGGACTATCATTTTTCAAAAAAATAAATTTTTAAGAACGGTTGAGGTAGATGATAAAAAATTCCAAGAAGCGTTTGATAGTCAAATGGGTCTTGCTGAAATTTATCAAGTTTCAAATGATTTTCCAAATTCTCCTATGAGTAAAATGTATAAGTATGGTTTCGAAGAACTCAAGAAAATATCTTCTAAAATCGGCAAAAGTAAATCAGGAATAACGCTGGCTGATTATTTTAGTAAATTCGGACTTGAACCTCTTGAGAGGGCTTTAAAAAAAGGCGTGGTACAGTCCAATGATAAATTAGGTGATTTATTATCTGTCCTGGCCTCTATTGGAACGATTGCTCCTTTTGTTGGTTTGTTTGGAACAGTGTGGGGAATTATTAATTCATTCACAGGTTTATCTAGCGGAGGTGGTAGTATCGAATCAGTAGCCCCAGGAATTGCTGAAGCATTGGTAGCGACTGCCATAGGTTTAGCAGCGGCTATCCCTGCCGTTTGGTTTTATAATATTTTTTCTAATAGAATACAAAAACTTAATTCACAGATGGAAGCTTTTGGAGAAGATTATATTAATATGATTTCACGCTCGGTTCTTATATCTAAGGATGAAGTGTAAATTATGGGATTTAATATAAATAATAAAAATAAAGGACCCATTTCAGAAATTAACGTCACACCGTTAGTTGATGTTATGTTGGTTCTTCTTGTTATTTTTATGATCAGTGCTCCATTGATGTTTAATGGTATCAAACTTGAATTGCCTAAAACAAAGAAGGTTAATAGTCTGAGGTTAACCTCAGATCAAGTTATCTTATCATTCACTCCAAGCTTGGAATATTATATTGGAGACCAAAAGGTTTTAGAGGGAGAATTAGTTTCTGAAATTAGTTCGCTTTTAAAAAAAAATAACACAAATGTTCTCTATCTTAGAGCTGATTATGAAATTCAATACGGCCATGTGGCCAAACTAATGTCATTTTTAAAGCAAGGCGGCGTTGCCAATATTGCTTTAGTGACCACGACTGAAAAATGAATAAAATGCTAATGACATTTAAACTATTGGATGAAGTAGGTGACTTAGACCTTAAAAAGGCCCTTTATTTTTCCCTTTCGGTTCATTTGTTTTTAGTACTATTAGCTTATTTATTTTCAAGTATTTCTTTTAGTTGGATTCGTTCTCATTTTCAACCCAAGCTAATGAATACAGCGGTCAGAGTTGATGTTGTGGGAATGCCTAAATATAGCTTACAAGAACTGAAAAGCATGAAGCTCCCTACTTTGGCAACAGAAGTCAAAACAACCCATCAACAAAAAGCCGCTACCTCAAGTACTTTTGAGGGCGCATATAAGGCGGATGATGAATATAAAAAACTGAATAAAACAAAAAAGCTCAACGATATTTTGGCCAATCTAAGTAAAAAGAAAATTATTAAACAAGCTAAGAATGCCAAAGGCGCAAACGAAGAGAATGAGAGTGATTCTAAAACACTTTCTACTGAGCAAATTAATAAACTTGTTCTTGAAGGTAATAAAGTAAGTAAAGGTACCGCTTTAGTGGGAGATAGTAGTGATGAAGTTATGATGGAGTTCGCTCAGTACGCCAACACCATACCAGACCTAATACGTAAGCATTGGCGTTTACCAACATACCTGATGAATAATGAAAACTTAAAATGCCGGATTCGTATTTATATTTCTTCTGATGGTAAACTACTAAAAGCGGAAGTTTATGAAGGCAGTGGTGTTGATGAATATGATCAAAAAGCTTTGAGGGCGGTGAAAGATGTAAAGGCTTTTCCAACTCCTTCTAAGGCCATAGTTCACCGAGTCTCTTCTGGTGATTTATTGTTGGGATTTCCTTTATAAAGATGAGGTTTTTATGAAAATATTATTAGTTTTAATTCTTTGTTTAAATTATACATGGGCACAAGATGAATTAACTATTGTTGCTGTAGGTAGAGCGCAACAGGAAAAATTAAAAATTTCAATTGCAGATCCTGAATATGTGGGAAATTTTAAAGGTGAGCAAAAATCAATGGCCATCGAAGTTAATGAACTCATCAAAAATGATTTTTCTTTTTACCGCCACAAGCTTCAAGTTTTTGACTACGATAAATCCATGGGTGACCCTACTATCTCTGCACCTTATGAAAAATGGAAAAAGAAAGACTATAATTATATTATTGGTATGAGAGTTACGGCTGATGGCTCGCAAATTAAGCTACTGGCCAAATTGTATAATGTAGATAAGGGTGAGGAAATTGCGAGTAATGAATTTACTATTAATAATAACGAAACCAGAGCACAAGGGCATGTCGTCAGTGATTTTTTATATCA
Organism: uncultured Bacteriovoracaceae bacterium; assembly: GCA_937952395.1. Classification (GTDB taxonomy): domain Bacteria; phylum Bdellovibrionota; class Bacteriovoracia; order Bacteriovoracales; family Bacteriovoracaceae; genus CALFYV01. Next base: position 979 of record CALFYV010000097.1, on the reverse strand, counting down.
AGCAATCTTTTCTAAAGAATCTATTTTTAAAACTAAAATTATTTTTGTATCTGACAAGCCAACAGTTAATCGACGTCAGCGAGTTATAAAAGAAATCTATTCAATGGATTTTGATGGAAGAAATGTAGAGAGATTAACTTTCCATAATGGAACAGTCATTTCTCCTGCGATCTCACCTGATAAATCAACTATTATTTATAGCTTGGTTTCCAATTCTAAAATAAAAAAACAACGTAATGTTGATTTGTATATTATGGACGTGAAGACTAAACGCTCGAAGATTTTATCAAATAGAGTCGGACTTAATACTGGTGCAGCTTTTACTTCAGATGGGAAACATATCTTGTTGACATTAAGCCATACGGGAAATGCTGATATTTATAAAATGAACTTAGAAACTCAAAGTATCCAGCGCATGACCACTCATTATTCTGATGATGTTGACCCCTCTTTTAATGCAGACGAGACTTTGATGGCCTTTCTCTCAGGTCGCTCGGGTCAGGCCCATATTTACACCATGGACCCTTCGGGTACTGAAAAAAATGTGAAACGTATCAGTTTCGTAGGCCGCTTCAATGCTACGCCTCGATTCTCACCAGATGGAAAAGAGATTGTTTTTAGCTCGTGGGTGGATAACCGTTTTGATATTTACCGTATCGGCTCCAATGGGCGTGACCTAGTTCGTTTGACTAAAAACTTTGGATCTAATGAAGAACCGATGTTTTCTAAGGATGGTTAATTTATTTTATTTACCTCTCAAAGGGTTTTATCGGTTAAAGAGGCCATCCAAAATGTCTATTTTATGAACAATGATGGTGAAATTCTGGGGCAATTGACTCGGGATTTTGCAAATTGTTCAGCCCCTCGCATGTCTAACTAGTTGTAAATACAATAAGTGTGTAAAAAATTCAACAATTGAGTAGAAGAGTCTTGTAAAATTTAAAGACATGGATATACTAGTAATGATTGTGATGTGCAT
>CALFYV010000096.1 GCA_937952395.1 uncultured Bacteriovoracaceae bacterium | reverse complement strand
GCTTTTCTTTAGTGTCTAATTTTTCAATGGCCCAAGTTCTCATCTGTTCAAAAACTTCGGCACTCATAGGAGCTAAATCTCCTTCCCAATTTATAATCGATTCTATTTGAGGACGTTTAACAACATATTTATCTTTAGCCGAACGCCCTGTATGGGCCCCAGTATAAAAAAGTAGGGCCTTATTTTTGGTGAATTGTGCTTTTTTTTCCTCTACTGCCGCTTGCGCTAACCTAGAATCTTCCCAGTTAACAAAGATATTATTGGTTTTACTTAGTCCTATTTGTTTAATAACTTCATGCATAAAAAACCCTCGTTTTCATTTTTGCGTTCTGAGCTTGATATTATTTTTAAAAACGATACCTAAATTGCACTGGATTGTCTCTAATAACTTGCTTTGACTTTTCCCCTTAAAAAATAGACTATGACCGCCCTTTTAATGAGTTAAACTACTGATATTTTGGAGGAATTTAATAAATATTAAGCTTTATTCAACAGCATAATCTACCGATAAAGAGTTGATGAAAACTTATCTTTTTCCAAAAAAATTAACTACTCTTGTGTTGCTTTTGAGCCTGCTCTACAGTACCAGCATCTTTGTCAGCTTCTTAAAAAATGATCAGATTAAAGATGAGCTCTTTAACTTTGTTATACCAGCAACAGAACATGCTCAGCGTAGCCGCTACTTAATTGAAATAACCAACTTACAGATAGAGAACTATATCTCAGGAATGAAAAACGTATCTCTGATCGAAATACAAAAAAATCTTAGAAAGGGTCAGCGTAATTTTAATACTTTCTTTGCTTTGCTTAAGAAAAATCAATTTCCAATAGAAAATGAATCTATTCTCGATTATTTTCATCACCAAAAAAAAACTTTTGAGTTGTTAAAAATAAATAACAAAAAACAAGCTCAAAAACACTTTCAATTACATGTTTCTGGTGCCAATAAAGTTAAAATCTTGGCAATGATTAACAAAACAAATGAAGAACTGAAATTTATGAAGCAATCCGATTTACAAAGTAGTCGCAATTCTTTTCGCTTTGCACTTTTGTGCTCAGGCATTTTATTTGCTTTGATGCTCTACAGTGCTTATAGAATTTATATGTTTCAAAAAAGAAGTGGAGAAAAAATCAAAGAAGCCGAAGATGATTTAGAACAAGAACGTATGCATAATTTTCAAAATGCTAAGCTGGCAAGTATTGGCGAACTGGCCAGTGGAGTCGCTCATGAAATCAATAATCCCCTGACTATTATTAGCGGTAATGTAAACCGCATGCTGAAACTGAAAAAAGTTGGTGAATTAACTGATGAAAAATTTTATCTAGGAATAGATAAAATTAACCAAACAATCAAAAGAATTACTCTCATTATAAACTCACTAAGAAAGCTCTCACGAGATACTTCCACTGATCAAATTACTCCTGTTGACGCTCAAACATTAGTTAATGAAACACTAGATTTCATCAGTGAGAAAATGAAAAATTATAATATTAAACTTACTGTTGAAAATCACTTATCGGAACAAACGCATATCTCTTGCAGATCTTTAGAAATACAGCAAATTCTCATCAATTTAGTCAATAACTCTTTTGATGAAATTAAAAACACTCCCGCTCCTTGGGTTAAAATTGAGTTATCAACTGATAATAAGTTTGACTATATTAGTGTTATAGATTCAGGTCAGGGTATTGCCAAAGAAAAACAAGAAAAAATCATGCAACCATTTTTCACAACGAAAGCTGCAGGGATTGGAACAGGTTTGGGTCTTAGTATTTCAAAACGGCTTGCCAATCAAAACAATGGAGACTTATATATTGATAACAAGTGCCCCAACACCAAGTTTGTCATCAGATTACCCAAAAATGATCCTCAATCAGAAAAAACAGCGGCCTAAGCTAGCAAGATTTTTTGACCGTTGCTTCGATTAAAAGCTCAACATCTGACCAAGTTTTACCTTTATGAAGAGCATAGCAAGCTTTATTAAGCTCTTTCAACTGGGAGTTCAGACCAAAATCCAGAACATCAATTTTAGCAGTTAAAGTAGCTATAATCCATCTTTATCACTTTTTCATTTCCATTCATTCTGATAAGAACCTCAGCACTTTTGCTATCAGCAGACTTTACTAAGCCTGTTATATTGGTGCCCAATTTCATGGTAGAAAAAAAGAAATTCTCTATTTTGCCATCTCGTCCTTTGTCTCCAGTTACCACTGATTGAGTGTTGATAGAGAAAGCAGACTGAGTTAAAAGATCTTTAATCGAGCTAGCTTTTGAAGTCATGATTGAGAAATCTTTGAATTCCCCACCAACTCCAGCTTTCTCTGGAGTCTTAAAAGCTTTCCAGCCGATCTTCGCTCCTTGGGAATTATACTTGTATTCACATTTAGCGCTCACACCAAAGGCAAAACAAAACAGAGATAAAAATAAAATCACTTTCATAACAACTCCTTTGTAACTTAGAGCCTTATTGTGAAGACAAAAAGCCTCTTTGAAAAGCTCTTCTTAACTGATTAAGTTTATTGTTGGCTTAACCAAACATTTGTTGGCCTATCTAAACACTTGAAAATATTAAGTTTTGTCTTATTTACTGACTTGAAATTCAA
>CALFYV010000095.1 GCA_937952395.1 uncultured Bacteriovoracaceae bacterium | reverse complement strand
AACCGTTTTTTTAGGACTTACATGGGTCCATAGAGGATGACGACCAAACTTTCTGCCAAAAAACCAAGCAAAGGTATCAACGCTAAAGTTTAAAATGATTAGGCACATAAATAACCAGCGCCAATCTTCCATATAAAAAATTGAAGTTAAAGTCATGACAGGGATTAAAATAAAGATACCAATCACAACAGGAAATCGCTTTATTACAGTATTAAATGAAGAAGCCACCTTCTCCCTGCTAATAAGATAAAAAAGAAGTAACAAGTTTAATAAATGGGCAAAAATTCTAAAAAAATAAAGAACCTGTGAATCAAAATCAATAAAATGCAACCAGATAAAAGGAATAAGAAAACAAAGCTGAGAACCAATATAAGAAAAGGATAAGCGATTTCTGTAGACAAAATTATGGGTTAATTCATCTATAATCAAGCATGAACAAACTATTGCAAAAACCAGCATCGCATTTCTTCCGAAATACATCACAGCACAAAAAAGCAGCATAATAACGCTTGCAGAAATAATTCTAAGACTTGTATTGGTCATTTAATTCAATTCTTCCCTAAATTGCGCTTTTTGAGAATCTGCTTTTTGACTAATTAAAGTCAAATCAGCTTCATTCAATAGACTTCCGAAGCGGCGCTCTCTGGTTGATACTGCTTTGATGATACTTCTAAATTCTTCTTTAGAAAAGTCTGGCCAGAGAGTTGGAGAAAAATATAATTCAGCGTAAGCTAATTGCCATAAAAGAAAATTCGAAATGCGCATTTCGCCGCTAGTACGTATGAGTAGGTCTATTTGGGGAATTTCAGGTGAATAAAAACCCGCCGCCATATCCTGAGCTGTCATTTTTTGACCAGGATTACGGTTGATGAATATATTCACTGAACGTAAAATTTCCTGTTGGCTACCATAGCTAAAAGCAAAATAAAGCTTTAGCCCACCGTTTTGAGAACTTAAATCTTCTAATTCGCTAATCTTCGTCTTGGTCTTCTCGGGTAAGGCAGAAATATCCCCAATAACTTTAAAGCAAATATTGTTTTCCAGAATTCGCTTTTTTTCTTTAACTAAATATTTATCTAATAATTTGAAAAGACCATTAATTTCTTCTTTAGGTCTTGACCAGTTTTCGCTCGAAAATGCATACAAAGTTAATGAGTTTAACTTGAGATCTCTAGCTTCTTCAATAATCTCTGAAACAATGGAAGAGCCTCGAACATGTCCCCATAAACGTGGACGAAATTTAGATTTAGCCCAACGTCCATTGCCATCCATAATAAGAGCAACATTTTTAATAAAATTGGCCATTAGACTGTTAAAAGTTCTTTTTCTTTAGCACTGATAATATCATCTATCATTTTGATATATTTATCAGTTAAATCTTGAACTTCTTTTTGGTATTTTTTGGAATCATCTTCAGTTATAACTTTAGCTTTTTCTGATTTTTTAACAGCATCATTTTGATCCCGGCGCAGATTTCTAATCACGACCTTCGCTTCTTCTCCCATTTTTTTTACATCTCTGACGAGATCTTTTCTCTTATCTTCAGTTAAAGCAGGAAATGGAATACGAATAAGATTTCCATCATTCGATGGAGTAAGCCCAATATTGGCGCCTAAAATAGCTTTTTCGATAGTAGCAATAATAGACTTATCAAAAGGTTGAATTTGTAAAAGCCTGGCCTCAGGAGTGCTAACCTGACCAACTTGATTAATGGGTGTTGGGCTCCCATAATAATCAACCAAAATACCATCTAAAACATTAGCTGAAGCTCTGCCGGTTCTTGTTTTAGAGATTTGATTTTGTAATGTTTTAATCGCTTTCGTACTCTGATTATCCATATTTTTCTTTATTTCATTAATCATAATCACCCCTATTATTTACTGACTAAAGTTCCGACTGCTTTACCTTTTATAATCTTAAGAATATTGCCCTGCTCTGACATATCAAAAACGATAATATCCATGTCATTATCCATACACAAAGTAACTGCTGTCGAATCCATTACCTTAATACTCTTATTTAAAACTTCTATATAAGAAAGTTGATTAAACTTCACCGCATCTTTATATTCCATTGGATCTTTATCGTAAATACCATCAACCTTAGTCGCTTTCATAATAACATCTGCATTAATCTCATTGGCACGTAAAGCAGCGGTTGTATCTGTTGTAAAATAAGGGTTTCCGGTTCCGGCTGCAAAAATAACAACTCGTTTCTTTTCCAAATGCCTCATGGCCCGTCTTCTAATATAAGGTTCCGCTACTTCTTGCATCGCAATAGCCGATAATACTCGAGTATAAACGCCCATTTCTTCAATAGCTGCTTGCAAAGCCAGAGAGTTCATAACTGTCGCCATCATTCCCATATAATCCGAAGTCGCTCTATCAAGTCCGCCAACAGCGCCAGCTACACCACGGTGGATATTACCCCCACCAACAACTATTGCCACCTCAACTCCAAGCTTATTAAGCTCGGCAATTTCAGCACTAATTTGTTTTAAAACTTA
>CALFYV010000094.1 GCA_937952395.1 uncultured Bacteriovoracaceae bacterium | reverse complement strand
TGCGCAAAAAGTTAAAGAAGTTGGGGCCAACTTAGGGCTTTGCTTTGACGGAGATGCAGATAGATTAATTGCCATTGATGATAATGGTGAAGTGATAAATGGAGATTTACTCATTGGATTACTGGCCAAATTTTTAAAAGATAGAAATGAACTAGGCCCTGCCAATGAAGTCGTAGGAACGGTCATGTCTAATTTAGGTCTAGAAAATTATCTAAAAAGTAATTCTATCGGCTTTCACAGGACAAATGTGGGAGATCGCTACATTATAGAGAGAATGCGTGAATCGGGAGCCTTGTTTGGAGGGGAAAATTCAGGACATTTAATTTTTGGGAAATATGCCACTACCGGTGATGGTATTATTGCGGCATTAAAACTTATAGAATGTGCTTACTACTATCAAGATAAACTGAAAGATTTAATCAGAGATATTGAACTTTACCCTCAAGTTTTAATTAACGTTAAAGTCAAAAACAAAAAACCTTTTGAGGAAGTGGCTTCAATTCAACAAGAGCTTAAGGCCATTGAAGCGCAATTAGGTGATGAAGGGAGAGTTCTCTTGCGTTATTCGGGTACTGAGCATTTGGCCCGAGTCATGATTGAAGGTAAGAATAAAAATTTAGTCGATAGTAGTGCTAAAAAATTAGCTGATGTTGTTAAAGCGGCTCTGGATTAGGAAGTGTATGTTACGTTTAGGAGTTAATATTGATCATGTGGCGACTTTACGTCAACAACGTGAAGAGGGATATCCCAGCTTGGTTGATGCTGCCAGAGTTTGCTTAGAAAGTGGTGCTCATCAAATAACAATTCATTTAAGAGAGGACCGACGCCATATCCAAGATACAGATGTTGGAGCGATTAAATTAGTGACTGAACGTTATGGCAGGCCCTTGAACTTAGAGATGGGTTGCGCCGATGAAATTATTGAAGTCGCTATTGCCACTGAACCGGATTGGATTTGTTTAGTGCCTGAGAAAAGAGAAGAGAAGACTACCGAAGGTGGACTTGATCTAAATAGTGAGCAAAACTTTAATAAAATTGAACAGACGGTCAATCTTTTAAAAGATGCACTACCAAAAACTAAGATTTCTCTTTTTGTTGAGGCCAATGAAAATATTTTGAAGAAATGTTTACAATTATCTATCGATGCAGTGGAAATCCATACAGGTGATTATGCCCGTGCTATTTTGCATGGGAATGACACTAAGGTTTTTTTAGATCAATTCATCAAGGCCAAAGATTTGATAAAGGAAAAGAAAATAGGCTTTCATGCTGGCCATGGACTGACTGATAAAAGCTTGGCGCCATTAGTAAAGGCAAATATTTTTGAAGAATATAATATAGGTCATTGGATTATTTGCCAGGCACTTTTTGAAGGACTTCCAGCGGTGGTCAAGAATTTATTAAAAATAATGAATCAAGGATAAATATGAGAATTGTCACCAAAGATGAAATGAAAACTATTGAGAAAAAAGCTCGTGATGATTACGGTTTTCAGGAAAAACTAATCATTGAAAATGTCGGTAGGGAAGGTGCTCGTTATTTGAGTGAAGAGATTTTAAATAAAATACCAGAATGTGAGATTTTAGTTTTAAGTGGAAAAGGTAATAATGCCTCTGATGGTTTTGCTATCGCCAGACATTTAATCAACAAAGGTTATCCCGTTCGAGCTTTTACACTTTTTGCTGAAGAAGATTGGAATAGTGAATTAAAGGAACAGGTCTTTATGGCCAAAGCTTATGGGGTACGAATTTCACCCATTATTGATCTTGAGCAAGTGGTGTCTTATTTTTCACAATCTCAAAGAAATTTACTAGTTCTTGATGCAGTTTTTGGTACTGGCGTACAACTACCTTTATCTCAATTGCACTATGATATTATTCATTTTGTGAATGAAAAAGCTGATTTTATAGTCAGTGTGGACATGCCTTCTGGAGTTGATGGCGACTGTGGTTTTATGCAAGGTAAAGCAATTGATGCTGATATCACTTTGGCCATTGGCCTACCTAAGCTAGGTTATTATATGTCTGCTGGAGCAAAACATACTGGGACAGTTCAAGTTTTAGATTCTGGTTTCCCACTAGAACTCATTTCAGGTGGAGATAA
>CALFYV010000093.1 GCA_937952395.1 uncultured Bacteriovoracaceae bacterium | reverse complement strand
CTTTAATTAAAAGATATTCATAAGTCACAAAACGGTTTTTACCATGTGGAATGGTATCAACTAGATTTAGAATTTCTGGCAGTGGATAGCGTTTATTAATAGGAATTAATTTATTGCGTTTATTTTCAAAAGGAGAATGAAAGGAAAGAGCAATATTCACATCAGGCATTTCACTTTTCCATCTTTTAAGTCCTGGTAAATAGCCCGCGCTAGAAATTGTTATTTTATCTCGACCAAAAGAGAGGCCATATTGGCTTAGAAAAATTTCGCAAGAGCTTTTAACCGAATCAAAATTATGTAAAGGCTCTCCTTGTCCCATAAAGACAATATTGGCGATGCGATCATTACCCGCTCTATTTAGACTTAACCATGTCTGGGCCTGCATAAACTGGCCAATAATTTCTTCGGTTTTTAAGTGCCGTGAAAGCCCCTGAGTTCCTGTGTAACAAAAACTACAATTCATAGCGCAGCCCACTTGGGAAGAGAGGCAAATGGTGTATTTTTTATGAAAGGGAATTAAAACTGTTTCAATTTTTAGAGAGTCACTCAGTTCAAAAATAAATTTAACTGTCTTATCTTCTGATTCTTTTACGCTATGAATTTTAGGCAGAACAAAATTCATCTGGGCCGAAATAAATTCTATAGACTTTTTTGCCAAGTCCGTAATACAAGGATCATTTCTCTTTTTTTTATAATGCCAATTAAAAAGTAGTGCTGGTCCACTACTTGGTAAATCGTTCAAAATAAAAAGTTCTTGTAATGCCTTAAATGTATACCCATAGAAAGATGATTTCATTAGATAGTCCTAGCATATTCTAAGCTAGTCTACAATTTTGAATAAAAAAAAGCGGCTTCCAGAGTGGGAAGCCGCCTATATTAAATACTATACTAGTATGTCTTATCAATCACATTATAGGCATTATCATAGATAGCATTTACAGAGTGGCCATCCATGCTACGCACGTGCAATAAAACCTTTCTTAGATTAAGTTCTACCGGAACTTCATATTCATAGCTAAAGGCCACCATTTTGCGATGACAGATACTGCCTTCGTCCATTTTCAATACAGGAAGAATTGAATAGGTATCTGTTTTATTAGAAATAGTCATAATTTCTCGCAGCTCAAAGCAATCGCTGGGGTTATAACCTTTTAAAATAACTCTGCGAGTTCCCTGAATGGCTTCAATGGCTTGTACGCGAGCGTATAAATAAACATCTTTGGTGTTAGACACGGAAGGTGAAACAAGCAGATGGGCGCGTTTTTCAAAAGCAGTGCCTTGGTTCGCAACTACATTATAAGCACCTTGATACATAGGGCCGAGTGAAGCCACTTCCACAAAGGGAATCGTAACTTGCGTACAAGGTTGATGCTCATTTTTATAATAAAGCGCACTAACGGTGATTTCAATTTTTCCTTGGTTAATATGAAATTTGGCACGGGGGGCTTTATAACAAGTATTGGGTAAGTAACCTGCAATAATAACCTCGGTATTATCATTGGAATCAAATCCAAAAGGGATGTAAACATGCTCTAAAGGAACTAACTTCTCAACTGGTGAATACTGAGCAAAGGCCAAACTGGTCATTAAACTAACTAAAACAAAAAAATAATTCATAAACTCCTCCATTGATATTAATTGAAATCATCATTTCTTTTTCACAAAGAGTTGAATATGAATTATAAAAGCTTATATACCGACTCAGATCAGCTTATCAGACCACCGCCATTGGAAAATCTGCAGGGACAAGTCACGAGCCAACGGCTG
>CALFYV010000092.1 GCA_937952395.1 uncultured Bacteriovoracaceae bacterium | reverse complement strand
CCTACCAGCCTTTACCTTTTTTTTATGTTTTATTTCTCATGCTTCCTGCGCCTCACTCTTCAACATTGTATCCTCCATCTTCTCTCTTTCTTCTTATTCAAAGGGTAAAAAAACACCCCCAAGCTTCTAAACTTCAAATCTGTGAAGTCAGTGACGGTGTAGAGACTTTCCAAGTCGTTTGCGGTGCTGCCAACGCCGCACAAGGGATGAAGACTATCCTGGCCCCTATCGGATCAATTACTCCTAGTGGAGTCGAAATAAAACTTGCAACCCTTCGAGAAGTTGAATCTTATGGTATGCTTTGCTCAGCCAAAGACCTCAATATAAGTGATGAAACCGGCATTGTACATATTCCGAAAAACATTCCAACCGGACAAAAATATGATGAAATTGATATCGAATATTTATCCTCTATCCCTTGGCATTCTTATAAAGAAGTAGAAGCTTTCTGGCTCAGTTTAAGTGATAGAAAAATCGCTATTGATAGAACAAAAATGAAATTTGATAAAAATAAGTTTAAACTTATTTCAAAAACATATTTTCATGAAGATAAATACTACTACCGAAATTTTAATTAGTTAAACCAAGAATTTTTTTTAACTCGTTAGTCAATGCCATAGGGGCTAAAGGTTTTTTAATAATTCCCTTAATTTGTGATTTATATTTTTTACTCAAAGTTTGAAGCTCTTCTTCGTTACCCAAGAGAACTACCGGGATTTTAGAGGACTCCACGCCACTTTCAAGAGTTTTAAAAAAAACTTGAGTATTCTCACCAAGAGTAGAAGCATCTACAACTAGTACCTCAGGTCGCATATCTTCTAAAATAAAGTGAAAGTTATCAGCAGAACCGTGAGTGTAGCACGTAATATTTTCTTCTCGCAAAGTTGCGCTCACGACATCTGTCACGAACTTTGAACTATCAATCCAAAAAACTTGCTTTAACACAATTACTCCTGTAGCTAGTCAATATTGAGATTTTACTCCAAGCTCTGTTGGATACAAAATAATTCAATTTAGGCAAAAAAAACATGATGAGCAATAAAATAAAAGTTATTGAAACTAAAACCCAATCAATTCTTTTTGAAACTTCTCTAGAAGAAGAGCAAAAAGCTTATGAACACGCTGCGCAAATGGAAGAAATGGGACTAGAAGTAAAAATTGTTAGGGATACAATTATAGAATCGTTTCAAAATAGCCTGGGTCTTAGTCAAAAACAGCTCAAAGAGCACCAAGAAAGCGTGCAAGAAGAATTACATGACCATGATGGCCAAGAGGAATCCTGTTGCTTTAAAAGCTCA
>CALFYV010000091.1 GCA_937952395.1 uncultured Bacteriovoracaceae bacterium | reverse complement strand
AAGTATATAATTTACCGACAGTCTCCTTTAAGATCTTACATTTCATAACATTTATATGCGTTCTTGTATTGCGCAATGCGCAAGGTCGGTAAAGTTTATAGTATAATTTAAAGATTTCTTATACTTAGCCTAATTTAGGTTCAGAATTTCTTCAGAATCTTGTTTTAGACCTTCAAGAAGCAGTGAAATTTCAGCAACCCCAGGGATAAGATAGTAGGTTTTAAAGCCAGATTCCCGGTAGTGTTTGTAGGCAAAGGCAGCATAAAGTGTGTTGGCCATAAAAACGGTGAGAGTTAAAATTTTGACTCTGTTTTGGTAAAGTTTGTTATGATCCCAGCTAATTTCGCAAGCATCAATACTCTTTCCCTCAGAAGAGTACATTTTTTGAGCTTGATCGTTACTGATATTATTCTTCCATTTGTTTTCGAAAAAAGGAATGACTCCTTTTTTGATTGAGGCGAAACGAAAATAGCCATTGGCCCCAAAAAGCATAAGAAAAAAACCTTGAAGCCATGGAGTGTAGCCTTCAAATGGTTCTTGAATAGATTCACCCTCTAAACTCATCGTCTTTTCACTAAAACTTTGATGAATATAGCCTGAGGTCACCCCCGCTGCAAAATAGAGCATCATCATTTTTAACAGTCCACGAGAGTGCTCTTTTAAAAAATCACGAGAGCATTTTTGAAATAGAGGATTCATGTGAAAAGCTTGGGCCATTTTGTTATCAATCATGAAATCAATCATGCGATCAGATATTTTGTCCAAATTTTTAAGTCTTTTTGTCGTTTTTGAGATGAGAAGCTGAGCTTTTTGCATAACTTGATTGTTGGAAATAATCCATTTATTTCTAAGCTCTTCAATGGCCAACAAATTATTTTCTTTTAGTAATTGTCGGTAGGTAGGTGTCTTCAAAAAGTAGGTGACTATAAAAATATTCACTATGGAACCTATGATAGCTTCACTGGTGAATTGCGGACTGATAGTCCCTCGCATTAGCTCATTTTTATACATGACCATACGGGCGACTAAACTAGCACCAATATTAGAAGAATATTCCAAACTCATTTGTTTATTGGCAGAAATGAGGCGGTGAACTTTAAGCGCTTCTAGAATATCCCAATATTTTTTTGTCACCGGAGAAAAGAATTCTTGAAATTGATTTTTTGGTGTGAAGTAATACTTCTTCATGGCATCTGTGTAACGAGTAAATTCAGTCTCTGGCATCAGGCCATGTTTGATGGCTGTTAAAATATCTTGAGGGAGAGATTGATAATCTCGATCTATATCTTCAAGTTGAGCATAGGCTTTCTCTTCAGTGATTGCTCCCGCAAAATGCTGGCCACAATTATCTGCCGCAAATCCCAAAGAAGATTGGAAGATGAGGGCATGGAGGACCACAAGATTAATAAAAGAGCGAATATTCATCTACTTTGTTTCCTGGAAAAAATATTAAAAGTATTTAAATCTAAAAGATAATCCGATCCAGATCAAGGGAACTCGCAAGAATCTTGATAAAACCCACAGGTGCAGTGATTGTTATATAGTAAGGAGTTTTTTTAATGTAAATTTTACCACCCATGATCTGGCCAAGGCCTTTTTGCTCATAAAGCTCGAGCTCTTGATTCTTCTCGTGCAATACGTAGCGGTAGAATATGAGTTGAGATTGAATTCCTTGATAATAATAATCAAGTCCTTTTTGCGGATCCTTGTTAACTGAATTAATTTCAAAGCTGATGGAACGTAGTTCGCGTCCCAAGTGAGCACTGGCGAAGATGGAGAAGCTCGTGGCAATAATAGTTGAGATTAACCATGCAGCTTGATCATGAAGCAAAAAAGTATAAATAGTGTAGAATGGAAGGAAAATGATAAAAAATGAACCAATAAAAATAAGTGAAACTTTTATCCAAAATGTTTTATAATTTTCTTGTTTTGTCATTTAAACCTGAGGTCTATTATGTCTGAAAATGTTACACTTAATCAACCTGAAGAGAAAATAATTAAAGCTGCTTTTGAAAGTCAGCAAAAATATAAATTCAAAGCTAAAAATCTTACTTTATCAGAACGTTTAAAAAAACTTGCGCGTCTTAAAAACGAAATCTTGCGTTATCAAAAATCGATTCAAGAAGCATTGCTAGCAGATTTTGGAAGAGGCTCAGTTGAAACCGATTTAATTGAGATAATGCCGGTTCTTTCAGAGATTAATCATGTCTCTCGACATCTCAAAAGTTGGATGAGTGATGAAGTGGTTAAAACTCCTGCGCTTTATACTGGAACAAAAAGTTGGGTACGCTATGAGGGGCGTGGTAACTGCTTATTAATCGGTCCTTGGAATTACCCATTTCAATTAGTTATATATCCATTGGTTTCGGCTATCGCCGCTGGTAATACTTTGATTATTAAGCCCAGTGAATTTACTCCGGAAATCAATAAAGTTTTAAAGCAACTTCTTTCTCAGGTTTTTGAACCTCACGAAGTTTTTTTAGTTGAGGGTGATTATAAGTTGGCCAATTTTTTACTCGATCTTCCTTTTGATCATATTTTCTTCACTGGTAGTACAGCAGTTGGGAAAATAGTGATGGAGAAGGCGGCAAAAAATTTAGCTTCTGTTACTTTAGAGCTGGGTGGTAAATCACCCGTTATTGTAGATAAAAATAGTAATTTAGATGATGCGGCTACAAAAATAGCTTGGGGCAAATACATTAATGCAGGCCAGACCTGTATTGCTCCTGATACTCTTTATATTCATCAAGATGTCGCAGATATTTTTGTAAAAAAATTCAAGCAAGTCTTAGCTAGATTTTCCGAATCGAACCCTGATAAGTTTACTCAAATCATTAATCAAAAGCATTTTTCTCGTTTAAAGACAATGTTAGAAGAAGCGAAAAATGCTGGAGCTGTTGTTGAATTAGGCGCAGGTTTTAATGAAAGTGAACGGCGAATAGAGATGACGTTACTAAGTGGTATCCCTGAAAACTGCCAAATGCATAAAGAGGAAATTTTTGGTCCTATTCTTCCTATGAAAACTTTCAAAAAGTTAAATGAAGTGACGGTAGATGTGCTTAAATATGGTTATCCCTTGGCCCTCTATATATTTTCAAAAAATGAAGATTTTATTCATTCAATTCTAGAAAATACTTGTTCAGGCGGGGTTGCAATAAATGATGTTATCTTACAAAATGCTAATCATAATTTACCTTTTGGTGGGGTAGGCCATTCGGGCATGGGACATTATCACGGTATTTGGGGCTTCAGAGAGTTTTCTCATAAGCGAGCAGTACTTAAGCGAAAGCTTGATTTAGGCATGCAATATTTTTATCCTCCCTATACCGATAGTAAAAAGAAAATTATTAAATCAATTTTTGATAAGTTCTCAAAGCTTTTGTAAGAGTTTTTTATTACTTAGGAGTTCTTCTAAGCTTGAGCATCGTGATTTAAGCAATAACGAATCAATTTTTTTTTCTATGTCTACAAGTAGCTGTGGTCCCTGATAGATAAAGGCTGTATAGACTTGGACAAAGGCACCTCCATTTTTCCAAAAGTCGAGTATTTGTTCAAAATTTTCAAATCCTCCCACACCAACAATAGAAAAATCGGGATTGTCTTTAGTTTCATTCAGGCATAAGTTTCTTATGTCTCGGGCTTTGTTGTAAAGTAAGCTACCAGATATGCCACCTTCCCCATATTCTGATATACGCGTCGTATTGGTAGCAATCACTCCATTTAGCTGGAAGTCCTGAGACGTTTTGATCAATTGTTTGACTTGTGTTTCATCTAAATCTGGAGCTATTTTAAGTAGTAAAGGGGTTCTAAATCGCTCTCTTTCTTTTTGTACTTCTTGAAGAATTTCTTTTAATAGGTCTCCTTGCTGAAAATCTCTAAGTCCTGGGGTGTTGGGAGAAGAAATATTGATAGTTAAATAATCAGCATAAGGAGCAAACAGAGAGTAAAGTTTTGCATACTCTTTGGAAGTTTGTTCTTTTGAAGTCTGCTTGTTTTTTCCTATATTAACGCCTAAGTTTATTTGGTGTTTGGATTTCTTGATTCTTTCTAAAATAATTTGTGAACCTTGGTTAGGAAATCCCATGCTATTTCTGAGTGAAGTTTCTTGGGGATAGCGCCACATTCGAGGTCTTGGATTTCCCTCTTGTGGCAATAAAGTGACTGTACCGACTTCAATTGAGCCCATCCCGATATTTTCAAAAAAGGAAATGGCCCTTGCATCCTTGTCTAATCCAGCAGCCAGACCTACAGGAAAGGGCCAGTTTAGACCTGAACGGTTAAGCGAATATTTATAAGCTTCGCGTTTTCTGTAAGGAAATAGGTGAAAAATCCCAGGAAATCGCTCGAGAATTTTCAGGGAGCACTCGTGAGCTCTCTCGGGATCGAGCTGAAAGGCCATATTTTTGAATTGAGGATAAAAATTCATTTTTCTATCATAATCAAAACAAGAGCAAACTTCTATGAGATCTTTAAGAAGCAGAAAGTCATGGCAAAGATGATCATAGTATTGAGCATTGTAATCCCGGCGCTTAAGGCTTAAAATAAAATGATGTATTCGAACCAATGGAGTTCTATGAAATTTGTTTTGCTTACTGTGCTTTTACTTCTTACTTTCAATACCAGTTTTGCAGCGAAGCAGTCTTATTCAAAAGAGCTCATCTTAGGTAATATTTTAAAAGGCACTCTCGAAGGAATGCATTTAAGTTCAAAGAAAATTAACGATGATTTGAGTGAGAAAGCATTCAAGCTCTATATTGAAAGAGTTGATTTCGGTAAACAGTTTTTGACCATTGAAGATGTGAACGAATTAAAAAAATTTCAAGATGAATTTGATAATGAATTGGCTTCGGGTAAATTAAATGTGGTGGAAACTACCGAAAGAATTTTTAAAGAACGGATTAAGGAAGTTGAGAAGTTTACCAAAGAGATATTGAAGGCGGGATTTGATTTTTCTAAAAAAGAGACCCTGGAGACCGACTCTGAAAAACGAGATTATGCAAAAAATAAAGAAGAGCTAAAAGCTCTATGGGCCAAAATCCTTAAGTATGAAGCTCTTAGTCGTTTCGCCGATTTATCAGAAGAACAAGAAACAGAAAAAGAGGCTCAGTTAAAAAAAGGTAAAAAAATAAAAATTAAGAGTGAGAAAGAATTAAGGAAAGATGCTCTGACCAGAGTTGAAAAAAGTTACGCTCGAATTTTCAAAAGACTTAAAAATGAAAAGAGACGAGATTATAATGAGCGTTTTTATAATGCAATTACCAGGGTTTTTGATCCACATACCAATTATATGCCACCAGATGATAAAGAAGATTTTGATATTGATATGAGTGGTAAGTTAGAAGGTATTGGTGCAGTACTTAGAGAAGAAGATTCTTATATTGTCGTTGAAAGAATTGTTCCTGGTAGTGCTTCCTATAAGCAAAAAGATCTTAAAGCTGGAGATAAAATTCTTAAAGTCGGTCAGGGTAAAGAAGAACCTGTTGATATCGTCAATATGCCACTTAGAGATGCAGTTAAGTTAATCAGGGGAGACAAGGGCAGTGAAGTTAGACTGACCGTTAAGAAATCTTCTGGAGATATCAAGGTTGTTCCTATTGTACGAGATGTTGTTCAGATCCAAGACTCCTATGTTAAAGGAGTCATTATTAAACACAATAAATTAGATAAAAAAATTGGATATATTAAAGTGCCAAAGTTTTATCGTGACTTTAATGATCCTAATGGACGTAACTGTACCGACGATGTGAAAGCAGAACTTAAAGCTTTTAAAGAGAGTGCTGTCGAGGGAGTTATTCTTGATTTAAGGAATAATGGTGGAGGTGCTCTAGATGATGCCCGTATGATGTCAGGACTTTTTGTAGGAAAAGGACCCATTGTGCAAGTCAAGGCAAGTTCGGGCTCTGTCGAGGTACTTAAAAGCAATAATCCAGACGTCGTATTTGATAAGCCTGTCATTGTGCTCATTAATAAACTGAGTGCATCGGCTAGTGAAATTGTGGCAGCTGCTCTCCAAGATTATGGACGTGCAGTAATTGTTGGAGGTGAGTTTTCTCACGGAAAAGGAACAGTCCAAGCTGTGATTGATTTAGACGCTTACCTATCGCCAATGGCACGTAGTTATTCTCCTTTAGGAGCGCTCAAAATAACAATTCAGAAGTTTTATAGAGTTAACGGTAGTTCTACTCAATATAAAGGGGTTACTCCTGATATTATCCTTCCGGATCCATTTTCTTATCTTGAATCAGGTGAGAAGTATTTAGATTATTCTCTTCCTTGGGCCAAAGTGAATCCTGTTCCTTATAAAAAATGGGATGAATATACTTATAATATCGATAAATTAATTGATAAGAGTAAAGTTCGTGTAAAACAAAATAAAAATTTACAGAAGATTATAGAAACGAATAATTGGTACTTTGAGCGTAAAAAAGACACTGTAAAAATTCTAACTGTGCAAGATTATATTTCAGAACGTAAAAAGGTTAAAACCGATATTGAAAAATATAAATTAGATGAAGAGAATAAAGAAATTAATATTCAGAATCTCGAAGAACCAAAGAATAAAGAAGAAAAAGAATCTTTCGCTGAGTACAAGAAAGAACTTTCAGCGGATCCAATTATAGAAGAGTCACTATTTATTATGAGTGATATAATTGGTGAAGTGAAAACAGCTAGCAAGTAATAAGTGAAATAGTATTGCCTAATCTCTTTCATAAAGCTATTCTCTTGAATTCAAGGAGTACATCTCATGGGAAAAAAGAAGCAAGCGAGTGCTGGCAAGAAGGCTGTATTTAATAAGCACGTATACTATGAACGAGCAGTTCAAAATCCTCAAAATGAAGTGGAATTTTTAGACAAAGAATATAAAAGACTCCGTGGCAAAAAACCTCAAATCTTAAGAGAAGATTTTGGAGGCACAGGATATCTTTCTTGTGAGTGGGTAAAATATAGAAAAGAAAATAAAGCTGTCGCTATTGATTTAGATTCAGATCCTATTAATTATGGAAAAGAAAATCACTACTCCAAATTAAGTGATGAACAAAAAAAGCGAATGAGCTACTTAAAAGGAAATGTTTTATCTCCCAAAAACCCTCAAGCTGATATCATCTGTGCTTTCAATTTTTCTTATTTTATTTTTAAGAAAAGAAAACAGTTATTAGATTATTTTAAGATGGCCAAGAAAACCCTTAAGAAGGATGGAGTTTTCTTTATTGATCTTTTTGGAGGTCCAGAGAGTCAAACTGTTATGGTCGAAGTCGCTAATCATGGGGATTTCAAATATTATTGGGATTGCCAAAAGTTTAACCCGATTACCAATGAATGTTTATTTGCTATTCATTTTAAAGACAAAAACGGTAAGAAGCATAAAAATTCTTTTGTCTATGACTGGAGGCTTTGGTCTTTGCCTGAACTGATTGATATCCTAGAGGAAGCCGGTTTTTCAAAAATCATTCCTTATTGGGAAGGAGACGGAGAAGATGGTGATGGAGACGGCGAGTTTTATCCTGCCAAAGATGAAGAAAATTGCCAATCTTG
>CALFYV010000090.1 GCA_937952395.1 uncultured Bacteriovoracaceae bacterium | reverse complement strand
GACAATTTAACATTTGGCCCGTTCGTCTAATGGCTAGGATTCCTGTTTTTCGAACAGAGGAAGACGAATCGAAACCGTCACGGGCTACTTTTCCACTGTAGTTTAATTGGTGAATTGGAAACCAATAAGAGATGCGAAAAACCTGAAGAATATCGATTGCAAAAGCTATAAAAACCGTGAACCGAGGGAAGGGCTCGGGCAGGTTCTTCAGTTAATTATCAATTCCCCTTATTGGCAAAACAATCACTAGGCAGAACGTCCGGATAGCATTTGCAATCATTGACCGGAGAAGTGCAGGTTCGAGTCCTGCCGGTGGGACTTTTATGAAAAAAAGATGCAAAGGTTGTGGTCGCAAGATCAATGGTAAAGTATGTGAATGTAGCAAACAGTGCGATTCATGTGGAGAGATGTTTCCATTTAAGAAAATGATCCACGGACCAGACCCATTTGTTGCTGAAATCTATGGCACTGAAAAGGCAAAACAAACATCTTTGTGTCAAAAGTGTTACGAAGATACAGTTTTAGATACATAAAGGCAAACATGACAGAATTCACAGTTAAACCTTATTTTGAAAAGAACACGGATTCGATAATTTGTTATTTAAAAGATGAAAGGTCTTATGACAAATTTATCAATAAAGAATTGAGTTTATTTCTTTCATTGGAGACTGATGAAATAGTTGGTTTTGAAATACGTGGAGTAAAGAAACTGATAGGGGGTTGAATATGTCAAGGCATTCGGCATTAAGCCCAGCAAGAATTGGCGAAAAATGCAACCCATTTATCGTTACTTTGCTGGGGAAGAAGAAAACTTAGATTTTTCAGAGCAATCGGTTTTAGAAGCTTATCTTTGGGAAACACGAGGAATCGGTAATTTTAGGTCTGGGATTTTTACTGGTGACAAGTACAATGGTTATGTGATTGGCAAACATTGGATGGATGTAACTGTTGGCATGTGGTTGGAAGATTTTAGAAAGCGGTTGTTACATCCCATGGAATTGTATTTAGAACCAGATTTAAAACCTTTTCACTGGTGGTTGGATAAAATAGTGAAAAGAAAAGAAAAATCTAGGGGATATTGAGGCAGCAGCATCTTTGGCGATTTGGTGTAGTGGTAACACGCTTCTTTCATAAGGAAGAATCGCAGATTCGATTTCTGCAATCGCTATTGGAACAAAAAATTAGCAACTAATTGTAGTTTAATGGATGTTAGAACCACGCCTGCTTTGGATGCAGGACGAACTCGGGGCGGCGCCGAGGTGCCTGACTTGGAGAAAGATATGAGTTATTTGTCAATTGAGCAATGCAAAGATCGACATTTGTATCGTATTTTTTCTCGAAATTTGGTAATAGGAGTGTTTAATTCTGTAAATGATGGATTCATAGGAATTCGTTATAAATTTGGAGAAGAATACTTAGACACAGAATATCATTGGGACGCTGGTGGGACAGTAAAGCCACAAGAGGAAATAGGCATTCTTCCCGATGATATTTTGGTTGCAGAGGATTTAGGCACTATTGAAAGCAAAACAGGGAAAGCTTTAGACTGGTCGCCTGAGAAGAAGTGGTTTTTTGTTGAAACTGGTGAGTCTTTGGTGTTTGACCGGGACAATTTTCCCACATCGAAACCAAACGATAAGTTATTCAATTATTTGAAGGAGCGAGAAAATGAAAATAACAATAACGGCTAGAGAGTTATTTGATCGTGGTTTATGGATGGATTATTGTAATTTAACTGGAACCAATGATTGGGCAATTGCTGAAGGTCTTATGAGTGATGATGAAGAGTTATCGCTAACACATAAACAAGCAAAAAAATTAGGATTGTTAGCATTGACTCCAGAAGAAAAGTGGGATTTAGAAGAGAGGTGGTAGACGATTTACGGAATGTAGCTCAGCCTGGTTGAGAGCACCTGCTTTGGGAGCAGGGGGTCGCACGTTCGAATCGTGTCATTCCGATTTTAGGATTAAAATGAAAAATATTGATTGGTATTTTTGTCGAACAAAGTTCAAAGACGAAAATTGGTTTTATTGTGAGTTATGCAAAACGGTGGCTTACAAATTTAACTGTTGTGGGAATACAACCTGCAATGGTGGAGGGTGTGACATTTGCAAAGAAATTTGGGACGAAGCTTGGTTTAGAGTGGAAAAAGATTTGGTTCCTCTTTACATTAAGAGGGTTAAAGGGCCGGATAGCTCAATGGTTTAGAGCGTCGAGTATACCGGGGGACTTTATAGTTAGACCATTGCGGTTCCTGCTCGAAAGGCGGTGGTTCGATTCCACCTCTGGTCATTATTTAAAAGGAATTCCAACCTGTTTTGTCAAACCATACAAAGGACTATATTACGGTGATATTCCTTGTCGAAGAAATGTAAAAGATATAAAGAAGTTCCAAGGAATTCATCTTGCAAATTTTGTCAAAAGAGTACACAAAGAAGAAGATAAAAAATATTTTGGAAGTGATGAGTTCCAGAATTGGTGGATAAGTGGTTATCGAAGGTGTTTTAAGCATGCTTATCCTTATGAGTGGCATGTTGTGAGGTGTATTGAGTGTCCTAAATGTGTCCGTGCAAAGGAAGCGGAGGAAAGGGAGGGGGAGCATAGGACTCCCCCTCCCTTGGGACAAGCTGAAAGTTAAGCACACTGAAGATGATCTTTGGGATCAATAATGTTTTCAAGAAGAAAAACGGTTTTGTTGACTTGTTCCATCCTTTTTTCAAGAAGTCCTACGATTTCTTCAACAACTTTTCTATTTTCTTCAGATTTACAGAGATTCCATTGTTCTTCTAATGCTTTTTGATCAATGGCTATTTCATTAAGAGATGTTTCTAAGGACTCTATGATGTTGATAATTTTCTCAGCATTTGCAGCATTCATTTTCTAACTCCTTAGGAAAAAAGGTTTTGTCCGTCGCATTCCTTTGATGCAAACAATATGCCAACGTGTAAGTTGGTAAACTTCGGTAAATCAGGTGGTCTCAAAACCGTCAATCAGATTCCAAAACTTTCAACTTGGTTTTAAATTGTTCAAGTTGGTTTCAAAACGGTATGTCGAGCAAGTCAAGGGCAACCATAACCGGAGGTTGGCTTGCAAGGTCGCCCAGACAGAATCTGTGGTGGAGCGAGGTTTAAGTGCCCACTGTCCGGTCCAGTTTGAACCTTGTGCTAAAAAATCAGTGTGTAGCTCAGTCTGGCAGAGCGCATCCTTGGGGTGGATGAGGCCGCTGGTTCAAATCCAGTCACGCTGACTTTAAATTTACAACTAGCTTTTTGGGAGTTATAATAATCAAACAGCACTATATAGTGCATGGAAACATTCAATCAGTGGCTAGAAAATTACAGCGACATGCACATCAAAATTAAAGATGAGCCAGTAGTCACTGGTGGCGACACGAATGCCTGGAATTATCGCAAATTACTTCAGCAATATGCTGGAGAATGGTTGCCAGTTGAAACAGATCATCTTTTTGGCGATCAGTTTAACACTGGTTCGCCTTCTAATCTCAGGGTAATGTTAAAAAATGTATCTGACATTAAAAATGATGTCAGACCCCATGCTGCCAAATGCGGCTGGTGTGGCAGAACCTATCTTTTTGTTGCTGATGAACAACTTGGTGAGCCTTGTTCAAGTTGTAATGCTTATCCAATGAGAGATGAGGCAGTTTTGGATCGTATTCGTCCGTTAGTAACCGTCAGGGGTGGTGAATATATTACGGTCTATCCTGCTTTGAGACAAAGAAAAATCAAGACTCCTGAAGGCGATGTTTATCGCACATTTCAGCCAAAATCCCTTCCTCGGCAACCTAGAAACTAGTTTTGATCTTGTGAAATTCTGATTGGAACGAGATATTCCAATCTGGTCTGGCAATTTTTTGTTTTGAATGTTGGGAATAATGTTCAATGCCTAAGAATCCTATCTATGAAACTCCTGTAGAATACAAATTTCATCCTGATTTTAACGATCCTAAACTCGTTGAGATTATCATGGGAGAAATGCCTGACAAAGAGCAATTTGATAAAGATTTTCAAAGAATACGAGCATTAGATAAAAGAAAAATTAAAGTTCATGTTCGTCCAACATATATGGCCCCCTTGCTTACGCCTGAGCAAGAAATATATTTGTTTAAGAAATATAATTATCTAAAATATCAAGCTGCCGAATTGCAGAAAGAGTTAACAACTTCCAGGAAACCTAAGTTTAGAAGGTTGTTGCTCCAAGCTGAGGAAATTAGAAAATTAATTGCGGCCTGCAATTATCGTTTAGCTCCTAAAATTGCTAAAAGGTGTAAGGGCTACTTAACTATGTCTGAGGCCCTTACAGAGGCTTATTTCAAAGTTTGGTACACAGTTCCTAAATTTGATGTGAGCACTAAATATAAATTTAGTACTTATTGTGTTTGGGCAATTAGGAATCATTTTGCACAAGCTTACAACAAGGATCATAAAAGGGTTGCTCGTTATAAAACGGGTGGTGTTTTAAATGATTTTCATTTCTTAGATGATAATTTTGATCGATACGAAGATTTCACTGAAGAAGTGGCCGAGAAAGAGGAGCAAGAAAAGTGTGTAGTGGTATCGAAAAAAATCTTAAAGATTCTGCGTGACATGGAAAAAGACCCTGTGGGCAAGCGTCGTGCATATGCAGTTAGGCATTATTATGGGTTGTTAAAATCAATGCCTAAAACTTTGCGTGAAATTGGCGATGATATTAATGTGACCAAAGAAAGAGTTCGTCAATTAAGAGCATCAGGTCTCGATTACATCCGTCATAAATTAGAAGAAAACGGCGTAGAAAGTCCTTACGAAGATATTGATGTTCCTGAAGAATCTTATAATTTTTATGACATTGTTAGCTCTATGGAGGAATTAGTTAATACTTCGTAGATAAGGTATGTCACAAGAAGAATCTATGCCCTTTATCTGGAAAGTGTTTGGTGGAGCCTTTATTGGCTTGGTAGGAACATTACTTTTTGTTTTGTTCGGAACTATCAACGGCAACATCAACACTACTAGAGCCGACCTTTCATCCGAAATAACTTCCAGTTGCGATAAGTTGGAAAAAGAATTGGCTAAACTAGAAGACGACAAAGTTCTTCTTAAAGACAATTTGGCTGAAATTAAGAATAAACTTGCAACACTTGAAGAATCTCGTGATGCTTTGAAAGAAAAGATTTTAGCTTTAGAAAATAGTCTGCGGGAAACATCTAAATTAAATGAAAGTGCCATTGCTAATATTGCCACACAGGAAAAAGAAACAAATCTTCAAATTCAGGCATCGATATCTAAATTAGACGAACAAATTCGTGATTTGCGAGACAAACTTTTGCTCCTTGAAAAAGAAAAATGAATTCAATAGAATCGCATTTGAATAGCTGGTTTGATAAACCATCGGTGTTCCAAACACAGCAGCGGCGTGTGCAAAAATTTCACGAAAGCCATTTAGAGCTTATTAATGACGCTCGTGGCTCTAATACCAAACACCACAGTTGGACAGGTGGTTATCGAGATCATATCGAACAATGCTTAGACCTTGCTTTTTCACTTGTGGAGCAATATAATTTTGGATTTTACCCTAAATCTGTGTTTTTAGTTCTTTATTTTCACGACATTGAAAAAATATTTAAATATTCTGTATTGCCACGAAATCAAGAAGAGGCTAAACTAGCAATAGAGGACAAAGATAAATATTACAATCAATTTCTTCCTCAGAAATATAAAATAGCTTTCACTTCAGAGGAGAAAAATGCTTTGAAGTATATTCATGGGGAAGGTGATGATTATGGTAGTGAAAAAATTATGAATAGTTTGGCTGGCTTGTGTCATGCGTGTGACACTATGTCGGCTCGCTGTTTTTTTAGTGCAAGAAAGATATAAAATATGTATGAAGTTCAAGTTTGGGACAAAGATTCGGGAAATTGGGAAACTTTTGAAAAAGGTGATTCAGATAGCCGCCGAAAATTTCTAAAGGGGTTTGACCGCAAGAAAGTGGTTAAGAGGCAGTGGAGATGCATTAAGGTCTAGGAGGACTGTGGTTAATCGAATAATTGTGGCTGTTTTTCTTCGATATTATCTTGCCAAGTATCGAGTTAAAAGGGTGATACATCGTAAGATAAAGGAGTGGACTAAAGATTGACATCCACAAAAATCAAAGTACAATACTAGCTGTTTCGTTTGCGCCAGATATGGAGGATCAAAATGAAGATTTCCACAAAACAAGTCAGCACTCCTAATTTGCTTTTAGAGCAAGTATTTGCTGATGAAATTCATATTGGATTGATCTCTCGTTCTAAGCTTAGTTCTGTTGCTCCGATGCGTGCCTATTACATTAAAAATGGCTGCAAAATTGATGCGGGAACCTTTTCTGGAAAATATGCTCGCAGAGATGCTAAAACGGCCATTATCGATATGTTTAAAAAGTGTGCTCATCCTTCTATTAGTTGAGGTGACAAGATGAAAGCTGTTCTCCTTTCTTTGGTGTGTTTGTTTTTGTTTGCCGCTCCTGCCACGACACCTGTTGTCGAGGAGCCTAAAGAAAACCAGGAAGCCGAAGTTACTCCCAAGGATTGGAGTCCGTGGTTGCCCGCTGGTGCCGATTGCATTCAGTATCGTGGTAACAAGTGGGTAAGTTTTCGTTGGAACGGCCAGCATTTTATGTGTCAGTGTCACAACGTAGGATATAGAAAGTTCATTGCAGGCATTACTGAAATAAAAGTTTGTGAAAATTGTGCATGTGTTTCATGCAAGTGTTTAGATAAAAAATGCAGCGACCAATGCAGGTGTAAGAATGAATAAATTATCTGTATCTTATGACAAAGGTTTATATTGTGTGAGTGAAGATAAGCCCAATGGATTTATTGGTCATAGACGACCTATGGAGATGATCACCAGCTTCTCTACGCCCGAGGAAGCCGGAAAATATGTGACCAATTGGCTGAATAAAGAAAAAGCAATTGAACAGGTTCGAGAATATATTGCTAAATTTCGATTTATTGACCCTGCCGAATTAGCCAAAGATTGTTCTGAACAAAAACCTGCAACTTTAATTGGTGCTGCTGAACGATTGGTTGAAAAAAATGAATTGAAACGAGTTTGGCGAATTAAATCTCCACAAGGGGATTTGATCGGCCCTGCTTATTCTTCTCCCGAAAATTTCCCGGATGCAGTTCCAGATCGACTCTATCAGTGTTATTTTCCAATTAACGACTGTGAAATCATACCAGGATATGAGAAAAAATGAAAGATAAATGGATGCCTGCTGAGAGTTTAGATCAAGTCAAAAAAGAACTTCGTAGTGCTGTTTACCATATTGCTTATCATATGATCGGAGTTGATAAACAGTCTAATAGATATGAAAATCTATTTCAAGGCGGCGCCAGTTTTCTTCAATTTGGCGTTCGCTCTGGTTTGATTAATCCTGATGAGTCCAATGATTGGTTAGATGTTCTTCGTGCCAATAAAAGTTTAAAGGAAGTGGCTAGTAAATATTCGTTGGAAGTCCCTGATCTTCCTGAACGAATTAGCAATGAAGAATTTTTAAAACGATTGTATGAAAAATGCAATCCCTTGCCTGAAACCGAAAAGAAAAAGAGTGAAGTAATTGATTTAATTTTTAATTATGTAAATAATTTATTTAAAGAAGCAAGAACGGAAGAATGTAATTGGTTGCTTGCTGATATTGATGTTTCAAAACTAGGAGTAGATGCCTTGTTGTCATTTTTGACAATTACAAATTGGGCCTCGGCAAATCTCCCTGCTAGAAAACTTTATTTTGCCAGAGCTTGGAGAAGGTGTTTACAGTTAGTAGGTAAAAAAGAAACCAAAGCATTGTTGGGCGGTTTAGACAAATATGAAAATAAACAATCTATTTTTGATCGTTTGGTGGGTCGTCCGCAAAGAGATTCATTTGGCTGGCAAAATATAATGGGATATCCAAAACAGGAGAATTTGTCTGAGAATGCTAAATAAGGCATGAAATCATGGCAAGACTTCCTAAATGAATCTGATTTAAATCGCCCGCTAGACGATCTTAATCGTTATTTCACTGGCATTACTAATAGGCTTATGTTGATGCAGCCCGAAGAAATAGATTCCTGGCGACACAAATTAACTGAATTAAGAAACCTAATAGATCAAAAGTTAAATCAATGAAAGCATTAGTAGTTGGTGCCGGGCAAATGGGCATGGCAATTGCATATGCCATGCGTAAACTAGCCTTTGATGTGGTCGTGGTTGATGTTTTTCCCGATCTTTTGGAAAAAGCTCAAAAAAAGCTGGAAAGCCTCGATCAAAAGTGTGAATATTCTTTATTAAAAGACATCTTTATTATCAAAGAAGTAGATTTTGATGTCTGTATCTCAGCCGCTCCATTTAATTCTAATAAAACATGGGCCAAATGGTGTAAAGAACGCAAAGTTCCTTATTGTGACTTAGGTGGCAATAAAGACGTTTCTGATTCTATACATCAAATTTCAATTGAATTAAATCCACACATCCCTGTATTTACCGATTTGGGCTTGGCTCCGGGTTATATAAATATTTTAACAGAAAATATTTATAAAGAATTTTTAAAATATGGTGAGCCCCAAGACATATATTTGCGGTGTGGGGGATTGCCGATTGATGTTGATATTTCCCCATTGAATTACGCTCTTGTATTCAGCGTTCAAGGGCTTGTTAATGAATATATGGGCAATTGTCAAACCTTATCAGACGGTAAATCTCAAGAAGTCGGTGCTTTAACTGGTTTAGAGGGGTTGAAAACAAAACATGGTAAATTTGAAGCCTTTAATACCAGTGGTGGACTGTCTACTTTGTTCGAAAGCATGCAGAAAAAAGGTGTTAAAAACTTAAATTACAAGACTATTCGTTATCCTGGTCATTATGCTCAATTAAAGAAAAGAAAAACACCTAGTCTTTTAGAGTTTTTTAAAGATTGTCCTAAAACTACTGAAGATATGGTGGTTATAAGAATTTTGGCCCAAAATAATGATTATATTTTAATTAATGATATTAAAATAACACACAGCCAAGATTGGACCGCAATGCAGCAAGGCACAGCCTTCCCAGCAGCAGCGGTAGCTGCCATTATGGCAGAGAAAGCTTGGAATAAACCCGTGTTGACTTATGAAGACATGCCTTTTGATATTTTTTCCAAAAAGCTAAATATTATTGGCATGAACGAAGAGTTTTCATTGGAGGTAAGGAAAACTTCTTTATTTAAGAGACTCTATAACAGAATATTTAAGTGAGGTAAAATGTTTAGATTTATTGTATTTTTATTTGTTGCTTTATTTTGCAGTGTGGCTTTTGCAGACAAGCCGAATTGTAAGCCAAATTGTCATCCCAATCATAGAGTCCACAGGCAATATTGGTGTCCTCCCCGTCCGGTAGTATTTCCATACTATTTGTATTATTCAAATTATTCTTTTCCAAATACTGGTATATCTTACCCTATGGGTGGTTATGTCTATCCAGTATATAGATCGCCTTATATCTTCTATCCTAATGGCACTATTTTTTTTCAAGCGCCTAATGGACTTTACCGTGTGAGATAATATATAAGTTATGAATTTTAGGGAATTTTTTGAAAAAAAGGCTTGGAAGGCAAAGAAGGCCGACGTTATTCAGTTTTGGCAAAATATAAAGCCTAATTTGCCTATTCAAATGGAGCCAGTATCAGCTACCCATAAAGGAACTAGATTTCGTAGTGATGGCATTCGTATTACTGGGAGTCCTCAATTCATCAATTCTGTTTTAAGTAGAATTAAAGATATTATTCAGTTACAATCAGGAGATGTTCGTCTTGATGTGGAATATAGAGAAATAGAAAACAAAGAGGGAGACACTACTCCTTCCACTCAAGAATATGTTTTCTATGTTCATCTTGTGGACAAAAACAACGATTTTGTTCCTAAAATCCCCAAACCTAAAAAGCTTTAAGGAGACAGCATGGATAAAATCAGTTATGCAGTTACAGCTTTTTGGTTGTTGGTTTCTTTTGGCTGTTACGTTGCATTTAGAAATTTAGAAGTTAGTAATCACGAGTATTTTCATACATGTAAAACCATCGAGATTAGTCAGGACTATTACAGACTGGTTACTCAAACAGAAAATTATCACAGAAACTTTTTAATTACAGAAGACCCTGCTTATAGGAAGCTTTACGAAGAATTTAAAGGCAAGCTACTTCCAGAATTAAAAAAGGTTAAAGAAGTTGCTATAACAACGGAACAAAAAAAGCTTTTAAAAGATGCTGAGACTATTGTTCTTTATCGTTGTGGTATTTGGGATGGCACCTTGATTATTTACGATAATGAAGGCTCAGAAGCAGTTAAGGAACATGTAGTAGATACTTATAAAAAATGTGGCATAGAAAAAATGCACCAACTTCGCAATATTTTTGACAAAATAATTGCAGAAGAAAAACAAATGCTTACCGCCAGAGAAAAAAGCAATAATTACAGATTTCAAAATTTAGAAACTTCTATTTACATAGCAGTAGCATTTAGTATAATTATATTTTTGCTTCCTTTAGTAATTCAAACTTTTGTTTGGTGGAAAGGCTGGAATGGGAGCAACTAGTGTAACAGGAGTGTCTGGTCCTGGTGAATCTAATGGAGAATATAAATCAGAGAACAATAGTGGGTGTTGTGGTGGCAAAGCCCCTGAATCCTCTGAAAGTTCCGAGGCAACCGTTGTTACAAACGACAATATTCGCACCACTAAAGGTTGCTCTTGATTTTTCAGTCATCTTTTCTTATACTGGGACTTTAGTTTAACGGCAAAATCACTTGGTAAGGAGTAATATCCCCAAGTGGATTTCGGTTCGAATCCGAAAAGTTCCACTTTTAATAGAAAGATATATTATGAGTAATTATTGGTTAAATGGCCTGTCAATGTGGACTAATGAGTATGATTGTATTATTGCCAAAACATTAGAAGAAGCAAAGACATACGCTGGAGAGATGATGTTCGGCCTTCAAGGTAAATCGGCATTAGATGCGTATGAGCAATTTGAAAAAGACGAATACGATGAGATTGAGTGGTATAAATACAACCCAGAGGTAAATTTTAGATTTATTCACGATGATGGTCGTGAAGAAGTTAAAAAGGTCAAAGAGTTTATCGCTTCCGAAGGTCCAGGTTATTTTGCTTGCACAGAATGGTAGGAGCCTCCAATGCCAGTCGTTGCTGATATGAAGTCTAGCTTGAAAAAAGCCATGTTTGACAAAAATGATGTTGAAAAGAATATACTTCGTGTAGTTCTTGGCGAAGTAAATCAGCTTCAAATGTCCAAACAACAGGGCAACAAACCCGTTGCAGATGAACAGGTTTATAAAATTGTTCGTAAGATCATGCAGAGCAACAATGAAGTTATAGAGAAGTTGCCCGATGACAATAGAAAAGCCGTGTTGTTTCAAGAGAACACAATTCTAGATGGATTTTTACCACATCAGCTTTCTCCCGATGAAATCAAAATTGAATTATTGAAATTAAATTTGGATAATTCAAAAAAGTCAATCGGCGTTGCCATGAAATATTTTAAAGAAAACGAAATGTTTGTTGATGGTAATGACGTAAGAATTGCTATTGAATCCTTGGGTGGCTAGAATGCTGTTGAAAATTATATTCATTGGAATTCCGATTGGGACTATAGTTGGAATCTTAACTGGTCTTTTGTTGGTTTTAATAGACATAATATGTGAAAAAATTTGGGATCGGTATGATGGGAAAGATTGAAGATTTGTTAAATAATTTGCCAAAAGAGATAGTAGAGTTTAAACCCTATGCTTATGTCTCTAAACGATCTGATTCTTTAACTGCGTATTTTAAAAACGAAGCGGATTATAGTGTGGTGGTAAATGAAAATATTACCTTGTATCGTTCGCTCGATACAGATGAAGTTGTTGGCATAAGGATTGATGGTCTTTCTAAATTAGAACTAGACACATGATGGAACTTTGGGAAATATTGGTTCCAACATTAATGGGCGATACACAAAAGCCTATTAAAACAAAGCATCATCGAAACTGGGATCAGTTTGTTAGAAAGCTTTCTGGCGGGTTAACGATCTTGCATCCAGCTAAGGGACAGTGGCTTCGACCAGAATCTAATGAATTGGTTGAAGAGCGAATGATTCCTGTACGTATCGCCTGCACCGAAAAAGATATTCAAAAAATAATTAAATTTACTTTGCAGCATTATAGACAAGAAGTGGTTATGGCATATCAAATTAGTGCAAAAGTTTTAATGGTAGAAAAATGAATTTTTTGTTGGCTTTTTTCATTTATTTGATATTATTTAGTATTTCTGTTGGGGCATGTAAAATCTTCTTAGAAATGCGATATCCAGTTTATTATTATGTAAAACCACCATTTTTAACTTGGAGAGATGTTGTAGCTTTTGTAATATCGAGTATTTTCTGTTTTATAATAACGCCTATTGCAATTATTTTTCTTGCTTGTCTTATTTGGTATTCTTGTGTAGAGGAAATTTTAATATCTCAACAACGATGGGCAACATTGATTGACATTGTATTTATTGAAAATTGTCAATTGATTACAATCAAAGGAGAGAAAAGGTCTTTTAATGTTAATGACAAATTGAAGTTAATTAACATTAAACATAACTATGCTGCTGATGATAATTTAGTTGATTTGGCTGTCAGCAATGGTGAGGTTTTAGTACAAGTTGAGAAAAAGTTTTTCACCCAACTAAATAATACATGAGTTACAACCATCACCCAAGCGAATGCTGTTCCAATGAAGGGCCAATCCCCCAGATCAAACTAAATCAAAGAAAAATTTTAGTGGATAACATACTGTATTACATACAAGGATCGGGGGAATATATGTTTTGTACTTTTGAAAATCAAGTCAATGGTAGAACTGGTATGTGCCAAAATCCTCCTCAAAATGTAGTTGAACGAATGAATGAATTAAGAGGATAATGGAATCTGTTTTTTCTTTTTCATAAAACAAAAACCCGTTTTAAATCAGAAAAGGAGGAAAAACAACCTCATGAATATTCAGTTTACAAAATTGATTCTTAAGGTTTTTTCTTTATGTATGCTAGTATTTGTTTTGGGGTGCGGCCCTCAGATTACAAAGGGACGAGTAGTAAGTAAAGATTTTATCCCGGAGTATGAAGATTCTATTTCTGTGGACACAAATGGTGATGGCCTGCCTGACATGGATATGCCCTACACTGTTCCAGATAGATGGTATATTGTTTTTGAAAACGTAGTAGAAAATCATGGCAAAGTTCAAAGACGAGTTATGGTTTCACAACAAACGCATGATAACTATCAAATTGGAGATTGGTTCGAGGTGAAACAATGAATAGAGCAGAATTAGAACAAATGAAAAAGGAAGAATATTACAATTCGCCGCAATTTAGTTTGTTGCGATTTTTTCAAAATGGTGCATCAAAAATCAATATGGATGCTCAAGATTTAAAAGAAATTCTTAATTTAGTTGCACACGAATTTGAATTAAATTGTATGGCTGGCACTGCTAGTGATAAATATTACTTGGTAGCCACGCAAATTAAGCTTATTCATGCAGAATGTCAAAATCTTGTTAAAATGGTGTCCGACCTATCCAGAGTTGTGGAGCCTCGCAAGTGGTCTGATTGGGAAAATGGACCCATCAAAAAAGAAGTTGTTCAATTAACTGAAGGGCGAGTGAGTAAAGGAGGACAAAATCCTCCAAATTATAGCTTAAAACGACCCGCTCCTCCAAAGGGAAGTGGCGGAAGTGGCGATTGATATTGATTTTTTGAAAATATTCTATTATAATACAAAACATCATGATTATTTAGGAGATTTATTATGTCTGTACAGTTATTGAAATTAACTTCTGGCGAAGAAATGGTCGCAGAAGTTGGCGATGAGGATAAGGATCACATTTGGGTTAAAAATCCTTTGAGATTGGTTGTGATGGAAAAAGGGGCCGCTTTGGCGCCTTTTTTTCCGGCAGCAAAAGATGGCGGCCTTAATGGCAAAAAAATTAAAATGGAAAGAAAATTTGTTATGTTGTCTTTGGATGTTGATTCTGATGTATCAAATGCTTACAACAGTCAGTTAGGCAGTGGTATTGTGGTTCCAAATGCACAACAAACAATGAAGCTTATTGACCCTGAATAATTAGGAAAATTATGAGTTCTCTATTAGTTTCGTTTCACTTTGATGTTCCTGATTTGATAATTAAAGATATTTTTGAGGAACAGGATATTGTTTCTTTTAAAAAAAGAACAAAGGATACTTTGGTGACTTATCAAGAAATAGATGGCGTGGTTTCTCGTTATGCAATTGAAGCTCCAATTAGAATGCTATCTGATTTGGAGGAAAATTTTGCGAACCTGCCTGAGGTTCGTAGCATCTATTTTTGCGAAGATTCAAAATCTCCTAGAAGGAGAAGATAGGCAAAATAACCAACATGGGTAAAAAGCGAGTTTGGTTGTTGCCAAGCTCGCTTTTTTTTTGGTTACAACACATGTTTTTTAAGGTATAATCTAAGTTTAATTAAACGCTGTACGATTTTCTTGTTAAAATGCCATAATAAATGGCAACCTATGGCTAGAAATTTGTGTCGTGGTTACGGTTGCCCAGAGTGTGGCAAAATTAAAGCTAAAAAAAACAGTAAAATGGAAAATTACTCAAGAAGAGTTTTTAGAAAAAATACCGAGTGAATTTTTAACCAAAATTGATATTTTAGGTCAGTATAAATCTCAACATGACAGAATAGATGTTAAATGTCGATTTTGCAATCGAATTTGGAGTAGTACGCCATATTATCTTTATCGAAAATATGGATGTGATAAATGCAAGAGAAAACAAAAGGGAATCGCATCTAGAAAATCTCAAAAAACTTTTGTTGCCGAAGTAGAGGCTGCACATGATGGTTGCATTAGTGTTGTTGGAACTTATATAACTGGAAAAAGCAGGATTAAAGCTAAGTGTTTGCAATGTGACTGCGAATGGAATCCGGTAGCTCAAAGATTATTACACAGAGGATGTCCAAGTTGTATTTCCTCTAAAGGAGAACGTCGGATCAAAAAATTCCTTTTAGAAAATCAAGTGAGCTTTAAAGAACAATTTGGATTCGATGATTTCAGAGCATCTACTGGATGTAAATATCGATTTGATTTTGCTGTGTTTAAAAACGAAATTTTATCACATTTAATAGAATATGATGGCCAACAACATTTTAAACCAATACAAATATGGGGCGGTATTAAACGATATAAAAAACAAATTGAGATAGATCAATTGAAGAACCGATATTGTGAAACAAATAATATTAGGCTTATTCGTATTCCATATACGCAATTTGCAAAACTTAATTACGAGATGTTAACATGAAAACAAAACAAGTTATAGTTGTTAGAAGGTGGTATCAAGATGCTCAAGGAAGAATGTTTTCTCTACGTGCAGGAAAATTCATCGCCCAGGCATCGCATGCCTCAATGGCATTTTTAACTAAAAGATTAGCTCAATTAACTGAAAACGATTATAAGATAACTTTATCTGAAGTCGAACAGGCATGGTTAAATAGCAGTTTTGCAAAAGTGGTTGTTCGTGTAAATTCAGAAGAAGAATTGTTAGAAATTGAACGAAAGGCGAAAGAAGCTGGTTTAGAGTGTAATGTAGTAACGGACTCTGGGCGAACGGAATTTAAAGGAATTCCTACTAAAACATGTTTGGCTATAGGACCGGATATTGCCGATAAAATCGATAGTATTACGGCTAACTTAGAGCTATATTAAACATATATAAACAAAAAAGGGGAAACTTATGAGCGCAGTATGGACTTCAAGAGTATTAGTTTTGAATAAGAGTTGGGTTCCAGTTGATGTTACAACTATACCCAAAGCTATTATGAAACTTTTCAAGTTTCACGATGAAGGTGCGCATAAAGGTGAACCTAAGGCTCGAATTATCGATCCTGCGTTGGATTTTCAAACTTTCTCTTGGAATGATTGGGCTCAACTAGAACCAGAGCCAGGAGAAGACGTAATTCGTGGTATCGGTCGTGAATTTCGTTTGTTTGATGTTATCATGTTGACTGAGTATAACAAAATGCCAAGTCAGCGATTGCACTACTCCCGCCGAACCATTTGGAGAAGGGACGGCATGAAGTGTCAATATTGTGGCTGTAAAGTTTCTGAAAAGCCTGGATACGAAGGAACAATCGATCACATTGTGCCAAGGTCTCAAGGTGGTCAAACCACTTGGGAAAACACTGTTTTGGCATGTATTGTTTGCAATTCGCAAAAGGCCAACAGAACTCCAGAAGAGGCAGTGTGTGGAAAGAATCGCTCCAAGTGGCGTGGTCCTTCTCCTATGAAGCTGTTATCTGTGCCTAAAAAGCCTAAGATGACTTTGCTTAAAGGAGACAAGAAACACATTCGTCCTAACTGGAAGCAATTCTTGTCTGAGGCATATTGGTCTACAGAGCTAGAAAACGATATGCCTTCTGAAGAAGATTAAAAAAAGCCCGGTGAAAACCGGGCTTTTTTTTTATAATACTGTGTTGAAGTTATAATTTATATCATATTTTTGTGCGAAATATTTTTCATATTTTATAATTTCACTTGTAGTGGGTGAACCATGTGCAAAGACAGCAGCAGAGGCAATGTAATATTCTCCATTATTTGAATCATCACCTAATCTAATTTGTTCTAATGTACCGCTGCCAACGTAGTTGCTAGAATTTGCTCGAAATACATAGTTTCCATTTACACGAATCCACGACGATTGTCCATCAAACATACAACTTAAAACCATTGGCGCATTTGGTCCGGCTGCTAAGCCTCTAGTACTCTGTGTGGTCCCTGCACCAGTTCCGGCTCCTATTCCAAATTTACGATCACTCGGTGCAGTAACATTTAAATTTTGGGCGTCACCTGAAGCACTTCTTAAAACATTAAAGAAATTGCCAGTACTGTTATTAAACCATATGACAACGCAATATGCATTTGGTTGCGATTGCGCTGAAAACGAAGCGGTCTCTAGATACCTAGTATTTCCAGAAGTGTTTCTAATAGATGGAAGCCCGTTAAATACACCAAATATAGACCCAGAATTTTCGGTGTTTAAATTTATTTGATAAATAAATTTATCAGCAGTTGTTGTTTGTATTAAATTTCTGCCATTACTGCTTAAATCTGGTAAATATCCAATTAAATCTCCATTTTCTAAATCTTTATGGAACAAAACATTATCTGCTCTTGCATTTGTGCTTGGAAGTTTAAGGCCCCATACGGTTCCATTTGCAAAAGTAGTTTCATCTCCTCCACTCAAGGTATGGGTTAAAACTAAAGTTCCGCCTGAATAACAAGTAATTATATCTCCGTTTGCTACAACCTTTAAGTTTTTTTCTACTCCATTTGTGAAAGTACCGCCGGTGCCATTTTCTAATGTCTCGTTTGAGCCTCCTCCTTCACGCTTGTATAATCTTAAAGCACTGCCATCAACGCCGATTACTAATTGATTATCTGTATCGATATATCTAAGAACTAATTGTATTTGACCATCATTGGTCCAAGTCATATCAGCTTCCCACTCACCATCAGATTCTCCAGTATCCCATAGCAAAAAGCTTCTTCCGCTTGGCGAAGTATTTTGGAGTTTGCCGTCAGTGACACTCCAAGTTCCTCCATCGGCTGTAGCTGATAAAGTTTCACCGTTTATGGCATCTAAATCAGTGTCTTCTGAAAAGTCACCTGCCCAATCGTTAACAGTGTTAGGAATTTGATCAACTTCCCAAAGACCTGTAATAGAAGAACTGTTTAAAGGATTATTGGGTACAAGTCCTATATTTCCTAAATAATCAATTAAAGAATTAAGTGTAGTTTGTAAGGTTGCTCCATCTGTTGCGCTTGCTTTTGCTGGTGGGGTACTCCAGCTAAATTTTGAAAATCCAGCACCTAAATTATTTGTTTGAATATTTTTAGCAACTATGCCGCCCAGAGGAGTTCTGCCTGGGCCATCGAGAAGATAGGTAAAACATATATCTGATCTGGAATATGCTTGATTTTGTGCCCCATATGTAAAAGCTAGCATATTAGGATATACTTCAATCATATCACCATAGGTCCAAAATACGTCTGTTCTTTCATCTATTTTGACAGGACCATCCCAAGTAAAACCATTGTCTCTTGATGTATAAATGATTCCATCAAAATTAGGATATCCGCCACTGGCATCGCCTCGTGTTACTAAAACAAGGGCGCCAGAAGTTATTTGTAAACACATTGGGCGTCCTAGTCCCTGAAAAGCTCCGGGGTAGGTATCCACAATAGCAGTCCAAGTAGCACCATCATCATCTGAATAAAATGTTCTAATAGATGAAGATGCGGCACCTGTATTTCCATCCTCTCTAACAGCACAAAAAATGTTTCCATTTTGTAATTTAGTCATACATGGTTCTTCGGGTTGCTCATTAATGCCTGTTCCATCTAGGATGACACTTCTTCTAGACCATGTTAATCCTCCATCTGTTGATGCGATACATGTAGTTTTATACTCTATAGGACTGGTTCCATCTACATACCCATATCCAGACAATAAAATTTCATCATCGCCACTTCCAGTTACAACTGGCTTTCCTCCAATAAGCCAACGAGTAAACTCAGCGCCTGTATCGTATGCATCAACTGGATCACTCCAAGTTTCCCCAAAATCATCAGAATAAATTAATCGATTAAACGTGCTTGCGGTTAATCTATAGCAATAAAATAATCTGTTTTTATATGGCCCTGATTTAACAAGATACAGCCCTTGTGCCCTAGTAGACACTCCTCCTGCTTGTAGTTCTGTCGGCGTAGTCCAACTATTTCCGCCATCATAAGAAAAAGAATAATATGCTGCTGTGTCGTCATGACCATGTGAAGGCGCAACCGACCAGATTACCATTAATCTGCCGTCTGGAAACAGTTCTATATTTGGAAAACCATTAAAAAAATCTAAGGTTCCAGGAGCCGCCACTCCAACTGCTGATTGGAATCCCTTTATTATACAAATATATCCACTTGGGTCTTTTGTTATTACCCCATGCCAATCGCCCGCTGGTTGAAATGCTTTATTTTTATAATTAAATGAATATCCTGCTTTTGATTTTTCGTCGAGATAACTACTTCCTGAGAGATCAGGATATTTAAATTCGTACCAATCTTCTTTAGTCAAATAACCATCGGCAGATATTGTCGCCGGCGGTATAGCTATTGTTCTGTCAGCACTTAAGTCTCCGCCGCCCGTGATTGGCGCAGTAGTATTGATATTCCTTGTACTGGCAACTTTGTTGTTAAAAGTTGTCCAATCGGCCATGTTTAAAAAACCATTAGTACTACCATCGGCTTGCGGAATTGACAGTGTTCTATTAGTTGTTAAATCACCTCCACCAGACAAAGGCGATGTTGTGCTAATTGTTCTTGTTTTTGGTGTAGAAGCGTCTAAAACAGCCCAATCTTCTTTAGACAAATACCCATCGGTACTGACATCAGCCTGTGGGATAGCAAAAGTTTTGTCGGTTACTAAAGTTCCGCCACCAGTTAATGGTGCGCTTGTAGTAATTGTTCTTGTGTTGGGAACCGCTTGAATAATCTTTAACCAGTTTTCTTTGGTAAGATATCCATCTGTGCTAGCACCGGCTTGTGTGATGGTTAGCGTTCTATTGCTGCTTAAATCACCGCCGCCAGACAAAGGTGCTGTAGTGGCAATAGTTCTACTAGCCGGAACATCGCCTCCACCCCCTGCACTAAATGTAGTCCAGTCTTCTTTTGACAAATATCCATCAGTATTTGCATCAGCCTTTGATATGGATATTGTTCTATCTAGACTTAAGTCGCCGCCACCAACCAATGGTAAAGTTGTGTTAATTCTTCTTGTGCTAAGAACTAAACTAACTGCTGGCGTGCTTAATTGTGTGGATACTTGTCCTTCTGGCACCCTGCTCTCAGGTACATATCCACCTCTAATATAGACTAAATTTGTAGGCATGTAACTTCCTTTGCTTTTAAATTTAACATGTTATTTAGTGTTAATTTCGATAAAATTGTTATTTTCAAGTATGCGTGTAATAGCATTTAAATATTTATTGGCTATTAAGCCCCAATTGTTATCTTGAACAAAGGATTTGGTTTTAAAAAGTAGAGAGGTTTTATATTCTTCATTAGAAAAGATTTTGTCGATTTCTTGAGCAAGCTCTTGTTCGTTTTTTGGTCTTGGCACAATGCCCTCCAAATCATCAAACATATGACTTTCACTGGCAATAACTGGAATGTTATTGGACATGGCCACCCTCACAGCACCAGAAGCCCCATAAACTACATTTTCGGGATCAGTAATATATGGAAATAAAGCAAGTTTAGCTGTTCTGAGATAATTGTTGATAGATTCGTCTGAATGGTATTTTCTTATAATTGCTACATTATCTTCTAATCCAAGCTGTTTAATTAAATCCTCAAGATAATCACGATATTCACCATGAACCGAACTAGAATTGGTTGATTCGCTACACAAATAACAATAAAAGATGTCTTTAAACTTAGGGTCCGAATTCTTCAAAATGCCTATAGCCTTAATAGCTCTGTCTACACCCTTGTAAAAAAATCCAAAGCCAAATTGAATAATGGCATATGGTGTTTGAAATATATTCCATAATTCTTTAACATCATCAAAAATTAAACAACCATGAGGGACCACTTGGATAAAATTGCTTGTATGACCCAAGTTTTCTAAAGCTTTTTTACCTTCTTTAGAGTGAACAATAATATTTTTAATTGCAGATGTACATATGGTTTTGTCCATATGAGTTCCGTATACCGAATGCAACACTACTGCATGTGGGATATCCTCTAAAGCATCGAGCATTTTAAGAAAACGAGTAGCTTTGGGAAAAATCCCAAATTCATGTTGAATGATAACGAAATCAGGATTCCATTCTATGATTTCATCAACTGTTGGAAGCATACTCTCGCCACGGCGCCAACACCTAACAACGTTTTCGTTTTGATCGTGAGTTGTATCAGCTTTATCTTCTATTTCTGAGAAGATTTTGATTTCTTTGACTTTTGTTTTAAGAGCATCGACTAGAAAGTGAGAATATGTTGAGATGCCACAAGGGGTTCGCCAGTTGCAAATAATTGCAATTTTCATATTTGATGGGTTCATAACTCCGATTCTTCTCCCGATTAATTCGTTAACTGGTTTATCTGTTTTAAAAGTTTTAACTCCACCCAGCGGCCTATCAAAGATTCCTGTAATTTCATTTTTTTTATTTATCGAAACGTATAGCACTTACTGTCTCCCAAATTGCTTTCCTATGTTTTTCTGCTTCTGTTTCTTTTGGAAGATCAATCCTTTT
This sequence comes from uncultured Bacteriovoracaceae bacterium, assembly GCA_937952395.1. Taxonomy (GTDB): domain Bacteria; phylum Bdellovibrionota; class Bacteriovoracia; order Bacteriovoracales; family Bacteriovoracaceae; genus CALFYV01. The sequence goes on along the minus strand of CALFYV010000090.1, from coordinate 524,779 downwards.
ACATATTTTATTCTTTAATAGTGTATTATCCATATTCCAAAATGAAATTGAATTATTTTTTCTTTCTATCATTTCTAAAAACAATTCATTCTTGCTGTGGTGTGTAATGTCAATAAAAGGAGTGCCGGTGGTAAAACTAAAAATTGATGAATGTAATCTCGAACTAATTATCATGGCAGATGCAGCAATAATATTTAAAATTGTTTGATAATCCATTCTGTCAAATTCAACATAATTTTTATTCCAATATTTACATTTGGAAGCAACCCAACTATTGGCAACTCTGTCATCATGGGGCAACTTTGTGCCAAAAGGCAGGAATATAAAGCTGGCCGGTGTTTCATCTATTGTTCTAGCTAAATCATAACTGAATTTAATAAAAGTAAAAGCATCTCGTGCCAAACCTCCCAGACCTCCGTTAAGCATATATCCATTAATTACGACAGTGATTGTTTTTTCATATAGATCAAGTTTTTCTTCATCAAATTTATTTCGCATCCATCGTTTGCCAGCCTCAGCATTGCCTTCAAGAATCATTGCTACGTCTGGAATAAAAGTGCAAGGTATTTTCTTGTCTTGCATAACTTTTATTGTGTGATAATCTCTAGCATAGACATGTTTAAAGAAAGAAATATCTTGATCTGGAACGCCTTCGGTACTAGCTGAGAAGGCGAATATTTTCTTGTGGTGATATTTGGATAATTGGTTTAAAAATCCTTTTCGAATTACGTTGCCACCGCCTAATATAATAGCATCACAATTATCAACGTCATGTTTGTGTAAAGTATTAACAAATTTAAATTCATGTTGCGGGAAAAGACAAGGAAAAGTAGTTTTATATTGTTCGTCGCCAACGTTTAAGTGGTCGAAAAATCCTAGTGTGAGAATCTTCATAAAACGCCTTCACTAGTTCCTCGCCACCAATTCTGTCCCGGCCCGATCATTCCTTGTTGTTTAGCAGCAACATTCATTGGACTTTGAATCGATTTAGTTGGCTTTGAATATTTGTTTTCTTCTGAATCTTGGTTTTGAATGTTGAATTTACTATGTCCTTTAGATTGAAGAGGTTGATTTGACCTAAAAGAAACAATTGGATTTTCTATGTCTGCTAAGGTTAGGTTGCTGGATCGGTTTGTTTGATGATCGTACATCGTGAACTCAACATCTTCAGCAGGCATATCTTCTAAATCATAAGAAATGATATCTTCTAAGCCATTTAATAAACTCTGTCGTTTTCTTTCGTTGTATCCAAACAACTCTATATCGGTTCCACGCAAAGCAATCCAACCGCCATATTTCATTACGCAATAAGACGCATCTCCTCCGCCTTCTAACACACTGAAGATGTCTTGGTTAACGCCCAATCTTTGTAAGATAGTATCTTGGTCAATTACTTCAGATATTTGCCCAACTAAATTAGAAACAGCATCTGTATCGATGATATCGAAATAATCATTATCGAATTGGCTTGTATTTATATTTAATTCCTTGGCCAGTTCGATAATATTTTCTATGTTTTCAGAGAATACTGCTTGTTCTGCGATGCCTTCATGGTTGAAATCACCAACGTTGCCATCTGCAAATTCAGCATAGCCATCTCGTATCCAATATTCTCCCCGAATGGGAGAATATTGTTCTCTTAAAGTGCAGTATTCTAAAAAAGATATCATCTGTGTTTACGATTTTGACGACCTTTACGGCCTTTTCTATGACGTTCCCGGCGATCCCATTTATCACGATCACCGTGTCCTTCTGTGGCATACCATTCGACTTTACAATACTCGGTGGCAGCTTCCACAAAAAACACTATTTCTTTATGTAGAAGTCTGTATCCAACTTTGTTTACTGGTGCCTGGCCGCATCCATCAAAAACGCTTTCCTCAGCTTTAATCCAGACAGTACTGGCACAAATATTGATTGGAACTTTAACTTCGTGTTTTCCCTTTTTCACAATAAATTCGCCTTTTTCAAATCCTAGGAAATGTCCTAAAATTCTCTGAAGGCTTCTGTTTAATCTGCGAACTAATCTTGCCATTTTAAATCCTTTTAAAATAAACTCCTTTATATCATAGATATTCTTAAATAACTTGGTTTCTCAAGAAATTGATCTTTACAAAGTTATTTTTTCTGATATCTTTATAAGAAAGGGGAGAAAATGGCTAAGTTATTGAGAGAAGAAAGTATACCTTATGTTAAGTATAGTGTACATTTACATGGTTGTATAAAAGAACCAAATCAAATAGCGCAGAAAATACAATCATGGTTAAAAAATCAACTTAATCCGGATTATGATTCGGATATCGAAGTTGAAATTGATGAGTCTGCCGGATGGAGGAATTATGAGTAGTCGGAGGTATCTTTAGAAATGAAACACACCAACAATCAGCCTTGAACTCCTCTCTTTAGCCTTGCCAACGCTAAAGAACTAATTGTAGAGTTGCAATTTGGCGAAGGTGGTAAGGATTCAAAACTTTTTGTCCATGAATTAGCTTCTGTTTATATTCGCTATGGACAATCCAAAGGCTTTAAAAGTCAAATTTTAGAGTCATCTGAAGGACACATGATAATTCGGTTCAAAGGCGCCAATGTCTGGAAAGCTTTTGAACAAGAAGTAGGGAAGCATTGTGTACAGAGGATAGGCCCTACTGAAACCAAGGGTCGCAAACACACAAGTTTTGTGGCTGTTGCTGTGTTGCCCTTGCCAGAGCCGAGGTTGTTAAAACCAATTCCTGAAAATGAATTGGAAATAACTTTTCAACGTGGGCATGGCAAAGGAGGGCAACACCAGAATACAACAGATTCTGCTTGTCGAATTGTACATCCGAGAACACAACTTTCTGTTTTTATAAATGGCAGAGATCAACATGCCAATCGCAGAGACGCTATAAGAATTATCACGGCTCGCATTAATCAATTTGACCAAGAGAAAAAAGACCGAGAATATGGAAAGAAAAGGAAGGTTCTTTCAAAAGGCGGTCGGGGCGAAACAGACAAAATCAGAACGTATAACTTTTTGAAAGGTTTTGCCGTTGATCATAGAACAGGTAAAAAAACCAATAATATCAAGGGTGTTATGAAAGGAGATTTGAATTTGCTAATGTGAAATTACCCCGCCGCTAAAGACGGCGGGGCTTCCGATCCAACCAGTTGCTCCCCCATTTCTAGGCAAGTCTGACACCAGGACAATCGGCTAACTCCGTATTTCCTACGGTTAAATTCTTTCCTTGCCTCAAGATATTTCTGGCTGCATTCAAATCTCGGTCATGCAATTTCTTACATCTTGGACATTCCCATTCTCGGTCCTTCAATGTCAATCCGTCATTTACATAATTACAATTTCCACAAGTTTTAGACGATGGAAACCATCTTGATATTTGGATGAATTCCCGTTTATACCATCTTGCTTTATATGCAATTTGTCTGACTAATTCTGATAATGAACAATCCTGAATGGATTTCGACAATTTTCGATTTTTCAACATTCCACTAACGTTCAAATCCTCCATCATGATAACTTGGTTTTCATTAACGATTTGATAGCTTATTTGATGTAAGTGATTACTACGAATGTTAGCAATCTTGTTGTCTAATTTAGCAAGAGCTAATCTTGCTTTTTCTCTTCCTTTGCTGTCTTTTTGTGTTCTGCTTAATGCTTTCGCTCGAATTCTTCTGGTGGCTTCAAGTGTCCTATATGGGTTGATGTTGGGAAATACAACTCCATCCGAGCATGTGGCTAGGTCTTTAACCCCAAGGTCAATTCCAACCATCTTTTTAGTTTTCTTCAATTTCTTGATATGCTTTTGAACGCCAATACAAACGAAATATTGTCCTGCCTTGTTCCTACTAATCGTGGCGTTTCTAATTTCACCCTCAAGCGGTCGATGGAGTTTAATCGCAATACCTTCCCTGAATTTGACAATATACAATTTGTTGTTTTCAACTTTTACGTGTTGAGGAACACGGAACGATTGTTTCGAGTGCTTCTTTTTGAATTTAGGAAATCCGCCGAGTTTTTTGTAGAAGCGATTGAAACTACCATCAAGATGTTTAAGAGCATGTTGGAGACTTTGGCTGTTGACTTCGTTCAACCATTCAAATTCCTTTTTGGTTTCGGTGAGGATTTTGGCATCGTCATTGTAATTTAAGCATTTCTTTTTTAGGTCTTGTTCCTTGGCGGTCATGTAGAATTTTACACGTTGGTCAAGGAAGCGGTTATAGCACCAGCGAACGCAACCAAAATGTTTGACAAGCTTAATTTCTTGTTCTGGCGTTGGATATAACCTGAATTTGTATGTGTAGTCTGTAAGTTCCATTGCACTCTATACTGAATTTGTCTACAGTATATAGAGTGTTGGAGTTTAAATTTTGGATGAAAAATAAGAAAAAATATCGAAGTAATTCCCACTGCAAGTTTTTGCTCAAGGCTCACATCATCTTTGTGACCAAATATCGTAGGTTTACAAAATCTACTTTGTCGGATATAATGTCTAGTTGAGGAAAATTATGCCATCTAGAGTTCAAAAACTAACTGAGAAGGGTTTAATTAGCCCGCCAAAGTGGCTTCCATCTAATGTTATGTACGAAGTGATGATGGGAAGCGTGGCTTATGGTGTGTCTACCGACTATTCTGATATGGATGTGTATGGCTTTGCCATTCCGCCTAAAGAAATCGTGTTTCCACACCTTGCTGGCGAAATTATAGGCTTTGGCAAAAAGAAAGAACGATTTGAACAATTTCAACAACATCATGTTCTTGACGAAGATGCGAATGGCGGAAAAGGTCAAGAGTATGATTTTAGTGTTTATAACATTGTGAAATATTTTCAACTTTGTATGGAATGCAATCCAAATATGACCGATTCTCTCAATGTCCCTCAGTTTTGCATTCTTCATATTACAAAAGTTGGGAATATGGTTCGAGATAATCGCCGTATGTTTTTGCACAAAGGTGCTTGGCCTAAATTTAAAGGTTATGCTTACTCTCAGCTTCATAAGATGACCAGTAAAAATCCAAAAGGCAAACGAAAAGAAATTAGAGAAAAGTACGGAATGGATACTAAGTTCGCTTATCATGTAGTGCGATTGCTTGATGAAGTAGAGCAAATTTTAGCTACTGGCGAAGTAGACCTACAGAAGAATCGTGAGCAATTAAAGGCAATTCGCCGTGGCGAAGTGCCAGAAGAAGAAATTCGTAGGTGGGCTTCTGAAAAAGAAAAGGACTTAGAAAAACTATATGCCGAGTCTAATCTCCCATATTCTCCAGATGAAGAAAAAATTAAACAATTGTTGTTACATTGTCTTGAAGAGCACTACGGCAGTTTAAAGGATGCATTTGTTAACCCTAATGCTGAAAAGCTTGCTTTACAACAAATTCAAGATGTTTTAGACAAACTTCCAAAGGAGTAAATTTATGAGCAAAAAAGAATATGCACTTAATGTTGTAGAAGATTTAGTTGCCAATTATCTTTTTTATGATCGTAAAGAAGATGAAGATTTAAGTAGAGATGATATGGAGCAATTGAAATCTTCGGGCGAGTTAACAATCCAAGAGGTTGTTGATAGATTTAAAGAAGCCCTTGAAAAAGGGTGGGATGTGTAACTCTATTATTGTATGATATATGAGGAAGTTGATTTATCGCATAATTCCCGGTTAATTGTCGGATTAGATAGAATTTTAGATACTATTGGATATGATACATCCAAAGTAGAAAAAGTTTTATATCGTAATTCCTCTGTAGAGCACGCTCAAAAACGGGTTTCTCCCGAAGTTCTAACACTATTGGTGGAACAGGGTTCTCGGGATGTAGCCACTGAAGATTGCAATATATTTAAATTCAATAATATTTCTTTTGATTGGTTGGGCCAATTATTAGGCTCATCTCTCCCAGTTAAAAATATATCTAAGCTAGGTGTTTCTGGTCGTATTTGGTATCCAGTTGGCGGATATATGGGCTGGCACACTAATGATGATAATCGTGGTCATAAACTCTATTGTACTCATGCCAGAGAAAGCAATAAGTCTTTCTTTAGATATAGAAATCCTGAGAGCGGAGAAATAGTTACTTCTTGGGATAAAGAGGGGTGGAATTTCCGAATCTTCAAGGTAGCAGAAGAATTGCTGTGGCATTGCGTTTATTCTGAGACGGATCGTATTAGTATAGGATACACTTTAATTTAATGTATGTTTCTAAAAAATATAAGTTTGTATACTTTGGACCAACTAAAGCAGCCAGTAATACTATTTCATATATAATTGTTAATTTTTTTGATGCTTTTGGCGTGAAGCCTTCTGATATGGAACAAATTTCAGGCGATGATGGTTGGCCACCTGCTGCACATCACAGTGCATTTTTGCCTGAAAAATATGCTGATTATTTTACCTTTACTACTGTAAGGAATCCATATATCAGAGAATTATCTAAATATAATTTTCTTGTCGAACAATCACAGTATCAATCGGTTTATAAAGCTATTGGTCAAATGTCTTTTGAAAATTATATGCAATGGGTGTGTGAAGAGGGGCCAACTGGTTTTTGGCGGCATGATATGTGGAAGCGAACTTTGAAAGAATTGATTTTTAACCAACCAGTAAGGAAGAATTGTGTTCCTGTGAGGTTGGATTGTTTTATTAAATGTGAAAATATCATAGAGAATTTTTTTAACTTACCTTTTGTTTCTCCAAATAAAGAAATCCTTCGAATATTAGAGGGAAGAATAAATTTCGCAACAGAGCACAATCAAAAACAATTTCCTGTAGAACAAAGTGAATTATGTTATAATCACTTTAAGGAAGATTTTGATATGTTTAATTACAAAAAAGAAATACCAGAGTATAAACCAGTAGAATCTAGTTATAAAATGTTCAAAAATGAACATGGTCGCACCGTCACAACCAATCTGTTTCCAAAGCCTAAGAAGTTTATGTTATGATAATATCTGATACGCTGCATGGGCACTTCGATTCAGAAGTGATCATTCGTTTTAATTTAGCTTGGCATCCAAAGCTTAATATTTTGATCGATAAGATAAAACAGCATAAAAACGTTTTGGTGGATTATCCCTATAAAAGAAAAAAACCTCCTCATGTCAATTATGATATAAACGACTTGTTACAATTAGATCAATTAGAAGAGGTGAAATATATTGCTTTGTCTAACATATCCTCTGTAGATGATTTGTCACTCTTTTCTGAGCTAAAGACTCACATAATTCCAAAGATAGAAAATAAAGCTGGCGTTAACAATCTCGAACAGATAATTGATTATATTTCTGGGGACAAAATCATTATGTTGGATGTTGAAGATTTATATATTGATTCTCCCGAGAGTTTTCAAGGTTTATTTGATCAAACGGTAAAATGTTGTAAGAACCACAACGTTAAGCTGTTTAAAATTCATGGAGTCGTTTTTACAACATTTTAATTTTGGACTTATTGCTTTCTCGCCAATATCTGGCGTAACCACTATTTGATCCTACAAAATGGTCTCCGTAAATTCCAGGAATAAAATTAACTGAATGTACTCCTATAGCTTTTAATGAGATTAATTCATAATTATGTGATGTAATGCATGCCGCCACCAATCCTTGTTTATCAAAATGATCTTTCCATTCTGTGAAATTCAATTTTTTTATTTTATTTTCCAAGTCTGTTTCAAAATCATATCCAGGAGGCATACTAAAAAATCCTGTGTTAAATTTTGTTTTATACCCTCTGGGCAGTATTAATGAATCGAAGGCACCAAAACATCTTTTTTTAGCCTCTGTAATTAGAAAGATAGAATTAGATTTAAGGAACCGATCTATAGCGGGAATTCTTTTTTTAATTACTACATCATTATCTAAAACAATTTCATGTCCATCAGGTCTTAATCGAGGCGGATAAATCTTCCATCCAGCTTGTCCTGCATTTGTTGGCTTTGGACATGATAGGTTTGATTGATAATCATCTTGACAATATAGTGCTACAGATAGTTTTTCCAAAAAAGCCAATTGTTCGGTGTTAAGACTATTGTGACAAACTAAATAGTCAAATTCATCTTTATAGATTTTCTTAAGTTTGTCTATTGACTGTGCGAGGATTTGGAATCCATAATGATGTACATTACCAATAGTCCATCTTAACAAAGGTTTCATACTATTATATACCAAAATGAAATATGATTATTTAGTTGTTGGTGCCGGGATATATGGCGCTGTATTTGCTGAAAGAATAAAGAATCAAGGTAAAACTGCCTTAGTGATTGATAAACGTCCGCACATAGCTGGAAATTGCTACACCAAGCCAGTAGAAAATATACATGTACATCAATATGGCCCCCACATTTTCCATACCAATAAAAAAGAAGTATGGGATTATTTGAATAAATTTACCCAATTCAATAGTTATAGACATACTGGAAAGGCTAGTTATCAGGGAAGGATATTTAGTTTCCCAATTAACCTTATGACCTTTCAGCAGATATGGGGAATAAAAACACCAGCCGAAGCGACTCAGAAATTACAAGACCTATGTATTCCCATTGAAAATCCTAAAAACATGGAGGAATGGTGTTTATCTAAAATCGGTCCATTGTTATATGAAATGTTTGTAAAACATTATTCTATAAAGCAATGGAAGAAACATCCCAAAGACCTCCCGGCTTCAATTGTTCGTCGAATACCAATAAGACTTACATTTAATGAAGATTACTATGAGCATGCTTTGTATCAAGGAATTCCTGTTGGCGGCTATACCAATATGATTAAAAACATGTTGGATGGTGTTTCTGTAGAACTAGGAGTTGATTTTAATGAAATCAAATCTAGATGGAAAGATTATGCACAAAAACTGGTATATTGTGGGCCAATTGATCAATATTTTGATTATGAATTTGGAGAACTAGAATATCGAAGTCTTCGATGGGATACCCAGGTGTTTGATGGAGATTACCAAGGATGCAGCATTATTAATTACACAGGGCCTAATGTCGGATATACTCGATGTATTGAACACAAACACTTTGAATTCGATAAACATGAAAAAACGGTGGTAAGTTGGGAGCATCCGACCTCTTGGAAAGAAACAAAAGAGCCTTATTATCCCATCAATGACGAACAAAATAATCAAAAGTATCAAAGCTACAAGGCTTTAAAATCTAATGATGTGTTAATTTCAGGTAGATTGGGTAAGTATAAATATTTAGATATGGACGATTGTGTGGCTTTGGCCCTAAAAGAATCGGCAAATTTTTAATTACATAAACATCATTCTCGGCGGCTTGGGCTCATTAAAGAGATCGTAGCCATAAGATAAGCTTTTTTCAATTAAGGCATCTTTTTCCTTGGAATCAGGAATATCATGGATGGTTTTGCTAAAGATGTTATGTCTATGTGTATTGGCTCTTTTATCCATGAAATAATTCTTTGCCCGAGGTTTGTTTACAAAATTTAACACATATTTAATATCATCTTCTATTTTATGGAAAATACTTTCTTTTGTATGACATTGCCGTTCTATAAGTTCATTCCATTTTATATAAAACATCGTTGCTCTTAGAATGGGGTCATCCAATAAAGTTAAATCAACTCCTTCTTTCAACAACGTTTTATGAATAAATGTTTCTTCACAAAAAAAGGGGTATCTTTTTATTGTAAAATAATTAAAACTCTCACAGAAGGAAAAAATCACCCTAATAGGATTTCTCACCAAATGGATTATTTTAGTATCTTTCAATAAAGGATCGTTGAGAAAAGGTGCGGACAAATAACTAGAATCGGCTTTGACAAATGGTGTTGTAAGCCAATTTTCATATTCTGTAGAGCGAGTGCTGATAAAAACTTGATGTTTTAGTCGCTCGGGAAATGTTTCAACTCCTCCTTTGCACCTAAAAATAGATTCATGGCCACACGGAATTCCCACACTAGTTAGCAGTTTAGCTAAATATACTGTGCCACAACGTCCAGTCCCCGTTACTATGAAATTTAATTTGTTCATTATTTAAGTAAAACATAATCTAAGAAACTTTGTTCCATTTGGAATTTAGGAAACTGATTGATTTTAAACATGTTGACTAATATTGTTTTTAGTGGTTCTTTAAAGAAAAAATTCTCTACGATATTCTTATCAGTATTTTCGTGTTTTACTTGAAACCCAACTTGTTTGAACCAATTAGTATATGTTCTTTGTGGCAAGAATACTTTTTGACATAACATTAGGTCTTTGCCTGTAATAGATTTTATTTCCTCTGGTGTTAAAAATAGATGAGCAAAAGCTTTGTTTAAATCTTGGTAAATATGGCCCCCATGTCTAGAACACCACGGATGACAGCGAACGAATATTTTTCCTTTATCCCCGGCCAGGCTTTTAATGGTGTTTAAAGCTTCAATGGGATTTTCACAATGATCCAGTACATCATAAACCAATATAACGTCATAAGGACCGTTGGATTTTACTTTTTCTAAATTGGTAGTTAAAAGTAAAGAATCTTTCTCAACGTCCCAGGGCACGATTTGATTTTCTGGTTGTTTTATATCATAGCCTACGGATAAACTAGGATTTTGAGAAACAATACCTTTTGAAACATGTCCTTCGCCACATCCAAAATCTAGAAATTTAAGACCTTCTGTATGGTGTTCTATCATCAAGTCAATTATGCCTTCAGCCCTCTCATATTTGTCTTCTTCTGTTTGTACTAGTGCCTCTGGATCAACGGCAGATGGCCAATCTTCAGACTGAACTAAGTCTACGAAAGATTTAGGGGTTTCTGGGGGCGGTGGAGGAGTCTGTTTCACTGGCTCGGTTTTTGCCGAGGGTTGTTCTGGTTTCATAGACTTTGACAACTCTAGAAATAAGCTGCCAATTTGCTCTAGTAATTTAATTTGTTTGTCATTCATAATTTGCTCTTTTTCTATAGTAGTTTAAAACTATACTAAAATTATAGTGTTGAGAAAACTTTAATATTAAGCTCTATTAACTTAAATGACTAAAATTGCAACAATTTTAAATGCTCATGGCAAAACAGATTTAGTATTAGATACCATTGATTCTATTAAACTATTTGCTGGTGATGATGTTTTAGTTGTTGTAGATGGCGCTCATTGGGAAGATTGGGGACAGGATGTAAAAATCCCAGCATATAAAATAAAAGGGTTTAAGCACAATTATGCCAGGGCTCCTTATCGCAATTTAACCCTAGGACTTAATCAAGCATCACAACTCTTCGAGGCAGATTGGTATGCATACTGTGAATATGACGTTCTTTTTACCTCAGAATACTTTAAAAAAGCTCTGTCTCGACTTCCTAAGGATGTGTGGTGCGTAGGAAATGACCATCGTGTTGGAAATTTCAAATTTCCTTTTTTAGAAAAAATTATAGATTCTAAATTAGGGGATTCTCACTACCTATTGGGATGCTGTGTATTTTATAAAAAAGAGTTTTTAAATAAATTAAGAGAAGTGGATTTTTTTGATCGATTTCTTTTGTATACAAATGAATTTGAAAAGGGGTTTTTTCCTGGTTATGAAGAACAAAATGGATATGATTTTGGGGAACATTTATTTCCTACTTTAGCCAATCATTATGGTGGTAAAATAGCCCAATTAGCCAACTGGCACCAGATATTTGAACATTGGCTGGGAGATTTTAAACATTATCCCATGAGATGGAAACCAGAGCTAACCTGGAGGGAAAACTTTGCCGAAGCCTCAATAATGCATCCTGTTAAGAACAATTTAGAATTAAGATGGTTTCATCGCACAAAAAGGGACAGAATTAAGAATGGAAAGTTACAATCATAAAATAGTCGGCTTTGTACCTAATGTCAGAAAAAGCAAAAATATTTCAATGCTTAAAACAGAAATAGTTAAGTTTTTGAAGCGATTTGAATCTGACGACAAAACATATATTTTCAATGAAGAAGGCGAGCTTTTTGAAAAAGGTAGCAGATTGATTTCAAGGCTTAATCATAGCTTTGAATCTAAGTTATTTTTTTATGACTTGCTGAAGGATGCTATTTTTAACTTAGAGTTTGAATCTGATATGGAGAAAATTTTATTTATATTTTCAGACTCAGATTTTGACAGTTATCGTATATCAAAAGTAATTGAACAGGCCAAAGCTTCTGATTATGAAGTGCATTTTTTTGAATTAAAAAATAAAGTTTTTACAGGCGAATCTGTTGTATTAGAAACTTTAGATGGAATTTCAGAGAAGTTATATGAATTGTATAAGAATGGAGGGATATGAGTTCTGATTTAGTGGTTCAAATTAAAAACACGCCGTTTTCTAGAGCAAAAGTTGATATTTTAATTCCTTTTCACGAACAGCACGATAAAGTAAGTGCATTAATCAATAGTATTTTATTGAATGTTAAAAGCAATCCTTATCGAATTACCTTAATTGATGATGGTTCTGCAAACAGGGAATTTATTTCGACATTTAAGGACTATGATAAGGGTCGTCCTATGGGAGCCCAGCCAATATTGCAATTTATAAGAAATGAACAGAGATTAGGATTCGCCAAGGCTTTAGAAAAAGGATTGGAAGCCACAAGAAATCCTTGGCTCATGATAATGCATTCGGACTGTTTGGTGGAAGACCCTCAGTGGATGTTAGAAATGGGCAAAAGCCTCTTGTTGTTGAAAAATAAAAATGTAAAAATGGTAAGTGCCAAATGTCAAAAGCCCTATCCAGGCGTTACTCATAAGATTGTTGGTCGCAAGCGAGAAAGAAAGGCAGATGTTGTTTTAGAAGACGGATTTCTGCCGTTGTTTTGCGTGATGTGTCATAGAGATTTATTTAGACACATTGGCGGCTTCATTAAGAATTATACAACTTATGAAGATGAAGAATTAGCAATACGAATGAATCATCATGGCTACAAGCAAGCTATTTGCGGCAGCAGTTTTATTTATCATGAAGGTGGTTGTACGTATAATTATTTGGTAAAAAAGCATCCTGAAATATTGGAAGAAATGGATAGAAGCAGGGAATTGGCTGCCAATGATATTAGGTCACTTCTTCGATAACACCTTCTAGCTCAATTGGCGAGACATAAGACCAATCAGTTAGTTTATTGCTGTAAAAAGGCTTGCCGCCTTCTCTGCGATTTACAGCCAAGGTAATATGTTTTCTGGTATTGGCACTGGGCACTTCACATTCTACGCCTGCCGCCATAACAAGTGCATCATATGCGTAATGGGTTACAACTAATTTTGCAGTTTGTCCCACTTCGAATTCTGATTGTGCCAAAGGCCCACTGGCAGCGTTGCCCATGTTAATGGTCATATGATGCGCAATAACTTCCCAGGTGGGCGGAATTAATCCTTGAAAGCTTTTCAACAGTGTTTGTCGAGATTTTTCAGTTAAAACAAGTGCTGTATACATATTATTCCTTTTGATTGGATTCCCATTTATCTAATTTTTTATTGATTAGAGACAAGAACTCTTCTTGGGCTCCGCCTCTTTGGATGAATATATTAATGGCTGTTTGACCGACATTGTAAGCATTAATATTTAGCTCAACGGGAATAGAACGCAAAAGCTGAAATACATTTGCTTTTTTGTATTTATCGTCCCAATGGAAACTATTGGTCATCATAATGCCATATTTTTCACGTACGTCATCGACGATATAAGAACAAATAAACAGGTCAACCGCTTCTCCTTTAGACCCTTCATCAGGTGATTTATGAGAGTTGCCAAAAACTTTTTCTTCAATTTTTAATTCTCGTGCTAGCTCACCAAATTCTTCATAGACGGATGCTAGCATTTCACCGTCAGATTTATATTGTTTGTCGATATTGATTAAATGTTGAATGCGTTCGTGCGGGATTTTCATGTCTTGACCTTAGGTTTTGCGGTTGTTAAAATGACGACCCTAGTATCATTCTAGCCAGAATTGTCATGGTTGTTTACTAGAATATTCATAGTAATTTTTACAAGGAAGGAACGAAATGTTAGTATTAAGCAGAAAGAAAGATGAGAAGATTTTGATTGGGAGCGATATTATTATCACCATCACGGAAATTCGTGGAGACAAAGTTCGTCTTGGGATCGAAGCTCCAAAAGAAGTTCCGGTTGATCGGGTAGAAGTTGCCAATAGAAAAAAGATGGAAGCAGAAATCAATGCATCAGCTTAAACGTCGAACTTGTGCTCATTGTGGGGAGCCCATCCCTTTGAATTTCGGTTTTCACTTTGACGAAAACCTGAATATGATTCACACAAAATGTGGGAAAATTATATTTTCCACACAAACAGCGAAAGATAATAGCACCACATCTTATTATCAAACCACAACACCTTATAATCCGTCAACTGCGCCAAAACAGCAGCTTGGAGGTTATAAAAATCACTGGCAAAAGGCCGATAAACTTGGGGCCAAAAACGATTTTGAGAAATTGCAGCTTCACGACTAGCGAAAACAAGGTAAAATCTACCTTCGCCACCTAGAAAGCGAGGGTTATATATGATCGAGGTAGTCTACCCCCCTAGACCGGAGGGGAAAATTGCTCCCAATCGACTTGTTGCCTATGAAAAGACAGGAAGATGGGTAGCTCAGCGCAAATTCAATGGCACGCACATTGTATTATATGTGCATGGCGATACTGTTAAGTTGGGACACAAGGGTCGAGAACCCAAACAATTCCGCTTGACAGGCAACCTGAAAAATGAGATACTCAACCTCAACTTTGATCCAAATCTCAAATATTGGCTCGATGGTGAACTTCTAGACGCAAAGACGAAATCCCCAGGGTATAAGGGAAAAATCGTTCTTTACGATCTCATCCAGGCAGGCAAATACTTTTTCGGTGGCCCAACCCTTTTGGGTCGTTTGAAACTTCTCAATGAAATTTGTCGGCAACCACAGGTTAAAGAACCCGGTTTGGGAATTGCGTTGGCTGCTACCGAAAATATTTGGATGGCAGAAACTTTTGATCACGATTTTTCAGAAAGATTTAAGGACTTTTTGAGTTCTGATGAAATCGAAGGTCTGGTTCTGAAAAAGAAAGATTCTGTGATTAAAAATTATGGAAAGAAAGAATATGAAGTCAACTGGTTGATTAGGTGTCGTAAACCAACCAAGAATTATACAATTTAACATTCAACAGGCGTTCGTTAGTGGCAAAGCCACAGGAGATTCGTATGACTAGCGTAGCCAAAGAGCCACAGCTAATTATTGGTAATTTATACCGTGTTCCAGTTAAGTCAATTAGTTTTGCTGACCAAAAGGCCGGTGCTACGTTTTTTAATCCTCGCTTGGTTGCAGGAAATCGCAGGGGATTTTCTAAGGAAGAAATGTCTGAGTTGCGTGAAGCAATTCGCACTGAAGGACTTGAACATCCTTTGACCCTTCGTAGTATTGGCAATAAATTACAATTAATTAGTGGCGAACGTCGCCTCCGTTGCATTCAAAAGCTCATTAAAGATGATTCTAAGTGTTATAACCCAGCCACCAAAGAATGGGTTCCGGCTGCGGAGCTTTATGAATATGTTGAAGCTCGCATCGGTGAACATGACGATCAAACTGCTTGGAAGTTAGCTTATTCTGCCAATGATAAAGCAATTGGAATTGGAGAGCGTGCAACTATTGCTTTGGTCAGAGAGCTTCGTGCTGCTAATTATGATGATAAGCAAATCATGGCAATTACCGGCAAGTCCATTACTTGGTTGAAAGATACTGATCTTCTCAACACATTGGACAAGGATACGCTCGATGCACTTGATGGCGATCAAATTAATCGTACGGTAGCCATCGAATTGGCGAAAATTGACAATATTGCTCAACGCTTGGGTTTGTTGGAAACAGCCCGCAACATCGCAGTCCAACGTCTGGAAATTATGAAGGAAAAGTTGGAAAAAGAGGTTGCTGCTTCTGAATCCAAGGCAGATATGAGCAGAGCGTATGCTGTTGAAGCTGAATATAATGGCCAAAGTAAAATTGCTGCTGATGCCGAGGCAAAAGCCGAAGCTTTGGAGGCAAAGGCTGCCGAGAAACAGGCTCAAGCAGATCAACTTAACGTTTCTTCTCCAAAAGTGACTAGTAAGGATTTGCAGAAAGCTAAAAACAACAAAAAGAAATCCGGAGGGTCAGGTGCTAAGGTTGCACTGACTAAGGCTAAAATTAAAAAACATTGGCTGGCCCCGGTGATGGAGACAATTAAGAGTAAAGGCGTCGATGAAGAAGGCAATGAACTGCCAATTGACTTGGAAGACGCACATCTTGTAAAAGTGTTGTGTGAACACATTGAGAATGGCGAGCAAGATATTCTTAAGATTCTCACACAACATTTTAAAGCTAAGGAAAAACGTTCTGCATGAAGAATTACCTGGCGATTTAACTCCTAATTTCACGCCGGCCATAGCGGGCTGACTTTCTGAGGGCCACCCGCAAAGGCCGACTCGGGGATAAGTCGCTGGGCAAAAACTGGCAGTGGATTAATTTCCACTGCCAGTTTTTTTATTGATAATTATAAATATTGTAAAAGGAGTTACTACTTGATATACGCCTGTCCATTTTGCGGTCGTAAAGTTTGGAAAATAGTTGAAAGTGGAATTTCCACTTGTTCTAATTGTGGAAGAATTTTTGATACTTCTTCTTCTCTTCATCGTATATTAGCTGCTGCCTGGATGACCCGTCTTCATCAAATGACCGATTCTGAAGCGATTCAATTGAGCTTCGAATTGACAGATTATGAAACAAATATTGTTAAAGAATATGTTGTGGATAAAGATTATTCTCATGATGAGTTGCTCAAAGTATTAAATTGTCAAACTTGCTCTTGACTTAAACTTTAATTCTCGATAGTTTACTTGATAGTAATATTATCGAGGTATTTTTAGTATGAGGATTAATTTATGGGCCGGAGCCGGTGCCGGTAAGTCCACAATTGCTAGCGGTTGTTTTTATGATCTAAAATGCATGGGCTATAACGTTGAATTGGTTCGTGAATATATCAAAGCTTGGGCATATGAAAATAAAAAACCCAAATCTTTTGATCAAATCTATGTTTTTGCTAAACAATTAAGAGCCGAAGATCATCTCTTGCAACATGGTATCAGTCACATCGTTACAGACTCTCCAATTAAAATGCAAGTATTCTATGCCCGCAGATATAATTTTCCTTGTTGGGAACAGCTTTATGAAATTGCAGATCGTTTTGAAGAACTATATCCTGCAATCAATGTTTTTTTAAGCAGAGAAGGGCTTGAATATAAAGATGATGGACGATATGAGAGAGAAGCAGAAGCTAGAAAAGTTGATAGAGAAATATTGGATTACATGGATAGGTTTGTTGGCGATTATAAAATCTTCCCAAGCGTGAATTTAACGGCCATAACCAACCACGTAATTGAGCAAATCAACAGGTAAACAACGGCCAAGAATCAAGGTATAATGCATCTGGAGGAAAATCCATGAAAGACATCACCATTAATGACTTCTTGTCTGTACCACAAATCAAAGCTGCGTGGAAGATATATCAAGAATCTCCTATGGGCTTCGCTCGAAAATGTGCCGATGAGGTTATTGGTCCAAATATTAAGAAAATAAACAAAAGGCTTGGGCAACAAAACGACCCGTTGTTTCTAGCTTACTTATGTGAACATGCCTTTAACGAATACAAGGAAGCAACATGGACAACAAGCACGATTTAGTTTTATTTGGCATAAATGGTTCTGAATTGCGGGCAAAGCAAATAACAGCCCGTCTTAGGGAAGAAATTCCTTCTGTGCGATTTGGCGAATATAGTTCGAAAAATTTCGATGACGGCGAAAGCTACTTTAAAAGCAATGTCAATGTAAGATATGCAGATGTGTATGTCATTTGCAGCTTACATTCCGATGATGTAGATTCGGTCAATGAAAAGTTGGTTGATTTACTTTGGTTTCTTGGTTCGCTAAAAGACGCCTCTGCACACAAAATTACTGCTGTTATTCCCTTTTTTGGTTATGCACGCCAAGATCGTAAAACAGAAAGTCGTGCCCCAATTGTTACTAAATACATGGCGCAGGTTTTGGAAGCAGTTGGTGTAAGCAGAGTTTTAACCATTGATGTTCATAGTTTAGCGGCATTTCAAAATTCATTTAGAATTCCTGTCGATAATCTAGACACAACTAGTCTTTTTGTCAATCATTTAGTTGAATCTTCCTGTCGTTGGAAGCTGGTTTCTCAAACAGATGAAGATTATTTTCATGTTTTATCTATTTTGAAAGAACATGGAATTCAAGTTCCTCTTGTTAATGCTCGTCGTAGAATAGTCGCCGCCATTGGCGATTTATCTTCTTGTTTACCTGCTTTGCAAGAAGTGGCAATGGTGTCAGAAGACCCACAATATTCTGCTGAGTTGAGCCAAGAAAATCTTGTAGTTTTATCGCCTGATATTGGTGGCATGGGTCGATGCGGATTGATTCAAAAAGCTTTGTCAAAGAGACTGGCTGAAATTAAAGGTAAATATGTTGAAATTCCATTGGCGGTATTTGACAAACGTCGTGTCAATGGACAGGTAGAAGGCAGTCGTATCATTGGTGATGTTAAAAACAAACAAGTTCTTATTTTTGATGACTTGATCGCTAGTGGAACTACACTGGTAAAAGCTGCCGATGCTGTGACGAATGAAGGTGGTATGGTTTATGCTGCATATGCTACGCACGGTCAGTTTACTTCTCCTGAAACCATTGCGAAATCTTCTATCCCTAAGATTGTAGTTACAGACACAATTTATCAGCCTCGTAAATTTAAAGGTAAATTAAGTGTTGTTTCGATTACTGACTTCTTGACGGAGGCCATTAAGCGAACTCATTTTGGTGGTTCAATTAGTAGTTTGTTGGAATGTTAAAATTGGAGATTTTCAATGCCGACCCCAACTCAATTGCGAAAACGTGCCGAAGAATACCGTTCAGCCGCAGATCGTCTAGAAAATGCTGCGGACGAAATGGAGCAAAAAGCCTCCTCGGTTTCTAAGATTTATACTGCCACTATCAATAGCCCCCCTGCAAAACGGGGTCGCCCCAAAGGTTCGGGAAAGAAAGCAGCCAAGGTGGCTCCGATTAAAACTAAGAAAACCAAAGGCAAAAGGGCTCCTGCAAAAAATGGTGAAAAAACGAGCTTAGGTGATTTATTGCTTTTGATTTTAGAGGATAACCCTTCTGGTTTGACCATTGCTGAGTTGGTAAGAGAGTGTTATAAACGTGGTTATCAATCCAAATCTAGCAGTTTTACTAACATCGTCGCCCAGACAGTAAATCGCCTTCCAGGTGTTGATCGTCAGGGCCGCAAATATCTAGTTTGAATTGAGTTTATAAAACACGAAATCAAAGCCCGGTGAAAAACCGGGCTTTTTTGTTAAAGGCTTGCCATTATACGTTTTAACCGTTTACAAGCATACGTCTTGGGTGTATAATTGGGATGCTTAGGAAAGTTTGGCTTTTTGTGAGGTAGAAAATATGTCTTCTAATACGAAAAATCGTAAAAATATTCTTTGTAGTTTTTGCGGTCAACCACAGAGCGAAGTAGGTGCGTTGGTCGAAGGTCTTTCTAGTGATGTGATGATTTGTCACAAGTGCAGTCAACAGGCTGAATTTAAAATTAGAACTAATGAAAGACAAAAAAACAAGAAGAATATCAACATTCCTTCACCCAAGGACATTGTAGATCATCTTGATACTTATATCATCGGACAGGCAGAAGCTAAAAAATCAATTGCTGTTGCTGTAGTTAATCATTATAAAAGGCTTGCAAGTAAAAATTCACAACAAAAATCAAACTTTGCCGATGTTGAAATTGAAAAATCAAATATTTTGTTGATTGGTCCTACTGGGTGCGGTAAGACGCTTATTGCGCAAACTTTAGCCAAGTATATTAATGTTCCATTTGCAATTGGTGATGCAACCACTCTAACTGAAGCTGGATATGTTGGAGAAGATGTTGAGAATTTGTTGTTGAAATTGTTTTGGGCCGCTGATGGGAATATTGATCTAGTTGAAGAAGGTATTCTTTATCTAGATGAAATTGACAAAATTGGACGTTCTAGCGGCAACGTAAGCATTACAAGAGATGTTAGCGGCGAAGGTGTACAACAAGCGTTGTTGAAAATGTTAGAAGGCACCATAGCTAATGTCCCGCCACAAGGTGGACGAAAACACCCGGAGCAGCAATATATTCAAATTGATACTTCGGATATTTTGTTTATTTGTGGCGGCACTTTTGTCGGGCTAGACAAAATTGTTGCGAAAAGATTGGGGCGACAACGAATTGGTTTTGATTCTGTTTATGCTCACAAAGATACTGAAAAATGGCTTTCTAAAGTAACTACTGAGGACATTATTGAATTTGGCATGATCCCAGAGTTGGTTGGAAGGCTTCCTGTGATTACAAATGTAAACCAACTAACAATCGACACCTTGTGTGATGTGCTGGTAAAGCCTAAAAATGCCTTGGTAAAACAGTATTGTAAGTTATTTGAAATGGACAAAGTAGATTTGTCTTTTGACGATGCAGCGGTTGTTGAAATTGCACGAGCCGCACAGGCAAAGAAAACTGGCGCCCGTGGCCTGCGAGGGGTAATGGAGTTGGTTATGAACCCGTTAATGTATAATCTTCCCGAAACCAAAAGCGGAATTACTGTAACTGCCGAAATGGTATTGGAGTCTTTGCAAGAAAAAGAAGCTGCATAATGAGACTTAGAATTATTGGAGATGTCCACGGCAACATTAAGAAGTATCTTGAAATTGTCGAAGATGCTAACGCTCAAGGTCTACACACGCTACAGATTGGCGATCTTGGGTTTTATCCAGAGTATCAATTTCTTTTTAATTATAAATCCTTTGATAAGGATAAAAATAAATGCTTTATGGGCAACCATGATTGTTATACTCTGGCCGAGGAAGCAAAAAGTAGTTTTTGTCTTGGCGACTATGGCCCGGCGACCTTGAATGGAGTCTCTTTTTTCTTTGTTCGAGGTGCTTTTTCCATTGATCAGTTTCGTCGAACACATGGAATTGATTGGTGGCCTGAAGAAGAATTGCCGTTAAGTGAGTTTGACAAAATTGCTGAATCTTACTTAAAATGCAAGCCTGATATTGTCATTTCCCATGATTGTCCTCACTCCATTGGAAATGACGAAATTTTGAAAGAAGAAGGGGTGTTGGAGCATTATAAATTTAACCCCAATACGTTTACAACAAACACTTCTGCTCTATTGCAACAATTGTTTAGCTTGCATCAGCCACAATTTTGGTATTTTGGTCATTATCATAAAAACTGGACAAACACGGTTCGTGGAACAAAATTTCGCTGTTTAGCAGAATTGTCTTACATTGACATTTGAAAGGAAAAAAATGCATAAAATATTTGTTTATGGAACCTTGAAACAAGGTTTTTGTCGTGAAGGAGTTATGAAAGGCAATTTTTTGGGCAAAACACGCACTTTGTCGCAATATAAGCTAAATGATCTAGGTGGATTTCCTGGATTAACTCCGAGTGAAATTGGCAAAGCTATTGAAGGCGAATTGTGGGAAGTAGACGATGATTGTCTGCGCACCCTCGATATGATCGAAGGCCACCCCAGGCTTTTTAGGCGTGATTCTGTAGAGTTGGAACACCCAAAAGGCAAAGATGCTGAAGCATATTTTTGGCAAGGCAGAGATGCAGAAGATTGCGGCACTTGCTGGACTAGGAAGTAAATATGAAATATATTTATGCAGTGGTTCGTAAGTGCAATATAGTAAATGCCCAAGGCCAGCCGGAATTCTTTGATGAAGTAGAGTATGAAACCACTTCTCTTTGGAAAGCCCGTTTATACAAATGGTTGGAAGAATTTATGGCTGAAAGTGCTTGGTTGTTTACATTTAGATTAGAAATAGAACGATTGCCAAATTTGGAGTAAATATGAAGTGGGCCGAGGATTTTAGGAAGAAAGCAAAAGTTTTTGCTGGTCTTCTAGAAAAAGCTGAAAAGGATTTTGGAGAACTTGAACCTGCTTTTAACCCTGAAGGCGGTTGGTTTCCTTATAATTTTATCTCCAACCTTACTTATGAAGAAGTCAAAACTTATGAAGAAGTCAAAAGCTTAAATCTGAAGTATAGGTTTCATTTTCATTTTTTAGAGACTTTTTTGGAAGTTGATTATTTTGGCGAGGGCCTGTTCGTTTCTGTGGCATTTGATTATAAAAAGTGGACTACCGAACAAATTACACAAACTGAAAATAATCCTTTGTTGGAATATTATGTCTTTTTAAAAGGCAATGATAAAAATTATTTGACCGACGAAATTGAAATGTATAGGAAAGTTTATAATGAAGATTTGGTTGGATGATGAGCGTGACCCCAAAGACCCTTTTATACAAAAGGAATTTGGCGCTTCTTCGGACATGCTGTGGGTAAAAACGGCACCTGAGGCCATTGCGTATTTGAGCACGGGCAAAGTAACTTATATTTCACTTGATCACGATTTGTGTGCAAATGCTACTGGTTATGATGTGGCAACATGGATTGAAGCACAGGCTTTTGCTGGAGAACTTCCAAAACTAAATTGGGACGTTCACACACAAAATTCTGTAGGATATCAAAAAATTGTAACTGCCTTGGCAAATGCAGATAAATATTGGGAAGACCAAAATGGTAAATGACATATATTGTGGAATGGGAAACAATATATTTCGTGGCACTATTATTGCTGTCAATGATTGGGATGTATCTTGTTGGCTAGAAGTTAAACCGGGACTGTCTGTTAAAACCGCACTTAACAAGACAGCTTTTAAAGATATGAAACTTGTGCGTGACGCATCGTTTCAATGGAATAAATTAGAAAATAAAGCTACGCCCCTTTATTCAGAAGATGATTTTCAAAGGCATTTAGCTGAACTTGAACGATTAAATAAAGAGTTTGAGGAACTAAAAGATGATTCGTCTTAGGTCTCAATCCTTTTCCTAATAAGCTTAAGCTTTAGCGTGATAGCAGAAGTAGACTATGACCCCTATTAAAATTTGACTTTACAAGCCTTAAATAGTGATGTATAATAGTTCACTATGAATAGGGCTAACATGAGTATCGGACTGGATGAATTAACTGTATTACAAGACAGCCTTCGTCATTTTTCGCAAATGGATGGCATGGTTGATTTTGTATCTAGGGGCAATTTTTGGACACAAGATAAACTTAATGATTTTGCAACAGAACGTGGTTTGTTGCGGTGTCCATTAATTGAAATCGCATCCTTCCCAGACGGCAGGCTGATGTTGCACGATGGCCATCATCGTGCAGTTGCAACCAACCTTGCTGGCCGTGATTTTTTCAGAAGTTCAGAATTTGTGTTAAAACATTGGGATTATGAAAATTACCTAAATGTTAATTTTGATAACAAATGGGTAACACCGCTTAACATCAAAAGCGAAATCAGAGTTGCAGATATTGGAGATTTCAAAAAGCAAGCCTTAGATGTGTTGGCAAACAATGGGGAAGAAGAAGCATATAAGTTTATTCGTGAAAATAAAAAACTCTATGCTAAACCAAGAACAATTTCTAGTATTATTGAATTGACAGATCGTTACTTAATGGACAGGAGTGAATTTCATGAATACCGATGCAACGACTACTGCTGGTCCTCAAAAGAAGTCTCTGCAATTTGATCTTCCTTCTGAAGCCATTGTTGCAATTGCAAAAGGAATTGACCGAGGTGACAGTATAGCCGAAATGGAAGCTCTTGGCATTTCTCAAAGAACTATTAACGCTTTGGAGGAATCAGAGTTTTGCATTATTACATTAGAACAATTGATGAGTCACCGAATTACCGAATTGATGACTATTTCTAATATTGGGGCCAATGCTCTAAATGGTATTATTACTGCATTGTCTGAATATCATAAGTTGGATGAGGTGTTAGAAAAGGATGAATGGTAAAAAGGATAGGTCACTTCAAGCTACAAATCAATTGTATGGAAATTGCAGCGTAGTCCATCCCGATGGATCGCTTATGTTTCGTTGTAGTGAAGAGCGAATTAATTGGTATTTAGATCGCAATTTGGCTAAGGTCATTTCTGATGATGGGAAAACCATTCAATTGAGCTTTATGCCAAAGGGCCGTGGTCACGATCTAGACCCTTTTTATCTTTCTAAAAAAGATAATCATTGTGTTGTTTGTGGAGAAAAAGAAGACCTTACTCGCCATCATGTTGTCCCACGATGTTACAGGAGATATTTCCCTGATAGAATTAAAAATAGAAATTCACATGATGTGCTTCTAGTGTGTATTCCTTGTCATGAAGAATATGAAAGAGAAGCGTCAAGATTAAAACGAGAACTTGCAATAAAATATAATGTGCCTATCAATGGCGGCGGTCGTAATAGTGATCAACCATCTAAGGATTATGGTAGGGCTAAACGTTCGGCTGCTGCTTTGGTGAGAAATGGCGATGCCATCCCACTGGAACGACAAGCTGTTTTGAAAGGAAGAATCTCAAAATATCTTAAAAAAGAAGCCTCTTGGACAGATATTAAACGATTGGCTGATTTGCCGTCAAAACGACGAAATGTTGCTGCAAAGGTATATGGTGGCGGCAATGGGTCGTTTTCACACGGCAGGGCTGTAGTTGAAAAAATAGAAGATTTTAATGAATTTATAATTATGTGGCGACAACATTTCGTAGATGCTATGCAGCCGCAGTTTTTGAATCCACACTGGGATGTAAATCGCAAGGTTGTGACATCATGGGAAAGTCGAAAAGGGGGCGTCATAAAAGCGCTGGTAATAACCTTGATCGCTCGATTCGATGGTTGGAATCCCTTTCAGAAGTTAAAAAGGTTGTTCTGGGGCTCACAGAAGTCTGCCGACACAAATACAAACCAGGACATATAAAAATCCGATCTGATGTAGATGGTGGATTTAAAGCAAATGGTTATTCCGGCAACGGGGTAGTTAACCTTTTCATCAGAGTCAATTCCGACAACGTTGATGCTCTAAAAGAAAAAATTAAAAGAAGATACAAATGAAACACTTTCTTCAAAAAGTGACCCTCACCGGCGCAGATGATAATGTTGACCCTAATGAGTTGTTGAATTTATCTTTAAAATTCCCATTTGTTGAGTGGGGGATTCTATTCTCTCCTAAGGAAGAAGGAACGCCTAGATATCCATCAAGAAAATGGTTGAAAAGTCTTCACGAAGTTTGGAAATGGAGCCCTTCACCATCTCCGCTCGATTTTTCAGGCCATATTTGTGGTAAATGGGTAAGAGATATTTGTGAAGGCAATTGGTCTATCTTAGAAGACCATCGAGAAATTATCAACATGTTCGGTCGCTTTCAATTAAATTTTCATTCCTTGGCAGCTAAATTGCATCAAAATGAATTCATTGAGGGTTTAAAGAACCCAACATTCGACAAAGTTCAATTTATATTTCAATTAGATGACATCAACCATGAACTTGTTGCTGCGGCTAAAGAAGCAGGGGTAGATGCCGTTCCAATGTTCGATATATCCGGAGGCAGAGGCAGACTTCCTAGTTTGTGGCCTAAAGGAAAGGGATATTGCGGATATGCTGGCGGTCTTTCTCCTGCTAATCTAGAAGTTCAACTTAATTTAATATCACAAGTTACCGATGAAGCCTGGATTGATGTTGAAAGCCACATTAGATCAAACGATGAATTTGATTTGGAAAAGGTTCATAAATTCTTAGAAATTTCTAGTGAATGGACCATAAATGTCCCATAAATATAATGATGAAAATTAAATTTACAATAATATTAGTTCTTCTAGCAGCCATTTTGATCTGTCTTATAAATAAGCGGAAATATAATCATCCTGTGGTATATGTTCCGCCATCTGATTTTCCATATATTCAGCAGCCAGATTCTATTAGTTGTGGTCCTGCCTGCGCAACTATGTTGTTAAATTATTATGGAAAAGATGTAACTTTTGAAGAAGTGAAAAAGGCCACAAAAACAGAGTGGTTTAAAACCAAGGATGGACAATCTGTAGGGATGACCGATCCCGAAATGCTACAAATAGCTTTGTTTCAATTTGGGGTTCCATGCAAAGTTGAACGAGGCGATTTAAATAAACTTAAATATTATGTAAGTCGTGGCAAGTTTCCAATAGTTCTGATACGTAGCAGCAATATAACTTGGCATTATATTGTTGTATTTGGATATGATGGAAATAACATATATTTTGCCGAGCCAGGGGAAGGCAAAATTAGTTCTCTGAAAAACGAGACATTTCTAAATGCTTGGAAGTTTTCTCATGATACTGACAATATAAAAGTAGGAAACGCATGTCCGGTTTGTCAAGGAGACGGACAGATATTCGATGTTCCATTTTTCGGCAAATGCGACATATGTGCAGGAACGGGCCGCATCGACTATATGAAAATGGCCATAAAAACAGCGGATATTTATGGTAACACCATGATAGTCCCTGTGGCGAGCAAGATGGAGTCAGAATGATATATTTATTATGGTTTTTATGCTTTGGATTGGCAAGCGGATTTGTAGTGAAATCTCTACGACCGGGAGAAGGTTTTACTAAATGGAGTTCAATTTTAATTTTAGGCATTGTTGGTTCTTTTATTGGCGGTGCAATTAACTGGCTGATTAGTGGTGGGCAATTATCTCCTGCTGGGTTTCTCATGAGTATTTTGGGCGGCATTATTTTTTGTGAAATTTATCGAAAATATAAATTAGATCGTTGGATCGAACTTCAAAAGGAAAAACCAAAGGTCCAAAGTGTTTTTGATCAGTTGAAAAAATGGTATTTAGCCCTTGTGAAACGAGATAAAAAGTAGTTTACAAGTCGTTGATTTTGGGTATAATCTCTCCTGAAAGCACGGTGCCTATTATGAACTACGTCAAATACCCACGTACAAAACACTTGCCGTTTTCTCAAACTGTCACCACTGATGACAAAATGCTAGATTCTACTGAGCATTTTGTTGGTAAACACGTAGTGGTTTCAGAAAAGTTAGATGGTGAGAATACCACTCTGTATTGTGATTATATTCATGCTCGATCTATTGATTCTAAACACCATAATTCCCGCAACTGGGTGAAAAATCTTCATGGAGAAATAGGAGTAGACATTCCATTTGGCTACAGAGTGTGTGGCGAGAACTTATATGCTAAACATTCTATCTTTTATGATTCTCTACCTTCTTATTTTCTCATGTTTTCTATTTGGCATGAGAACACTTGTCTTTCATGGGACGAGACAGAAGATTGGGCTGATCTTCTAGGAATTAAGACAGTCCCAATTCTTTATGAAGGTCTTTGGGACGAGACAGAAATCCTCAAATGCTGGAAAGGCAAGTCTTTCTACGGTCTTGAACAAGAAGGATATGTAGTCCGCTTGGCAGATCGATTTTCTCTTGATGAATTTGATAAAAGTGTAGCGAAGTTTGTTCGTGAAAACCATGTTCAAACCGATTCTCATTGGGCGCATTCTGAGATTATTCCAAACAAGTTGTGTAGTTTACATTCGGCCTCTTCCGTGGTAAAATAGAAGCGGTCTTTTTTTTGAGAGGAGTAAATTATGCCTTACGATCCACGACCAACAAATGAAGGTGGCAATCGAGGAATTGATGTAGATTTTTCTCGTTGTGCCCCGAAAGATAAATTCCGTATTGTGGCTGTTGACACTTTTGATGGCGGCGATTGGGTGGATAGGGATTGCGATACATTAGAAGAAGCTAAGGATTATATTTCTAAAGCCAGCAAAGGCGTGCAAATGCAGAAGTTTTATATTTATAATGACAAAGGTGTTTGCATGTCGTCCGCAGGAACTTTTTGATGAGTTTCAAGTGGAAACTTGGCAGACAAAATTCTGGATATGAAAAGCTAACTCTTTGTCGGTTCATATTCTTTGATTTGTATTTGTTGCGATATAAACAGGGGGCCTATATCAAGAAGCATGTTGATGCCGTATCAAATCGAAAACATTTTCGGTTAAATGTAGTGCTAAAGAAAGTAGAGGGCGGTGAGTTTATCTGTCCAGATGCTTTTATTAACACTAGTAGGATAAAGTTTTTTAGACCCGATATACATGAGCACAGTGTATCTGAAGTTTTGAGTGGAACAAGATATGTGCTATCTTTAGGTTGGGCATTAAAATGAAATATATTTTAATTCTTATTCTGTTGCTTTCTGGTTGTGGCTCCAACGATCCCAAAGTAATTGGAATCATTGATGGGGATACCATTAAAATTCTTCAAGATGGAGAGGAAGTTAAGGTTCGTCTTGCAGAAATTGATTGCCCTGAGCGAAAACAACCCTTTCACACCCAAGCAAAGAAATATACTTCTGAATTAGTTTTTGGCAAAAAAGTGGAAATTAAAAATGGCGGTTGGGATCGATATCATCGTCTAATCGCTATTGTAATCCTTCCTGATGGAAGGGTTTTGAATAAAGAATTAGTTCGAGCGGGATATGCTTGGCAATACGACGATTATTCTAAAGATAAATCTTATGGCGATTTAGAGGAAGAAGCACGTAAAGCCAAAAAAGGATTATGGTTAGATAAAAATCCTATTCCACCTTGGGAATTTAGGAAAAAGAAACGGTAAGGGGAAAACAATGACACTTAAAGTTACAGCCGGGCTTGAAATTACCCAAGACCTGTTAATCGAAATGGGATTCATAGGTCTTGATGAATTAAGAGATTTGGAAAAAGGGATTTATGTGTCAAACCAAACAGATCATGCATTGCAATTTGAAAAAGCGCCTTCGGGAAAGTATTGGTATTTTTCCGTTGATGGTGGCTACAAACATGCTGTAACTTACTTGCATGAGTGTTTCGATATAATTGCAGAGGAAATGCATGGTAAAGGCACTTCGGACTGCAAAGCGACAATTCGAGATTATTTGGGGATTTTACCGCCAGTGAGTGAGGCATAATTGTGAACCAATTTTCTGATCCATATTACGAAGGCTATTTAGCCGCTAAAGTCAATGCACGCTCTCCATTCGACATGATAGAAGAGTTGTGCGAATCACAGCAATGGTTTGCTGGTTATGAAACAGCCTTGATGGAATTGCCGATTGAAGAATTTTTAATTCATACCGACAATGGTGCTTCGATAGAAGTTTTCGGGCTTTACAATCCGGCAAGAGATAATCAATACGAAATTTATTCTAAGAAACAAGATGTTAAAATTGTCCCATTAGCAGCAGGCGATTGCCGAGACGATGCTATTGATGATTATTTGTGTTGGTATGAACAACAATATGAAATTGATAAGGAATTTTATGATGTTGTTCCCTCTAAGGCTAAGGCTAAATTTAAACCGATGGGACCAACATCTTTTACCTTTAACTTCCACAACAGCGACAACCAAGAAATCATGGTGTTTTTACACGACCAAATACAAGATATTTATCAATCAAAAAAGCTGAAAAAGAAGAAAAAAAGCTAAAGAATTAAGGTGTTTGTTACGATATTACTAAAGGGATTTAAAATGGCAAAATTGCCGCAAAAAACATATCCATATGGTCATGGCCTTAATGATTTTTCATGTTTTGGCCCCCCGGCCACAAAAGATGGTGAATTCACCGACACCATGATTTGTGATATGGGTTGTTTCACTCAAGAAGGCAAAGATACTAATAAGTATTATCATGGGTGTGTTGCACAAAGTAAAATCAATAACAATTGGTATGCTTACTTTGAATGGGGTCGTCAAGGAGCGAAGAATCCTTCATTTCAATTTATTGAGTGTTCTTCGAAAAGCGAAGCACAGCGAGAATATGAAAAACAATTGCATGCAAAAAATGACAAACGTGGCCAGTGGGCAAACCACGCCACTCTTGGGCGTGTTTTACAGGCTAAAGCAGGAAAAGATTGCTATTTAGTCCGTCCTCAAGCAACTCGCTCCACTGGATTGCCAGATGCTCGCACGATCAAACACCAGGATGGACTAACTAAAGTTCGGCCCGAAGCTAAGAAAATTAGAAAAGTTTCTACTTGTGATTCTGAAACTTTCAAGTTAATGCGAGACATCAATGTGGCCACGGTGAGTTATACCCGTGGTTCAATGGCAGACGATTCGTTGCCGACTCAAGCTGCAATTGATGAGGGGCGAGATATTCTATCTGCGGCTCTTTCTCGGGTTAAATTTGTCGGCCATAATGTTTCTAATCAAATTCACGATAAAGAATTGATTAATCTAACCCGCCATATTTATAGTCGTATTCCTAAGAAAAAAGACAGAGGAACTAAGCCCGAAACCTGGATTTTATCTCAAAACAACATCGGCCTTTGGCAGCAAGATTTAGATGCATTTGAATCTGCGCTTTCTGTTGTAGAAAATGATTCAATCCAAAGTAACGATCCGTTTGGTGGAATGCAAATTAACATGGAGTGGTTGCCACCACAACATCCTTTGGGCGAATTTATTGGTAGCTGGATGCCTAGAGCCACACGTAATAAACATAAGTACATTGATAAAATTCAAATTAGAAATGTTTGGTCGGTTGAGAGAAAAGAAGAAAAACAATTATTTGAAAAAGAAATAAATGAAAAACTACCTAACATGCCGGCACATTTTAAAGAAAAACCATATCACCAGCCTACCAATCGTCCCGATCTATCCCCACAGGAATTTATAAAATATAAAAAGACCAATGCCGCATTATTGTTTCACGGCTCTCGTAGTGTAAATGTTTCAGGGTTATTGCGAGAAGGATTTCGTTTCCCCAAAGAATTAATTAATGTAAAACTCACTGCGGCTATGTTTAGCGGCGGTGGTGGTGGGATTTATTATGCCGATGATTTTAAAAAGAGTGCTGGATATACTTCGTTAAAAACAGCCTATTGGTCTGCTGGCGACGGAGCAATCAAGGGCAGGGGAGCATTTATGTTTCTTTGTGATGTGATTTTAGGGGTGCCGCATGTTGCTCCTGGTCCTTTTCCTTACACCGAGTATCCACATGGTACACATTGTATTTTTGGTAAAGCAGGGCATAGTCAAGTTAAAAATAATGAGTGGATTATTTTAAAGAAACCACAATATCGTTTTAGATATCTTGTCGAATTTGTAGCTTAATGCATATATACTTGTGTTTATTTTAAGAACAAGTATATATTATGCCGACGAGATATCCTTTATTATATGATTTTAACTGGTTGAAAAATGCGTATGAAATAAAACAGCTTTCAATGTCTGAAATGGCGGCGATAGCAGGCTGTTCAAAAGATGCTGTTCGCCTGGCTTTGATTCGAAATAAAATACCCATCAGATCGTCGAAAGATTCCAATAAAATTCGATTATCTCGCAGTGAAAGAAAAAGTAAATATGAAAAATTAAATGATAAAAAATGGTTGAAACAAAAATATGAAGTAGAAGGCTTATCAACTGCGAAAATATCAGAATTGGCAGGAGCAAAAACATGTAATTCGGCAAGACAAGCTTTAATTAAATATAATATTAAGATAAGATCGATTAAAGAAGGAATTACTTTCAATAGACAAGAAGATTTTTTTGTCTTTAATCAAAGTGTTATTATTGGATGCTTATTGGGCGACGGCGGATTAGGTTGTTATAATAGACAGGGTAATTCTAATGCGTTCTTTTTTAAAAAAAATAAAAATTATGACCACATAACGTATGTGGCAAATCTGCTTTTTGAAAAAAACAAAGAAAAAAGAATAAAAGAGGGAGGAAACGAGTGCAATGGGAAATATTGTAAATATTTTTCATTAAGGACTTTAACCCATGAGGCTCTAACTAAAATTGATAAAGAATGGTATCCCAAAGAACATAATTACAATAAAATTATTCCAAAAAATCTTAAAATAGATGCAACTGTTTTGCTTCACTGGTTTTTAGATGATGGTTCTACTTCATTTTGTAAAAATTCAGTAAGGGCTGTATTTTGTTCTGAAAGCTTTCATAAAAATGATCAAAAAATGTTAGTGGACAAAATTCACAACATGTTCCCTGATCTTAAATTAACTTTAAATAAATGTAATTCTGGGTTTGGTTGGAGAGTGGGCATCAAGCCAAATTCATTAAATATTTTTTATGACATAATTGGTCCGTGTCCCGTCCCAAGTTTGGCCTATAAGTGGAAGCATCCCAAGTTTACAAGATTGTAAAAGAACGGTATAATTGCATAAAGCACGATTCACCGCCTAGTTTACAACAATCAGAGATCAAGATAAAATGAGTGTTCGAAAAGCTTTAATTTTAGTCCCGTTGACATTCCTATTTGTCGCAGTAACGAGTCAGCTTTTAACATTTAAATTGTTTGATATTTTTACAATCTTACTTATCAATGGCATTGATGCCTGTTTGGTTTTTTACCAAGGAAATTTTGATTGTACTACCGCCGATAAACATTTTCGATGCAAATAGTTTTTCTAGAGATATTGTTATCGGAATTGGTTTGGGCTTGTTTACAGTCCTAGTAGAAGCAATTGCCTTAACTTGGGCAATTCATCAAGCATTGAAATGGGGCAGCAGTTAATTTTTTGGAGGTTATAAAATGTGTAATTCAGCTACTCTTTCTCTTATTCGTCAAGAAGTGGAACAAAAGGTTCAGTTGGGCGTTTTGTTTACGGCTTTTGATGTTACTTTGGCCGTTCAAGAAACCCTCAAAGGGCAAGGTCAATATGATCCTTCTTGTCACCGTCATCGTTATTTGAAAAATGATGTTCATCGTGTTGTGTCTGAAATTGCTGGAAGCAGCTATGATCGTAAGTTGCAAGATGTTGGCGCTCCTTCCGAAGCTTATGTTTACTTTCCAATTGGCGCCGATCCTGCCTCTTATGTGCCTTTGCAGCGAAAAGATTCCCCGGTTGACAATGCTGTTGGACCTTATTCCATCGATATTCCCGTTCCAGCCATTATTGCTACTAACAATGGTGATGGGCATACTGTTGATGCTCGTGGTTCTCTCACAATCCCCGCAGCTTTGATGCGGCAATTGGGTTTTAATTTTGATGAAACGGCTTATGTTGCCAAAGAAGGTAATTCTTTGACCGTATCTCGCACCCAACCAAAAAATGACCAAGTGGCAACTTATACAGTTGACCACAACTGCAACGTTCGCCTAACCCGTCCTTGTCTTGCC
This sequence comes from uncultured Bacteriovoracaceae bacterium, assembly GCA_937952395.1. Taxonomy (GTDB): domain Bacteria; phylum Bdellovibrionota; class Bacteriovoracia; order Bacteriovoracales; family Bacteriovoracaceae; genus CALFYV01. The sequence goes on along the minus strand of CALFYV010000090.1, from coordinate 491,744 downwards.
CAAGTGTTTGAAAATGTCGATTCTTATGATTTTGAAGTCGGCAATGTGCAAGGGGTAGATTGCATCTTGGTCAAGAATTATGATGGTTAAAGATGAACAAAGATAAAATTAAAGGCATGTTCCTAGGCATTGCTATTGGCGATGCACTAGGCATGCCTGTTGAGTCATGGACTCAAGAGAGAATTAAAGAAACATATGGATATGTAAAAGAATACAAGGTGCCTGATGGACATAAATGGTTCAATGGGCAACCGGCAGGAATGACAACGGATGACACACAATTGTCCGTTGCTGTTGCCGAAGCTTTAATGCAAAAACCAGCTTGCATGGAAGCGCAAAAAGAATGGCATATTGCCGCTCTAAAAGAATCTACAATGGGCTGGGGTAATTCTACTCGCAATTCTGTGAGAAATTTGGCCAATGGTGCTCATTGGTCTGAATCTGGTAAGGGTCAAAGTGGTTTGGGGAATGGAGTTGCAATGAAAATTGCACCCGCCGCCGCTTATCTCTTCAGTGTTAGAAAATCCAAATCAAAGATGGCCGAGGGGTTTAAGTTTATTCGACGATTAAATCTTATGACCCATTATACTCATATGTCTCTTTGTACTACAATGTCCCAAGTATTTGCTATTATTGTTGCATTAAAATATAATCCTTCTAATTCTCAATCCATGATTGAAAAGCTTAAAGAGTTTGTGATTGCCGCATGTCGAAAAGAAAAAGAGATTTTAATTACCTATAATGAAAGCGAAGATGATATCACCGCTAGGTTTGAAAAGTTATTTTCCGAGCCTCATGATACACAAAAGTTGATTGAAGACTTTGGCGGTGGGAGTTGCTATTGTTATAATAGTATTCCGTTTACATTTGGATTTTTTCTCAATAATCCTTGTAGCGTTGATAATTTATATGAAGTAATCAATGCTGGCGGCGATACTGATTCTAATGCTTCTATGTTAGGGGCTTTATTGGGGGCTTTGAATGGTTCTTCTATCTTTCCATCAAATCTGGTTGATGAGTTGCCGGAAAAAGACAAAATCCTCGATGTAGCCGAGCGTTTTGCTGGAAAATTCGGATTCGAGTGATGTTGGTTTACAACTCGAATTTTTCACCGTATAATGTTCAAAGTTGAACATTTTGGCAAACGCCGGTTAACACAAATATGGAGTTTATCTAATGCCCAAGACTAAGAACAAGACCGAAAACCGTATCAGCATCCCTGCTGCCATTCGAGACGAGCAGCCTACGAAGAAAAGCGCCAGTGATTTGCTTTCTGGGTTGACGGCGAAGGCAAAAAAGCCTGAGAAGAAAACCGAGTCCAAGAAGCAACACCCTGAGCTTGCTTTGGAAACTCATACTCAGGATTTGTTTTCTCGTTTTGCGCAAACGAAGCAAGTTTTCGATGTTGTCGAAGGCGAGCTTAAGGCAGTAAAGGGCGAACTGAATGATGAACTATTTGGCTCATGGGTTGCGGGCCTTTTTGCTCAAAAGGCATGGCCGTCGAGCCCTGCAATCAAGGTGCGTGATGCCAACGGTAAATTGGATGCCGAAGGTTTGTATGTGGTTCAGGAAAAGTTTAAGCTTCAAATTCCTGATGAGGACAACCCGGCAAATTCGATTATTGAAGGCTTGATTGCTCCTTCTATCGATGGAGATTCTACCACCGAGCCTCTTTCTCAAGAAGACGCCGAATTGGTTGTTTCTGAAATTGATTTCTCGCCTCAGTTGACTCTGCGTCCATTCGGTGAATTGGTCAGTGGTCATTATGTGGATCGCCAGTTCGTTGAAGCTACCGATGCTGAAAAGGCAGTTGGTCAGAAGTTGTTGGAATTTGTTACCAATAACTTGACGGAAGAGGAAAAAGAATTGGTTCTAATTAGTAAGGCAAACACTACTGTAAAGAAGGGTGTTTTGGATCGTGTTGCTCAGTATGTTAAGTCTACCAAGCAACTTTTCCGTGTCTTCCAATATTTGGTTCCTGTCAATTATCCGAAGGGTGCCAAGTTTGGTGTCAGCGATACGCCTGTGACTCGCACGAAGCGTTTGGTCGCCTACACTGAAGAACTTTTGGGCTCCGATTAAATCGGTTGCCTAGCAGTTGAAACTGCGTGCTCTCGTAGCTCAATGGTTAGAGTCGGTCGTTTCTAAAACGATGCGTTGTGGGTTCGAGTCCCACCGAGAGCGCTTTCAAATTGATGAGAAGGTTTATTGATGAAAATCATACTTACCATACTGATATTCTATTCAATTTGTTCATTGCTTTTATTTGTTTTAAATGATAAGTTTTTAGATGTTTCCCCTCGAAAATGGTTGGTGTATATAATTTTTTCACCTGCTATTGTAATTTATTTTACAATTAAATTAATATGGCAATTTTCATTACAATTGTATTATAATCGCTGGTAAATTCATAATTATTCCAATAAATACAATAATTGGAGTAATTATGAAAAACTTTGCTGAATGGGAAGAGGGTCAATTTCTTGATAAACAACAAGACATTTTATTAGAAATGTCTGCCCGTCGTTCTTTTTGGAGAACAATTGGCAAATTCGTCCAGCAAGGCAACATCACACTTCAAAAACCAGTTGCCATACTTACTGCATTTCGAGCCGACATTCCCGGCAACTCTGCCCAGAAACTTATCAAAAACAGAAAAGCTAATAGGCGACTTCAGCAAAAATTGCTTTCTTTAGGTTTTTCTTTTTATCCTGTTCTTGGCGTTGGCCAAGAGGAAGATAAAGAAGGGAATATACATCCACAAAAAGAGGAAAGCTTTGTTGTTCAGCCACAGGGAGATATGCCGAATGACGAGTTTGTTCAACATATAAAAACCTTGTGTTTTGATGACAAGGGCGATCATTGTCAGTGGGGCTCTGTTGTCAAATTGCCTGGAGAGCCTATAGTTATGATCCATCATGGTGGAAATCCACAATCTCCTGAGGATTATAATCAAGTTGACAAACTGGGGAATGATGTTAAAATAAGAGATGAAGAACCATACTATGCCCAGATGACGAAAGGGCCGCCACGGCAATTTGTTACACATGACCGAACTCAACAACCTTGAAAAACAACTGGCTCAATCTCTAGGTAAGATATATCGTTATTATAATATATTGCATGATATGGGCAAAGTATCTGAACAAGACAAAATTGAATTGGCACAACGTATTTTGCGAGAACAAGATTTAGGTGTTTTTGGAGCCCAAGCCGAATACCAAAAATGGATGGAGAAAAGAAATGATTAACCTAATTCAAAAGTTTTTCGGGGTTTTTGGGTTATATGAAAATCCCTTTTTCGGAAAAACTAACAATAAGGAAGCAGATAAGATTTTTAAAGAATATATTATCTGTGTCAAGGATTATTTGTTGCTAGGTGCCAACGATCAGGTTGTGCAAAATGAACCATTTATGCGTGATATTGAAGAACGCATTGGGATTTTTGATTGCCATGTAGATCATTTTCGTCGTAATTTAATGGCATTTATGGGGGGATTAGCTGCTTCTAAAAAGAAATTACGTTGGGATTCACACCCTAATTTAGCCAAAGCTATTAAATTAAAAATAAAAAATTCAGTTGAAGAACAGCCAGATAGCGAACATGCTAATCTAAACTCTAAAATCCTTTCAGGCTTGGCTGGATGGTCTGATTTAGAACGATGGGATTATTTGAAATCTTCAAAAAAAGAAGAGCCCGAAGTTTTACGTCCTGGCCTAAAAACGGAGAGCCCAACAGTAGAATATAATAAATTAATTTCTAGGATCATTACTGGCACGGCCACTAAGGACGAAGTAGTTCGTGCTAATGAATTACGAGAAGAAATTGAGAAAAAAAGAAAAATAAGGATTAAAAAGAAATGACTGATGAATTTGATCAAGAATTTATTAGCGATACATTTGGTACACCAAGTCCGAAGCAGAAACAATTGCTTTGTAAAGCAGGAATAGGTCATGAATTTATGGTAACTCCTGGGCAATATGCTAAATTTCAATCAGATTTAAAAAAGGTGCAAAGTGCAATCGATGCAACCCAAACCCAGAGAGAAAAGGCTGTTTCAAAAGTAATCGAAATAATTGCAAATAACGAAAATTCAGCCTTGCCTTTGACGAATCCTGTCGTGCTAATCAAACAGGTTTTTTTGGATTACGGCCTTGATGTATTGAAGGCTTTTAATCGGTTAAGCTAAATTTCCTCTTTACAAATCGCAGCCGCATGACTATAATACCTGTAGACACTGAAACCTCCGAAATAAGGATTTTTGAAATGACCTAGGGCTCTGATACTAAAACTTATATTTACATCTTTGTGCGGCACGATCTCTCTTCGCCGCAGATTGCAGTTCAATCTTCTCATGCTGCAATTGAAACCGCAAGGTTTATCTCTCCCCACGTTGAACATCCAAGTGTCATAATATGCGCTTTGGACAACGAGGAAAAGCTGCAAAAACACCTGGATAAACTCCGTGCGCAGGGTGTTATTTGCAGGCCCTTCTATGAAAGTGATCTCGGTAATGAATTAACTGCTTTTTCTACCGAGCCTATACCTGAAAATAAAAAACATATATTTCGCAGGTATCAACTTCTTAAAAGTTCTAATTTCAAACAAGCCCCCGGCTGTTTCTGTCAATCTCCACAATGGCCGGGTGGTTTATGTCCTGAGTGTGTTAAAGGAGGTGCTGCATGATTTCCTTTGATGATCTTGTAAAAGAAATGCTTAAATGCGAACAAACCAAAGGACAAACTGTGTACCAACATGGCGTCGATGTTTGGAATTGTTTTTCAGAATTAACTGAGATCGTTCATAGAAATTGGCGATTGCCTAGTTGGTTTTATGATTATGGTGAAGGCTTAATTGAAAACATTCATGAAAATCATGTAATTTCAAATTACATTCGATTACATGATATTGGCAAGCCGCATTGTCGTACTGTAGATGAAAACGGCAAGGTTCATTTCCCCAATCATGCTGAAGTTTCTAAAAACATTTTCTTAGAATCTGACGATGTTTACAACACACAAGAACAATTGAAGTCCGATGGGCGAAAAATTGCTAATTTAATTGGATGGGATATGATTTTACACACGGCTTCGGCTGAGGAAATTCAAAATTATATTGAAAATATCTGGACCATCCAAGATGCGTGTACTTTGCTATTAGCCGCCCTTGCAGAAGTCCATAGCAATGCGAAGTTGTTTGGTGGCACAGATTCCAACAGTTTTAAAGCAAAATGGAAGCAATTGGATCGACGAGGCAAACAAATTTGTAATTTTTATTTTGAACAGGAGAAGAAAAATGGCTAAAGAAGATTTGCTTTTGAAATGGAATAAGCTCAATGAACGATTGAAAAGGAAATTTGAAAATGAATGAACAAGAATGGATTAAAGAAGCAAAATTAATGATTAAGTCAAATCAAGAATTGATTGAAGAAGTTAACAATTTGTCTAGTTGTGAAGCACATTGGCATGAAATGAAACGACAACAAAATTGGGCTTATAAAATGATAGCCTTTCTTAAATCAGGCATTTCTTTAATTGAAGAAAAGGAACCAAAATGAACATTAGAAACAAAATTACAGAATTCAACAAAGCTAAGCTTCAACTTGAGAAATTCGAGGCCGCATTGTCAAAAGAATTAAATGATAAAGTATTTTCTGCTGCTGAGATTTGTTTAAAAAAATCTAGAGAGTTAGAAGAGGCAAAAGGCAATCATTGTGGTTATGGCTGGCCATCTTCAAATGCGTTGAGTCCATATGATAAATGGACCATTCAGGATGATGAAATTGTGGTGGAATGGGAAGAGACATGGAATTACGGCGGGCATGATCAAGGGTCGTTTTCCATGAAATTAGATTTTGTTTTAAATGAAAACAATGAACAATCAAATTACATCGTTGAAATGAACAATCAAATTAAAAAATCAAAGCAAGAAAAAGAGCAAAAAGAAAAAGAAATAAAAATTAAAAAGTTAAATCAACTTAAAGCGGAGTTATCGTAATCCCAGCCAGTTAGAACATCAGCGGCTTGCTGCTGAAGATTCGGCGTTCAATTCCCGAACTGGCTGCTTTTTTAACAAAGGAGAAAAAATGAATAAAACATCAGGAACTAAAGAATTTTATGCAAAAGAAATTCAAGAAGTAGAAACCCAACCAGGATGTTGGAATACATTGAAAATAGGAATATTTAACAAAAATGATGAACAGATAGGTGAATACGATAGGAACTACACAACTTTATTTAAAACTTTCTATCCGTTTCAACTTAAAGATCAATGGTATGCTCTGTATAGTTCCGATTATACCGCAACTAGAGTTATGACACTGCCAGATTGTAAAGATATATGTGGAGAAGAACGAAATGGATTTGGATTTTGTCCCACCCATTACTACGTTCCAGATTTAACCAATGAAGATTTAGCTTATGAATATACAAAAAATAAAGAAAAAGCCAAATGGCCCATTGGAAGTTTTGGTTTTATGGCTGGTTGTGTTTGGGGCGATGATTCCAGTTGGAAGATTCAATTTTTAGACTTAAGAAACATTCCAGAATCTTTTGTTAGAGATGATAGGTTTGGTTATATTTGTATGCCCGGAGGTGCAAAATCTCTGAAAGATTGTATTGATTTTGATTGCTTCGAAGCAGACCGCCCCTGTGTTTATATTTCAGCAGAATGTCTTTACACATTCGAGACGCCAGAAGAGAAAAAAGAAAGAGAAAAGAGAGACAGAAAATTTCTGAAAGCAAACAGTAGAAATGTTTTAAATCCGCTGAATTGGTTTAAAGGAGGAAAATGAACGCAACAAAAGAATTGGAGAAGTGGAAAAATGAACATAAATCCCACGCTGTATCGATTTCTCATGATGATGGATATGGTGCAATTTGTGGATGGGAAGTAATTTTATATATTCATGGTGAAAAAATCGTAGCAATAGAAAACGCTAGCAGGTGTCACGAATCGGAAACTTGTGTCGTGCTGACTGATCCTGATGAGGGAAACGATAGCAATTGGGATGATGATTGGCCAGGACTAGAAAAAACTATTTTAGCTGCAATTAAATGTGCAAGAAAATTTAAGGAGAAACAAAATGAATCAAGCAATTAAAGGTCGTTGGGGCTGGCACCCTTGTGATTATCAAACCTATTTAAAACTCAAGAAAATTAAGAAGTGGTATTGGGAAACCATTTACGCTAGAGCCAAATATCATCGTTGGGCAAGGAAATTGCCAAAAAATCGCAATAGGCCGGAACCAGAGAAATATTGTACGTTGACCGGCGATAGATGTTGGAACAGCAAAACCAAGAAAACTGACGAATCTATGTTAAAATGGTTTGAATTAGCTCGTCGCCCTAAATGGGTTGAAAGTGAAGTTGTTCCTTTTATGGATAGTCAATTAGAGATTATCAATGAAACATATGAAAAACTTGAATTGTGGTTTACAAAAACTAATGTTTCTGTATAATTAAAAGAATTATCATAATATTGAATAAATAATGCATGTTCGAGAATGTTTATTTGAGTTTGGGCATTAATTATGCCTAAACAAAAGATTAAAACTACAATTCAATGGGAAGTAGACCTTCCAGAGGGCGAATTCAACCTTGCAAAATTTGCAAGGAAAAAGTTGGAATCGGTCTTTCCACATGATTTCAAAATTCTAAAAGTAAATGTACCAGGAAGGAAAAAGTTTCATTTAGAAACTTTGGCCGAGTTTACTTTAGAAGATATATTTGACCGTCTCACAACCGAAGAATCAAGATTGCCTTTTGAAGTCGATGATTCTGTTTATAATGTTCGTATGAACTCACACAGATATTTTGTTTTTAAACAAAATCATATTTGCGTGGCATGCGGCCTTGCTGGTGAGAAGTTCTTGTTACAACAAAATCCTTGTGATAAATCTCCGCACTTCAACCTCTACGGCGTTGAAAATGACGAATTGATATTGATGACTAAGGACCATGTTTTGCCAAAATCGAAAGGTGGAAAAAATAGTCATGATAATTATGTTACAATGTGCATAATTTGCAACAATCTCAAGGCAAACTATGAAATCACTCCCGATCAAATTAGAGAATTGCGCAGCCTAAAAGAACAGAACCCAGAACTTCCAAAAAAGCAGTTGGGAAAATTAATTTCACACACTCGTGAAAAAATGGCCCACGCTAACATGAGTGCTTTACAAAGCGAAAATCCAGAGTTATAATCATCAAGCATGATGTTCGTATCCACAGGATTGGTGAATTACAGCCCTCGACTCATTGGCAATTCTGATGAGAAGTGGTGGCTAGTTTTGCAATGTGGTTCTGAAATCGGCAAATACTATCGTCGTTTATACGATTATCTAACTAACAACTGTCGTAAAATACAAGCTCCAGGATGGAAAGATCACATCACTATCGGCAGGAATGAAAAGCCACCTGATGAGTTCCAATCACTTTGGGGGAAATACGAAGGATTGGAAGTCGAGTTCGAGTATAACAGTGTTCCTCGCACCAATGGCCAATATTACTGGCTTGACGTTAAATGCGATTGGCTGTTAGACTTAAGAGAAGAGTTGGGACTGCCCCGAGAACCAGAGTTTAAATTACACTTAACAATTGGGAACAATATTAATCTATGAACAAGTTTGAAAAAGGAAAATATTACGTTTGCACGCCACCCGGAGAAAATTGGTCTGATTTTGAAGGCCCATTTGACAGCGAACAAGAAGGTCGTGAATATCTTTCTAAATTCGTTGGTCCATATGTCACTCCTGAGTTGGGCCGCATTGTTCTTACTGTGTTTAACGATGATAACAAATTACATTTAGTTAAGGATGAGCAAGATCGCATTGTAAATGTGAATCTGCTTTGTATGTTATGTGCGAATACAAATTAGCATTTTTTACTAATGATTCCAAGCTTGCTGCTGAGTTAATCGACTGGCTAAAAGACAAACAGGCAGCAGAGGATTCTTCTTTGCTTGTTGTTGATTATAACGAACGAGATAGGGCAATCGAGTGTTTGGCAAGCGAAGTTGGTGTCGATATCGAAGACCCGGATAATCCATTTATCGACGATCCTGAGTTTGGCGATTCTTTAATGGAAGAAATTGCCGAAGCAGCTTTGGAACAAGCTAAAAATGGAGATTAATATGGTCGGTTTAATCTTATATAAGAAGATTAGAAAAGGCAGGTGGCTTCGTAGAGAATATAAGCATCAATGTCCCCATGAAATGTTAATCCACGGCAGATGCCAAGGAACTGTCGGCCATGCCGGAAATCATTGGATGTATTCGCCTAAAGGCGATTTTTGTCATACAGAAGAAAATGGTGCTTATTGCGAAATCCCTCCTGGTCATAAAAAATATGTTCATCCAAAATTGATGCAAAAATATTTACACCTCTCGTATTACAACGATAGTATTATTGTTAATCCTGAAGTTCTTGAGAAATTAGAGGCTGGAAAGTCGCCAGAACCCGGCGCCAGTATTGACCGTCCTTGCACCCAAGAAGAAATTGATAAATTCTTTCAATAGGAGTTAAAAATGAAACAATTGTTTGCTGCAATTTTTATGTTGGTTTTGGCAACCCCTGTTGTCGCACAACAACGATTCTCTGAATTGGTTGGTCCTGTAAATGTTACTAATTCAACTGTCAAAGCCGATGGCCTTGTGCCAGTTCCTTATATTACCTGGGGTGGCGACGTTGCCGAATTTTATGCAAATGGTGGCTTGAAAACCACCAATGGTTCAATTAACAATAAATTGGGCCTGAACATCGCTTTGACCAAAGGTGACGATTTCGTTCAACAGGTACGTGATTACATGACAGGTAAAAGTCCGTTTTTACGTATGACGCTGGACATGGCTGGTCAAGCAAGCGAAGTTTTGAACTCTGATCCTCGAACTAAGCCTCATATTTTGGTGCAATTAACCTGGAGTGCCGGGGATCACGTTGTCGCCACCGAAGGGGTCAAGACGTTAAATGATTTGGTATCTAAGCCAGGTGGCAAAAAAGTCCGTGTCGCTGTGCAGCAAGGCGGCCCACACGTTGGTTTGCTTTATAAAATGCTTAAAGCTGCCCAAGCCACTAAGGATGATATTGAAATCGTTTGGACCCAAGATTTGTCAGGTCCAAAAGGCCCCGCAGAAGTTTTCCGTAAAGGCGAGGCTGATGCTGCCTGTGTAATTACCCCCGATATGATTGGCCTGACTGGCGGTGTTGAAGGTATTGGCTCTGGTGCCGAAGGGACTGTAAAGGGTGCCCATGTTGTTGTTAGCACACAAACTATGACTCGTGCAATTGCCGACGTATGGGCAGTTCGCTCTGATTGGTATAATGCAAATAAATCTTTTTGCGAGAAGTTTGTTGCTGGTTTTCTCAAGGGCAGCGAAGATTTGGTTGCCATGCGAAAGCAATTTGATGAAACCAATAAATTAACCCCGGAATATCGTAATATTTTGACCGTTGCCCAAAATGCCTTTGGCAAGGAAGTAATTCCTAGTTTGGAAATCGATGGTCACGGATTGCTTTTGGATGCTACTTTTGTCGGCCTTCCAGGGCAGGTGTCTTGGTTTGAGGATAAAGGTAATTTGAATGGATATGAGCCTTCTGCTAAATCAGCGGTAGATTTGGCGGTCGATTGGGGTTATGCCAAGTCTCGTAATGGATTTGTCCCTGCTGAATTAAATTATCAAAATGTTGCTACGATTGCAGGGGTTGAATATAAGGCTCCTAAAAATACCAATCGTATTGCGGCTGAACAGATTAACGTGTTTCCAGATTCTGATTTGGATGACCGCACCATTCTTTCATTCAGTATTAATTTCAAGCCTAATCAAGATGAATTTAGTGTTGATCAATATGGTTCTGAATTTAATCGTGCTCTTGAAATTGTAAGCACTTTTGGCAATTCATTGTTGGTGGTTCGTGGTCATGCCGATCCAACCAAAACCCTTACCGATTTGATTAAGGCAGGAATTGCTAAGGGCGTGATCCAGCGTCGTGGTGCTTCGGGTTCTTATCATTATTATTTGAATGGTCAAGAGCTTGATCTGGAAAATACGGATAAAATTGTTTCTCTCATCAAGGCTGGTGCGTTTGACGGCGCACAGCCTACAGCTACTTTGAGGTTTGATCCTCCTCAAGAGACGATGATGGCTGCGCTGAAGCTGTCAACTGATCGTGCCGAAGAAGTAGTTGAACAAATTTCAAAGTTTGCTCACGATCAGGGTAAAAACTTTGATGCTTCTCAGGTTAAGCCAGTTGGTGCTGGTATTGCCGAGCCCGTTGTTGCCAAACCGAGCAACATGGACGAAGCCGAAAAGAATATGCGTGTTGAATTTCGTATCATTCGCATTTCTCCCGAAGCTATCAAGCCTTCTGATTTTGATTACTAATGTCTAAATCTATAGAAAAATGTCTAGAAGAAATCTGCGGACAGCTTCATGGGCGTGCTAAGACTGGCGATTGGTCGGATTTGCCCGTCGATGAAGATTATCCCGAAATCATTAAACGATTAATTTGCAATGTTAATTTAACTAAACATGCGGTTGATCGTAAAAAAGAATTAGATTTGCTTGGCAATTCCTATTATTGGGGAAGAGACTTGCGTTCATCGACCCAAAACCAAAAGGATAATCAATCGTGAAAAATTACTTTTTAATTTTGCTGTTAATGCTGGCTAGCCCTGTAATCGCAGGCCAGAACGTCGTGATAGTTGTGGACGACTCAGGCTCTATGGGCTCTTACATGGACGCCAATGTCACACGAATTGAGGCCGCACGAACGGCGTTGAAAGAGACTGTTAGAAACCTTCCTGATGACACACGATTGGGGATTATTACTTTAAATGGTTATTGGGAGCCTGATAAATGGTTGCTTCCATTTGGCCATTTAAATAAAACAGATGCCCTGCAAAAAATAGACACTCTCGTTGAATCGGGCGGAACGCCTTTGTCTGAAACCATGAAAGCTGGGTGTGATGTTCTTTTGGCCGACCGTGCCAAAAATGGTTATGGAATTTATACCTTGCTGGTTGTCACGGATGGCGAGGCGAACAACAATAGGCGTGTAGATGACTATGTAAAAGATATTAAGAACCGTGGTGTTACCATTGATGCAATTGGTGTAGATATGGACCAAGATCATAGTTTGGCTACAAAAGTGCATGCTTATCGTCGTGCAAATGATCCTGAATCATTAATGAAAGCTATTTCAGCTACATTTGCGGAGCCCCCAGTGGCCGATAAGGCCGCTGCGGAAGAAGATTTTGCCTTGCTAGAAGGATTGCCTGATGGTGCTGCACCCAAGCTTATTGATGCGTTGGTAACTGGTAATAACACACCTATTGGAGAGAGCCAAGAGGTAGTGTTTGATGAAAACGGCAAAGTTCAATTTGATGAACAAGGAAATCCTGTTACTGCAACTGTTGAGTATTCAACAAACTGGTGGCCTGTGTATCTAGCCGCTGTCGTTTTTATTATTGTGGTTATTGTTATTTTAGGAGCCGCTTTAGTCACAGGATAAACGGATAAACAATGAAAAGTAAATTAATTGTAGTAAGCTTTATTTGGCTTGTTATCCTTTTCGTCTTTGCTGCTGCTTGGAAATTATGGTGGGTTCCAAGTCAAGAAGAAGCCGTAGAACAAGCCGCACAGGAAGCACACGAAGAAGCTATTCGTCAAACTGGTTCTGCTTCTAAATATAGAACTCAAATTAATTTTGCTTACGACTCTTTTTCAGGTTATAGTATTTTCCGAAGTGAAAATTTCAAAAATAATTTGTCTCAGAAAAGTCTTAAAGTCAATTTAGTTGATGATGGAGCCAATTACATTGAACGTCTCAAAGGCTTGCAAAGTGGTAAATACCAAATGGCCGCTTTTACTATTGATGCTTTGATTAAAGCTTCTGATGAGATTGGTGATCTCCCTGCTACAATTGTAGAAATTATTGATGAGAGTCGTGGATGTGATGCCATGACTGGTTATAAGCTGGCCATACCTGATCTCGATGCACTAAACGATCCAGAAGTGAAATTCATTCTTATTGAGAATTCCCCTGCCGAGACACTTTCTCGTGTAGTTATGTCACATTTTGGGTTGAACAACGTTTCAGAGAAATCTTTTATCCCGGTAGCCAACGCAGAAGAAGTTTATCGTCGTTATAGAGAATCCAAACCTTCAGACAAATTTGTTTTTGTCTTATGGGAGCCTTATGTAACAAAAATGTTGGAAAATCCAAATGTTCACGATTTGGTCAATAGTTCTCGATTTAGAGGTTATATTGTAGATGTAATCGTAGCCAGCCGAGATTTTCTTGTAAAAGACGAACAGGCAGTTCGAGATTTTATTGAAGCTTATTTAAGCTCAGTATATCACTATAGAAATACAATGGAATCATTGGTTGCCTCTGATGCCAAGGAGGCAGGAACACCATTAAACGATGAACAAATTAAACGGCTGGTTAAAGGCATTTGGTGGAAGAATACTGTTGAAAATTATGCCCACATGGGTGTAGAGAGCCATTCTTTACAACATATTGAAGATATGATTGCCAATATTACAAAAGTTCTTATTTCCACAGGCAGCATTTCTAGTGATCCTGCTAATGGTCAACCAAACATCCTTTATTACAATAAAATTCTTTCTGACATTAAAAATAACAACTTTTTCCCTGGTAAAGAAAACCTGCGAACAGAATCGGATGTGCTGCCTAGTTTAAACGATGAAGAGTGGTCAAAACTGACTCCTGTTGGCACGTTAAAAGTGCCAAAAATTGTGTTTGCTCGTGGCACATCAAAAGTTACAAGCCAAAGTGAAATTACTCTGAATGAATTGGTTGAAAAACTAAAGACATGGCCTCAGTATTACCTTGTCATTAAGGGCGATGCCAGCTTGAGAGGCGATATTGAAGCAAATAAAGCTTTGGCATTAGAACGTGCCAAGTCGGTAGAAAGATATTTGTTAAACCACGGTATTAGTTCAACCAGAGTCAAAGCAGTGGCGGTAGAGCCTACTGGCTCGACGGATGTGATGTTTCAATTAGGCTATCTGCCGTATTAAACAGAGGTTCTAATGGAAATTTTCAAGAAATTACGATCAGATTCAGGAGTTATTATAGTTTATTGCAAACCTGATAAACCTCCAACAAAGTTGGCAATTAAAAAAGCCAAATCTAGTGTGGCCAAATATGCTAAAAAAGGTTGTGTTGAAGGTGTTTGTGCTTTGTGTGAAAAAACCACGGCTGTTGCCTCAGATGTAAGTTGTATAAAGGTGTCAGGAGTATGTGGTTGGTGCAGTTTATTCCTTGCAGAAAAGGTGAATTATATTACTAAATCTGAACTTCCTACAATCAAAGAAATATTGAAAATATCAGATAATGGTGAAGAGTTAGGCACGGTTGAACAACGGATATTGGTTCAACATGTGAAAGAAATGCAAAATGCACAAACTGTCGGATAAAATATTTGGAAACGTATTTTTAGGACTTGTGATGTGGACCATTACAGGTGTAATGGTCTATAGAAATCAATATTTTTGGACCCCAATTGCCTTATCATCAATTTTTACAATTTTAGGTGTCGTTGATGTATTTTCTTCCTGTCCCACTCGACGATGAACATCGCCCCATCACAAAAAATCCCGATGATTCTGATCAGGCACTTGAAGCCGGTTTTGTTTTTCATTGTATTAATTTTACATTTTTGGGGATTATTTTACTTTTATCAGCGCCAATAATAGGAATTTATTCAATAGTTCCTTGGTCGATACTCGTCGCTTATTTTGCGCAATTTACGTTTAAACGCTGGTTTACATGGGACAACTTCTACCGTAAAATATCCCAAAAGGATAAACCGCCCGTGAAAAGCCAAGTAAGAAAGCGAGTTCTAATTGACTTGTTTGCTAGCAAGTCAGTTATTTTGCCGGTGGTTGGAGGTTTGACCACTCTTATTGTTTCTTGGGTTACAGAAAACCCCTATATAGCATTTACAGGTCTTGGTGCTACACTGGGAGGCTTGGGAGTTTTTGCTTCAAAATGGGTATTGGGACTTGAGAAAATAACCCAGCAAGCTTATGAAGAAGTTATTCGCAAAACCAAAGAACAGAAAAATAAAATTCTCGATGATCTAGAAAAGCGATTAAAGGCCGACCGAGACCCCCGGCCAGAAAAATGTCTACGAGAGCTTCGAGAACTTCATTTGCTTTTAAGCCAAGAAGAAGGCATTTGGGCCGAAACTATCTTAGAGGACTTTGAACGTCTTTTTAACGTCTGTGTTGAACAAATTAAGAAAACAGATGATCTTTGGCGTAAGAGTCGAAAATCCACTGGAGCCGCCAAGAAAACTTATAAGAAAAACAGAGAGCGACTTGTTAAAGAAATTGAAGAGACAACACTTCATTTAACCAAGAATATTCAACAATTTAAACAACAATCAGACCATCAAATGACCACTTCAGAATTAAGTGAAGCAAAACAAGAATTAGAACGCACTATTGAAGTGGCCAAACGAGTAGATCAAGAGCTTTCAGGAATTCAAAATAAAGGTTATGATCCAAAGGAATTCGAACTATGAGCTATTGGTCAGTTGTGAAGCCCGCCGCTGAGAAACTATTGGAATTCACAGATGATCCTTCAATTGCAAAGGTTATTGGTGAAACTGCTGCACACCTTTTGTATGAGAAGAAATTTACAATTGGGGCTAAAGTTGTTACAATTGAAACAACCCGTATGTCTAGCGACTGGAACCCCGAGTTTGCAGCATACCGTCGTTTTAATGTAGAAGGCGAAGTGATAAATGTTCACGACGCACACGGCCTTTGTTTTGAAGTCAAACACACAGATGGAACTGTAGCTTGCTACGATCCTTGGGAATTAAAATTGAGGAGTAAAAATGTTTAGAGCTATCGGTCGCCTGCTTCGTACAATTGGTTATTTTTTCAGTGGTCGCCTTGATAAGGCGAGTGATAAAATTGCACTTAATGATGCAGTCGTAAGTTCGACTTACGATCAAATTATTTCTGAAAAACGCAATAGCATCCAGACTTATAAAGATGCTATTGCGGGTATGGTGGCTGAACGAGAAAAAAAGAAGATTCGCATCCAAGATGAAACGAAGCAGATTGAACAATTAGAGAAATATAAGGCCGGTGCTCTGGCTAAGGCTCAGCACGTTATCCAGGAAGTTGGCCAAGACCCTGAAGCTTTGAAGCAAAATGCCGATTACATTAAATGTCAAGCTGCTTTTAGTGACTTCTCTAGCACACTGGATGAGAAGAACGCCATTGTGCAGGAACTAGAATCGGATGTGAAACAATATTCCGATAAAATTAATCAGCACAAGGTAGTCCTTGAAGGTTTGATGCGTGAACATGATAAGCTGAAGCAAGAAAAACATGATGCTCGTGCCGAGATTGTCAGCGCTCAAGAAGAGCGAAAAATTGCTGATTTGCTTAGTGGTATCTCGGATGATGGAACCGATCAAGAATTGGCTCGCATGCGTGATATCCGGGCAAAAGCCAAAGCAAATGCTGCGGTTAGTAGTGAACTAGCTGGCTTGGATTCCAAGAAGTCCGAACAGGAGTTTTTGGACTATGCTTCAAAGAATCAGGCAAATTCTGAGTTTGAATCTTTGTTGGGTTTGGCGAAAAAGGAAACCACGACTACTACGTCGGAACCCACACCTATTCAGGAAAGTTAAAAAATGAAAACAATTAAATTGGGTTATGGTAAAGGTGAAGAAGGCAAACAAGCTTGTTGGATGACTGCACTTCAAGCACATTTAAATGGTGAATGGACTGACAGATGTGATTGTGTTGCATATCCAATCAACAGACTTTGCATCGTTATTAATGATATTTATGGTGAAACTCATGATAAAGAACGCACAGAAGACATCCTTGAGTTTGGCCTATTTGACCCAATTGGAACTAAACATAGAGAAAAAGAATCTCTTGAAATACTAATTAAAGCATCACAAACTTGGGCTAAATTAGCTAAAGATTTTGCTGCTAATGCTTCTGCTGCTGCTTATGCTGCTTATGCTGCTGCTTATGCTGCTGCTTATGCTTCTGCTAATGTTGCTAATGCTTCTGCTGCTGCTTATGCTGATGCTTATGCTGATGCTGCTGCTGCTGCTTATGCTGCTGCTGCTTATGCTGATGCTGCTGCTGCTTCCGCTTCCGCCCCCGCCGATGCTTATGTTGCTCGTGTTGCTGATTATGCCGCTGCTGCTGTTGGCGTTGGTAAATTTGAAGCAAAGCGTAAATTCCTAAAGGATCATGTGTTTCCTGTCTTAAGAGAAATGATTGGTCCCATTAAACAAGAAATTGTTCCCAATGAACAATTTTATAAAAAAATTGGGTGTGCGGTTTAATGATTTCTCGTCGCCAACTTGTCAAATATGGCGTTGCTTTTACAGCAGCCCCTCTTTGGAAACCCAATGTTTGGGACCAAGGGGTTGTTGTTCAAGCTTTAGATGATATAAATTTTCCTTATGAACTTAACGACGAATGGGAAAATGATGTAAAGAGAAATCATAAAGATTTCAAAATCACAACACAGCAAACCAAACATTTTTATTTAAAAAACAATCTTTATCATGCAAGTCGCACTGATATTTTAATTTTATTCCCATTTAAATTCCAAGAAAAAATATTAGATTTTTACAAAAAATGGGATTTAGTAACACACAGTCCGATGGTATTGTTTGAAGCTCAAGAAATACTTGGGATTTACAGAAAATGGCAACCCATCAAAAATTTGAAACTTAACACTTTTTTTCATATTGAAAAAGAAGTAACTAACCCTGCCAATCAAATCTTTGTTTGCAAAGAAAAAGTTCTTACGATAAGGAAATAACAATGAACCATTCCACTCGTCGTGAATTTTTGAAAACTACGGCGGCTTTATCTGCTATCTCATTTATTCCGGCTCTGCCTAAGTTTGAAAATAAACAGGAGCATGGCGAGGATTGCCTAGTTATACAGGCTTGGAAGATTGATTCAAAAACTGAATCTATTTGGAAGAAACATGATATTTTTGACACGCATTGGCAGTATATTCGCCATTGGGCTTTTAATGCTGGTGTATTTATTTCTTGTGATGGTTCTAGAATAATTGCTATTGGACATTATGATAAAGTAAATAATTTTAGGGACCATTTTGGATATTATGATAAAGTAAATGTGTTTCAGGTTGGTCTTAAGAAGCTTAAAGAAAATCAAAAGTTGTTTCAAATACATCGAACGCCCGGCTGGCCTAGCGGGACAGTGCTCTTAGACCCCGAGCATAAGCTTCTGACTCATGAGGGCAAATATAAGAAGTATTGTGAGTTATCATTAGACGATAAGCTTTTATATCGTGCAAAAAGAAAAAATAATCACCCACTTTCAAGCGTAATTGTCTATAGAAACCCGAAAGCCGACAGCGTTGGCGCTGGTAAGGTTGGATTTTTGGTGTAAAAAAATTCTCCATCACGGACTGTCATTGTTCTTTACAAAGATCGGTTGCCGATCTTTGTAAAAAAGAAGTTGTGAGTTTTGAAAAAGGTAGTTATTTTTTGAGGTGAAAGCATGAGAAAATTCTTTTTGACAATGAGTTTGTTGGCGATCTGTTTGGGTTGTAGCCGAGGACAAGTTTCAAATAATGAGGTTCCAACATTCTCTTTATGTTGGAATGAATACCCCAGTTGGAGTACGTTCGGCGTAGCCGATGCCAAGGGCATTATCGATGGAGATGCAGGCCAACTTGGTCCTATTGAAAAGAAATGGAATGTTGATATTGTTTTGAAGCAAGCAGATTATGATACCTGTATTACTCTTTATGGAAACAATGCAGTTGATGCTGCTTGTTTGACTTCTTTAGATTCACTTGCTCCTGGCCAAAGTCGGGATTCGGTTATCATTGGGCCTACTAGCACTAGTGTTGGTGCCGATGCTTGTATTGTAGTGGGGGGCATTGATTCCATTGAAAACTTGAAGAAGGTGGGCACCTATGGGCTAGATAAGTCTGTTAGTCGCTATGTTTTCAATCGTGTTCTTGAAAAAAATAATTTTGATCCAAAAGATTTTGTTTTCAAGAACATGGACCCCGGCACCGCTGCCCAAGCAATGCAGACCAATCAAGATGGAATTGTTTCCATTATGGTTTGGAATCCTTTTGTATTGCAAACCTTGCGAACCCGTGATGATAGTAAGGTTTTGTTTAGTTCTGATGTCATTCCTGAAGAAGTTGTTGATTGCATTGTTATGGGAAAGGATTCTCTCAATAAGCCCGGTGGCGAAGCTTTTGCTTGTGCTGTTTTGGATGCTTTTTATGAAGTTAACAAGCTGATTGCCAATCCCGAAACTCATGACGAAACTTTGGTGGCAATTGGTGAAAAGTTTAGCAGTCTTGGTCTGGAAGACATGGAAATCGTTGTTGAACAAACTCGTTTTTATGATACGCCTGAAAAGGCTTTGACGTTGTTCAACGATCCTAAGTTTCGTAACGAAACTACGCCGCTTGTAGTAGACTTTTGTGTTTCTCAGGAAATTGTGGATGGCAAGCCTAGCGTTGGATTTAATGATGATGGAGCTTCATTGAACTTTACAACCAAATATCTTGAGAAGGTGAAGTAGAAATTCTCCTCGATGCAAACTGGCTGTGTGGGCTTTGACCTGCGCAGCCAGTTTGCGTTTACAAGCCTGGCAATTCAATGTATACTGTTTTGAGGTGTTATCATGATAGATCAAAAAAAAAGTCCATTCGATGAATTAAGCTATGCTGTCTTACCCTTCCTGGCAGAGCGAATTGCAACGCAAATGAAAGAAGAAATTCAAAAAGCCTACGAAAAGAAACTTAAAGAACGACAAAAAACCCTCGCTAACGATCCTGCTGGTATTGGTGTATGCGTTCCAACTGAAGAACTATTTAAATAGATGAAAGAATAACTATGCTTGTATTTCCTAGTATGTTGGTGTCACCTGCCGAGAGGGCTGGAATTAAAGTTCCTGTTAATCTTGATAGTTTTGATAAAAATGCTTTTCCATATTTCTTTGTCTATTGCCGAATGCAAGTTGGAGCCCCAATGCCTACTCCTCCTAGTGCTCATTGGGACAATGCGAATGTAATCGCAAGCATCCCCTTAGAAAAAATTAAAAGTATTACGGCTCAAGAAATATACGACATGGGTTTTAAAGTTGGTCATTCAAAATGATTCATGTAATTGCCACAATATCAGCCACCGACGAATTTTCCGATCCTCTCTTGGTATTACAAGAAGGATCGTCTATCTTTTTTTGTTTCTAAATATTCGTATGAAAACCAAATGGGGGACACAGCGGAAGTGACTGAGCTTCCGTTTCCTGAGGAATGGTATCTAACATTGTCCAAACGACAATTGGTTAATTTGTTGAAGAAATTGCAATGATACGCAAGCCTATTTCTCGAAAAATGGAAATTATCTATATGGTAATTTCTATTGCTTTGTTGGTGGGATTTTATTCTTATTTATCTCATCGTCAACACAAGGTTAATCCTAAAGACACTACTATCCCTAATTTTTCTCAATTTGTTGAAGGTGGAAAAAAACTCATTGGGACAGACTCCGCAGGGGAAAATTGGCTGATTAAAGATTCCGAAGCAACAGGTGTTAGATTGTTTTGGGGACTTGTAATAGGAATTTCCTTATCTTTCTTTATTGGCCTTGGAATGGGCGTTCATCCTCCTGTAGAGTTCTTGTTTAAACTTCCTGTTTCCTTTCTGGGCAAAATTCCTCCAACAGCTATGTTGGCTGTGTATTTTGTATTGTTTGGAACAGAATTAAAAATGTATACGGCCATGATTGCATTTGGAATTACTCCTGCCCTGGCAATGGCTATTTATGGTTCTGTCCGAGACGATGTTACAGATCATGCTATTAACAAAGCCTATACGCTTGGAGCTTCTAGTTTTGAAGTCATTTGGGAAGTCATAGTTGCTCAAATCTTTCCAAGAATTATAGAAAACATTCGATTGGCAATTGGCCCTGCTTTGGTGTTTTTGATTGCGGCTGAGTGGGCCACAGCAGATGTGGGGTTTGGTTATAGACTTAGAATCCAATCTCGTTTGTTGAATATGAATGTTGTATATTCATATTTAATTATTTTGGGAATATTTGGTTGGATTGTAGATTGGGCACTGTTGACATTTAGAAAATGGTATTGTCCTTGGTTTGATATTAGAAAATAATGTGTATTAAATTTAAAAATTGGCTTGCTCGTTTAACCAAAGCATGGAAAAATAGAAAACAACCCAAAATTTGGGCTGTTTACGATGGCTTGTACTGGGCTAAAGTGGTGACTTATAAGCGACCCAATACATATTCAACATGGGTTTTAGGACCATTTAGAAGCGAATTGGATTGCGAGGAATATTGTGATCATGTCAACCCACGATATGCAAGACGATACTCAAAGTGAATTGGATTTTATAGCTAAAACAAGAACAACAGCGACCTTCGCAGCTTTAGAAGGGTTTCTTTTCGGAACTTTTATTCTTTATATATTTTACACTTTGTTTAAACTATGTATGCATTAGACGCAAAACAGGTTGGACACTTTTTTGGCTCTAAAAGAGTTTTGTGGAATGTTAATTTGTCCATTCCACAAGGTCAATTTGTGTCTGTAGTTGGACCTTCAGGGTGCGGCAAAAGCACATTGCTCAAGGCTATTCTGGGAACCCATCCTGCTAAAGAAGGCGAAATATATGCTACAAACATAAAAATTACTCGTCCTTCTAGAAACATAGGAATCGTATATCAACATTATTCTCTATATGATTTCATGACTTCCGTAAACAATGTAGCTTTTGGTCTAGAACAAGATCAAACTTCTTTGCCCTACCGACTGTTGCGTCCTTTTTCTTGGAAAAAACTAAGAAAAACACATTTAGAACAATCCCATCAGATGTTAGAAAGAGTCGGATTGGCAGTGGTTGCCGATCAATATCCAAATCAATTGTCTGGTGGACAGCGACAGAGAGTTGCGCTGGCACAGGCAATGATTATGAAACCTAAACTTTTGTTATTGGATGAGCCTTTTGGGGCTCTTGATGAAGCCACTCGTGAAGACCTTCAAGATTTAATGTTAAGCCTTCATAAAGAAAATCAAATAGCACAAGAAAAAGGTGAACATCCTCCTTACACTGTGTTAATTGTTACTCACGAACTTAACGAGGCAATTTATCTTTCTGATAGAATTATTGGTCTTTCCCAATATCATGCACAAGGGGAAAAAGGCGCCACCATTGTTTATGATGAGCCTGCAACGGCATGGGACGCCAATTCTGCTAGGGATTTTACTTTATTTAAGGAGCAAAAAGACGCAATACGAAGTATTGTGTTTAATGAAAAATAATGAATATTTTCCATGTAATGCTTAACCCGATTAAAATTGGCACATTTTTCAAGGTGCCATTATACATTCATGCTAGCTTAACATTTACAACGTTAGCACTTTTTTATTTATCGCTCGCCAGCAGTGGTGTTAAGCCCGCTCTTGTCCTTCTTTTTGTAATTGGAATGTTGGTATTAACGGTAGTTCTTCATGAATACGGTCACGCCATCGCAGGCAGTGTTTTTGGTTATCCTTGTAAAAAAATAACATTGTTTATTTTTGGCGGTGCGGCAGAGGTGCCCTTGTCCTATGATAATCCAAAAGCTGAATTTTGGATTACATTATGTGGTCCGTTAGTTAATTTCATTTCAGCGATGATTCTTTTGCCTTTTGTAAAAATTTTCCCTGAGAACGTTCTTTTAATCTTTTTGTTCGAGGTTAATGTTATTTTATTGGCCTTTAATTTGTTGCCTGTGTTTCCTTTAGACGGTGGCAGACTTTTGAGATCATTGGTTGGATTAAATATTTCTTGTCCATTTAAAGCGGCAAAATTTGCTCATTATTTTTCGATGTTTTGTATTCCAATACTAGGCATTGGGCTGTTTATGTATTGGGGAACTTGGCCCGCCACTCTTGTTTTGGTATTTGGCTTGCTTGGGACGACAGAATATCCACGAATTCTACAAGAAAGAAAAGAATTAGAGACTTTTAATAATCTAATCCACAAACGGATCGAATCTGGTCATTCTACCGTCTTTTATAAAGGAAGATTCATTAAATTGCCCGAGACTTTTCCAGAAGCCCTGGCAACTTGTTTTTATTATAAAACTGTTTATTCACAACTTAATGTTGTTGAAGAATTGTTGCAAGAATTGGGAGTAGCACATCACCAAAATATAATGACAATTATGGATCAAACAAGGAAAAATTTGGAAATCGATAATTTAGACCCTGATCAACGTGCAGTGTTCGACAAACATATCAATTCTCCTCCTAGCTTGCAAACACAAGTAGCTCTCAAAATTATTGATATGGAACTGAAAAAGTTAGCTGAATTCCAAGGCGACTTCTAAAGGAAGTAAAATATGGCCAAAGTGATAATGATATGCGGTGCCCCGGCTAGTGGCAAAACAACTGTAGCTCAAGATTATATTAATCAGGGGTACATCCATTTAAATCGTCATGAAAATGGCAAGCTGGTTGATCTTCTTTCAAAATTCAAGCATGCGATGGATGTTGGTGCCAACGTGGTTGTTGAAAATAACTTTCCAACCGCAGAAAGTCGTCGTCCTTATATTGAATTATGCGATGATATTAAATGCATCCATGTAGACACAAGTATTGAAGAATCACAAATAAACGCTCTCCATAGGATGTGGAAAAGTCACAAACAAATCTTTTTTACCGCCGAATTAACTAGAGAAGCAAATGATATTAATATCTTTCCTGTTGCGGCATTATTTCGTTATCGTAAAAATCATAATCCACCGAGTCTTAGCGAAGGTTTCACCTCTGTTGAAAAAGTAAAATTTCAAAGGCAAAGTTTAAACTATGAAAACAAAGCACTTATTCTGGACTATGATGATACATTAAGATATAATACTGGGGAATTTGGTTATCCTTGTAATCCAAGTGAAGTAAGGATTCTTCCAAATCGTGTTAAAAAAATTAAACAATACCAAGATGCAGGATATATCCTACTAGGGGTATCCAATCAGTCTGGAATCCATAAAGGCAATTTAAGAATAGAAGACGCTAAAGCTTGTTTTGAGCGAACCAATGAATTGTTGGGGGCGAATATTGATTTCTATTTCTGTCCTCATAAAAGTAACCCTCCCAACTGTTATTGCAGGAAGCCACAAAGTGCTCTTGGGGTGCTTTTGATAGAAAAATATAAATTAAACTCCCAAGAATGCATTTTTGTGGGAGATCAAACTTCTGATGCGACTTTTGCAAAACGATTAGGGTTTAATTTTTACCATGCTGACAGATTTTTCAAAGCCTAATGATATTTATATGTCCAAAAACATAAATAATATATGACAGCCTCAAGTGTTACGGGCATAGGGAACGGTTCAGTTGATATTCCCACAACTCAAAAATTAGATGTTGATATTACATTATTGAAACATTTTGGCCGAAATATTGTATTTGTAGGCAAAAATGGAAATGATAATAATGATGGCCGCTCTTTTTTCACCCCTTTTGCTACATTTGGTGCTGCTATTAATGCACTAGCCTCCTTTTCCCCAGTTCCTAGTGCCCAAAATAATTATTCAATAGTATGTTTGGACGCTGGTCCTTATGTAGGCAATGTTATTACTCCTGAATATGTGCATGTTTATGCTCCGTTTGCTTGTGTTCATGGCGCTGTAATTGTCGGCAATGAAAGTAGAATAAAAATAGGCAGGCTAATCAACACAGGATTAGAAGATTTATCGGCTTATGGAGGATTAACCGGAGTCGCTGTTCAACGAGTAGCCATTGGTGGAGATTCTCATGTTGATATAGATGAAATAGAAAGCAATGGTGTTGGTGGAGTTGTCAACCATGGATCGTCTGGCATCTTAGAATTTCACTGTCAACATATTAGAGTTAAAGCCGGAGCCAATCCATCATATGCTGCTGCTATAGGGACTCGTGACGATGGCAGTAGTCACATACATGCTGTGGTGACATCTATAGACCTTCAAGCAGATAATGCCATCGGAATCGTAGCCGTTGACGATGCAAATGATATATTAGCAGATATTGGGCACATTACGACCGAAGAGGGAGCAGTTGATACTATTGGTGTATTTTGCGAGGGCGGCCTAATTAATGTAAACGCTTTGCAAATAAAAGCAACTGTCCCTTTATGGGTTTATTCCGCAGGTGAAAATACTGCAAATGTAAATGCTACTTGCACACAAATTTGTGCCACGGATGCTGATGAATTAACTGCATATGCTTATTTCGTCGGTGCCGGAAACCTCAATCTAATCACTGCCAAGCTCGAAGGTGACACCTCCGGTAGCGCAAATACTCTCATTCCAAGCTAGCTTTACTACGCCCCTCTTCAATGGTATAATGATCTGGTCTAGGTTTTTATCTTGAGTCCAATTATGTTCCACAAAGAATTAATTCAAATTCATAATACTGCTCAGTCTAGAAGCATCATTTTACATGGAAATGTATATGATCTTTTTATAGACAAACAATCCTTAAGCCCTCTGATTCCATTTCTAGTAAACAAAACGGAAACAGATGGGATTATCCATCTTGTATATGAACTAAATGGTCCTATTCGAATTAAGTCTGAAGATAAAGAGAAACTAAGACAAGCTTGGCTGAAATGGAGAATTGGAGATTATAACGACGTTTATTTGCGTGAATTACCATCTGTAGTCCGTGGACAAAAAAGCACAGTAGATACAGAAAAAGATAAATTTGAAAAATATTGGAGTGACAGTATTGGCAACCCAACTGTAGCTCTGGAATTCTTAAGACAGTTGACCATTTGTTCTAGAATTGCTCTTAAAGAAAATTTATTCATTATAATTGAAGCTGCGGATATGTTGCTACCAGCAGGAAATGGTGATGTAGCGTCATTAAATGACGCCCAATTACAACGTGTGATTATTGTCAATGATTGGCTGGGCGACCCTGTTTTTAACAATGGCCATGATACAGTAGTGTTTATTGCTGAAAGCAAAAGCTTAATACACCCTCGAATTGCAAAGCTTCCACAAGTGCTGTCGGTAGAAGTTCATTCTCCATCCAATGAAATACGTAAACAATTTTTAAAAACCACTGAGTTAAAAGTTGATAAGGATAAACTTGCTGAATTAACCGCTGGGTTGTCTTTAATTGCTCTGCAACAGCTAACTAAAACTCCAAATATTGATGATGAAAAGATTATTGCTAAAGTAGAGGAATATATCAAATCCCAAGTTGGAGAGGACGTAATTGAATTTAAAAAGCCCTCACATACTTTGGATGATTGCGTTGGATTTGCCAATCTCAAGAAGTTCTTGAGAGAAGAAATGATTCCTCGAATGCAAACTAAAAAGAAAGGTATGTTACCCGGTGCCGCTGTAGCTGGTGCTATAGGCTCTGGCAAGAGTTTTATTTTCGAAGCAATGGCAGGCGAACTAAATATGCCTATTATTGTTTTGAAAAATATTCGCAGCCAATGGTTTGGACAAACTGATGTTATTTTTGAGAGGCTAAAGCGTGTATTAGAAGCTTTAGATCGTGTGTTGATTTTTGTAGATGAAGCTGACACTCAATTTGGAGGCATTAGTTCTAATACACATGAAACAGAAAAGCGACTAACAGGAAAAATTCAAGCAATGATGAGCGATCCCAAGCTTAAAGGGAAAGTTTATTGGTTGCTTATGACGGCCAGAATTCACAAGCTTAGTCCTGATATTCGTCGTCCCGGCCGTGTTGGCGATTTGATTATTCCCGTTCTAGACCCAGAAGGAAGAGATAGAAAAGAATTTCTTAAATGGGCATTAGAGGATATATCCTGTGGGGGATTTCCTGGGGAAACTACTATATATGAAACCGACAATTTCATAAATAAACTGTTGACACACCTTCCAGAAAATTATTCGGCGGCGAGTTTCGCTTCATTAAAGAATAATTTGGCTTATAAAGAGAAGTTTAAGGCAATGGATGATTTGGTAAATGAAATTAAGGATTTCATTCAACCAGCAATTAAACAAACAAGAAGATACCAAACGCTTCAGGCGCTAATGAACTGCACGAGGCGATCCTTGCTCCCAGAGAACACCACAGATAAAGAAAGAAGTTCTTGGGAGTATGAACTAAAAGAATTAGAGGCTCAAGGAATACAATGAAACCTAAATGGCTATTAGAGACAGATACATTCGATAAAAATATTGAAGAGGAAATAAAAGAGGCCGTCACCTCTCAGGGCATGGAATATAAGGTAATTGATTATGTTCCATTTGACGGATTAGTATTTGACCAATATGCGCCTGATGATTGTGTTATTGCCCATGGTTCTCTAGGTATGACACAACAATGTTTACGAAAAACCCAATGGGTTCCAGGGGCTTGGTGCAATTTAAAACATTTTAAATGTCATCATTACTATCCTAGATTAAATAAATATCTGCTTAACGATGAATATATTATTTTGCCTTATGGCGAACTTATGAGGCAAAAAAGATTTATTTATCGAACGCTTGGATATGATGATTGTGTTTTTATGCGACCCGACAGTGGTTTTAAGAACTTCACTGGTAAAGTTGTGTATCGTGGTGATTATGCTAAAGATATAGAATTCTTTGGGTTTTATGATGTAGAACCAGAAGAGTTGGTAATTGTAGCTGAACCGAGAAGAATTGATGAAGAATGGCGGCTGGTTATTGTAGATAAAAAGGTCGTTACTGGCAGTCTCTATAAGTATAGGGGCGTACCACAATTAGAATCCGGTTGTCCAGATGACGTAATTGAATTTGCAACAAAAGTTGCGGAAACATGGCAGCCCGAGAAGTGTTGGGTTTTAGATGTATGTCGAGCAATCAATCTTAGAGTGGTAGAAATTAATTCCTTTAGCAGTTCAGGACTTTACGCTTGTGATAAATTTAAAGTGGTTGAAGCAGTTTCTAAAGCAGCTATGGATGAATGGCAAGAATATCATTTGGATGATAAAGAAGAAGCGTGAAATGAAATTAAAGTATAGCACGCCGAATAAGTTGAAATCTACAGTCGATGTAGATGTCCAACGTTTAAAGCAGATTGTTGAAGAACTTTCGTTTGAAAGAGTGTATGGCAATCCAGGCAATGAAGTAGCTGCCGAGGTAGTTAAAAAATACTTCACTGATATTGGCGGCGAAATTACCGAAGACGCCGAAAGAAACATTTTATTGGGCAATCTTGATGCTAATATTTTAATTGGGGCTCATTACGATTCAGTTCCAGGCAGTCCTGGTGCTGATGACAATGCCAGTGCTGTCGCCGTTATGTTAGAAACAGCACGGATTCTTTCGGGAAAGAATGTTTTGTTTGCTGCCTGGAATGGTGAAGAATTTGGGCTGCGTGGTTCCAGATTTTTTGTTTCTAAATCCGGTTCGCCTGTAAAATTTAAACAAGTCCATATTTTAGAAATGGTCGGTTATACAGATAAAAGTCCTAATTCTCAAAAATCTCCTATTCCAATGATGGAAACTCCAACCGTAGGAGATTTCCTAGGAGTAGTTGGCAATAAAAAAGAATTGGTTAACAAAATTATCAATACTGCGAAATCTGTTAGTATTCCTGTAGTGGGGATGAATTTGCCTGAGGGATTGTCTTTTCACATGATTGAACAGGTGTCGCCTCATTTATTGAGAAGCGATCATGCTCCTTTTTGGGAAGAGGGGGTTCCGGCTGTCATGTGGACAGATACATCAGAATTTAGAAACCCCAATTATCATAAATTTACTGATACGCCTGATACATTAGATTATGAATTCATGGCAGAAGTGGTTAAACTTTTAGTCGAGGTAGTAAATGGAAGTTCTATTATCTAAATTAATGAGAAGAATTCTTCGTGATCCAAAAGCACGCAAACAGCTTTTTAAAGCTGGGTCGGAGCCACTGGAGAAGAGAAGTGTTATTGAATTTGAAGGCAAGAAATATAAATTGTTTTTTCTGGTGAAAAATAATGTATTTTCATATATCTCCTACTAAATTATCAGGAGTCCTAAGCCCCAGCATTCCTAGAAGTGCAAAAGCAGATGGCGAACCTTTGTTCCCACGTATTTGTGTATCGCCTACAGTTTCTCAATGTATGTTATCTAAACACTGGGTTGATTTTATAAACATCGGACTGTACGTTTATTCAACCGATTGTTCAGCAGTTGATTGTTGGAAGGTTGTTGATTCTAAATGGACTGATGAAAAATGGATATTGGGGTCTGCAAAATTTGAATTTAAAACTTTTTTATCTCCTGCAATTCTTTCTAGGCTGCACAACAAATGGCGTCGTCATTTAAAGAAAAATAATTTCACTGGCATTATTTCTTTTGTGCCTCCTAGTTTTCATCTTGATTGGCTTAAAAAACAAAAGCCGCCTAAAATTATTGAAAAATTTTGGTAATGAAAAAATTAATTAGAAAAAATTTCCGAGAATCAGTTTTTCAAAGAGATGGATATCGGTGTAAGACTTGTCATTGTCCTGGCAAAGATCGTCAAGGCAATGAAGAATGGGAAAAATATCATTCAATTGAGCCTGAAGCGATACTAGATGCCCATCATATTACTGATCGTTCCGAATTCCCAAATCAAGGATATGTAACATCTAATGGCATTTCTCTTTGTGAAAAATGTCATATTAAAGCAGAAAAATATCATATTTCCTCCGGGCAGTCTTGGGAGGATGGTTTCCATCCTAATGATTTATATAAAATGATTAATTCTTCTAAAGAGAAAGCCATTCAAGATGATTCTAATTATTAGAATCCATTTTAATTTATTAGAGATATAATATATTTTTAAGCCTCGTGTGATATATAGTACAAGGATATATTGGGAGGCAAACATGAGTACATGGACAGATGATTTAGAAAACCAAGTCAGGGCAGAGAGAAAAAATTCACCAAGAGCCGTAGCGGCACCCGCCAACAAAGATTATACTTGGGTTTTCTTACTAGGAATACTTATTTTGGCAGTTGTTGCCGCCTTTATTTTCTTTCAAAACAAAGGTTATACACCAATAGCACAACAGCCATCAAACAACTATTACAGCCAATGGGACCGACAAGAGTCTTATAATTATAACAACACACAAGATCGTTATAATTACAACAGACTAACCACTGATCAGCGTGTAGACAGATTGGAATCAGCGGCTCGTCAAATTTGGGAACGATCTAAGTGGAACAGCGACCACATGACATTGTTAGCCACGATTCACAATCACAACATGGTTGTCATTAGAGACGCACGACCAAGGTCTGAATTAATTCTATTGAATTCGGATTGGACGATTAATCGTCTGCCCGATAGAATTTATTTGGATTACCAAGACAGGGAATTTTTGAAGAGATATTTAAAAAGATAATTATCTTTGGAGATTTAAAAAGCCCGTTCAATAGCGGGCTTTTTAAATGTACGGAAACGTAAGAGTTGATTTAAATTTCTTCCAATTATTGATGGTATTTGTAATAACATCACTTAAAACCTCTCCTGTTTGTCGTGCAACATCCTTGTCCTCTCTTAACTCTCTAATGATTTCTATTTGTAGACTATATGCACAATGATCTAAAAATTCTTTGCGGTTAAACAATTGGTTCAAATTGTTGCGACCCCATCCCGAATATCTCCCTCCGCTTTTTCCCTGATAAGGAACCAGCCCAGTAGATTTAAGATTTTCTAAAAAACAATCTTTAAATTCAATTGGCGCTGTAGGTCTTGCAGGATCGCCTTCGCCGTATCCAACAATGAAATCTAAATCGCTAGCTTCGTCTCTAATTAGATTGCTGACTCCGTGGATAATAAACATTGCAGGTTCCTGCAAGTGATGTTCGTTTAAAATTTTGTTTTTATATTTTAATATTGGCTTTAAAAACTCATCTTTAACAACATCTTCTTTTATGTGTTTGATGTTGTTGCAATTGGCTTCGTCTTTATAGTAATCATAGTGGTCGCTCCTTCTCCACCCTTTATTGATTACTGCATATGCGTCGATCTTGTTGATAATCTCTTCAGCTATTTCGACTGTGTTAGGATCGTCGTAACCATGAGGAACTACAACAATGGCCGGTATAGTTCCAATGTTTGTGATAATTCTTTCCATTTTTGACCTCTAGGATATATCCTGTAGTGTATATCCTGTAGTGTATATCCTATATACCCACAGGATGGTCTTCAATTGGTTGTGGACCTATGATTTCAGGCTACAATCTATTTATAACAAGCTGTATTGATTTATGAAACACGAGTTTTTAAAATCCATAACTTGTTTTGTGAAAAATGGTTAATAGGATTATGGTGGTCGAATAAAATTCAAGTCTTTAATGTGGTTTACAACATGCAAATTTACCGTACAATTTACTCATCGATGTTAACAGAGGCAATAATCATTGGCCAATTGAGCCGAATGACTAAATTGTCATGTGGGGGAAGATGACATTATTTCATCTTTTCACCACCGAAGAACCACCGTTTTCTCAGTGGTTTCTTTCAGAAATAGAAGCCAATCAAGCTTTTGATGAGCTTGTAGTCGAATCCAATCATAATTATCAAAAATGGATCAAATTTCAAACCGAAGATGTTTCCACCCCACTGTTTGCAGAAACTTTAACGCTTGAAGAAGTTGTCTTCAATGGATATTCTTGTTGCGGCCTCTTAATTTTAGTTTTAAATAACGAAGCAGAAAACATTGCTGTTCGCACTGTAATTAGAGAGACAACCATTATTGAAGATTAAAAATACAGTCCCTTTTCTTGTTGTTTTTTTAATTTTCAAAATTTGCATGAAACATTCGACAGAAACATGCTAAAATGTGCTAAAACATGCTAAAATGTGCCAAATTCAATTGCCTCTTTAGGCCAACCAAGGCAAGTTTATTTGTACGCTGGACGATAAATGACTTTTGACGAAATCATAGAGACGCTAAAGCTGCCTAATGGCAAACCATGTTTGAATAATGGTAATATCCTCCTGCGGCCTTTAGAACTTGAACATTCGTTTGCGGAAGTTCCGAGAGACTTGTGTGTAGAGGCAATTGAGGAAATCATAATGAAAATTGCTCTTGTTGATGCAAACGTAGATGAATTTACAAGTTGTGAAAAATTAGCACTATTGTTGTTGAGTAAACACGCACACCGATATAAGGAATCCTAAATGGACACTTATTTACTTGAAATCGCAGAACATTTCGATGAACGCCGAGTTGGAACTATTCGTCCCGAAGATCAAGAAGTGCTTAACATTCTTGTTAAGGCTGGAGTATTGGAATATAAAAACAATGTCTATCACACAGTATACACAAAATCCGATTATCACGGATGGATTAAAAAGGATGAATATTCTGCCGGTGTTGTTTATATCGATAAGCTATTTAAACTAATTCAAGAGGCACAGGAACATGGTTTGTCGTTGCATTATTCCCAAGATGAATTTAAGGTTTACCCTGGCGGCGGCACGCCTGTAGAGATTGAACATTTGAAATTTTTGAAGTAAGTTTATTTGTACAAGGTATCGATATGAAATCACATGAAATCGCAAGCGGTTATGGCGTCTACAGGCAAAACCAAATCCGCCAGACAGTCCGAGAAGTTGAAGCCCAACAAACAGAGCAAAAACCCTCTGTATTTAGGCAGGAAACTCTCCCCCGATTGGGAATCTTGGCTTTTCTGGGTGGTTGGTCGCTCATGAGCGCTATGAACAGTATTATCAAGAAATCTTAAGATGGCCCAAGGGTTCGTGGTTCTTGAGATGGGGGCTGGGATGGTGGTCCATATTTGGTTCCGCTGAGATTCCAGCCAATAGAATAACCAGATTTATCCGTGTGTTTATTTGCGAAGCGTTTTATCAAACTTATGAGTCGGTCCCATTGAGTAGAATTTAGTCTTCCACTCAATTCTTTGATAATTTCAATGGCTTCCTCAGCAGAAGTGCTGACTGCCTTGTTGTCCAAATATTCTCTGAAATCTTCCATATAATATCTATGACAGGAGGTAGCAATGTTGCAAGTTAATTGGGACACTTTCTTTGAAAACACTTCGTCTCGTGAAGCTCTTATGGAATTTGCCGAGGGCGGTTCGTGGAATGCCTTCTATAGAGAATTGTGGGATGAAATCTGTCAAACTGAAGCTCTTAGGCTTAAGAAAAAGCTAGGCGTCAAGATTGCCAGAGCTTACGCTCAGCGAGAATTGAATCGAAGAGGATATTGATATGAACATTCGGCAAATTTTAGTTCTTACATTCTGGGTCGGAGTTTTCACTCTCGTTGTAGAACACCTTAAAATGTTTTCTTGGTTCGATGTGTTCTGGACAGCATACTTGAAAGTGGCTTTGGCCCCAATTTGGCTTTTTACACAAGAGTGCTTAGTCATTGGACCAAATGGTGGAATAGAAGAAGCCATTGGTTTCACCTTTGGATTAGCTACCCTTTGTGGAGAGTTGGTTTTGCTTTTTCTTATGATTTATAAATCATTTGAATGGGCCAGTCCAAAAAAGGACAAACAAAATGATCAAGAAAACACTGCACGGACCTAAAGGCGCCATTCTAATCTTAGACCAAGCTCAGGTGTTTCCTGATGATCCTGGTGCCGGAACACCTGCAATGGTGAAATATCGAAACAATTATAGCACTTATTGGTGCTGCATCAATGAGGGTGTGTGTGACGAAGTAGAACTTCCACAAGAAGTCATGGATTGGCTTGATAGCGAAGCAGTGGAAAACGAAATTAAAAAAATAGGAGCTTAATATGACTGCCGAGCCCCATATAGCCGAGGCTACATTCTCTGCGCATGTAGTTAGTATTAAATTTAATAACGGTGTGTGGCTCCACGTTTCGAGCAACCCATTAAACAAAATTTATTTACATTTTAGCGGCATTGGTAACGAAAAGCTAGATGTAAAGCAAATTGCGGCAAATGATGTAGAAATTTCTTATGAGGAAAAGGGATAATATGCTTGTTTATATTTTAGAAAATATTATTACCGATACCTTTGAACACCAAGTTGGAAGGAATCAGGCCGAACAAGAAACGCCTAAGGCGATGTGGATTCAGTTTCATACTTCGATTGATCATGATAACGAAGTTGGGTATCGTTATCGAGAACTATTGATCTTCGCAGAACATAATTACATTGGCGTTTATACTCGTGATCGCTGGTGTGTGGCTGGTATCGAAGATGAAGATTATGTTGAAGGAGAAAATGATTGGGAAGTGCTTTCCTATCACGATAGTTGCTGGCGAACCGATGGCGTTCGCAGTTTTCTTCTAAAATATGAAGATAATCTTCTAACCATTGGCAGATTATGTCAACATTGGTTTGAAATCAAGGAAATGAGTGAAGAAGAAATTGCTCATTTGAAAGACCGAAGGCATCAGAAATATAATTATCACAGGTAAAAATATGGAAGAATCTAAAGAACAAATATTGTTTCAAAGCATTGAATTAGAACGGTGTATAACCATCGATTGCAGAAGTAAATTGGCTATCGATCTTCCTTTTTATATGACTGCCTATGAACTCTCTCGATGGGTGTCCATTAACTATTTTGGATGGTTCATCGTCAAGGTTTTTGAAGTTTAGTTGTACACTGATAAGACAATCACACAGGGCTGCAAGTAAGACAAATGATCTCTTGCCTGAATAGTTTTGGCAAAACTTGATGACTTAAATTAAGAGAAAATGTAAATAGCTAGCGAAGCCAAGCAGTTATTTGCGATTTGTGTCCTTGCTGATTCTTCCCAACAAAGCAAATAGCCGTCACTCGCAATCAAGACCGTTTAAGGCAAGTATTGTGGAGAGCGAACTCTGCTGGGAAAAAAGAGGCTCATGATGGAGAACGGATTGGGCATAATCTGTGTGTTTTAAATCCAAAGGAGATTAAACATGAAACTACTAGACTGTAAAGCACGAGATATCGTTCGATTTGCCAATCAGGCTGGTCACGTTGAAGTTTTAGTGTTGCGAAATGAAGGTTAGGGGCACTTTGCCAAATCAAGTTTAGTTGTACACTGGTTTGTTGTATCGAACCAATAAATTTCATAACACAGGAGATTTAAGATGAGTAACGTCGTGTCGATTCCTCTGAGCAAGATTACCACTTCCCATAATCCTCGTAATCCCGCACTGAAACTGCTTGCGGCTCTGAGTGAAGAGGGTTATGAAGGTTATAACACTATCCGACTCATCCAAGAATTGGCATTGAGTGACGATCCCGCCAATAAGGAGAAGTTTGTTTCTCTGGTTGAGACGTATGAGAACGATGGCAGCCCGGAGAGTTTGGTTTCTCTGGCCGAGAGTCGTCGGCATGCGGAGATTCAGCCGATTCTGTTGCGGTCGTTTCGTGTCAAGGCCGGGACGGTTGCTGAAACTGGTGAGACTGCATACGTTCGTCATTATGGGGTCGTGGTTGGAGAACGTCGTGTTCTGGCGGCGGCTTACAATCATGCCAAGCATGGCGACCCCGCCAGCATTGGCGCACAAGTGAAGGATTCGATGCGATTGTCGGAAGCCCACAGTTTGGCCGTAGCCGAAAATGCCAATCGTCTCCCGATGAATGATTTGGAATGGGGTTTTGTGATCGACGAATACCGTCATCAAATTAATCCTCAAACCGGCAAGAATTGGAAACTAAAGGAAATTGCCGCCCATCTTGGCGTTGATTACCAGTTTGCTCGTGGTCGTCATGCTCTGGTTTACTTGCCGGATCGTGACAAGAATCGCATTGCCTGCGGCGGCCGGGTGAATATCACCAATGCCATTCGCAAGGCTTTGGCGATCAAAATGGGCAAGGCCGATGATTCGGAAATTCCGAACAAAAAGGCCAATCGTCAGCGAGTTTTGACTTTGCGAGAGTGTCAGCAGTTGTTTGACGACACTCGCAATAAGCAAATGGACGAAAATGAAAAGAAAGGATTCCTTCGAGCGTTGGCGACGGTGATGAATACCACTTATTCCGTTGCTACAAAGGATTCAGACAAGCGGCTTGCCGAGCAGTCTAAACAAGAAAATCGTAAGTAAAAATTACAGCACTGGCCTTTTTGATAGCTGTAATTTTTACTTTTATTCTAAGGAGAAATATATGTCATACGATGCAGATTTTCAATTGATTCCCCACACGGATGCTGACGCCGACCAAAAACGAGGGTGGGAAGAAATTATGGCTGAGGGCAACGTGGTTTTGGCCGAATTGCACGAAGCGGTTAAGCGAAAAATCACAGGCAAATATTCCAAGGCCAAGCTTCGCATCGCTCTGTTCAAGGCGATTAAAGAAACCAGCAAGGGCACTGTGTATGTTCACAAGGTTCCGGTTTCCAAAGATAAGTTGGCAAAAATCCAAGCAGTGCGTGACATTGAGTGGCCGCTAATGTGCAGCCTTGGCAAGCTGATGTTCGAGCAAGCCGACAAATGGACAAAGTTGCCTCACAACACTGGATTGTCGTTTGGTGATTTTTACAACGAAGCCTCGATGGCTGTATCGGATGCTATCTATGGCTATACCAACTTGGATGTAAAATTCATTACTTATGCTGTTTGGGCTATCAAACACCGCATCTTGAAAAGTGTAAATGAAAACAGGCCGCTTTGTCCTTTGTCGCAAAACAGCATTAAGTTGATTACCTTGGTCAACAGAACCACCAAGGCTTTGAGCACAAAGTTTGGTCGGCCTGCCACTTTTGAAGAAGTGGCAAAGAAATTGAAGCTAAATGAAAAGGAAATTTCAACTGTCAAGGATATGAAAGCCAAGGTCATTAAACATTCGGAATTGTTTGTTAACGATCAGGACGAAGATTTTTCTGACGACAGCGGAATTTATGGCGTCACCGAGCCGGAATCGTCTTCCGATCTTGATGTTGCCGTTCTTACCGATATTGAAATGAGTGATTGGGAACGTGCTGTATTGCAAGCTTATCTGGCTGCTCCTGCGGGTAGCCGTGGCTGGCAAACAGAAGTTGCCAAAAATCATATTAACCCGGAAACTGGCGAGCCTTATTCTCGCCGTGCCCCTCGTATCGCTCTGAATCGGATTCTTGAGCGAATCAAATTGGCACATGGTAAATCAATAGCAGCATAACATGCTAAATCAATAGCAGCATAAGGAGAAATCAAATGTCTTTTCGAGTAAAACATTTTGGTGATTATCACGAAATTGCCAGTGAAACTTGCAAAACAATTGAACTGGGCTGTTTTCCAACTAAAGGCCACGGCCACAGTCGATATTTTGGTTTGTTTTATACAGGCCGATTGCCTTCGATTAAACGAATTCTAAATTCTGTGCGAAGAAAAGTTGCCCTGGGCAGTTTTTATCACGATTACACTGGCGAGGATATTGGGTGTTCTTGGGAAGATGTAGAGTTTGAGGTAAAAACTTCTATTCAACTTGCCCAAAATGTTGAACAACGTCTCCGACGCAAGCAAGTTTAGTTGTACAACATAACAGCGGAGGTTATTCAAATGGTTGAAATTGGCACTACGTTTCACTGGTCATATGCTGACGCCAATCCGCTGTGGACTGTTATTGCTCCACGAGGAAAAGGGTGTTGGCAATGTAAAATTAAAAATGATTGCGATTATGCCGGCGCATTAAAAGTTTTCTCTACCGAAGAAATTGAAGGTGCGCTCGCCAATGATGCATTCTGGAATCGCCATGATAAAGAATTGGCTGATTGGGCTCGCCTTAATTTGAAGGCTAATCAAATTGTTCATGTCGAGCATGGGTTTGGGCAATATGTTCGTTGCATTGTGGTTGAAGCTGGCAAGTGCATTCTAAAACCAATTGCCTTGGTTGGTGATTGGTATAGTCATGATCTGCCCCGGCGAAACCGAAATGGAGAAGTGTATCTTCCTTATTCTGCTAAGAAGGTGCTTGAGGGCGAGCCTTATGAGACAAATGCGTCTCATTTGTATGAGTATCAAGTATTGAGAGGCACTAACAAGCCTAATCCTAAGAATTTGGAAGCTATTGATCTTTCTCTGCCGTCAATGACCAAGGAAGAGTCGAAAGAAGCTCTGCTTTGGCAGAAAATTGAATCTATTATGGAAGTTGCCAATAGTGCCACCGATAACCCCTCGGAAGTTATCAAGGAAATTAAAAAGATTCTCAGCAGAAAAACCGCAGCCTAGAGGCGAAAATGAAGCCCGAAGTTTTGTTTACAAGGGTGCGATTAATTCGCTATTCAACCAATAGTCGGGTTAATCTTACGCTGCCACTGGCTATGAGCAAAATCCAGTTAAAATACTGGGTCAAGATAAACTACCCAGGCTGGCATGTCTTGAACACTATCGAGGCTTAAGTTTAGTTGTACAACAGGAGAATATGATGGACTGGAAACAAGTAGAAAACGCTCTCAAGAAAATTGAGCCGTTTGGTTCAACCCCCGAGGGGGCATTGGCAATGATTATTGCTAATGTTTATAATGCTCCGAAGGGGATGAGAATTACTTTTTACTTTGATGCTCCTTTGGAGCCAATTTCGACCATCGGCCATGTGCCAGACGTAGGTTCAAATGTCTATGTCAGCACTTTGAGAGGCAATCAAACTGAAGAGCCTGAAAGATATAATTATGACCAATATCGACAACCGTGGAAAGTCAAAAGGGTCGATTATTCGCTTCAAGTTAAAGGACGTTGCGATACACAACAGGAAGTAATGGCCGATGCTATCATAGGCAAACGACCTGAACTATATCGTGCAGAAGTCCATTTGACTCAAAAAGATGCTCAAGAAGAGCATGACAATGATTGAGGAAAGCAAATAATGCAGCTAGAAAAGATACCAAGACAAGTTGAATTGTGGTTTTTTGATCCCAGCACTAGCGGTCCCACTGATGAGGATCGCACTTGGTGGGCCGATCCTAGCAATCCGCACAATCCTTTTTATAATTTTATTGGCAATCCTACGGCGGTTCGCAGGCTGTGCCGAGCCGCTAAAATTGCATTTTCACGATACAACCGTGATTGCAGCGATCAGGCATTTGCCATTCTCGGCCCGGCGTCTACTGGTAAAACTACGCTTGCCAAGATGTTTGCCAAGCTAATTGGACTTCCTTTTGTTGAAGTGGATGCCAATGCCTGCAACACTGTTACAGACATTGTAATTGCCATCAATAAAGCTTTGGAAAATATCGAATCGCACGATGAAGAATTTCCTACTTTGGAACTGCAAGAGTTGGGCGATGGCAAGCTTGTCGTCCCTCCTTGTATCGTTTTCATTGATGAAGTGCATAATTTGCCAAAAAAGGTGGAGCAAGAATTGTTGAAAGCTACTGAGTGGGACGATGCTCGTCTTATCGCTCCTGGCGCCGATGGCACGTCTTGGGATATCGACACCAGTGCTATTTGTTGGCTTATTGCCACAACCGATCGTGGTGATTTGTTCAGCGCCTTCGACACTCGTTTCAGCAAGATTCATTTGAATCTTTATACAAAGGAAGAAATGGCACAAATCATTCAGGTTCACAATCCTGATTGGGATTTGGAAACTTGTGAAATTGTTGCTCGTTATGCTGGTCGTGTCCCTCGTGAAGCTCTGGCGTTTGCTCGTGAAATGCGACTAGAGAGTGATGCGCTGGATGATAGTTGGGAGAACATTGCGGCTCGTATCGCTGAAGACAATCATATTGACCAATTTGGCATGACATATCAGCGATTGTCGGTGTTGTCGGCCCTGGGTCACGGTCCAATTGCACGATCTAACCTCGGCGGCGTGATTGGTTGCAAAGAAGCTGAATTGACTAAGTTTGTAATGCCCCCACTGTTGTCTGCTACTGCGGACCAACTGCCATTGGTAAAAATTACTAGCAAGGGCTATTGTCTAACTCAAGCCGGGGCGAAGGAGTTGGAGAAGCGTAATATTCCTTTTAATTCCGACGCTTTTGGCAATACTTCACTGTCAACTCGACTTCATAAAAATCAAAATTAAAGGAGATTAAAATGAAAGGTTATTTAGGTGAAGAACCGTTGCCGTCATATGAAGGAACACCATATGAAGGTTATACTGCCGTTGATTGGGCGCTGGAATTTATCGGCACATATGGTCAAATTGATGGTAGCCATCACAAGCAATGGGCGTTGGACCAAGCTGCCCGAGTTTTGCTTGGGACTCCTGTTCAGTTGAATCTGGCTAAGTGGGAAAACGGTCACGAAGCATATAGATTTGTCACTGGAAAACCGTCTCAAGCATATCTTGATTGGGTTGAAAAAATGAAGGATGGCGACACATACGATTACAACGAAGGAATTGCACCGTAATGGACTTGAAAAAATATAAACAAAATGGCGTCATGGATTTTAACCAAAAAGATGTCAACGACCCCGGCACTATGTTGATGGTTCAGACTCTCTTGGATCGGCAACAAGACAGTTGGACTCAGGAATATTTGATTATCAGGGATGAATTCAATCTAACAGATGAATATGCTCTGGCTATTTGGTATTTGCGAACCCGGTC
The DNA here is from genome assembly GCA_937952395.1 of uncultured Bacteriovoracaceae bacterium. Taxonomy (GTDB): domain Bacteria; phylum Bdellovibrionota; class Bacteriovoracia; order Bacteriovoracales; family Bacteriovoracaceae; genus CALFYV01. The sequence goes on along the minus strand of CALFYV010000090.1, from coordinate 451,274 downwards.
ACGATGGACACAGGAACGAGAAAACCATTTGATTGAAATGTGTCACAACGGGGAAGACTGTCCAAATATAAATGAGTGGCCAAATGAATAAAACTAAAATCAGAGAAATAGCACAACAATTGCGAGAAATCAGTGGTGAATTGGATCGCCTTGCCGCCCCTGATAACTTGGAAGTAGTTGTGAAACAAGTGCTAGATCAAAATCCAAAGGGACTTATTTATTACGAAATTGAACATAAAGTTTTGAGTTATGGATTCTTGAGTCCTGTCAACAACTTTTCACGTATGTTGAAAAAGAGACTCAAGTCCATGATTAAACAAAATAAAATCAGAACAGAAAACATCAATGATGTTTTAGTGTTTAAATCTAATTAGGAAATATATCATGACTAAGAAAACTGCTGCTTCCGTAAGCGATGAAATTCGTAAGGGCATTACCAACAAAATCATTGAATCTCTTAAAGAGAATCGAATTCCTTGGCGTAAAACTTGGAGCGATGACCCTAATTGCGGTCGTCCTACGAACATCGCCAGCAAGAAGTTGTATTCTGGAATCAACCCTCTTATTCTAGAACTGGCTGCCTTGGAGAAGCAATATACTTCTCGATATTGGGGCACCTATAAGCAATTTGATCAATTGGGCGGCAAGGTTCGTCGTGGTGAGAAATCCACTCATGTTGTTTTTTATAAAGTGCTTGAAGTAGAAGATACCAAAAAGGATGGCGAGAAAACCAAGAAAAAGATTTTCTTTCTACGCAACTACAGTGTGTTCAATGTCGATCAAGTCGAAGGAGAAAAGCTTAATAAATATCGAGTAAAAGAAGAGCCAACAGATCGTCCAATTGACATTACCGATCATTTGCTGGACTATTCGACCGCTGAGAAATTGATTGCATCCACTGGTGCCAAGATTTCTTATGGTGGCAACCGTGCCTTTTACATGAGGCCGACGCCCAAGGGAAGTTGGCCCAAGCACACGGCGGGCGATTATATTCAAATTCCTAAGAAAAGTCAGTTCGTTGATGCGGCTGAATTTTATGCAACCAATTTTCACGAATTGGCTCATTGGTCGGAAGTCCGACTTGACTGGGAAGATAAATATGAGATGGGCGAACTGGTAGCCGAGATTACGGCTTGCAACTTGTCTGCTGAGACAAAAGTGCCTAATCGCAATATGGAAAACCACAATCGGTATTTACAGGGATGGTTGAGCAAGATGCAGAATGATCCAAAGTGGATTTTTCATGCCTCTACACAGGCTTCCAAAGTCACTGACTATCTGCTAGGCTATATGACCGGAGCCCAACAGGCAGAGAATTCCGAACAAGAACAAGAGGCAGCATAATGGGTATTTATATAAATGGTTATTTGGGTCCGTTTATTGTCGTGCGAAGCTTGGTAAACAAGGTTCAAAAACGCCAGTGTAAAGGCAATATAGAAACTTGCCCAATGGGCACAGTTAAACCTCAACCAAAATATTGTCCTGAATGTGGAATTGCATCCCAAAATGCATTTTATACCACCGAAGAAGCAGCAGTGTCCTTTTATGATCTGGTATGGAATCAAGAATTAATGGACATTGATGTTCTCGCTGAAGGCTGTATTTATGAAGAAGTGTCAGATGGCCAAAAGTACATTTATACTTCATTGATTCCAAATAAAATAAAACTTGGACAAAGATTGAACCTTCAAAGTGTTTATGAAGAAATAATGAAATTGACAGAAAGTGATCCTCCGGGAGACATGCTTAAACTTCAAGAACAACATGCAAAAGAAATAGAAGTGTTGAAGTCGGCCTATGGTGATAATAATGTGGAAATTAGTTGGGGCCTAGTACGCTGGGCTAATTAAAATGAATTTAACAATAAGAAAAGCAAAAGCACGAGATATCCCTGCTATTTGCAACATAATTGCCCAACTGACTCCTGGTGTGCCTCATGATTATCATGAGGCTATTGCCAAGTTTGAAAATAAGATTCAAAACAATCCTGACTATTTTTTGTGGGTTGTCACAGTTGAATTGACCCTAAGTCTTAAAACTGGCTTGTTTTCTTATATGGCAAATTATAAGTCACAAGAAATAGTTGTGGCGACGGCTATGATGCACTTGCAACACAAATTATCTTATAATTGTGGCACGGCAGCCCATTTAGAAGATTTGGTTGTAGATAAAGATTGGAGAGGGAAGGGCATTGGAAGCGTTCTTGTGAATAATGCAATTGCTGTTGCGCAAGTAGCTAATGCTTACAAAATAATGTTGACGTGTTTTCCTAAAACCATTCCATATTATTTACAATTTGGCTTTGAAGAGCATGATGTTGGAATGCGATTGTCTCTAAAAGAAGAATATCCAAAAGAGAATTAATTATGAATTATTATCGTGTAGTAATTATCAAACGATCAGTTGGCTATTTTCTTCCTTTTGGCCCCGATACCACCATAGTTGCAGGAAGCGACTTGGGAACAGCAGCAGAATTGCTCGAAGGATGCCCGGATATGCTTTCGCTGGAAGATGCCAAAGACATGGCTAAAGATTACAACAAAGCAGAGCTTAACAACCCAAATGGCACTTGGGCTATAGTTCGGCCCGTAGTGGAGATGAATTAGTCAATTACCCCTGCCACAAGGGCAGGGGCTTGTCAATCCTAAATAATTAGGAGACATTAGCAGTTTTACAACCACCGTTAGGCAAATTGACATTTACCCTACTTGGATAGCCTGTAGCGTCCAAGTATTTGAGAACATTTAATTGAAAACTACAAGACCTACACTTAATTTGGAGGGGCGGCATTCCTCCATCTACCACAAGGGCAAGGCTACGCCTTGCCTGCCCTGCGGGCAGGTAGAGGTTTCCTGCCGCCAAATTCTATGAAATGCAATAACCCAAAATGTTGTAGCTCCACCTCAATCGCTGGGAACCTTACGTTTGGTTCTGGTATGCTAGACCCCTATGGATATTGGCAATATCCATGTCGAACCTGCGCAGAGGATTTTGATCTTCATCAAGCAGAGACGAAAGAAAAAATTCGCCAAGAAATGATTGAACGGGGCGAAAACCAGGAAGTGATTAATGAATATATAAATGATCCTTGGTTGAACGATCCTGCTTGGCCACGAGCCGATCAAGATGTAGAAAAACTCATCAAGGATAGTGCTTTTTATTTTGCAGAACTTGAACGAGAAGCAATGGAAGCAGATAGAGAATTTGAAGAAATGTTTGGCATTGATTTAGAATACGAATACGAGAACTAAAAATGACAGACAAAGCTACGTTTGACCAAGTGCGAAAAGAAGTCATGACGGCATATGCCGATTGTTATATGCCGTGGGAACAAGCCAAAGCAATCAGACAATTGGATTTTCGTGCATCTGCTCCGGTTTCGCCAAGCGAGGCACAAAAAATCTTGACTGAAGCAGGGGTTTCTTGTTACAATAATTTTCAAACTTCTTTGTTGGAAATCTTTCATCAAGATAGTTTAGTTACAATTGCACGAGAAGGATCGGTTTGTTTGTATGTCCAAAGCTGGCCTGCTTCGATGCCTTCGGCTAGTGAAGTCTATGCAGACGAAGTAGATCAACAAGGAGGGTTTTTCCGTTATTGGTGGGATTGATGAAAGCATATTGGAGCATACCCGGTCCATCAAAAGCGCCGAGAGGGGAACATTGTATTTGTTTCTATAAATTTGATGGATCGAATCTACGTTTCGGCTGGAGCAAAAAAAGGGGCTGGACTAAGTTTGGCACCCGGCGCAGAATGTTCGATGAAAAAGACCCAGAATACGGGCCTGCTATTGAGTTGTTTTTCAACAAACATGCCGAGGGCTTAGAGCGGGTTTTTCGTGATAATAAAAACTATCGTGGTATAGAAACAGCCATTGCATTTTTTGAATACTATGGTCCAAGTAGTTTTGGTTGTTATCACGATTTTACAGAAAGATTTCAATTATCGCTTCTTGATGTAAACATTCTGCGAAGGGGGTTGGTGTTACCCAAGGATTTTGTAAGGGATTTTGGCACCCTAGAGGGCGCTGCCCATGTAATTTATGAAGGCCCATTTACAGATCAACTCATAGAAGATGTAAAAGAAAATAGATTTGGCCTCAGAGAAGGCGTCGTGGCCAAAGGTGTAAAAGGCAATTCGGTCCATGATCTTTGGATGGTTAAAATTAAAACCAAATGGTGGATGAATGAACTTCGCCGCCGAGCCAATGCCTTAGATCAAAAAGACTTTGCTCAATACCAACGTCTTTTAGACGAAAATAAAAGAGAACAAGATGATGTTTAAAGAATTTTTACAAGGAATGGCCTCTATCGGTCAAGGATGGTTTGATATTACGGATAGTGTTGCATCTAGTTTTGCTCCATCTAAACAATCAAAACCACGACCCTCTTTTAACGAAGAGGACACTAAGGCTTTTGAAGATGACGCTAAAGCTTTGCAGTCTGATTGGGAAGTCATTGGCAAAGATTTTGAACAAATTATTCCTAAAGGAAATAAAAAATGAAATCAATTATTGGCCTTTTGTTGGCATGTTGTTTGCTATGCTCTTGTGAAAGCAATGCAAAGCAACGTGCGAGAGATATAAGCGATTGGCATGGACGCAATATACCGCCCGGAGCTACGGATGTTGAACCTCTGAATGCATTTTGGGTTGAGTTTACATATAAAAATCATAGATATTTGTTCTTTAATCCAAAGGAACATAAATCAGCGTTAACCAGAATCGACTGATGAAAGAATTTAAAAAAATACTTCCTGATTATCCTCGCACTGAGCACTTTCCTTGGAAGCCCAATACATCTCGTGATGATTTAGTTGCTTCTCGGGAAGAAGCAGCCGTTGTTTTTATTTCAAATGATGTTGAAATCACCGAAAAGGTAGATGGCGCTCAATGTGCAATGGCTCTTTATGAGGGCCACCCGGTAATTCGTAATAGCAATCATATTCTAGCCAAAGGTTATGTCAAAGACACTCCTGCCAAAAAGCAATTTGCCAGCATTTTTAATTGGTTTTATGAAAATAAACACAAATTTGAAAAATTAAATGAATTGATTGATAATGTCGGTGTTTATGGCGAATGGATGGTTGCTCAACATGGCCTAGAATACGATTGTTTGCCAGATAAATTCATTGCTTTTGATTTGTATAATTATCAAACAAAAGAATTCGTATGCTCAAAGATTGCTCGTCAATTGATGGAAGAATCTGGTTTTGTGACTGTGCCTTTGTTGTATTATGGGAGAATTTATAGTTACGATCAATTAGAAGCTTGGGCCAATGAATCGTCACCTTTCACCACCAGAGGCAAAAGAGAGGGAATTTACATTAAAGTTAATGATAAACGGTGGGTGAAACAACGATTTAAAATGGTTCGCCAAGGCTTTGTTCAAGGCAGTCTGTGGGACCATAAAAAACTCAAGAAGAACAAGTTTACAAGTTGCTAGCTGGGTTGTATAATGAAGACTCATGGCCGATTCAGTCTTTTCAAAAGAGGTTTCGTGGACGCTTTTTTGAGAGGCTGGATCGGCTAATTAAAATGGAGATAATATGAATCTTACTATTGGCTGGAGTAAATTTGCTGCTGATCGCCATGTTGAAGGCGCCGGCAATTCTTTCTTTAGAATTACTCCCGAAGAAGTTATCGAGCGTGTAAAAAACAGTTGGGCTAACCGCCTCCCCGGCCAAGGTGAATCTGGACTGGGAAGAAAGGTGGTTGTTCCTGTAAGGCCCGATGGTTTCTTTATGTCTTCAACTGAATTGCGAGAAGGCTTGCCCCTGCGGGCCGAAGTTACTCAACGACAAGAAGGTGAAGACCTTTATATTGAAACTTATCTCGATGCAGATGATGCAAAGATGATGGGCATCGATTACGAACCTGCCGGTCATGTTCGCATTGTTTGTTATCACAAAGAAGCATTGACTGAAAATGATGGCGAGCGGACTACCAATTGTGACTGGGAAATTGTTTGTGTTTTGGCTTCGAGGGTAGGTCAAGAGCCAATGTTGCCGCTTGCAATGGCGAGAAACTTTCTTGAAAAGCCCGGTGGCACCAAGTCGGTTTATACTGCTGAGGAGTTTGCGGAATCCATCTACTATTGGTCAAAGCGTGGAGTAAAAATTAAAAAGAGCAATGTTTAAATTTATTACAAAATTGTTCTCAAAACAACTGGTAATTCATCCCGACGACAGGGTAAAAATAGGAGACGAAGATTATTTTAGCCGTTCAGGTAGTTTTGTATTAGATCGGTTGAGAGCCGTTAGCAATGCTCATCGACCCCCAGCAGAACGCACCCCTTATAAATTTGAGTTTAAAGCTACAAATCCCCAAGGAAAAAAAATTGAAGGTATCATTTACGCTGTTTCACAAAGAACAGACAATGCTGCTTGTGATTTTGACATGGATTATGATTCCGAAGATGAAGCAGTTGATAAGTTGGCCAATGCTGGTATGACTGATATTAAAATCCGTCGTGTCTATAAAGATGGCAGTGGCATTTGGCATCGTAAAAGTTGTAAATTAAATTAAGTGCAAACTTTTTACCTTTTGCTGATTTTGTAACCACCGCAAGAGTGTTGGACCGCCAAAGATTGGGGAAACAAAGACTTGAAACATTGCATATATTAAAAGTAATTACCGGAAAGAGTGATGCTTGGGGAAAACATCCAATCATTGCCATGTGGCAAGGACATGCCAGAGCACTATCAGAGTATGGCATTGCAATTTGCAATGAATGGATTTCTAGGGGCTACAAAGATTCTAGGCTTCCTATAATTAAAACTTTTAGAAAAGGCAAATTAGTTTATCCCAGTTGGATCGGCAACGAAGATTTTCATGCTGCTCATCGAGCGGCGTTGTTGTATAAGAATTTTGAATGGTACTCGCAGTTTAATTGGCAAGAAAAACCAGAATTAAATTATATTTGGCCTAAAGGATAAACAAATGCATGAAATCAAACTTGGTGAATTGGTAGAGAACCCAAACCAACAGCGTGATGCGATTCATATTGCTGTTGCCCCTGTTGTGGCCGCTGAATCGTTGAAACCGGGGGATCACATTGGATTTCTAGGTTACGATACCATTCACGTTGGCAAAGATTCTGATAATCTCTTGGGCATTGTTGATCCTTTCTTGAAGGATGAATTAAAGGCGGGCCAACGGTTTTTGTTGTTCCTATATCAAAACACTGTTACCGGCATGCGGCATCACTGGGAACACCCAGCATTTGTCTCCACAGAATCAGAAGCTTGGCTCAAAGAGTTTGCCCATGACCTGGAAATGACTTATGAGAATTTGCTTGCAGCCGCTTCGGAATATCTCAACAATGGTGAAATATATTGTTTGCCAATTGATACTCCCGACCGTGTTTTTTCCGATATGCCAAAATTTTGGTATCATTATTCAGTTGTTACAAATCAACCCGCTGTTGCTGTTCCAGATGACGATAATAACTTTTTCAGGTGTGCGTGCTAATTTTTGAATTTTTACTATTTTTACCGTTGGTTGTAGGCTTTTTTGCTCAAATTTTTATTTTTGCAAAATATAGAGATAACAAAACAGCCCTTGTATTCAATACACTTTTTCTTGTGTTTTATGGGTATGTTTGGCTTGATTCAGACTGGCATATGGAATGGATGGGATTTCCAAACTTTCGTATTGTTTGGGTAAAGTAAATCCCGTAGGCTAAATAGATAAAAGAGGCAAAATGGTTAAACGATTCAAAGACTACATCACAGAGAAGGTTAATCTTACAGAAGAATCTCTGTTTGATTCTAGTTCTTTGTATCACGAGATGGCTATTTTGCGTCCGGGCGCTCGTGAGAAAATGCAGAATGCCCTACAGTTTATTTCTTCCAATGGAATACAGGGCGTGGTCATCGGTGGTATGTCGGTTAGTCATTTTACGGTTGACAGACACCTAACTCCTGATGTAGACTTTCTAGTGGCAGATATGGGACAACTCAAAGCTATTTTAGATTCGCAAAACATTGCTTATCAACCACTGGCTTCCACAGGAGAATTTGATGGTATAAATGTTCCCGAAATCGATGCAGATTTTTTAGATGCAAATCAAGGGAATATACCATTTAATCATTACATTTTAAAAACAGCGGTTCCAGCAAAAATTGGCGGCGCTACATTTGCTGTAATTAACCCGGCTGTATTGACAATTCTTAAATTTACCCTAGGCAGAGAAAAAGATACCGAAGATGCTTTTAAACTCCTGCCTACCGTGCCTAAAAAAGAAATAAAATCCCACCTTGTTACTCTCAAAAATTGGCTCGGCAACGACATTGATGCCGAAACTATTTGGAATTATGCTCAATCATTAGCTGCTTAGGACAACTAACTCATGCATGGCTGGAAACCCCTGATTATAAGTTTGATGTTGTTGGTTTGCTTTACTGCATTTAGAGCTTGGCGAGCAATCGATTTTGATATTGCATTGCATGCACTGGACATCTCAAACGTGCCGGCGATGCCAATACAATTCAATTAGCACAAGAAGAATTGCAAATTGCAGTTGATTATCTTACTAAAAATAATTTCACTGAAGGAAGCACTGGGGTGTTTTTTAATCTACCTTCATATGATGTTGGTTTTTGGTATAAAAATCTTTCAAGCAGTTTAGAAGAATTAAAACAATATGAAGCTAGAGAAGCTTCACAACTTGAAAAAACTAATGCATTAATGAAGTTGCGTGAAACTTTGTTGGATACCACGGATGATGGCACCTCGGTTACGGCACCAGCAGGCATTTCTGTTTTTCCTTATAATAAATCAGCTTTTGCAATGGGCTTCTCAATTGTTCTTTTTCTGATAGTTTCTATAGGTAATTTCTTATACCTTAATAAATAGGTTTATTTATGAAATATGAACTTCGTATTGCTGATGGTACTGCATATGGCATTACTAGAACACTCGCCAGATGGATTTGAAGTCGGTTATACTGGATCGGGTCTAGCACAGTTGGCTCTGGCTGTTCTTTTCTACGAAACCGGCGACCCAGTAATTGCTTGTGCATTTTATCAGGATTTTAAAGTTGAGTTTGTCGCTCGTCTTGAACGAGGGGAGGATTTTGCTTTTAGTGGTAAATTCGTCAGAGATTGGCTTAAATCAGCCGAAGAAAGAAAAATCAAACAACAGCTTTACAACTGTCATAAATTGAGGAATAATAGGTTGGTGAATTAACACAAACTTAACAGAATTATTATGCCTGCTACATATACTGACATTACCGCTGATGAAATGCATGAATTCCTCACTAGCAAGGGGTTTTCTGAAATTAGCATTCCTGGCACTATAGAAAGAGTCTATGGCAAGCGAGTCAGACAAGATGATTTGCAATTATCTCTCAGGGTATATACAGGTGTTGTAGGCAAACATTCAAGAGAAGCAGGCGCTGACGCAATTCGTGTCGCACTGTTTATGAGAAAACCTAGTGGAGAAATTGTAAAATTAGGCGGAAGCAAACGAGTCCATCGTGTCCAAAATTGGCGAATTAATCTTGCTAAAAGAATTGAGGATTGGCTTAGTTACATGCCAGAACACAAGTGCGACAAATGTGGCATGCCAATGGTCGTTCGCACAAGTAAAAATGGAAAATTCCTTGGTTGCAGTGGTTATCCCAACTGTCGAGTAACCCGTAAAATTAATTAATGCCCCCAATACCCAATCCCCATAACAACTTCTTACCAATAGAAGATGATGTAGTTCGTGTAATTGGTGCTTGCCATCCAAGCATGTTGCATACAATTGCCTTAGTGGAATGGGCCAACAGCAATGACGCTATTATTTTTTTTGTCCAAGATGGTAAAGAAATGATTATAAGTGGCCCTCTAGGAGGACTTGAGTTTATTACAAATAGAAGTCTCTTTGCCATTGAAAAAGACATATATCCAACTAGAAACACTTGGCGAAAAATGGTGAAAGAAGTTTTGTTGAAATTGTCTTTTAAAAGCAATGCGTTGTAGCAAAATGTCTCCAATACCCCACAACTTCATATTCGTGCCTCATTATGGTGATATAGTTCGTGTGATTGGTGCTTCTTGCCAACCAAATATGTTGAATAAAATTGCCGTGGTGGTGTCGGTTAACACCAATGACAATGATATCACTCTTTTCTTTGTTCAAAATGGCCAACAAAGAATTATGAGCAGTGAATTGGGAGAATTAGAATTTATTACAAGCAGACAATATTACGTTGACAAAACCGGACAATATGTTTCAGAACTTGATTGGTATGAGGCTGTAAAGCAACTGTTGTTAAAAATTTATGGTTAAAGTGACACGTTGTCACACAATTCGAGACCCGAGGTAAAAAGTTATGAACAATGCTCCTGTAAAGAACACAAACATCCCCGCTTGCTTTGACTATAGGTTCTTCTATGGAACTGGCAGCGTTATTTTGAACGATCCAATGGCCGATGCCCTGGCCAGTGCTCTCTTGAGAAGCGAAGAAAAAGATAGGGTGCTTGACGCAATTGCCAAGGATTTAGTTGGCGCCGGAAGTGAAGTGGAATTCGATGATAGCAACGATGAAGTGCCATCGTATAATTACACTTATTTCCGTAATTGTGGCACTTTGTTGTTGAATAAGTCAGCTAGCACTTTGGTTGCTAAGGCAATTTTCGCCAGCGGTGGCGGAAAAACTGTGCCTCCTTATTTGTGGTCGCTGGCGTGCCAACTAAATGTGGATCGTTTTAAGCAAAAGGACGAGGACGAAGATGCCTAAATACGGACGTATTACCACTATAGAAACAATTGTTTTTTTGGCAATTATTTCAATTTTCTCTCTAGCCGTAGTCGGAGGCTGTTCAACTACGTTTCACAGAGATGCCTTCAAAGCCCAGGTCGTCAGAAAATATGAGGTAAACCAAGTTGGCGAAAATGGAAGCTATACGGTTTATCGCATCGACGTTCAAAGAAATGGTAGTGATTTCATTGAGACGTTGGAAAATCGTGATGACTTTCTTCATGGTAAATGGAACAGCGCTACGATCCATGCTAATTTGCTAGAAGGTAAATGGTATGTTTTTGACACTGCTGGTAGCCGTGCGGAATGGCTGTCATGGTTTCCCAATGTTCTTGAAGCCAAATTGGTTCCCAAAGATGTCGAGGCAGAACTAGATTACTAATGCTTATTCAAGTCAAACAAGCCGATATCGTTGTTGCTAATGATCAAAGATTAAATTCTGTTTCAAATTTAGCAGAATGTTGTCCTGTATATTTTGCTGCATGTCGAGCTTTTAAAACTCAAGAAATTTTGATCAGCAGCGATAAAATTCGGGTTATCGGTGAAAATTCAGTTAAAAATTATTTGTTGCCACAATTCGTAATAGATAAAATTAAAATCTATGACGAAAGCATGGTAATGACACCATTCGAATTTGAAGTATGAAAAGCATCGACATAGACAACAAAGAAATAGAACAATTTGTAAAATCCAGAGGATGGCAATATGATTATGATATTGGCAAATGGGTGAACGGAGAACTCATTTGCCTTAATCGGGAACAAGTAGTTTTTTATGAATTTTGTTGTTTCTTTGAAGACTCTAACAAAAGAATTAAAAAAATAATTGACACATTAGATAAAACTGATAAATTCGTCTCGACTGCTGAGTCTCTTTTAGATTTAACTAAAACCCGTTAAGATTCTTCATATTCATCTTCTAATCCATGAAGAACTCGTCTGTGGCGAGATGTTGATTTATCAATTTCACTTTGGGCTTTTTTCTGAGCCTTTGTCAAAGCGTCTTTAAAGTTATTGCGAGATGTTTCTAATTCTTCTTGTAATTCTTTAATACGGTTCTCAATACGTTCAGCCGCACGCTCAGCTTTCTCATGCTCTTTGGCAGCCTCTCTTCGCTTCGAATTAGCCTCGCTTAATTTAGCTCTAATCTGGGCTCTTTTTTCTTTGTTTGCTTTGTTTATGATTAAACTATTATAAAGATCATCGAGTTTTTTATGAGCATCTTCAGCTTTGGTTCTTATTTTTTTGGTTGCTGTAATTGCTTTTTTAATTTCTTTTAATTCTTCTTTTTTCTTGGCAACTTGTTCGCTAACTCGCTTTTCTACTTTTTCATATTCTTTTCGAGTCCCAACGGCAGCCTGTAGATGGGGCAAATGTGGCTCTAGGCTTTTGGCCCAACGATCTGTTTTATTGCTTGGATGTTTTGGCTTAAAAGGAAGATTGGGATCATAGGTGTCAACGCCGTATCCCATTTCCTCATCACTGCCAATATAAGTTCCAGCTTTTTTAGCATCTTTTGTAGCCTGGGCTCGTAAAGTGCTCACAATAGCATCACGATGTTTTTTATATAGTTTGTTTAATGTAACCGTATAAATATTCAACAATTCATTGGCTTCTTTTGGATGCATTGCATACTTTCGCACCAAAACAGAATATAAAGCCTTTCTAGCATTATCTTCTAAATGAGCAAGAGTTTTATCATTTTTAGCTGCTGCATTTGCTATAGCAGCATTAACTCTCCCGCCAGCATCAAGAATAGCTTGTAATTCTTGTCTGTCTAAAATGCGATCTGATAATGTTTGCAAAGCAGGGCGACCGTCTTTATCACTTCTAATAGCAGAATTGACAACATGATATTTGTCGTTTCCGTATTGTTGAATTTGTTGCAACAATTCTTCAGGAGTAATTGCCGCCATTAAATGAACTCTACTAACCGCTCCAGATGATGAGTGGGGATTAATTACATTGGCCGACCTGCCCATTCGTTTCCAAGTTCGATCCTGTCCACCGAATACTTTCAATAATTGTGAATCGTCTGGTGCATGTGATATGCCTTGATCTCTGGAATACTGGTTTTCATCATCTTTCTCATATCTTTGTGCAACATAATTGACCCAAACATCCCATAATACTCTTGGAGTAATACCCAATTCTTTGTTCATAAAGTTTAATAGTTCTTCATAAGCAAAGATGGCTTTTTCCATTTTAGCTTCGCCCTTGGGTGTTCCTTTACCCTCAACTCGACTCCATTTCTTCTCACTTTGTTTGAGTCGGCTGCCCATGTCTCGCCACTTCTCACGACTTTCTTTGTCTAAGTCGGGGGCCTTGCTCATTAAATCAGATAAAGCGGTATACATTTTGATGTTGTGAGTATCCAAACATCCTATTTGACCGTATAATAATTGAACAATAAAACCAGCTTTAACTGGTTGGACTCCGGGGAGCATGGCAAATTTAAAAAGCAATTCTTTGAATTTGCCTTCTTCTGCTAATTTATTACATTCTTCAAACAAATCATGTCGATTGTTCCATACATGAGAAATTAATTTACTTTTAATTCCTGCGCCACGATCAATAACAGAAGAAAACTGACCACCTCGTGGATGACCAACTCGTTGTCCTGACATACCGCTTATAAAATTTGCAACTTCCTCACGAGTTACTGTTTCCTTGGTTCTTAAAAACTGCATTAAAACTGGAAACCATTCGTTGAATCTTTTAAAACTGGTATTAGCTGTTAATGGAGCAAACAAAAGAGATTGGGCAAAATTTTCAGGATTTTGAGCCGCAAAGGCTTGAATCATTGGGTTGTGCTGTTGATAACCTTGATATTTAGTTAAACAGACTTGCCCTTCTTTTTCTGTTTCAAATCTTTGACGAAGAAGGGATTGCGGATCATTGTCCTTAATAGGAATGGGTTTTCCATATTGATCTAAAATCTCGTTCAGGAGAGAACGAATTTCTTGCATGGCCGAATCGGCTTCTTTTTCCTCTAGCCACGATCCAAATCTTATATCCATGCTGTATTTAGCATGGCAAAGACCAATTTACATTGTCCTCAAATCGGGGTATAATGTCCTGAAAGGAGAAATCTCATATGTCTACTCGCTGCAATATTGAGATTCACGACACGTTTAACGTTCTCGGCGGCGGTGAACAAGAATATTTGGGAGCCCTTTTATATCATCATTCCGATGGCTATCCTGGATTTATGGATAAAAAGCTTCATAAATTCTTGAAAGCAACTTACAAATACCTAGAAAAAGCCGGGCATCCTTATTGGTGGGATTCAGAACGAGTTGCGGCTGTAATGATTTTGCTCTCAACGGGAGATTATGAAGCCCCCACTCAACCCGCTTTACATTCTTTTGATGTTCCACAATTCCAGCCTTCACTAAAACTACACGATGATATCGATTATATTTGGAAAGTCGTGTTAAAACTAAAGGGTCAATATGAAATCTATTACCGTCGTCCTAGCGAAAACTGGACAAAGGTTGACCTTATAGGTTTGGAGCAATAATGGATCAACCCAAATATCGTTTGACATTTTTAATGTTCATTAGAAGGCCCTCTAGCATTATGCCGGTGGCTTATACGTTAGATGTTCAAACCACATCTCCGGTGATGCCTCGCATTGGAGAGTCTGTTCAAATGGGAAATCGCACCATTAAAATAAAAGATATTATTTATAACCTAGCAAAACCAACGAGCATAATGATACATTTAGAAGAGGACTGGTCGGTTAACGAATGGGCAAAAGATGAATATCGTCAGAATTGCTTTGAACAGATAATTAAAGAATATGAATCATATGGTTGGAAGGAATTACAATGAATAATTTTTCTCTCTTTTTAAATGAACGTCAAAAACAACTAAAAAAACACTTTCTTGTTGAAAGTCGTTTTTGGAAGAAATTTAGGCGATGGACTGTTTTCAATGCAGAAGTTGCTCTGCCTATTTTGGGCACGTTTGAATACACAGTGATTGGCGATCCCATTGGCGATCCCACTGATTACATAAACTGCCATTTAGATGAAATTGATTGTATCCATTTTATGGATGCATTCCCTATTTGTCTTGATTCTAAAAGTTTTGCTATTCATTTTTCAATGGTTTTAACCAACACATTTGAAGACTGTAATCATCAGAGAGAATATAAGTTAAGAGTTCCATATGAATTGGAAGACACGACTCTTTCCGACGCAGAATTTGATCTTAAATTTGATCAATGGATAGCCGCTCTTAAAGAAGAAGAAAACAGGTTTGCCAGAGCAAAAGAATTGCCTTTGCTGAGGCGATTGCTTGCCAAATATCTTGGTGAAAAAACACAAAAGTTTCAAGAAGTGTTAAGTGAACTTGTCGAAGCCATGCCTAAGGAATAAAAATGCCACGCTACTTCGCACCTATCACTCCTGAAGAACTTCGTGAGAAATTCAATAAAAAATATGAGGATTTTCACGATTTTCTTTATAGTGATTCCAAAGCTGTAAAAGATATTCAGAAAATTCAATTTGATTATGAAAATTGGGAGGAAGAAGAGGCTTTTCAGGATGAATTAAAAAAACTTGTAGGCATTCACACTCTGCCAAATGGTATGACCTTTTGGGGCGCCCAAGCAGGCGGGGATTGGGAGCACCCTGTTTTCTTTATACTATATTGGGACGGCAAAGAAATCAGAGGCTATGTGCCCAAAGAAGGAAATGTATATAATCTAAAAGAAAAATCTGCTTTCGGCAACAATGAAGAGGCTGATGAAGCTGGAAATTTTGATGCCGATAAGCTTATTGCCGATGTTCAAAAACGAATTTTGCCCAAAGGTATGGCGAAAGAAAAACCTGAGTCCGACTCAACTACAGTTTTAAAGAAACTCTCATCTAATGATTTAGATGTTCTGATTGCCGAAACCGGCAACGAGCCGGCTTCCAATAAATCTGAAAAAATCAACCAACTATCAAATTTGCTTACGAAGTTGATGTTGGATTCCAAAACCAATTGGGAATACGAGGCCGATCAACTGCATGGGAGGGTTTATCTTTATAAATTACAAACAGAAAAAGATTCTGTATTGATCTACAGCAATATTATTGCCAGTTGTCCGGGCGGCGAAGGCTCTCTGCGCTCAGAAGGAAATCATTTTGATCACGGAGGAACAGAATTTGATACATTTGCTGAAATATGGGATGTAGGAGAAATCAGTAAAATCGAATCGTTGGCAGATGTTCCATATTTGTGGCAAAATTGTTATCCATTTGTTGATACATCATTGGATGATTATGATTTAACTCCCGAACAATTTTGTGAAATGATGGATGAAAACCACACTATCGCTTGGCCTCCAGAGGGCACACCATGTTAGAATATAAAATTGGCAATCTTTTTGATTTAATCCCTTATGAACAAACAGGGGCTAAATTTATTTGTCATGTTTGCAATGACATTGGAGTCATTGGTGGTGGCTTTACTGCTCCGTTACTTAAAAAGTGGCCAGAAGTAGGACGAATTTATAAAGAAGCCCCTTGTCATACCTTAGGAACCAATCAATTTGTTAAAGTAGCAAATGATCCCATTTGGGTTGTAAATATGATCGCCCAACATGAAATCATTTCCATGAATCCCAAGCCCATCAGATATGCTGCTTTGGCAAAATGTATGGCTGAAGTAAAAGATGTAGCAAACGGCCATTTCAGTGAAATTTGGGCGCCCATGTTTGGTTCTGCCCTTGCAGGTGGAAATTGGGACTTCATTGAAGAGCTTATCAATGAAATTTGGAAAGATTTAAAAGTAACTGTCTGTAAACTTGAGGAATAATTATGACTCGTTTAACTTCTGGCGTATATGGTCATGAATTTGATTCTAAAATAGGACCATTTGATCTTTTTTGCGGTCAAACGAGACGGGACAGCCTTGTCCATAATGGAGGGTGGTATAACAAATACGGCGAAAAACTCGGTTGGGGCGATTTAAACAAGAAAGATTTACATCGCATTAAAAACAACCTTCAAGATGATGAGTTATTTATCATTCTAGGCGAAAGAGACAGTTTTTGGAACTTTGTTGAACACTTGGGCACAATTGGCGCAATGTGTAAAACAAATGAAAAAGAACAAAATCCAGGAGTGCAATATGTAGCCGAAAAAGCTCGCTACGTTATTGCTAAAGGCAAATTAATGATACATGAAGACAATTATTTGTCTACTCTAGATTGGGATAAAATTAACACAAAACAACTTCTTGAAATAATGAAATGAAAGAAATTATTCTCAATAAAGGCGAAACTTTCTTTATAGACGATGATATTAAAGTTCGCATTTTTCGAATTCATCCTACTTCTCAAAAGGTTATTATTGGCGTCCATGATGAACAAGGTCGCCATATTTCACGGAGGCAGAATATTAGCCATGAGTATTCTTTTTATTGTTCTAAATGTGATGTGTTTTATGAACGGCGAAGATTAATTTGTAGTTGTGGAAAATATTATCCTTTGTCTTGTTCAATGCCGCTGATAATTGACGATATTCCTTTTAAAACTATTCTTCCTGCTATTGAAAAATTAACCCCTAAAAGGGGTTGCAATGTATTGCAAATTAAACAACATAGTTTAAGGATTAGCTTAAAACATCAAATATTTGTTAGAGATAAAGCCTGTTTACATTGTGGATTGGAAATTACAAAATGGGCCATTTTTCAAGGTAGAAAGCGAAATCGTTCAAAAATCATTCCCGTTAACGATGACTATGTGCCATTTACCATCGATCATATCATCCCCAAAAGCAAAGGTGGCATATCAGATAATTCTAACTACCAAACCTTGTGCTACGACTGCAATATAAAAAAGGATGACAAATTGGAATTCACATGCCCGCTTAACTACCAAACCTTGTGCTATGACTGCAATATAAAGAAGGATGATAAATTAGAATTTACAAGCCCGCTCCCCGAGGTACAATGAGAAAATAGCCCTAGATCACATAAATAACCCTTGCAGGAGGGTAGAATATGACAATATATCATATGACAATATATCATATATTAACAGGAGCAGCAGTAATCGCTATCATAGTCTTGCTAAGAAAAGCTATTCATAAAATGGATTGTAAGGCGGAACAACAACGGTACGAAGAAATCCGAGACAGTATTCCAGAATCTATCACAGTAGGACCACATAAGCCTAAAGTTCCCCATTGGAAAAATCGAATTTCCAAATACTATCCCGAGGATTAAAATGCCAATTGTCGTTTTGATGTTGATATTTTTTGTCAGTGTAATGCTCATGGTTGTTGGATATGCAAATTTCAACGCAGATAAAACCAATAAAACCATTGCTGGTGCCAGCACTATGGTGTTTATAATTTGCACCATTTGGCTCACATTGTTTTTCATGTCGGACTGGGAACTCGAAGAATTAAATTCTTATCCTATTCATCGAGTAGACGGTATTGAGTTTGCTAAAATTTCAGATGGTGAATTAAGAGAAGTAAAAGAAGCTAAAGAAAACGAAATTCTAATAGAAGAAATCTATAAAAGAGGACCATATTGGGGTGTCTATCTAGAAAAGCGAAAATTTCTCTACCGAGTTGCACCAAAAAATGAACAACCAAAATAAAATCGATCTTGCTGTTGTTCTCTTTATCTTGGCTTTCGGGCTCTGGCATGTCAGCGCCTATCTACCTGTATTCGCATTGTTTCAATGGTTTGTTCTGTTTATTGTTCAAACAATTATATCTTCTATCTTTAGCACCTTGCTCTTGACAATCGTCGCAGTAATTGTTCTAGTATTGGGGAAAAGATACCTTAATAGGAGAACAAATGGTTACAATAGAACAAGCTAGAAAAGCTAAAGAAACAGCCAAAAAACAATTAAAAGACCTAAGCCCCACAGTGGGGATAGGTTATTTGGACAATGATCTTTGTCTGAAGATAAAAGTAGATGATCCCAATGATAAAAATCTGCCTTCATCAATAGATGGAGTTGCTGTGGTCTACGAAAAGAAATATCCAGTTCAAAAGCAATGAAAGCAAGGTACAATGGGTTACAACGGTCCACCGCCAAAAGGATATACCAAACCATTAATCTCACCACCGGCACCGCCCAAGTCCCCTTATCCAATAGTTAAGACAACACAAAAGAAGGAAGAGCCACAAAGCGACCTAAGTTGGTTGTGGTGGCTTTTATTGTTAATGTAAGGATTCATTCAATGAAAACCATCGATTTAAATCAACTCAGGCCGCCAATTGAACATGAATATATTCATAACTTGTTAATGAAGCTACACACTGCCGATGAGTATAAAGAATTAACAAAAAAAGCATCTCTTGCCCATTTTGTCAAGACTGGTGAAACCCTGGTTAAAAAGGGCAAGAACCCTTGTGTGTATTGCTCTGGAATAGCTGAAGACGATTGGTTGGTTGTCGATGCCGAAATAGGTATTTTTAATGTAAATAAAAACAGATATACAAAAGGCGATTATTATTTCGATATTATGGTAGCACCGTGGGAAGGCCGTGTTCTTGGGAGGAAAACTTCTAAACAAAAATACCTTCTAATCTTTAACGGTGACGAAGAATTTAATGAGGATATCGATACAGAATATACCCTGAGAAATTTGAAGCTTGAATCTCTAACAATTAGCTTTGAATGTCTAAAAATGTTTTATAACCGAGCAACGACTCACGACATTTGCAGTTGGCTCCAAAATGAACAGCTTAAAATCGTTGATTACACCCCCGATGATTCAATACCTTTCTCTAAAGAGGAATCTAAAGTCTATAATAAATGGGTCGAAAAGAAAGCTAAAACACTGCCTTTGACGCCCCCTCTTGGATATTCACGGTTACTTGGACTGCGAGAGTGGCATCGTGCTGCAACTGTTCTTCTTTATGATGCTGATGATGATTTTTCAATTCTTATGGGACAAGATGAAGACACATATTTTGGGTGTCATCTAAAAGATAATCCAAAAACAGTTGTTTCTGCATTTAAATCACTTCAGCCTGAAGCGGTTCGCAAATGTAAAAAAACTGTTTATAGGCAAGGTGAATGGTTTGCTGTCCCCATTGAAGAACCCAAACTAACAGATCGAGTAGCCGTTATCTCGGGACAAGCTGTTTTACCCCGCAATTCAGAAGAAGAAGCAGAGCATATTGTAGTTGCACCTGAAATTTGTGTGCTTAAAGATGGCACTGTCTGCGCCCTAGATGCAAGCGTTTGCCATAGTAACAACGACCACGCAGACCTAAATACCCCCGGTTGGGTTGCTTACCATTGTAACACCGCTGTTCGCTCATTTACCGTCGAAGGTGTTGATTAATGTTTAATTATAAATATAAAATGCCCGCCGTCACCGCTGATATTATTCCATTTAGAAAAAAGGAAAATGGCGAGCTTGAAATTCTTTTAATTAAAAGAAACACAGAACCTTTCAAAGATCATTGGGCCTTCGTCGGCGGCCATCTAGATGTAGATGATGATAATTCCATTTATGCTTGTGCTGCTCGTGAACTATTTGAGGAAACTGGAATTAGAAACAAATACGGTCTGTTCTTTCTAGATTGGTTCGACGCCAAAGATCGTGACCCAAGAGGAAGATATATTACCTTTGTCTGGGGTGTGCGGGTCCACCCAGATGTTGTAGCAAAAGCAGGCGATGATGCCGAAGATTGCAAATGGTTCAGATTGAAAAATCTACTTGAAAACGATTTCATCAAACTGGCATTCGATCATCGTAAAATTTTAGAAAAATGTAGTAATCAAATGGCTTGTGAATCGATTGAAAGACAAGGGAGTCGATGGGCAGATGAACAAATGTCTAAATTAGCTGAAACTTTAGATAATTGGGATATAGGAAATGATACCAAGACTGAGGCTCAGTGATCTTTATAATCTTTCTGAGTCAGAACGAGATAAAAAAATTCAAGATTTTCTCAATGCACCTAAACCCACCAAAGAAGAAGCAATCCAATTTCTTGATGAAAAAATATTTCTTCTTGAAAAGAAACATAATTTAACTTCTCAAGAAATGCAAAAAGACTTCAATTTAGGAAAAATACAAGAAACGCATGATATCTGCAAATGGCTCATTTGGCTGCACGCTCGAAAAAAATTGGATGAATAAATGCTCAAAAAATTTAAAAGAATTGCCAGTGATTTCTTGAGAACTACCAAGCTTGTGTATGATTTCGCTCAACACAATTCCGACTGGTCAAAACCTCCAGGCAATACAATAAAAGATATACTCAAAGAAAAGAACCTTTCAGTTAAAGATTTCGCTAATATTATTGGATTTTCAGAATATAACACTGAAAAACTATTGCTCAGTGAGACAGAAATTACACCATTGATCGCATATAGATTGACAAACTCTATTGGAGGCTCAATTCGTTTTTTGGGTTGAAAGAGATAGAAATTATAGAAAAACTCGTGAACTAAACAACGTCATGTTCGCAGCAACATCAGCAATGACTGCCTATTATTCTAAATGAAATACAAAAAAATAGACCCACCGAGCCTGGATTCGCTATACAGAACTGGAACTAGCAAAGGAACTGCTGTATTTTATGAAAAAGAAGGACTTGAGTTTACCGGCCCTGGATGGTATTCTGATGGTGTAATGTCCGTCGAAATCTCAAAAGCCGGAAAACTCGATAAACCGAAAAAGAAACAAGAATCGGCAATCGGAAAAGAAGATAAATTTGAACATCACTCAGTATTCCAGTATTATGGAAACCAGTTTTTTGGAGTTTGGTATTACCAAAAATAAACATGTGTATTGAAAACATCAAAGAATTTGATTGGTTCTCTAAATTCTTCAATCGTTTTTTCCCAAAGCGAGGATGGAAGATTGTTAAAGTAAAAGGCGATACCGTTTTCTCCTTCATTGCCCTTAAAGGAGATCGTAACAATGTTATTAGTATTGTAAACCATCGCTCTTATGGTTATAAATTTGATGAATGGTACGAAGCAGAAACATTCCCAAACATAGGTTTTGAATACAATAAAGGATTTCATATTTTTGAAACCTGTGAAGATGCATTGAAATACTTTACATCCTGGACAGGTGAATCACATCTTGTCCAAGACATAGAAGATGATGCCATTGATTACATTTCTTGGCAAAATGAATCCCTAGAGACAAATGAAGACCTGCTCTGTTTGGTAGAAGTAGAATATAAAAATCAAACAAAAAAGGGAGTTGAAGCAGCAACGCCAAAACTCCCTGAAGTCAGGCTGCCAACAATCCTCACTGATAAAATCAAGTATTTGAGCCACTCGTGCTATAAATTACCACGTAAACCATCGCCCTATCAAACGCCACCCTCCAATATGCCCAACCAAACTGCATTGACCTAAGGAAATTAAAATGATTACTGAAAACAGACTTCCCGAAAATAATGACAAACCTCTCGTCAACAGCTTGCTAGAAAGCATCAAAGGCGACAAAACACTTACGTTCGATCATTGGAGATATCGTATTCTCCACTGGTGTTTTGGCGTCAGTCCCGCCACACCAGCAGAAAGTCCTCTGCCAAGCTTTCTTTACACACACTATTGTCCACTATTCCATCTTACTAATTTAATTACTATTTTCTCTCCGGTCATCTTTGCCGCAAAAGTTCTTTATGTTGTTGTATCGCTTATTGGCAGCGTATTTGCCGCCATTGTAAGAACCGTTGCGCCTGTTGTGGAACAAGTCCGAAAATACATGGCTCTCCGCAGCTTGCAAAAAGAAGAACGCAAAATTAAAGCAGATGCAACTAAAAAAGAAAACCAAAGAAAAGCCTCTCAGAGTAGATCGCCCGTCAACAGAATTATGTCCCAAGAGGAAAAGGAATTCCGTGCCGAACAAGAGGCAAGGAAATGGATTCCCCGTATGATTAAAAAGGATGAAAACTATTTACATGATTTTGATTGCATGTGGTGGTGCTGTCACGAAAAATTTTATTTTCTACAAAAAAAAGAAGCACGAAAATATTGGAAAGTATTTGTTGAACAAAGAAAAGCAGCAATCGAGGCTGCCGAAAAGCGCCGCAAGAAAATGCAGGCATGGGTTGTCTTTTGGGTCAACTTCAGCCGTGTTTTCATCAAGTCTTTCCTGTATGTATTTTACGCTGCAATGACCCTGCTCGTGGCTTATGCTTCAGTCAAATGGATTATTCCAGCCCTAGTGATTGCAACTGTTGCCACAGGAAACGCAATTGTCTATCTGTGGAACCTTGAATGGGGATATATTATTTGGAATATCGTCTACTACGGCGGATACACTGCCTTGTTTGCGGCTACTGCATTTTCTATCGGCTGGGCCTTGTATAGATGGGGCAGCAAAGCCGGAATTCCAATTCAAAAAACATGTCAAACAGCCACAATCCCCTTCAGCCTCGTTGGTGATGTTTGCTCGGCCTTCGGAGAATTCGTTGTGAATTCTTGCAGTGCCGTTAAAGAATTCGTGGTCATGTTCTATGAAGAAAACTGTCCGGCTATCACCATCGAAGAAGCCCCGTCGCTACCTCTTGATGATGCCGATGTTGAAGATGATGTAATGGTGTAAAAATGCATGTAGTTTTACTCTTAGCAGCAATAGCGATTCTATGGTTCGGCCTGTATTCTATAAATGCATATTTTAATTGCAGAGATGCAGCCAACAAGAATCCCTATAAATGGGAAGACTTGCCAGAAGTTCCCGCACTGAAAATGTTATTTAATATCTTGTCACTGCCTTTTTATGGCTTTATTCTTTTAGAAAAAGCCTTAGGATGGATTATGGAACGGCAGTGGGATAAGCTTGATGAAAATGCAAGAGAATACAGCAGAAAACAAGAATATTTTCGACATAAAAATAATGTCAAAACAATCAAGCCCTGGAAGAAGTAATTACTCTTGAGATTCTAATCGCTCTTGACGTTCGGTTAAACGAACTAGCCTGCGTTGCAAACGAGCCATTCTCCATGCTAGAAAATTGACTCTACACTTAATGAAGTTAATTCTAAATTTACGAAACATAAAGCACTCCTTTACTTTGTAATTATTTATGCAATATTAAATCAAAAGGTGATACATGAAATTTCTTCTCAAAGATGATCGGGTATTTGAATTTTCAGAAGATATCGCAGATGAAGATTATTTGTATAATATAATCCTCGAAGATTGCGAAATCCTTATCAGCAAATACGCAGTATCCATCTTTTGCGATCA
Organism: uncultured Bacteriovoracaceae bacterium; assembly: GCA_937952395.1. Classification (GTDB taxonomy): domain Bacteria; phylum Bdellovibrionota; class Bacteriovoracia; order Bacteriovoracales; family Bacteriovoracaceae; genus CALFYV01. The sequence continues at coordinate 427,332 of CALFYV010000090.1, read as the reverse complement.
TGGTGAAAGTGGCGCTTATATCACCAACATCACTCCATATTCGCTCTTTCCCAAAGATCAGCTTGACAGGGAAGAATTGGTTCACATTATGACCATTCTAGAAGAAACTGGATATGAAGGTAAATTTCTGTCCAAAGAAGAATTGATAGATATTAGCCATGAACAAAACGATGATTGGATCAATTTGTAGAGGTATTGTTGATTTTTTATCATTCGCTGTCGGTTGCCTCTCGCAAGGCAACGGCAATGGATGTTTTAAATTACCAACCAATACTTCAAAAAATAGTCTGATAGATCGCTATCTAAGACATGGTTAAATATTTCCTTTATTTAAAAATCACAAACTTCACAGAGAATGTCACTACAATCTTAGAGAAGATTTTTGCTGTTGCCAAAATAGTTTTTAACATCTTTTTGGTTCTCGCTTTCTGGTGTTTGTGTATAATTGGAGGCATTGCAATTGCATGGGGCATGATTAAACTTTCTGAACCGCAACCTGCCGAGAGCGTCATCCAATGGAAGCCACACCAGAGTTACAACAAGCCATTTCTACCATTCGAGAAAAAATGGCAGAACGACAAATCGAACTTACCCCCGAACAAGTTGTTGAATCCCTAAAACAAATAAAAACAAAACTCGAAGAAAATGGACTGTCCGGTGAATCACTTTTAGTTTTTCACCAATACGATCCAACACCACCATTTCCACCATATAATTTTCTCTTTGAATCTCTAGAAGAAGCTGAAGACTTTGCCCGACGAGCCAAAGAAGCACATAACGTAGAATGTCAAATCGATCTTATTGATTTAAAACGATGGAAACTTACCAATGTCTCTAGTCTCCTGTAAAGAGGCTTCCGTTTTCCAACAAATTAAAAACCTCTTCATTCCTGAAGTGGGATGGAAAATTATAAAAATAGAAAATGGAAAAGTGGTGCCTAGATGGATAAGTTATCATCGATATGATTTTGATGTTTACCATGAAGACACAATGGGCTTTCATGTTTTCAAAACTAAAGAAGATGCCTTAATCCACGCTCGACCGTTTAATATGGCATACGAACATATCACAGAACAACTCTATCTGGTCAAAGTGAAATATAAAGGAAAATATGCCGAAGGTTTTGAACAAGAATGCGATCACAAAGATAACGTCATCAAACTCCCTTGCATTCTCGCAGAAAAAGTAAAATACCTGAAAAATAGCGTTGAAAAAGTAACAAGCAATCTCGGTTGGATCGGCACACAATCCGGAATAACAGGACGAATAAAATGAAAAAATTAATTCTACTCTTATTGTTAGTTGTCGCAGGCTGCGGCCATCCATTGCGTGAAGGGGAATCTCGAACAATTGAACGAGTCTTTATGCATGAGCCAGGACGATATAGTGTCCTAGTCCGAGAATACGATGAATTAAAATCTATCTCATTCAGAAGTCATAAAGTTAAACTACTGGATGATGTAGAAAAAGGCGACGATATGTGGATGGAAATGAAAAATGGAATAACCACAATTCATATCCACAATGCCAAAGAAGTCGAAGGCGGCGCTTGGCAAACAACCGAAATGGTTGGAGAAACAATTTACATAGAAGATCACTCAACAACCCCAGTGGAATAATCATGAAATGGTTCTCTAAAAAAATAGATGAAATGGAAGAATCCTTAGCCTTGACAAAAGAGACAAATGAACTTAAAAAACGCATTGCCCAACATGAACAACAACGCCTTGAACAAGAAGTAATCATGACCGCACAAGATAAGCCAAAACCCCGTCAATTAACCGATGAGGATATGTGTTTCAACTTCCTTAACTCACCCCTGTATGAAAAATATAAAGAAATATGCTATAGCATTACTTATAATCCATTTCCTTTGTATTTGGAAAAATTAAAACTTTTTCTAAAAGAAAAAAATATCGGCGTTTATGATCAATACGAAATTATGCAATATCAAAATAAAGTGTTCCATCGGGAGAATTTCGGATGGTTTCCACTCAAAAAAGGAGATGAAACCTGTAAGACAAGCAAATATTGGAGCGAAAAACCCGAAGAATATAAGTGGTGTGGCACCCAATGGGAAATTTTAAATTCCCTGTATTCTCAGCCAATTCCATTAAACATCTTACAAACAGTAAAATTTATTCTCAATGAATTTCCATCAGCTAATTTTCTTATCAGCAATACATTTAATGATGTTTACTTAGCAGTTGGTTTTACGAGAACTAATGTTCTCATCGTCGATTGTTGGGATAACCACTTTACCTCAGACCTGTTCAGCCCACAAATCATGTATGCCGATTGATAAATCTAAAAATTTGTACGAAGGATGATGAAAAAGAATTAATAGGCGATCTCGAAAAACCCGTCTTTGAACAAACCTCTCTAAAAGTTTGTATGGATATTGAAATCTATGAATGAAATCTATTATAAAGCCGTTGCTCATGTTCAAACAAAACATTTTTATTCTGCCTCGTTTTGTAGCCAATGGAGTATTAAATATAAACTTAATGAATGGACTAGACCTCAAGACCCACATAGTAAATTGTTTGTCTTTAAAACCTTAAAAAATGCCGAAGATTTTAAAGCCGCCAATGAAAATAAAATTCACATATATGAATGTAAAGCAATTAATCCAAAACCCATCAGTAAAATATTAGGATTCAATGCTAATCCTATGGGATTTTATCTTGAAGGTATATTTAACGAATTTTGGAAAAATACAACCGAGCAATTTAGTATAAATTCAATACCTGAGTCATTGCTTGTCGATGCACCGCCTGGGACACTAATTGCAGATGCAGTTAAACTTCTAAGACCCGTATGATCACCATCATAACTACATTTCGCTCCTTTGAAGACCCACTATTTTCAACCATCCAACAAAATGCAATTTATTCCTGGCTGCAATTAACACCCAAGCCAGAAATTATCGTCTTCGGAAATGACCACCCAGGAACTAATGAAATATGTAAAGAATATAACCTAATTCATGTTCCAGATATCGCTTGCACAGAAAATAAAACACCACTCGGCAATGCCGTAGTCGAAGAAGGAGAAAAATTATCTAAAAATAAAATAATAGCTTGGATTAGCTCCGATATCATCGTGCCTCAAAAATTAATCGAAGTCGCCCAAAAAATATACAAACAACTGCCCACCTTCTTCGCCGGCGCCAGACGACACGATTGTAAAGTAAATGAACTCATTTTTGGCAACTATGAACAGTTAAAAACTAAACCAGGACACCCAGGTGCAGGCGATATTTTTCTGTGGTCAAATGGATTCTTTCAAGACAAAAATATGCCGCCCTTTGCCGTGGGAAGAACCATTATGGATAGTTGGATGATCTATACAGCTATTAAACATAATTGTTGCGTCGATATTACCGATAGCTGCTACTGTATACACCAAACACACGATCCAAATCCCAGAAACAAAACCGGCGCCTGGAACCAACGAGATTATAAAGATTATGAAGAAAATCAAAGATTGTGGAAAGAAAGCGAAGCTTATAAAAATCCAAATGTTGAAATTAAATATGCCAATTATATCTTCAGCCAAAATGTCTTGAAGAGAAAACGAAAATCATCAAACAAGCCAAAAATACTATGAACCCATATCAATCCCCAAAACATTACGAACCCACAGAAAGTAAATTTCCATCCTGGAAACAAATAACTTTCGCATGGATCGCCGCCGCCCTTATGAGTATAATGGCTGCTTGTGAATTAGCTTCAATCTCTCTGCCAAGTGTCATTGTAGCAATAGTCTCTATTTCAGCTTCTACCATCTTTCTCCTGCAATTTGTCTCGCTATTGAAAAATGGATAAACTATGAAATATTATAAAATTGTCGTTGAAATTGATGGCAAGTTGCTGTCAGCCTCCGCAGCCTGGATACCGCCTTCGCTGTGGGAAAATAGAATTGTTGAATATAAAATAAACAACTGGACTAAACCAAAAATACGATCAAAATTATTTGCATTTGAAGATGCAACTCGTGCAAAAGTTTTTGCACGAGAAAGTTACCCTAATGATTTAAAAATCACGCCACAATTATATGAATGTAAGCTGCAAAATCCATTAAAAACTATCGTCGCCGGATATATGCCCCATTTTCACAATAGTGACCCAGTTAAATCATTTTGGGAATCCGAATTAGGAATGAAATTATTCTCTGGAATTGAATTGGTCGGGAACGATTTCTATACATCTAGCACAATCACCTGCCTCCCAGCACCCATCGGAACATTGGTAGCCGACGCCATTAAACTAAAAAAGAAAGTAGAATAGTCAAATGGATGAACCACAAAAAATTTACTACAAAGTTCTCATTAAAGAAAATGAGAAATTACAGTCCGTTTGTAAAATCGTAAAAGATATCAATGATTGGGTATTAGAATATAAGTTAAACGAATGGATTACAGCAAAACCCCCAACCAAATTATTCGTGTTCGATAGCCTCGAACACGCAAGTAACCTTGTAGATGAATTAACAACGTGTTTGGCAACTGCTCCGTCCGTAAAAGTAGTTATCTACGAATGTGAAACAATACAACCACAACCATTAAAACACATGGCAACCCTTCACGATCAAGCTATCAATTCATTTTGGCGAAATCATAGATTAACGGGATACTGTGGAATCCGACTAGCCACACCAAAACACACCTACGGATGTAACTCCCTAAAACTCATCAAGCCAATTCACAATGAAATACTACAAAGTTGTTAAAACTGTCAAAAATAGACATTACTCAGTCAACGTCTGCTCTGGCGATGTAATATATGGCATCCCAGAAAGATTGAAATATCGTGTCGTTGAATATAAACTAAATGAATGGACCAGACCATCATACGATTCAAAACTATTTATTTTTAATGATCTAAAATTCGTAGAAATGTTTGTAGATATTGGCTTAAAAGAACCATTAGGACCATTGGCCTTCTATGAATGTGAAGTTGTAAATCCCACAAAATGTTATTGGGTCTCACTCACAACAAGCATTCGTGAATTTTGGCGGTTATGTGAAACTCGTTCTGCAAGTGCCATTGTGCATATAGGACTCAATACTAGAAAAGCACCCATGGGCACTTTCACAGCAGACGCAGTTAAACTAACAAGGAAAATAGAATTATGAAAAAATACTACAAAGTTGTTTTATGTGTAAATAACAAAGTTTGGTCCATCTCTAAATTTAATTGGAATGCACATTCCATCGAATATAAACTAAATGAATGGGCCACCCCCAACCACTGACCTGTGGAACGAAATGTTGAAAATTCAAACTAGTGATTTAACCCTGATCCGAGCCCCAAGAGGAACCCTCACAGCAGATGCAGTTAAACTAACAAAGGAAATAATTATATGAAAAAATTACTCCTGCTCTCACTCTTGCTCGTCGGATGCGTCCCACCACCAGAAAACCCACAACAATCCAAATGGAAAGTTACACAATATAGCGGCGGCGAAACAGTAAGACAATGGATGGCCGATAACCAACCATCTATCTCGACTTCGTATGCCGAAGGTTTTATCTACTTCTATTGCGATAATCGTGAAGTCTGGGTCTACGGAAATTACTCAGTAGAAGAATTACCACAATGAAAACATTCTATAAAATAGTTAAAGAAAATCACGGCAAACTACACTCGCTTGCTACAACTAATAGAAGAATTGAATATAAACTTAATCAATGGGTCAAACCAAAAGATAACTCAAAATTATTCATCTTCAAACTTAAAGAAATTGCTCTCGAATATCAAAAGCAATGCACAAGAAATACAATTCTCTACGAATGCGAAGTTATAAACCCCATAGTCTGCCCGCTTATACTCGATTCACTCTATGTAGAAAATCATTATGCAGCATTTTTAAATTTCTGGGATAAAGCTCAATGGGCTGAGATGCAGGAAGACCGAGATAAAGGTATACAAGTGTTACGGACCAGCTTGAGGACAATAAATTCCTTAATGTATTACGCACCAATTGGAACTTATGTTGCCGATGCTGTTAAATTAACAAGGAAATTAAAATGAATGAAAAACAACCACCAGCCGATCTAATTCAAACAAAATTCTATAAAGTTGTATTCCACGGCAACAAACTACTGTCCTGTGGTAATATTCCAAAGAATCTTAAAATTGAATATAAACTAAATGAATGGGTCAAACCTAAGAAAAAATATAGCAAACTATTCGTTTTCAAAGAACCAACTTATGCAAGATGCCACGCCTTCCTCCCAGGCAATGAAGTCTACGAATGCGAAGTCGTTAATCCAATCCCAGGAAATTGCATCTTAGGTTTCAAACAAATCGATAATCCAGCATTGTTTCTAAAGTTTTGGAAACACCCTGAAAAAGATAATAAACACCTCCGAACATATGATGCCCCAAATAACACTCACTACTGTGATGCCGTAAAACTAATCAAAAAGGTCTACCCTATATGAACCACTTTCTAAAACTACCATCAAAAAGAGGATGCTTCCAATTAGAAAATTTCGTTGGATATAAAATCGTACCTATCTCCACTACCCTCGATATCATCCTGCAACCAAAAGTAGCCATAAACAATACGCTAGAACATGTAATAATAGAATATGCTAACTATGATGATTTAAAAACCGATGTAGATTATCTCAACAAAATGCTAGATGAAGTAGGAAAATAATGCACTTCTACAAAGTAGTCTGCAAAAAGAATGACAAATACCTGTCAGTCCTAGAAGCTACCTCCGTATACGAGAAAGAAAAAAATTATATCAAAGAATACAAAATAGGCGAATGGACTAAACCAATAGGAAATTCAAAGTTATTCGTCTTTAAAGAATGGGGCGATGCAGCAAAATTCTTTTCAAATGTATTGGTGTTCTTTCGTTGTGAGTTCGATATCTTCAAATGCGAAGCTGTCAAACCAAGACCAACAGGATACACAGCAGGATATACCGGATTAGGGAAATTTGTAGAATTTGAAAACTTTTGGAATAAAAAAATGTGGAAAGAACCTAAATGGAACTTTCTAAAAATTTTCCAAAGAAAAACAAATGTCTCAACGGCACCTGCTCCTAAAGGAACTTATGTCTGTGATGCTGTCAAATTAATCGAACCCGCTCAGTTAATTCCAAAAAATAGTAAGTTAGCTAAACTCTCAGATGATTATGATTATTGGGGGGATGTAAAACATTTATTTAACTATATGAGAGAAAATGAAAATGTCTAGAGATGTAACCACAAAAGTCCTAGAAAGGTCTATCCAACATGAATAATTTAATCCAAACAAAATTCTATAAAATTGTAAGACGCAATTCAACAAAATTACTGTCTCTAGCAAAAGTTTTGCCACAAAATCTCGAAGTTGAATATAAAGTAAATCAATGGATTACTCCCAAACACAAAAAAAGTAAACTCTTCGTCTTCAATGAACTGGAAAGTGCAACAAAATATCTGAAACTCTGTAATCTTCTCGATGCCGAACTCTATGAATGTCAAGTAATTAATCCGCAAAAAGAAATACTAATTCTAGAAGCCGCTGCTACCAAGATTCCAACTGTGTTTCAAACATTTTGGGAAAACCCTCGTGAGAAACACTTGGATTGGTCCTCGCCAATATCAAATATTATCTTACGAGCCGCCCGTGGTATACGAACAGATTGGTTACAAAAAGATAAAAATCTGAACGTTCTAAGAAATTGCTATATGTCACCAAACAATACCTACGGCTGCGATGCTGTAAAATTAATTAAGAAGGTCTGTCCAATATGAAAATATCTAGAAATACAGGTGCAGCATCGGATGCCTTGGGATGATTATCCTTATCATAGGGTTTGTTGCACTACAAGCCTATATGAGACCCGATCCCACTATAGGATTGCCCAAAACAGAATTGCTCCCAAATGGGAAATATAAAACCACCTATGAAAATGTCCAAAGAGTCTTCATGCACCTCCCAGGACAATATAGCATCATGGTTAATGATGAAATTATCCCCCTCTTCGGACAACACGGAACTTGGTGGTCCTATCAAACTAAATCAAAAATTATAAAAGATGTCCCAGAAAATGAACCAATGTATGCTACCATTATCTGGGAACAAAATACGTTCTCAGGGAACAGAGTTATGGATAAAGTTATCATTCATATTCACTCGCCAGATGATCTCAACGGCGCTGGATGGGATGATGGAACTAAATTTCACAGACAAGGAACTACAAAAGTCCTAGAATAACACCAGGATATATCCTCGTAGGATGTATCCGCCCGCAGGATATATCCCACATGCGTATACACACACCCGCATACATATGCCCAACACGCATACACAAATCCTCAACAAAAATCTACCACCAACCTAATCTACCATTTCCCATTCTATTCATTTTAATTAAATTCTATTCTTTCTATTTATTTTATTGTTGCTTAATGCCTCTACGAACCCATCGAAGCCTTTTGAGATTCTAAATTATTCTTTTTTCTTTTAAAAACTTATATTCTAATAAGATAATAAGCCTAATTGGCCTTATTAGGGATTGTAGAATTAAAAAACATGCTTTGTTTTAATAAAAAGGGACTCAATAGATGTCAGAATGGCCTGTAGGGGCTTGTGTTTATTAAATAAGAAGCAATGGAATAAATACTAATAGAATGGAATTGGGACTGAGTGTGGGTTTCGTGCCCAATTCATGAAGATTTAGTAGGAGTTTTGTGGGAATGTGACCCAAAATAGTGAAAATAAGGTTAAATTGGTGCGCTGGACAAATAAATTGAAAACAACAATTCGATTTTTCTAATGGAGAAAAATGGGGAAAAGTGGGGATGTTTGGTCTTAGCCCGTCCTTCTTTCCCTTTCTATTTTCTTCCCCTTTGACAAAACAATCAAGAAAAAATCCCTATGGGAACCATTTCACAACCCTCTGAAATCGTTCCAAGTCTTTATGTCATATGTATTTATATGCTATTTATGTGCGTTTATATATGATATACACTATATGTGGGTTAAATGGGGGAAGATAGATAAAATAAAAGTAAGTCAGGAAAAAGTAAATGAAAAGTTAATCGAGAGTATATTTGTACAACGGCGAAATCTTAAAATTAAAGTATATGGAGTTTATTTGTACAGAAGGGCGGCAGCGGAAATTAGTGTTTTCGCTAGGAGTTAGCTATGAACACCCCAACAGACCATCCGAAGTTCCTATTTGACCGTCGTTATGCTGATGAGATGGCACTGGAGGCGGAACGGGTCACGGAGAAATACGATTTTGACGACGAGCAGGTTGACGATTACTTTGACTATTTGCAGAGTGCGTTACGAGATCGTTGGGACAGAATAAAGAAAAGGCGAGCGAAAAATGCGACAAAAGGCGATAATTTTCCTTAACTTGTGTTTAATGCTCTTGGGTTGGATTTTGTTGATCCAGTGTGTTCGGTGGGTTTTACAAATCCCTTAGAGTTAGGTATAATAGGGGTGAAGTCTGTTTGTGCTCATCTATCTGAAACTGATGAGCGACTTCAATTTGGGCAGCAGGGGACTGGGCAACTGGTCCCCTGCTTTATTTGGAGAAAAAATGAAAATCAAAGATAGGCTTGAATCTCTTGTTCTGGATGTTTGGAAGACACGGGATTTTGTTAATGAACGACGAATTGCAAAAAATTGCTGAAAAGTATAATCTTTATTCTGATCAAGTGGCAGCATTAGCCGAGGCATTTGAGCTTGGTCGGGATCAAGAGCGTTGGTGTCAGGAGCAGCGGGAAAATTATCGTCACGAGCAGGATACCCCTTATCAGCGTGATTGCCAATGTTGACAAAAATTCGCACAATTGGAATTGAAAAGAAAATTCCTGAGGACATTCTTCGTGTTGCTCGTCGTATTCGTCGATGGGTGATGAAGGAGGGTTGGGGAAAGTCTGAGGGGTTGTGCGGGGATGCTAGTGCATATCTGTGCAGGGACATTCCTGGCTCTGATTTTTTTGAGGGAACTGTATTTGGTGAATCTCATTGTTGGGTTGAGATTAAAAATACAGTTTTGGATGTCACGGCGGATCAATTTAATGGAATTGAAAAGTGGCCTTGGAAGGATATTTCGAGCCCTGCACGATTTAGATCGATTGTGTGGGTTCCGTGGTATAGGGTTCGAGGAATTTACGTTCCAATTTGATATGGTCCCTTAGCATGTCGGCCCCGTAGCTCAGTGGTTAGAGCGACGGCCTTATAAGCCGCAGGTCGCTAGTTCGATTCTAGCCGGGGCTACTTGGAGTTTAATTGTACATGGCAAAAATGCCTAACAAAAAAATGTATATTTGTTCGGTGTGCCACAAAGAGATTTGGTGGTATCATTCTGGGCCGAACAACATTCACCAAGAAGTAGATGAATGGTCATTTTGTCCTGGTAAATTGCGTGAAGCAACTCAGGATGAGAAGATTGAGCGATTAGCAAGGAAAATAAAATGACAAATCTTGTCCAGCTTATTCTTCGCAAGCTGACAACTTTGTATCAATACAAAGGTTTCTCTAGTCGTGAGCGGTTGGATAAGTTCTGTGTAATCCAAAATTATGTGGATAATTGCATAGAGGAAATCAGGGCGCAGATTAGAGAAGAGGAAGAATTTGGGAATGTTCAAGTAAATCCTAACGGCACTGAGTATTCAAATTAACAATTTGGATATAAATCGTGCAAAAAAGCTGCTTGTGAATTACTGAGTTTTTTTGTACAATGCAGTGTTGTCGTAATTGGGAAAATATCATATCCCTCTAGGGAGGTATACTATGGCTAAAAAGACAATTAAGGTGGACGAGGGTTTTTTGAAGGAATCGGTGGAGCGGGCAGAGAAGGATGGTCCTTTGAAAAACCTGAACGAGTTGTGGAAGGTTACGGCGAAAATTTACAATAACTTTGCTCGTGCGTCTGAGGATTTGCCTGAGATTTCACCTTCTGTGGTTATGTTACGGGTTCAGGCTTGGAAAATTCCTCATCAGACCAAGGCAGGTCGTCGTGGCCGTGGTCCGATGACGGACGAGCAAAAGAAGGCGATGGCCGAGGGTCGAAAGGGCGGTCGTCGATCCAAGGCGGAAAAATTTGCGGCTAATCCTGAAATTTCTACTGCGCACAAAGAATTGGAAGAGAATGTGGTATATGAGGGCAAAATGAATCATTTTGCCAATCCTGAGCGTTTTCTTAATTTGGTGGAGCAGATTAAGGGTGGCAGTCGGACTGCGGCTGTGAAATTGAAATGTTTGGATTGTTCTAATTGGCAGACGACGGAAGTTCGTCATTGTCCTGTTAGGACTTGTCCGTTGTGGGCATTTCGTCCTTATCAGGGTCCATTGGAATCTGATGAGGATAGTGAACCTAGTGAAGTTGTAGAAGTAGGGTGATACTGCTGCGCCGGCGGTAGTTCGGAAACCCCTCGGAGGAGTTGTGATCTTCCGAGGGGTTTTTTATTTGTTTTGTCTCATTTTGAGACTTCGGAGGAGTTGTGATCTTCCGAGGGGTTTTTTATTTGTTTTGTCTCATTTTGAGACTTTTGAGAAAAACAATTTACTTTGCTGAAATTTGATCTATAATCAAATATGAGCGGGAAAAAAGAAAAGCGTCGAGTTTGTTTGTACAAAGGAAAGCTGAACGGTTTGGAAATTTTTGGTTTTTGTGACTGGACGATAGAGCACGTTGTTCTGATTGAAAGGTCACACTGGTAAACTACCAGGAGGTACTTACGCATATGAGTACTAAGAAGCGTGGTCGTGGCCGCCCGACCGTTTATACGGGCAACGTTGCGAAGCATATTGCTTCGCTCGTCAAGAAGTTCAATGGTGTTCAGGCTCGTGAGATTCTGAATGCTGGCCCCAAGACTGAGCTTGCGAAGCAGCGCAACTTGAAGTTGGTTCCCAAGGCTCTGAACATCAGCCTGCCGACGATCTACAAGTTGGCTGAGAAGGCGGGTGTCAAGCTGGAGCGTGGTCGCCCGGCAGAGAAGGCTGTTGCGTCGAAGCCGAAGAAGTCGGCTCGCAAGACCTCTCAGAAGAAGTCCACTACGAAGGCGGCTGCGTAAGCCTTCGATGTGTAAAAAATAGAACCGGGTCGGATAGATTTCTGGCCCGGTTCTTATTTTTTATCTAGTAAGTTTCATTGTACAAGGAGGTGCATATGAGGCGTTGGATATTCTTAGTAATTCTTCCATTTATTTTGGGATGTAAAACGATCTTATCCTTGGGCTTTTACAAGGATATGGCATTAGAAACATCCCACAATCCTTGGCACCCTGATTCACAGGCCAAGATTGAATATCAAGTAGAAAAGGAGTGGAAATGAACACTGTTGCTGTTAATATTGGTGGGACTATGGTTCAGGTTCCTTCTTTTTGCGGGATTCCTGTGCTTGGGCATAAAGGGTTCAATGATTTGGGGTGTGTGGGATTTATCCGCACTAATTGGGAAGGGGAAGCAATTCAAGTCATTACCCGACTTTGTTTGCCTGGGAAGCGACCGATTTTGGAGCTAGCTTATAAAAAATATCCTGATTGGTTTGAGCCGATGGACAAGGGTGCTTTCCCCATTTATGGATTTGTGGGGAATCTCGGTCAGGTTAAATTTGGGATTGTGTTGTGTCAGGGTTCTCCTGGTGTGAAGAATCCCTTGGAGCGGCACAAGCACTTTTATGTAAAGGAATGCAAGAGTGTCAACGGTTTCAATCACTACGAAGATTAGTTGTACAATGTGTTGGTGGGGCGTGTTTGGGATATTTACATGCCTCACCAACTTTTGTATGGGGATGCGGGATTATCGTGTTGAAATTATCACTTTAATCCTTTTCGTATCATCTATAACTTTTTTAATTTCAAGTAAGTTGGAGGGACTTCGATGGCATCGGAGCGAGACTTTTACCGAACGATTCTTATTGTGGAGGTTCTCTCCGAGGATTTTCCTTACGACTATTGTGGGCTTAATCAGTTATCATATGATGCATCCAATGAATATTCGGTTTCGGTGGACGTTCAGGAGTCTAAAAAAGTGTCGCCACAGTTGATGGCACACTTGTTAGAAGAACAAGGGTCTGATCCTGAGTTCTTCCGCTTGAATGAACACGGAGAAGATATCAGTGAGGTGGAGGAAAGTCAGTTTGAGCGGGAAGCTCAGGTAGAGCGTTTGTGGAATTGGGTTTCTCCTGAATTGAAATCATATTCAAATTTGATTGAGGGTTTGTTGGACGTTTTGACCACGGATCAGTTGATCAATTTTGTCAATGATCGTGTGGAGCATGACGAAGATGAAGATTAGTGTTCATTCTGTTAAACGAACTTGGTGGAGATATATCTGGCCCAAGCGCTTGACTTTGTATGCTAACCCCTCCATTTATCGTTGGCTTTTTTGGGTATGGGAGAGCGAATGATTACCTGGGAAATAGCATATAGGTTGCGGTGTGAGCGAGGGTTGCCAATCCCGCTCAGAGAAGAACAAGAATATGAGGACAAGAGGCTTTATGCCTTGGCTCATATATTGGATAATCATTATCGTTCCATAGCTGATCTGGAAAGTGAAATCATACAGAAGGGCAAGCCCCAATGAGTTATCGTAAAGCGCTACTTCTTATTGGCTCTCAACACCCGGCTTGGTCGAGTAAAGATGATAATTTAGTTCGCATTTTCAACGAACTGACGGCACATGCCCGAGAGGCAGTAGGGGCGGTCGGCATAAATGACGACATGAAGGCTGAGTGGTGTGCCAATGAGCTAGACCGGATGAACGAGGAAGGAGTTTAATTGTACAATGGCTACTATCGAGGTTGATTACAACTATCAAACTGCCGAGCAGGTTAAAGAACTGCAAGAATCTGTTCCTGGCATGTTGGGTGCGATGACTTGGACTTCTTATGGTCCTAAGGGGCGATCCAAGGCAGAGACTCGTAAAATTGTCGAATTGGACACAGATCATCTTGAGGCAATTTTGATTACCCAACCTCAGATTACACCGTTGCTACGAGCGGCAATTCTTCATATTTTGAAAGGTCGTTACCGGGGAGAATAACGTGCTACAAAAACTCGTCCATATTGACGAAAAGAAATCCGAGAAGATTCTGAGCGAAATTGATTGGATTACCGATCCTGGTGATTTCAATCATTTGCCGAAACCGTATCGTAAGGCAACTTGGCATGAATATTGGCATGTTGCTGGGAGGAGTCGGCCTGACTATACGGAATTTCGTCAAGTCCAAATTGGCAAGATGTTCCGCAGTCTCACAATTGAGTGGTATTTCAACTGTGCTTTTGCAATTTTGCAACCTCAAAAGTGGACTTTGAAAGAAGGCAAAATTCACTGGCAGGAAAGTCCCAAGTATTATCTCATTGGTTGTGACCATGAGTATCGGGAATTGAGCCACCAAGAGTGCCATGAGGCCGGCATTAGCCATTATGGCAATTGTTGGCATGTCAATCGTTGTGATAAGTGCGATCATGTCGAATCATATGACAGCAGCGATTGAGTTAATTTGTACAAAGCAAAAACATGAAATACATTATCATTGACAAAACAACCAAGGCTCGCCTTTGTTGTGATTTCCTTTGGCGAACGTTTGCGAATTTTGGCACTTACAATTCTTGTGTCAAATTTTACAAATCAAAGGCGGCGGCAATTAAGAGGGCTAAGAGATTGAATTGTCAACCGATGGTTTTGGGCCTGCCCGAGGATTTGCATTTGGATGCAGGTGGAAATTGTTGGTTTGAAGAAGAAATTTCACCGGGCTGGATCAACAATATTCCAGCGAAACTTGAAGATTTTGTAATTTGGGAGAAATAAATGCCAAGATATTTCTGGGATTCTGAGCGACGAACTGAGAAGGGCAACCATCCTCGTGGAGAGTTTGAAGCGGCGTCTGATGTTGAGGCGCTAAGCAGAGCAGAACAACTGCGGTTGCATTATCCTGTAAATGTATATCGCATTCTGGATAATGTAAATACTAATGGTGGTGGTGGTGGCATGGTTAGTATCGGCGGATTCATGGATCGAGATGAAGAAATCAAAAGTGTGCAGAGGGAGTTGGATCAAGCTCTGCATGATTATTACGAGGCTGAGGATGCTATTGAGCGTCTTCGGGCTCGTCTTCGGGAGCTATCTGTTCCTGAAGAGGAACTAGTTTAGTTGTACATTGGGTTAGCAGACGAATACCAAGTGATCCTTTGTGAGTAGTCTGTGAGTCGCCGGGATGTAAGAAATGCGTTTTACCGCACGTACCCACCTGGGAGCCCAATCTAAAGGAAATAAAATGAACACATTTGCATTAACTCAAAAGGTTGATGATTCGTTTCCGATTCCTAATGTCACGTTTATTGACTTGGAATTGGATTACACTTATCAGCCGGGCGATCCTGGTTGTTGGCGCACCTCCAATGGTGATGGTTGGCCTGCAACTGGTCCTGATATTGATTGGGCGACTCGCTGTGTTCGCTTGCACTTCAAGATTGATCCGCCCATTGCTCCGACTGAGGAAGAGGCAAAACAAGCTGCAAAGTGGTATGATGATTACCTTACAGAATATGATTCTGAATTGGATCGTATTTACGATGCTATTTGTCATCTTGAGGAAACGAAAGAGGTTGATGATTGGGATTTGGAATATGATCCTGAGGATTATTATAATCCTGGTCACGAAGATCATTTCGGGGACATTGCATGAACGAAGAGCTGAAATGGGCACGTATTGTCCGTAAATCCACGGGCAGTTACATGACCCTTGAATTGACAGTGGCTATGAGCGAGTGGTTGATTGACCGATTTGTTTACGTTCATTTTCCTGGTTGGGAAGTGGTCGAGACTTGCCATGTAAATCCTGATGATCCTTTTGGAGAAGGAATTAACATCTAATGGATTGTGAGGAAAGAAGTCATTTCGTTCGCATTGAGCGGCCATCTACGGGCAGCAAAATGTATTATAATTTGCCTGATCCTATGACGTTGGAAGAGGCAAAATATTATATTTGTTGTATCCTTCCAGGGTGGATGGCGGTTTGCTTGGGAATTGGGGAGCCGCATTGATTATTTGTACAAGGGAGTGATATGAATCATTTTGACCAACTTCGTCGCAGTGTATCTCGTGAAAGATCGATGTTGTCCGATAAGCTACGGACTCTTCTTTTGAAGGGTGCTTCTCAAGCAGGCGGGTTTGATCCTGATGAAGTTTTTCCTTATATTGAGGAACAGCTAACTCAAGCTGAATACCTGACTGCTCAGTTGTTTCTTACATGGATATGTGAGAATAATTTGACATTTGGTCATGGGAATATCCAGCAAAGATTTGCGGAGCATTTGAAGACCTCGTAGCTCAGTTGGCAGAGCTTCCGGCTTTTAACCGGAGAGTCGTGGGTTCGAGTCCCACCGGGGTCATTAAGTTAATTTGTACAAAGGAATCAACATGCCTGTTACAGAAGAAACAATCAACGATTTCAACAAACGACTCAGAGACTTAATTGTAGATGCGCATAAGTGTAATTTACAATTAAACTATGAACGCTCTCCCCTAGACGATGTAGTGGAAGCATTTGAAAATGAGTTGTGGTTCTCTTACGATCTAGACAGAGAAAATGCTTCCAACCAACGCACGGTGAAGGTTCTCTGGGGTAGCGAAAGTTTTCGCAACCAACAGGAAAATCCCGACGAGCCTTCGGTGTATGAATTTAACACTGAGGAAGAGGCAGAGGCTTTTCGGCTTGCATTGAGCGAAGCTGATGGCTATGTGGAATGGGAGGAAGTATGAGAAAACAAGAAGCCCAAAAGCTTCAAAATAGGGATGAAGTGGAAGTTCGTATTGATACAACGTGGGAGCCGGGATATGTCTTAGGCAATCCAACGGAAGTGTCTGGAAGAGTGATTATCCCTGTTTGGTCTAATTGTGGTGGTTATGCTGAATTAGATCATACAGACGTAAGATAAATCTTGAGGAGGTTTAGTTGTACAACCGTTTGTTGTCAATTTGGATTGATTCCAAGCAATACCCCAATAAATTTCTATATTTATATAGGATTATTTTTGGGCGGTGTCTGGACTGTGGAAAACACAAGGTTGTAAGAGGGGAAGTCTGTCAAAAGTGTTTCGATGAATTTGACGGTCTGGCCATTGAGGAAATTATACGCTAAATTGTGGAAGGTCGCAGGTTAAAATCCTGTCAGTCACAAGACTGTAGCTCAGTTGAATAGAGCGTCCACAATTATAAGGTTTTGAAAATGAAAGATGCAATGATGATGTTGGGCGGGGTAATTGCAGTCATTGCTGCTGTTGTGGCAGCAATTTACATTATCATTTTAATTCTTCCATTTTTACTTGCCATTGCGTCCATTGTTTTCATCTATTGGTTGGTTTCTACATCCCTAACGGGGGGATTTTCCTGGAGAAGGAGGATAAAATGAATCGTCAAGAAGCGTTTGAGGAACTGGTTCGTCGTGGCATGGCCGAGGCGAAAGTCGAGTTTAGTGGGGGCGGGGATGAAGGTGGTGTTGATAATGTAATTCTCACTGATGATAAAGGAAATCATCACGAGATAAGCCCTTATCAGTGCGACTCAAAGGACGAGGAGTTTATTGAAGCTCTGTCTGAGCCGATTGATAATGAATACGGCAGTTTTGCCGGTGAGTTCCAAGTAAGCGGTTGTGTTATTTGGAATGTAGCTGACAAAAAGGTTCGTATGCAAAAGGCTGAAACTGAGTGGGTTGACAGCGAATACGAAGTTTAATTGTACAATTGTCGATAGAAAGGGAGGAAAAATGAAAACTCGATTTACCAGAGACGATGGTGGCAAATATCTTTCGGAAACACAGTTGCTTCGTCCAGCTTTGTTTACCGAGCTTCGTTTTCGTGGCATTGAACGAGTCGAAGTTGAATTTTGCGGCGGCGGGGATGAAGGTGGTGTTGAAAGCATTAAATGCTTTCTTCGTGGTGGCGAGGTAAAAGAGCTATCAGAACCATGTTTTAACACTCATTACAATCCGGATGGTAGCCAGGAATACTACTGGTGGAATAAAGAGAATAAGGAAGTTCCTTTTGTTCCCACTCTAGATGATGAATTGGCTTATGCTCTTTCTGCGCCAGTTTATAACAAATATCACACTTTTGCTGGTGAATATTACGTAAATGGCAAGGTCATTTTCGATATTGAGGCCGAAACCATCAAGATCGAAGGCAAAGAGAGTGTTGAAACTTGGGAGGGATTTGAGGAAGAAGTTTAATTGTACAACTATTCGCCAATCCTACTATGTTTTGGCGAATAGTTGCATAAAAACTTCAACCAAAACCCATTTCAATTAAACAACTTACGAGGATTTTCCTCAAAAGAGGGATGTAGCTATGAGCAAAGTGATCTTGAATAGCATTAAGATTAAAATTTCTGGGGAGTTGGAAGATCAAAAGCGGTCGGACACCGATCTTGCTTACACAGACCCAGCTTTGGAGGCAGCGGAGGAAATTACAGAGAAATTGCAGGAATATGCCGAACAGCTTTGTGAGGAAGCTGGTTTTGAGATGGAAACGGAGGGATATTGATTGGCCAATCCTTATCACCATGCGTTGTCAAGTGTAAAGAAATGGGGAGGCAACGTCGAGGATTATCTTCCCATTCACCATTGGTTTGATGCATCAAAGGAAATGCATGGCGATTTTCGTCATCGTGCTTTGAGGCATCATGCTCAGGGAATTTTTGAGTGCGAGCGTGTCTTTGGTAATACAATCGAACTATCTACTGGCAGGATAATTCCTACAAGGTGGGTGGGTGAGCAGCACGTAATCGAGGACTGTGGGTTTATCCCTAGTCTATCTGATTGGGTTAGTTGTATTGTTCCCCAACCTTGGATGAACAAGCCTAGAAAGTTGAGCAAAGAACTTGAAAAAGAAGAAGAAGAAAATCACAATCAAGCGGTTGCTCAAGAAACTATACAGGTTTGAGCAGAGGGTGCCTTACTGGTCTGTCCGTCTTTGTTTGTGGTATGACGGAGGGGTTTTACTTGAGATTGAACGAATGTGTGGTGAGGCAAAAAAACTTCACCGCCCGCTTGACAAGAAATACAACAAAAATTGGGCGGCATTGAGTTTTATTCCTTGGAAGAACTGGACGCCCTTTTGAGTTAGTTTAGTTGTACAAAGGATGGCGTAACGTTTTCAAACCTTTGGAGGAAACGAATGTTTCAGTTGACCGAAGACGACTATGCCATTATGTCGGAAGACAATGGTGGTTTTTGCACCGAGTGCGGCGAAGAAGCATATGGTGTTGAGCCTGATGCTCGTGGTTACAAATGCGAGGCTTGTGGCGCCATGAAGGTATATGGCATTGAAGAGCTTTTAATTATGGGGCAAGTGGAGTTTGTCAGTGAAGACTAAAATAATTCCTATGCCGACAAAAGTTATAAGGAATATCCCTTATAACGAACTCAACCCCCATTATCAGAAAGCTCTTTACAAGGCAAGTGATTGTCTGGAAAAAGAACATATTGAGGGCTCTCGATATAGACTTGAAACCCACACAGCCAGGGCGGTAAAAGACTTGCTTGCTCATTGGCAATGGTCGGCCTCGATTGCGGAATTAAAAGAAAAATCTCAAAAACTACGGGCAGAGCATCTTTTCGGCTGGACCGATCATTTACAAGATGATATTCGGCGTGTCAAAAGAATTATGAGTTTAATTCAACGAACTCATATTCGTTGGCCTTATGTTTCATATTGGGCCGATAGTATGGAAGCGCTGTGGACAGATGTTTTTAAAAACGACGTTGGAGAAATTGAAGTAATGGGGCATGGGGATGGTTGGCATCGATTGATTGCTGGCCTAGAGTTGGGGCGTCGGAATTTCAACTTCTTGTTTTTCGAGACTGAACATGTTTGGACACTCAAGGAGCCAGTATGACACGCAAAACAACTAAATGTCGTATTACGGGCTACAAGTTCACTACACAGACGGTCAAAATGCCCGAGAATGATTGCGATGTTATTTTGCAATTTCCTTCGGGCAAGGAAGTTTTGATTCAAGCTCGTCCCACCAATGCCGAAGAGGACTACGATGGCAGTCTTGATATCATTCTGCCCGAGGATATGCCAGTGATTAACTGGCAAGGCGACGACATGGAGCCCGCAGAAATCACGGAAATTCCTTGAGTTTAGTTGTACATGGTATTCATCGACTTCAAAAATGAAAATAATTTTCGCTTGCGGTATGAACACCACAAAGGGTGTAACAAGCCAGCATTGTTTGATCTGACGGGGAGTTTTACGACATATGCTTTGGCTTATCAGTATGTCAAAGTGTATTGTCAAAATCACGGGATTAAATTTTCTTATCTTTAGGAGGAGCCATGCCGAAAATTACAAAGTATGTTTGTGTCAAGGTTGAGGTCGAAGTGCCTGATCCGGTTCCTGAGGAATGGTATGAACAGAATCGTGATGACTTGGCTGAATATGTCATCAATGAAGCGGACTATTCATTTCGTTATGGCGAATCCGGCGTTGAAATCGTAGATGCCGAAATCGTTGGCATTCAAGATCATCCTGCCATCGGAGTTTAGGGAGAGATTATGAAAGACCTAGTTCAGATTATTAAAGATAATCCCGGCTGCGAAGCCAGAATTGACAATGATTCGTGGACGCTTTTTAAAGCAGGATATCACGATCAAAGTCTGAACAATCAGGACGATAATTGGGATGACTGGGAATTAGCTTCGTCCGAAGATCAACTTGTTCAGCGAAAAAAAGGATATGGCGCTGGTCCTTGTTATGGCGGTGATATTTTACAAGCACTGGCAGAAGTTGTGGGAATGAAAATTGAGAGTGTTTAGTTGTACAATGTAAGCGTAGGCTTGCAAGGGTTGGCCGTACCATAAAGGCCCATTGGAGTTGATGTCTGGAGTCGCCTGTTTTCCTAGGAAACGTTCGACGAAGGAACAACCTAGTCCCTGAGATGACAATAAAAGCATGCCGTGGGCGGTGCGTTATACTCCCGTAGGAAAGTACGTTAATTCCCGTAGGTAGTGCGTTATACTCCCTGCCCTTTATTCAGTTTTGCAGCGGATTGGAAAACTGACAGTGGTATCTGTTTCTCCCATCTTCCCTCGATGTTAAATGGGGCCTAACCGGGCTGTCTTCCTTAGCTAGCAAGGGGACAGTGCCGGTTTTGTTTTTTACACACAGTAAAGCGGAGGAACACAAAAATGCTATATAAAAAAATCACCAATGGCTTTGTCATTCAAACGTATGATACCGATAAGCCCGGTTGGGTCGATCAAGAATTCGTGGCCGGGGAGGAGGAATGGAAAAAAGAGGGACAATCTGACGTATCGGAAGACGAAGACGATGATTGGGATGATTGTCTATCCGAGTCAGATATTCCCGATGAAATTCTCAATGATTACTTGCCATTTGAAATGGTACAACCTAGTCAGTTTCTTTTTCAAGAAATTGCGGACGGTAAGTCTTTAACCGGATTGAGAGAAGCCTCCAACTTTGAAGTCCCTGCCGGGCAAAACGTGTTTTATGTCTCGGCCAACGAAGCGAAGGGTGAAACTGAATTCTTTTTCATTTGTGAGAGCGAAGAAGTATTCCTCAGTATCTTAAATGACCTCGAAGATTGTCCGCTTAATTAAGTTTAATTGTACAAAGGGATGGTATGATTGGCTCGTTGAAAAAGATTGCTCAGATGTTTAAGGGGGTCAATGTATCTCGTCTCTCTAAGAGAGATCGTGATATTACCGACGAGTTGCACCGATGCGGACTTCTGAAGTGTGAAAATGATATTCTCCATGCCACTTGGGTTTACTTCCCAGAATATGGCTGGATTACTAAGGACAAGTGGTTGGGGAGGGAAACATCCTAAATGGGATTAACTGTACATTACACGCTCAAATACACCGGGAAATCTCCTAAGCGGCCTGCACAACTTGTCGAGCGAATGCGACAACTGGCGCTTGACCTTCCGTTTGATGAAGTGACAGATATTGTCGATATAAGCGGACAGGAAATTTCTCAACGAATTGAAGACCCAAATGACCCTCTTCAGTGGTTGCTAATTCAAGCTGGGGATTATTTCACCTATCCCTGGAATGACCGTAAAAGCCAAAGAATAAACGCAGAGCGGGCAATTGCCTTTACAGCAATCCCTGGTCCTGGTTCGGAGCCAGTTAATCTCGGTCTATGTGTGTATCCTAAAGAAATTACTTTAGACTACTGTGCTTTTGAAGATCAAAAGTTTTTGATTTACAAAGAGGGCGGGCGTCCACAAGTCAATACAAAAAAGTATTTTAAGTGGAAGAACAAAGACCCCAGAAGCATTGAACCAGGACCACGAACTGTCCCCACCAAATTTTCCGGTTGGCAATGGCAGTCTTTTTGCAAAACCCAATACGCAAGTAATCCTGCTTGTGGTGGGCTTGCGAATTTCCTGAAATGCCATATTTCTGTCATTACTTTACTTGACAGAATTGCTGAACTTCCGGCGATGAAGGTCACAATTGAGGATGAGGGGAAGTATGGCCCCAGCACCTATTCGGATGACTGGGAAGAGGCATATGCCGAAGGGCGACAACCTACGTATGTGTGGCATCCGGCCACCTATAACGTTAAAACTCTGACTCAAGAGGTTGGAGATTATAACGAACTTGTTGCTTCTCTTGGTGGTCTGTTAAAAGATAAAGCAGGAGCAGCGGTCAAGTCTCCAATTTTTGACTATCAAAACTTTGAACAGTTGGAGTTCAAAGGTCAAAAGAATGTCAATAAATTCTTGGACGCCTTGTCGAAACAAGTTAATTTGTACAAAGGTGAAGCATGAAAGTCGTTTGCCGATCAAATTTGGATTTATCACCGGCTGAAACGTGGCCGAAGGAACTTCCTGCATTGCCTCATGTGGGCGACAGAATCAATTCCGATAATACTTGGAAGACACAACAAGGTCCAAGGACTTTGCAACTCGAAGTTACTTCCATAACTTGGAAATGGAATGATACTTTGGGTTGGTATCCCGAAATTGAGTTACATTTACCAAAATACCCCTGGCTGAGCATCGCCCACTTTCAAGCATGGTATGACTTTGCACAAGGTAAGTATTCGTATGAATACTATTTGCAGGCAGAAGAGCGTGCCCGTTTGAAAGCGTCAGAAGAGCGTGCCCGTTTGAAAGCGTCAGGTATGGATTGCAGCCCCCGAGAAGCCTAATTGGTTAGTTTAATTGTACAAAGGTGAAGCATGAAAATCGTTGCCAATCAAATTAAATTTATAGGGAGACTGCAACATGACGCCAATGGAAAAAGAATTGATCAAAATTTTAGGTTCAGATTACGGTGGGCCTAGTCTTAGCTACCAAGAGGGTAAGTTTGTTATTTACAACTGGTATGACGCACCCGTAGGCACTGAAGTCCTGGGTTGCGGACCCACGATTATGCAGGCAGTAAGAGATTACCGTGCCAACAAAGGTGAAGCATGACGCCACAAACGGAAATTACTGGTATTTATACTCGATCTTTCGGGGGAGAGCCGATCTACATTGGTGCAGTTCAACACAATGATCCTAATTTTGAGCAAAATGTTGTTGACTATTGGGACGAATGGCGGGAAGAAGTAGCTGAGCCTGAAGCTGACAGTGAGTTTATTTACTGGCTTGTGTTGAACAAGGGAGTTCATTATCCAACAGTGCAAACGAGTTCCGTTACAATTGAAGTTTAATTGTACAAAGGAGAGCTATGAGCCATCGTAGTAAAGAGGAAAAGCGTAAGCGTGCTGCTGAGTTGGTTGAGAATCGGCGCAGTCCGAAGGACCAACTCAAGTGGTTGGACAAAAAGGGTTTTGCCGCCAAGAAAGAGCGAGCCAAAATCGCCAAGCGATTGGAGAAATTGGAAAAAAAGGAGAATGATGACTGACGAAACCGAAGCCTATCGTCGCCAACGTGTTGCCGAAATCAATGCCAACCCTGGTAGTCGTGAAGCTCTAGAAGCTCAATACGGACAGGTGTGGGATACTTCCGAACTTCAAAAAGACTTTCAGGTTCTTGGGTTTGGTGCTCCGTTCGTCGTGGTTCGTCGCAAGAGTGACGGCAAGAAGGGCAGCCTTGAGTTCCAACATGATCCGAGGCTTTACTACAACTTTCAGGAAGCCTAAGTTTAGTTGTACAAGGAATTGGCCATGCCATGCGATAGCAAACTAGTAATCGAATGCAGTCGAAGTAACGTGTCGAATTTGCCGGTGAAGACTGCTCGTTACATGATTGAAGTCGTGATGAATGAAGATTGTCTCGATGCAGATGAAGGCCATCGTCGAGAATTTGCAAAGGAATTCCAACGAGCTTTGGACCAAGGTTTCTTTGCAGATTTGCGATATAACATGTTGGTGTTCGACGTTGTAAGTCGGGAAGTTCTAGACGAAGCCCCGGCCAACTGTCCTTAAATTTGGGAGAATTTCATGACGTTGAGTAAAAGCGACCTGAGTCAGTTTTACGGGACCACGGCCTATCATCCGTGGAGCATTTTGTTTCGAAATATGTTCCTGACGGATGGGGCCAAGCATGTAGCCGAGGAGGGAAACGCCTACTGGCTAATGGATGCAATTGCGTCTCATCAGCCCGATTGTCTTAAGCACCAGATGCTTCGAGAAATTCAGTTTTGGAAGCTTGAGCGGAAGGGAAATGGCGCCGTCCTTACTTGTAAGAAGGACTCGGGACACAAGCCCACGGTGCGGCAGGAAATCGAGTTCACGGATTTTCCTCTGGATGAGATTGCTCTTTACGTGGCTCCCATTGATGACAGACGATATGTCATCATGTTGCCCACTGAGAATTGACATCCCCGTTTGGAGGCTCCCTTGGCTAGGTTTCCTCCCGCCTAGCCAAGGTTGAGCCCCAAGTTTAGTTGTACATTGAACGACCAAAAGGAGATGACCATGAAACTCGAAGAAGCTGCTCTCGCTTATGCAGAAGCCTATCATAATTGGGAGCAAAAATTTAAGAATTACTTTCAAAATAAAGTAGAACCTTGTTCCAATGAGGTTTTCTGGAAGCTGACTGGAATGCTGCAAGATTCCATCGTCACAACGGTTTTCGATTGGCAAAAAACAACCGAAGACGCAATTGCAAACTTTTTCATTGATGCTAAAGACGAAGACTTGGTTGCCTATGCCAAGGCATATAAAGAAAAAGCAAGTGCTTTGTATAAGCCTTTGTTCGACAAGGTAACTGATTACAGTGACGACCGATACGGGGATTTGATTGACTCTCTACCGTTGGCGGGATTCACGGTGTATGAGCTTGCAATCCACGAGGAAATCTCTGGCAACAACACTTTGTATGAAACCTTGACTTTTGTTGCTAAGAACAGCAAAGGCAAAGCTCTCAGACATTACATTGACAATTTCACAAGATATATCCTTAAAGGCGAAAACTATATTGGAATGACCTTGTATAACAAGGCATCCAGTTGGTATCGTCATCGACTGACAAAGAAGGTGTTAAATGAGTGCTGAGTGGCCCCCTAGAGATATAAAACGGCGTGCGGAATTTGTTGGCGCCACCCTGATTAACGGGGTAGTCCAAACAAAATACGCATTTCAGGAATATGGCGATGAAACGGCAATTCCTGCAATTGCAGCCCGATTAACTCATCTGGATCGGAATGACCTGGAAAACTTACGTGCAGTTCTCGATGAAGCTCTGTGCGTAATTGAGACGGGAGTTCCATCGCCGGGAGTTTAGTTATACAATAGTTGAGCATTCCTGGACAACCAAAAAGGGAGAAATAAAGATGGCGATGAAGATTGGTAACATTGAGGCGGGTTATCCGGGCAAGTTGGACGCAATCCATGTGCCTATTGCCTATGTAACCTGCAATGTGAACGTGGTTGCTGGCGTTCGGGTTCGCTTCACCGACAACACTCACACCAAGGTTGTTCCTGCTGGCAATGGTGAGTGTCATGGTTTGGTCAATCCGTTTTTGAACGGCATTGCCTCGATTGGCGATTTGTTTGTGGTTTTTGTTCTCCCTGGCTTGGCTGGTGATCTTACTCACCGCTACACCTTGAAGCTCGAAGAGGAACAGCCTGTTGAGCCCGACAACGACGCTGACGAATCCGAGATTGTCGAGGAAGACCCCGAGCCCGAATATGATGAGTGTGCCCATTGTTATGGCGAGGTCGAGGAAGACCCCGATTACGAAGACGACAGTTGCGGTTGCGGCCACTGCTACAATTAGTTTAGTTGTACAATAGGTCGGCGGATCAACCTTTCACTTATCTTGGGAGAATACAATGTCTTTGGATTGGAGTCTCGAAAAAGTCCATAACTGGGAAGAGCTTGCGAACAACCGCACGCATAGAAACATTACTGATGCCATTGTTTTCAAAACGATGGCAATCGGGATTTCCGAAATCACCGAAAAGAATTACGTTGAATTTTACCAACGAATTCGTGTATGGGAGCAGGCTTTTGGGGCCTCGATGTATTACAGTGAGCAAGGTAAACGGCATGAGTGGCCGATTACTCTTTTCGATGTAAAACGTCGGATTGGTTTGTTTACCAACGCCTCTCGTTTGACAGAGAAGCAGTTTCTCAAATTGTTGAGCGAAAACCTTTTCAGGGATCAGCATCGGCCAATTGAGCGGGAAAAAGATTTGTTGGCTTTTTTGGCAGAAAAGTTTGGAGAGCCTGAATTCGAGAAAGACCCAGAAGAACAGGTAGCATAAATCTCCCAGGTGCAGGTGGGGGAGGGACGGGATTTGGTCGTCTTCTGTCCCTCCCCCAAGGACCGAGTTTACTTGTACAATCGGGTGTAGGAGAAAACCATGAAATATAAAGTTCATCTGTTTGGTTGTTCTACGGGGATTACTCGCTACGTTGATGTTCCCGATGAGGATGTCCCGCACCTATCGCAAGATGAGCTTTTGGATCGTATTTTCTGCAACGGCCAGAATGAACATCAGCCTCAACGATTGCCGGGTGTTAGCTATGGCGATGTGATTGAATTGCATTCAATCAACCCGCAACCTCTTGAGACTTCATCCTATTTCTTTGTAACCAAGAATGATTTTTGGGCACTGACGCCTGAACAATTCGAGCGATACAGCAATTTGCCTCTTGGATTTCGCAAGAGTCTTCTGAACAAAGATGAAATTCTTGCCTTTTTCAACAAACAGCCTTTACTCGAACAAATGTTGGCAGATGTTGTTGTCGATCCCCCAGACCTAGTTCCTAATGATCTTGGTTGGTATGGAGTTAGCACTGGTAATGAGGGCACCATTGCTTACTTCAAAAAGGAGTCGGATGCTTTTCGGTTTCGGCTTGATTTAATCAATCTGAAACTCAACCCCTTGAAGTAAAGTTGTACATTATGTGGACGTTCGACGAAGACGCACAAACATGGTTCTATGGCACTCAACTTCATGGTTGTGGTGTCTATGAAGAATCTGGTCGGTGGCATGGCAACGTTTCTGCTTATGGAATGTTGCATCATTTCCCCGACATGCAGTCTAAAGAACAAGCACAAGAAGTATGTCTTGAACACTTGAAATCCTTGGAGGAGCAATGATTAATACCCCTTGGGGTCGAGCCCAACATTCAAACAACATTGCTCGTGGAATTACTTTTTATTCCACGGCAAGTCACGGCGGATTCAAATTGTCCGATACTCGTCGCCTGGAAATGCCAAGTCCTTTTCGTGAGGAGGATACTTGGGCCGGTGGAAATTGGTATGAGGAAGATTGCGATTCTGCTCTTGTGATCTACTGTTTCCCTCAATTTTTCCCTGAGAACCAAGTAAAAGCGGCAGAGAATATGTTGCGAAGTTACAAGCCGCACTTGATGAAGGACAAGTAAACGGCTACGAAATCGAACTCTAGTTTCTTTGTACATTCATCGACCAAACGAACCATCCTTAACTTGGGAGAAACAATCATGAAAATGTATGACCTGCGTGATCGACTGGATGCGGACCCGGCAGCTAACCCAAACATCCGTTATCTGGCGACTTCACCTGTGGTGAAACAGCCTGGCACTCTTCCTTACCGCACGGTCCTTTACCAAAAGGGTGAAGAGTTTGTGGTTCACTACGAGAGTTTCAATGAATATGAAATTGATCCGGTGAGCGGCCACCTGGAGTGTAGCAAGCCGAGTTTTTATCAAGGCAACTATTTCCGTGCCGATCAGTTGGTCGAAGCTATGAATTGCTTTGCTCAGCGGGTTGTCGATCAGGCGAAGTGTGTCCGGTCGATCTACCGAGAGGAGGAAGTGGGTGCCTAATATCACCAATTGCCCACGGTGTAGCAATGTTTACGAAGCTTCCTCTTCGGAAGAGGCGAATCGGTCTGACAGAATGTGCAATGAATGTTGGAACAGTCGCACATTCAGAATTGTAAGATTTCGCCAAGAAGGGCTGCCGAGGGAAGTAATTAAAGAGGGATGCGATCTTGAGGAAGCCAGATCACATTGCGGTGATCCGGCTACTCAGGGTATTGGCTGGTTTGATGGGTATGAAGAAGAGTAAGCAGCCATGAAAGACCCAGCCAAATACATTGTAATTGAGCACTATGGGGCCGAATTACCTATCATTTTCCACCATGTGGTGGAACATGCTATGGTCGCCCGAGGGTTCAGAGTCTTAAGTGCGGGCTTTGTTGACATCACCAATGGTGTTAGCGTGTGGGGGAAAAGTCAAAGCCTAGGCATGGAAAGCCGTGAAGAAGACAAGCAACTAATCGAGCGAATGTTGAAAGATTAGTTGTACATTGAAGTCCTGCTGCGTAAAAGCAGGGCATAGGTTTTTGGAGGGTTCCCAGAATATGGCTACCACCACCCCGAAGCGTGGCCGTCCTGCTGTATATACAGGTGCGGTCGAGAGTTACATCGTTGGTTTGCTGAAGAAGCACAACAACGCCACGAAGGTCCGAAACATCCTCAATGCGCCGAAGCCCAAGAAGGGTCGCCAAGGCAGTGCCGAATTCCAGGAACGTGACCTGAAGATCGTTCCGAAGCCGCTGGGCATCAGCCCGCCGACCATCGGCAAGCTCGCCAAGCGACACAAGATCAAGCTGCCCAAGGGTCGCCCGGCCAAGGCTGCCTAGAGAATAATTTCCCCTGGGTGGCGATATATAAACTATTACCACCCAGGGGATTTTTATGTATTACTTCATCGGATTTTTCATCAGTTTTGCTCTTTTCACAGCCTCAGTAATCCGATATTACCGCCCCAGAATTAACGGCAATAATACCTCACAAATAGTAGGACATCAGAATAAATTGTGGATTTTGACCTGTGAAGGTCGAGTCATGATTGTTTCTGATATCACTGAAATGGATGCTCGATACACTGCAATGGCATGGTCTAATGATGTTTCTTGGATCGACGAAGGCAGTTGTCGAATTCTTCGCCCGCAAGTAGAACGCAGGGTAATTTGCGCCTTGTCCGACCTTTCACAAGTTTAGTTGTACATTCAACGGCAGTTATCCTTCAAAATTCACAGGGAGAAAAACCAAATGGACGGCCATACGATTGCTGGAAAGATTTTGGCGGGCGAGTTTGATGAGGCTCTGGATGCGATTATCACTGCCGCACAAAATCGTCGCAAAGATGCTTTGCGTGATAATTTGTCGGTTGGCGACATTGTTCGCATTACCGGGGGCAGAAAGTATTTGGTTGCTGCGAGGCAGAGGTATTGGACATTTTGCCCAAGAACATTCAGCTTCGCATTGTCGAAAAGCATCGCCAAAAAGCCAGAAAGTATGGATGGGGACCATTTCGTTGCCCGCCCAGTTTGCTCAAGAAGGTTTCTTGAGTCTAGTTGTACATTAGACGGCAGGAGGAAAACAAATGCTTACTTACAAAAACGCACAAGCCTATGCCGTCCTTGCTGGGCTCTATGCTTCTCAAGCTGACAACTTTGAAATGCTGATTGTTGAGCCTTATTGTAACGGTCGAGAGCAAGGTTTTGCTCTTGAACTCAACAACAAAAAGGTTGCCTTTTCAGAAGGTCGCAATAGTGATTACATTGTCATTTATTGCGGGAAGTCAACTGATTTCTCAGACGGAAACATTCCTTCTGAGAAGGTTTACACCAATCGTCGGTTGGTGGAGTTTCTGAACATCAAAAGTGCAATCGAAATCATTGAAGATTGGTTGCAAATGGAATTTGCGGAGATCGACGAATGAAACATACTTTCCTGGTTGAAATCAATTTCGACGGTGAAGTAACCGAAGAAGAAGCTCGCAAAACCCTTGATGGTGTTCTTGATCGTGGTTACGACGATCTGATGGAACAATACAGTGAGGACGAAGACGAACTAAGCGAAGATGAAAGTTTCGCTTTGCTTCTCAAGGTTGAAGACATTTCTGTGACCTACTCACACTGAGGATAAAATGGATACATCAATGATGGTCTTTGATGCAATTGAATTGGCTACGAAATGGCACCACGGCCAGCATCGTAAAGACACCATCAACGGATATCTCCTGCCCTATATTACCCATTGTATTGAAGGATTAAAACTCCTTTGGACTTGGGGTTGTGGCGAGGAAATTATCCTGAGCGCCATGGTTTGCCACGATCTTCTCGAAGATACCGACTGCCCACCACAAGAAATTGCCAAGATACATCCTAGGGCGCTGGAGCTAGTGGGCGAGTTAACTTGTACACCCGATCAAAACAAATACGAATACATGGACAGTTTTGCTCGCAAATCTGTCGAAGCCTTGGTAATGAAGGCTGCTGATCGTATTTGTAATGTAAGGGATTTTCAGCGAACCGATCCCAAGTATGCTGAAAAGTATCTTGGAAAGGCCAGCAATCTTTTTCTTGCGGTGAACGACCGGGCCGAAGAAATTAACCATCGCTTCTACAACAAAGAAACCGCCGCCAAGATTATTGCTGCCAAGAATAATCTTGTATTTAGGATTTAACATGACACTTAGAGAAGCAAAACGATTGCAACCCGGCGATGAAGTTTACTGGAACGATCCAGATGAAACTTGTAGTCGTTACGTTACAATTCGATACATTCGGATCAATGGAGATATTATTTCCATTGATACCCAAGACGGGAGTGAAATTGAATGCTTTGCTCACGAACTGAGCTAGAACTACGCAATGTCGGTGACGTTGTATGGTTTGAATACCACTGCTGGGAATCGCCCGAATCATCTGATGCTGAAATTTGGTATCGTTCCCATCAAAAAGTTACAAAGAGGCAGAATTTAACGGCAAGCCTTGGCATGATGGTGATTGGAGCGATGCCCCTACTCTTAATGCAAGATGTGAGTTAGGCTGTGTGATGACATACAGAGTTCGCTTTGAAGATGGTCTTGAATGGGATGTCTTTGAAGATGAACTGCTCGACTCGCCCGAAGGGTTCTGTAGGCCAGCGCCGGGGCAACGACCAATTCAAGTTTAGTTGTACATTAGCCGATCATGCGAAAAATCATTTTTATCCTGTTGGTGTTGGTTGCCAAGCCTGCATTTGCCCAATACTACAACCGGAGCAATTCGACTGCTGCTTATGTCAACGGGCTGGCCCGACAAGCCCAATGGCACGCTATGGTCAACACAGCCCGAATCAATCATTTCCGATATGGAAATAATTACGGGTATCAAAACGCTCGTCGGCAACGACCTAAACACAGTGCTGCACAACTTTGGAAGAAAAAGCAAGAAAATCTCAAAGCAAAACAATCCTATCGTGAAGCTCAATTAGAAGCTGCACAACAGAGGCTTCGTTTGACTCAGTTGCGATATGAAATGAAATTGCGTGAAGAGCGATACCGAGAACAAGGCGTATTGCCCGAATTGAATCCTAGCTTTGGATTTAATGGGAAACGATATCCAAGCTACGATTCGTTTCTTGCCACCCCTGAAGGTAGGGCTTGGAAAGCAAGTTTAGTTGTACAATAGTTCGGCGTAACAAGTCAACATTCTTGGGAGAAAACAATGGGCTATTACGACGACGAACGTGTTCAGGCTGGTATGCGTTCAAAACCACGCATCAAAAACGAAAAAATTTGCGTAACTGTCGAAGATGAAAATGGTTACGAAATTGATCTTGAAATTCCCATTAAGTGGGAAGTGTGTCCAACTTGTCAGGGGCGAGGCTATCATGTCAGTCCTGGCATTGATTCTCACGGTCTGACAGCAGAAGATTTTGCTTCTGATCCTGATTTTGCCGAAGATTATTTCGGCGGAAAGTACGATCAAACGTGCAACGAGTGTGATGGTCAACGAGTCGTGCCGGTGGCAGATGAATTGCTGCTACCCCAACGACTTTTGATGCTGTATCATGCTCACCTGGATGCTCAAGATCGCTATGTCCAACAGCGTGCCCATGAACTCAAATATGGCTACTAAAATGAATTTTGAAAAAGTTCGACTCTTGGTAGAATTGCTCCAAGTATCCGATGATGCTTGGGTCAAGAAGGCTGGCGAGGAGCTAGAACAAGAAGTTCTGCTCATTGAAAAAGAATCCGGCCTGACTGCCGAAGAAGAAGAAATGGCTAAGGAAAATCGAACCAAAGCCATTCAAATGGCGAAAAATCGTCGTAACGAAGAACTAAAAGACGCTTATCGTCTAGTTTATACTTTTCTCGGGGAGTGGGAATGAGCACCTATGCAGTTTTAGTGGGGGATATATCCTATAAGGATTATCCCTCCTACGAAAATGTAGTCAATTTCCTTAGACGGGGCGGTTGGCTCAACAAAGACGACCTATTCGTTGCAGAATATGGCACTGATCCAGTGTGTGAAGAAAGCACACTAAACCCCGATGGATTGATTATTCAAATACCTCGGGCTTATTACCGCAATCTCGCTGCACATCTGGAAATCTTGAGCGCCGGTAGTATTAGCTCTTTATTCATTTGGGCTACTACTGATGGACAGTATCAGGGCGGTGTGTGGAATGATGGGAATGAAACTCTCTACGATCTAACTGAGTGGGCAAAAGACCCAGATCAGGCTGTCGACTTGCTCGACAATCCTGATGATGAACTCCCTGATGAACCTGAGTTTTGGAATGATGTAGTCGAATTGTTTGTTGATACATTTGACACAATTTCCTAGTTTAGTTGTACATTAGGTGAACATGAGTCGTCCTAGTCTTCGAGAGCTTTGGGAGAGTTCCTGTAGAGAAGCGGCTGAGTTTCCAAATCCTGCTTACCAACCAAAAGCGGTAAGAATCTTTCAGTTTGGGCGACTTGCTACTTCTTGGGACTATTCTCAAAAAGAAATTGATTCTTTCGTTGTCCAAAAACATCAAGCTGGAGCTTCTTATGGCCCAATATACCATTGATCGCCTGCCGAGTGGCGAATATCGTGTCTTTGATGACAATGATGAATATGTAAAGCATTGTCATTGTGTGAGCGATGCCATCAAGAGTGTTGTTGATGTAGGCGACAACACAGAACAAGTGACCATTTCAGTTGGTGTTCTTTACGATTTGTTGCAGGAGATTTAATGCAAAAAAAAGAACTTAAGCAGCAAATTGAAGAACAAACGGCACTCATTGCTGAGCTTGAAAAGAGCTTTCCTAAGCGAGACGACACTGTAGATCGCTGGCATGAGAACAATCGGCCTTACGAAATTCACCACGTAAAGGTGCGAGATGCGTATTGGAAGCGGCGAATGTTGATAACCAGGCTTGAAGAAGGTGCTGTTTCAAAAACAGCAGCCGTGTATTAGGATGGGAATGGATTAGTCTTACTCGTCGGCTGATTTAAGTTTACTTGTACATTGAGCGGCGGGAGGAACGAAACATGAATTTCGACGAACGTGCTCAAAAATACCTCGAAGGTGCTCAACAAATCATCAACGAGGAATATCAGAGTCACTACAACATTCTTCGCCGCCCGATCCTAACTTTTGTGAAGGGCAAGCGATACTTGAAGGTGGTTGAAACTCGTCAGGATGTTCCTGGCGAGAGTGTCTTCGCCTTCATTGACAAGAATGGCGATATTCTTCGGCCCGCTTCTTGGTCGAGACCAGCAAAACACGCTCGGGGCAATATCTTCGATGATGATTTCGGACTGTCTCAGACTGAATGGACCGGCCCGAAATATCTGAGGTAAAAACATGCCAGAATATCTTTCAGTTATCACTATCAAAGATGGCGTTGTTTGGGAAAACAAGCTCTTTGTTGGTGAAAATGGGATCATTGCCTCTGGCCTCAAAGCCGGGCAGAAACTTACTGCCGTAGGCGAAGAATACTTTCTTGCCAAGTGTAGGGAATATGATCCTGATTTTGACAAGGAATTCTCCCCCGAGGAATGGGAATATATCCTCGATGACGGATATTACGAAACCGACACGGCAACAATCTGCATTTGCAATCCAGTTTAGTTGTACATTTCATCGGCGTTCGGGGTTAAATAGGAAAATGATATGCTTAACATGCTTGAAAAGTTGCTCTCGATGACCGAGCCGTTACTTGACCGGCTTGATCCAGTTGATCGTGACGATTGGTATAAAATTTCAGCTAGAACGGCTGATTTGCGGGAACATCTTGGCGTCGAAGATATGCCAACAGACGATGCCGAAGAAAATATGTGTTCCTGGGTCAAAGATGTTTCTCGTCGTGGTGTTAGTGACGATGAAATCTTGGCTCAAGTGCGAGCGGCCTTGAACGAAGTTTAGTTGTACATTTCATCGGCGTAACGCAAACAATCGCCTGGGAGAGTGAAATGAAAGCTATCAGCACGGTCGAATTGAAGGAACTGCTTGAGCGTCAGCGTGGGGCGAGCTTTGTCACGATTATTGCTCGCACTAAGCCACAATTCATTGGTGGCAAAAGCAGCCCGATGGTTGGCGTGGAGAAGGTTTCCCGAGTGAACGGTGTTGTCAACTGGTCATACCAGAATGCCGTCAATAACCAGCGAACCCGAGAAGGCCAGCCGCTCGACGAACAAGGGGAAGTTGAGTTCTTTGAACCTGAGCCCCGCAGTTGGGGCCAGCGACTTCACGATGAAGTTGGTCGGCTGTTGCCCACGGTGGAACACAAGGGCCGCACTTATCTGGAATTAAAAGTCC
Organism: uncultured Bacteriovoracaceae bacterium; assembly: GCA_937952395.1. Classification (GTDB taxonomy): domain Bacteria; phylum Bdellovibrionota; class Bacteriovoracia; order Bacteriovoracales; family Bacteriovoracaceae; genus CALFYV01. The sequence goes on along the minus strand of CALFYV010000090.1, from coordinate 392,344 downwards.
AGAAAAGTATCGAATACAGCTTCTATCGGGACGATCAGCGTATCCCGAATGAGGAAGTATTGCCGCATCTTCGGAAGAATACCGAAGGGCGCCGGCAAGAAGTGGACAACCCTGTGATCCTTCGGGATTATGCCCTGGACAGCATCAAAGCGATCCGTCTGGACGGGGAGCTTTACGTCGTCCAGTAAAAAGTTTTGAAAAGAAGCCCGGTGGCGGTGATTATATTCTCCCACTGGGCTTTTTCTTCAAAGTTTAGTTGTACATTTACCGATTGTTCAAACAACAAATTAAACCTGGGAGGTTTTTATGTATGCAAGTTTGATGGGAAATATTGGACAATGGCGAATCGGCAGAGATGTTTGGAAAACAAGACTTCCTTGGTCAGTGTTGAATCAGGATTGGTCGAGCACCATCAGTGAGTCCCAAGATTTGTTTCGTCGTATTGCACGAAACGGAGATCAACTGATTGTAAAAACCAACATACATGATGATATTTTTTATGTAGTTGGATTTTTCCATGGCAAAGGGAATAGTCATAAAAAACTGATTCAAACAAATTTTACTGCTCAATATCGTCGTGAAATTGTGTTTGAAACATGTGGTAAAATTGGCGATCAAAGCAAGCCCGAAACCTTGGCATTTGAATGTATCAAGCTTCTTTATCAAAAGGAGAAAATTACCGTTCCTTTTGAAAGATACGAAGTTTTGGTACAAGACTTGTTCGATAAACCATTCTTATATCAAACAAGAATTCAATGGCGAAAATCAGTTGGTTCTACCAATGATTGCCGTACCTATAATGGTCAGCCTGAAAGAGACATGGTTTTGGCCGCCGCCTAGTTTAGTTGTACAACGAAGCCGTGTGAGGTGGCGAAACGCCACGAAGTTTGTAGTTGGTTCGTGACAGTGGTTTTTAGGTGCTGGTGAGTTATGGGGGCTGGGGTGGACCCTTAAGATAGGGAAGAGCCTCAGCCCCCTACTCCACCAAGGAGAAAATTGTGAGCGAAAACATTGCTCTTGGAAAACTTGTTTGCGGGAATCCTGGCAGAGATGCTGTTCATATTGGAACAATTGCCGTCCGTGCAAACGAAGACTTGCAACCTGCCGAACATATTGGTTTTGTTGATAAGGAAAAACTCCTGGTTGCCAAAGCCAATTGGACGGATATCAAGCGAATTGGGATTGTCGATCCCTTTCTGACTCGCAGGGTCTATAAAAATCAAAAGTTTTTGCTTGTTCTTTACCCCGGAACCATCAACGGCTTGCGCCATGAATGGACCCATCCGGCATTAGACAAACAAACAAAAATCTCCAAAAAGGAGGCCGAGGAGTGGCTTCGGGATTTCGTGGAAAATTCCGATTGTCCGAGCTATGATACCGTGATTGCAGCGGCAACCGGCCAACATGTGCCAATTGTCGAGCCGATTTACGGAGAAGAAGCGTACACGAATGACGGAGAATATCTGTATTTCAAGGGTCGTGATGCTCACTCGGAGATTCCGCCGATTTTCTGGAAATATGTCCAGATTGTAACAGGCGTGCAAATTCCAAAATCAAAGCGTGCAAAGTTCTTTACCTGTTCGTGCTAGTTTTGTTGTACATTTGAGGAACAACAATGGGAAAAAGTGGTCGTCAATTTCGTGATCGTGATCGCCGTCGTCGTGAAAAGGCTAACGCTAAGCGTCGATGGTTGAACGATCAGCAACCCCAACGCAAAAAGGCAGCATAATGTCTTCGCAGGATTATCCCCGGAAGTGCGATAAATGCAAAGGGGAAAAACGCCTTCAAATAGAGGTCTGGCCTCACCGATTAGGTCGGAACGAATATCCCCATGGAATGCCTAGACAATGCATCGTTGTGTGTGATGCGTGTAATGGCAAGGGATATCTAACCAAGGAAGATGTAAAACTTTTTTACGATCAAATTCTTTGTCGGCCAAGGGAAAAATAAATGGAATTCTTTGCTATCACCCTCATTCTTTTGGCTGCTATCTGGCTTGGGATGTATCTTGGCATCCAAATGGAGCGCAGGAAGCAATCTTTGAATGTCGAGCTTCCCAAGGCGGCGGAAGTTTCCACTTGGGTTCGCCGTCGAGTCTTGCGTCGAGTTTAGTTGTACATTCTAGGCTTGGTGCCTCCATACATGGAAGAAGCCTACAACCAAGAGCCTTTTTTATCGTATTATGAAACGCATTCGACTCAAACCCAAAAGCAAGAAGGGAAAGGATAGGATTCACCAACATGGTGAAATCTGGGAAATTGTTAGAGAGCAGTTTTTTGATGGCTGGCCTTGTTTCCTAATTCAATCCCTAGAAAACACAATCCGGCAAGGAAATATGCTTGTAAAAGATTTGCGACTTGTTCGCAAACAAAACGATCCTAACTTCGAGATCGAAGAAGTTTAGTTGTACATTTCAGCGGCGGGAGAACAACGCTATGTATCGCTATCGCAACGAACATCACACCACACAAGGTGCCATCAAAAACTTCCATCGCATCAATAAGCTAGGACGTATTTTACGTGTTAAGGGGTATAGATTTACCTCTGCCCGAAAGAATACGGGATATGTCCCTGTACAGCATGAATGTGTGTTGGTTGTGGGCGAGAATGGCACAGCACGTTTTAGCGGGTTGTGTTGGGGGTATGGTGGCGAAGGCCCTCGTGGTCTAGCCGCTCTGATGCGATATATCGGTGCGCCCGGTTTCGCTCAACTTGTTTCTCAATCCCCCCGACTTGATCGGGATGGAACCGACTGGGAAATAACTTTCAACAACGATTGTGGCAGCTTAAGGCGGCTCGCAGCCTAGTTTAGTTGTACATTCCAGCGGTGCAACGCAACCCTTTTCAACGGAGAACACAAATGCACTGTCTTGAAGTCATCGTCGCTCGCAATAACAAGGCCCAAGCTGAACAAGTTGGTCGTCCCCCTGCTACGGGATGGGAAGTTCGTCAAACTTTTCCTGGCATCATCCATGTTTTCAACCATCTGACGGGTGAAAACCTTACGGTAGACGCCAGTAATCCGCACGACGAACAAAGTCTGCTGGATTTTCATCGAAACTGGCAGGGTGCTCCGTCGATTGCCCATCAAGTGGAACAGATTGCCAGCCAGCACCGCCGAATGAACACTACGGCACGACAAGCTGCCTAGTTTAGTTGTACATTTCAGCGGTGTAACGCAAACCACGGAGAATAAAATGGCAATTCAAGAAATCGGCAATGGTGGTGTGATTGTAACCGGCCAGCGAGACATTCAGCTTGTCCGGTTGCACACCCTGGAAAGCGCCCTGAAGTTGGAAATCAAAGGACTGAAGCGGCGTGGCCGGTCGGTCTACTCCATCGTCAAGCAAGAGTTTGGCTTGAAGGGCAACAAACAAAAGGTTTTGGAACAGTTTTCCAAGATCGTCAAGGAAAGAGCCGAAAGCCGCAACCTTGCGGTTATGGCCGAGACTGGAGAAAACAACTAACTGGGCAGTTTGCCTAAAAAGTCGTGCCATGAGCCTTCATTGCGGCTGCCTAGTTTAGTTGTACATTTCGGAGTTAACTGATGGAAAAAGACCCTCATTGTCTTTTGATTATCAAGCGAGGAATTCCGCAACTCCTTGGGCCTTATCCAAATGCTGAGGCAGCGGGCGATGCTGCAAGCCAATACATGAAAAAGCATTGGTTTGAATTGCAAATGGAAGGAGTTTCTGTACAGGTTACTCCATTGCTCAGCGGTTCATTTCTCGACTAGTTTAGTTGTACATTTCAACCACAGGAACCAAATAAATGTATTTGCTTCAGCTTGCAGCCAGTCCGCATCGTTTCGAGCAAGTCGATCAGTTCATCTTCGACAATCGTAAGTTCGTGGTGGACGATGAGGGGAATCCTCGTTACACCGAAAACTATGCTGTCAGGGATGGGGGCAAAGTGACCATCCACATGACGAATATCGACGGCCAGATGGTCGGCGGTATTGATCGGATTCTCGGGTTCAACGGCAATCTCGGGCAGGCGTCGGAACCGACCCACGTTCACATTCACAAGGGCCGCTCTCGGTGGCTCTACGAAGTTGCCACCGGCAGTAAATACAAGAAGGCTGCCTAGTTTAGTTGTACATTTGTTGACAGGAAAACCATGACGCCTGAACAAGAAGTCAACGATGCGGCTGAAAAAGCCAATAAACTCAGCCAAGATGTTCACGAATTGTCCAAAAAGGTTCGTGAGTTCGAGCGAAAAGTCAAGAAACAGAAACGTCGAGAAAGAATTATGCTTTTCGTTTCTGTTTTGATCGGAGTAATTGTTGGCAAAATTCTCATCCATTTTGGTTGGCTGCCAACTTTTTAACTAACGGCCCTCTCGTCTAATTGGCAAGGCACTCGGCTCTAGCAGAAAATACTAGTCAATCTGCGCCGGCGAAGTACAAGTCGGAGGGCCAAGAGAGAAATCTGGGTTCGAACCCCAGGAGGGCAGCTTACAAGTCCAGGGTGGAGACTCTACGAGTCGTCGAAACCTATTCCGCATGGCAGGCTGAAAAACCCGGTCGATTGCAACCTGCCAGCCGCCATGCGGAGGACTTGTTTACTTGTACATTAAGGAGCCATGATGGAATTCAAAATCGGCAGCACTGAAGGGCTTTACTTTAGCCAACATCGCTTCGAGATTTTGAAGCAATTGGCCGAAATTCTCGCTGGCCGTTTTTATGACATCCCGGTCGAAAACCCCGAACTTTGGTATGACCAAAGAGAAGATTTTCACTATCTCAAGTTCTTCAGCAATGGACATGAGGTGGTGATTCAATACTACAAAGTTTTCGGCGTCACTATCGACGGCAACAAAAGCTTGCCTGTCCCCGGCGAGGAACAGGTTGCCGATATTCTCAAAAGGGAATGTAAATGAAACTTAGCAATGCAATCGTCCACGTTCGGAATCTCATTGACAGCGTAAAAAAGCAGGCGCCCCCTTTCGTATTTTTCCCTACGACAGGTAATGAAGAAATTACAGCGTTAAACACGCTGTTTGATTTTGCCGCTCCGTTTGCGCTACACCAAGTGCTAGGAGATTGCCCAACCAATGACGATCACGAAATTGTTTTGAAACTGCAAAACGGTTGGTCGCTGGTTTCTGGTGTTTATAATCCAAAACCAGGAGAATTTACCTGCGGTGAATATGTTCGCTTGGTGGATGAAAATGGCGAGGAATTGGTCTATTGGGACCAAGAAGAATGGGCCTCCGACCCTGTTTTGGTGATGGGCACAATCATCAATGCTGCTGCTAATCCAGAACAGACCCGGCAAGCATTGGAGCGGACCAAAGTTTAGTTGTACATTTCGTCGGTGTTGATTAACGACCCTCGATGGAGATAGTGATGAGCAAGAAGGAAAAGGTTCAACACGTTCGCACCCCTAAGGGCAAGAGCCCCCGCCAGCTTGCAAAGGCTGCGGAAAACACCCGCAAGGCTCAGGAGCGGCTGAAGCGGCTTCAGGCCAAGCAACAGGCTGAACAGGCTGCGAAGCGTCAGGCGACCGCCGAATATGTCGCCTCGTTCCAGAAAGAACGAAACGAAGCGGCCTACGTTGATGCGGCCCTTAACGGCCCTTCGCAAAATCCGCTCAAGAGTTTTCTGGCGGGTCGCAAGCCGACCTATCAGCGGGTCAAGCGGTTTTTCGACACCCGCCCGCATATGCAGCACTCGTTTACCAAAGAGGACGATCTGCCCAAGGCAGCGTGACCAGGAGTAACATCGTGGCGAGGCCCTGGTCCTGAGTTTTAATACTCGGGGCCAGGGCACTCCTGCTAAGTTTAGTTGTACATTACATCGCTGTCGCAACTAAACCAAAAGGAAACAAAATGCGAAACGTGCAAGAAGTTTTCGGCCACCTAGAGGGCATCATCGACACCAAGTATGGTGAGATTCACGTTACTGTTTGGAGCAACAAAAGTGTCGTGTTGATGTCGGAGAACAAGGAACATCCTCTGACAATTAACGGTGTCGATTATACTTGTCGAGCCGAACTGTCAAAGGACTACGAAGATGCCTGGTGGCGCATCAAGGGCACGATCTACCTGGCCCGGTTGGATGCTTACCGCAATGGTAAATATCTTCCCGACCCCACATCAGCAGCCGTCAAAGGGGCCAAGGAGGAAATACTTCGGGCTTGGGTGAAAAACCACACCCCCGAAAACTTGCGAAGGGCTGAAATTCTCTCGGCCAAGCGCAAATTGAAAGATGCAGAGGCAGAATTGGCGAACATTTGCAAGGAACATATCAAGGCAGGCGAGGCTTTTGAGAAAGCCCAGAATTACTTGGTGGAACTGGAAACCCAAGTTTAGTTGTACATTTCGTCGGTGTAAACTAAACCCCGGAGCCAGCGATGGACAATTACATCACTCGTCGTCACCCCGCCCGATCCCGAATTGCGGAGCTTACCAGCACGAATGATTATTACGCTCATAAAGCGGATTTTGTTGGCCCTGCCGACAAAATTCTCGCAGAGTTTGGTTGGACACTTGCCGCTTTCAATATGCCCGGAGATGAGGGGCGGTGTCTTGCAACCATTGTGGATATCGAAACCGAGTCCAAAGAGATCGGAAACCTTTTCGTCTCATGGTATCGTATGCCATCGGGACGGTATGAACTCACACTCTACCTTGTATAGAAGGACATATAACTACCTAATGGACCCTCCATTTCTGTAGCTAAAGTCCTACCTTGACTTTTGAGTGTGATAATTAATTGATTCGCTTCGTTGCGGGGGAGGGCAGACTGGCTTCCTGCCCTCCCCCATCCAAAAATCACAAGCCAATTTGTACATACTTCCATGAACGAAAACAAAATCATCATCATTGGCGCTGCCCACTACGAACACGAGAAAGAATCCCTCAAAGAGATGGGATACGAACTCATTCGGTTTTCCGAGTATATCAATGGAAAACCTCGTTGGGCCGAACTTCGCAAAAAAGAACTAGTGGCCGCCTAGTTTAGTTGTACATTCCAGTGCTGTAACGCAAACCCCTGAGGGCATAAAAATGCCATCCCAAGTTCGTGATTTCAAAGTGTTTTGGTATGGGCGACTTCTCGGTGTGCTTCGTGCCGCCAAGCCCGAAACCATCTTCAGCCAAGCGGCAAAGAAGTGGCCGCACTTGATCTCGGCGGAAATGGACATTCAAGATTCGTGGGTTGGCCGTCGAGGTGAACGAGCGTTCTACCTTCGTCCATTCGAGAAACAACTGGACCGGCTCGCCGCCTAGTTTAGTTGTACATTCCTGGCTTAGCTCAACACGGGAAATCTTGGTGCGGAGCGGTATCCAATCCGACTCCAGTTAAAACCGTAAGTCCGAAGCGTGCCAAGCGATAAGGACGCTAAGCCCCATTGAGGAAAACTATGCCGAAATATCATTCTTGGCACGATGATGGTCGAGAAGCCGTCGTCGAAGCCGACAACGCCCAAGATGCAATCGAAGTTGCTTGTGATGAGTTCAACGAAACCGATAGCAACAAGGTTGCCGTTGAACAAATCGACGACGAGCCCGAGAAATATCCGCACGATGAGTTGTTTGACGATTACGTGATGACCGAAGCCGAAGCTAAGGCCCTGCGGAACACCACGAATCGCAACCGTCCCAGAATCGAAGCGAAGTCTTTGCCAAAGCGGCAAGTTTAGTTGTACTTTTGTAAGCAGCGGCGGGCAGGGGTGAGCTACGGCTGGGCCTCTCAATGATATCCGCTCGCCCACAAGTAAGGCCCGTCAAACCCGAAGTGACAAACGGCTACTAAACCGTAAATAGCTGCTTTTTTCAAAGGTGCAAAATGAGCAAGAAAAACCTATTCGGCACTTTTGTTGCCCTGAGTTTGTTGGGCCAACGCAGTCGAGACCGACTTGCAGATCGCCGGGGAAAGCGAACTTGTACAAAGTGTGGGCACCGACACTACGAAAGCTCCTGCCCCGAGTGTGGCAACAGAGGGTATAAAGTTGAGCGAGTTTAGAAACGCTTGGCATCGCTCGATTGTTCGGACGATGATTGCTTTTCAACAGGAAAATCATCATCGGCTTGGCGCCGATGTGCTAGCCGAAACTCTCGGCTGGTCAAGAGATTCAGTCATCGACGAAGCCAAGAAAGCTCCCGAGCTTAACGTCGAAGAAAACTTTGGCAAGGCAATTGTGACCTTAGCATGATCGAACTAAGACTAACTGCTGACCCCAATGCCCTTGACGTTTATCGAAAGGGAAAAAGAATTGGCAGTTTACAGTGGCACAAAGAAAGACCGGCCAGATACGTTCCGGAAACTCACACGGATATATCCATCACTGAGATGCAAATTCTCATCAACCGATGGAAACAATGCCGGCGAGCAAGTTAAGTTGTACATTTGGACGACAGGATATTGGACCTTCGCCTATGCCGATGATGTCGAGAAAGTTTAGTTGTACATTTCACCGTTGTAACAACTAAACCCAAAGGACAAGAAAATGAATAAGCAACGTGTCACCCTACGACAGGACTGGTGCGGCACAGATCGTCGCCCCGTTTGGCGAGTAATTTCTCTCAAAAACCGCTTGACCCCTGAAATCGGGGGGCTACTTGAAAAAGCAGAAGCCCAAGATTTAGTAGATAATCCCAATGTCAAGGTGATCGTTCAACCGCCGCATCATCTAGTTTAGTTGTACATTTCACCGTTGTAACAACTAAACCCAAAAGGTAAGAAAATGAAAAACGCTGCTCTCGCTCGTGCAATCGTGGATCGCTTCAATACTGAAGGAAACTACGAAGTGCCCGAGCCGATCAACGGCCAGATTCGGATTGTCAACCACGATAATCCCCGCAAGAATATCGTGTTAAACGATCAGGATGATCTTCGCCGCTTCTACCAAACTTGGGATGGCCCCGGTTGGGTGGTCGTGCGGGTAAATCATCTCGCCCTGGTCGCCAACAAACAAACCCTCCAAGCTGCGTAAGTTACTGGTCCCTCCCGGCCACCGCCAGCTACCAGTCCGTGCGGTGTGATGTAATTTAGGGGCATGGCCTGCTTGAACGCAGGAGCGAGCCGGGGTGTTTTTCCTCACAAAGATTAGTTGTACATTTCACTGCCATGAGCACGAAAATCAAACTCAACGTGAAACCCTCGTGGCAAGTGAGCCGGGGCCATGCCGAACACCGTAGTGGCGCCGGCAAACACCAAGACCGCCGCACCAAGCGGAACCGCACTCGTCAAGCCCAATTGCGAAAGGCCCTGGCCGAATGAACAATAACTACCGCAGCTTTATGATGAAGCGGACCTTCTTCATGATGTTGTCGAAATGACACCCGAAGTGTTGCACGACATCATTGAAGTTTAGTTGTACATTCATCGGCGGAAGAACGAAACCCAGAGGGTGTGAAATGCTTACCATAGTGGTTGCTCTTGAAAGAAATGGAGTCCAATCAGCCAACCGTGAAAAGGCGGCAGATTTTGTGAAAATGATGCGTGATTGTGCCACAGGGTGTGCCATCGGCGACCCGATCCCCGCCCCCACGGATGCCTATGGACGTAGGCTGAAGAAAATTAGTGACATTGAATCGGCGGCGGTCAAACTCGGCTTGCTAAAAGTGCTAGACGGCACGCATCTATGCCTGACGGAGGCTGGAAAGTTGCTGGGACATGCCTATGCCCAATTGCAAAGCGACTAGCACAGTTTAGTTGTACATTTCATCGGCGGAAGGACTAGCCATGAAACTTCGACGTTTTCTCTCAATCGTCAACTACGCCAAAGAGTCGCCAACCAAAAGCGTTAGCGAATGGCGATGGGCAGCCATGCAAAAATGGTTTGAAACCCGAAAGAAAAACAACGATCTAAAAGAGTCGCTTAACGACAATCGCATAGCTTAGTCGCCCCTAGGGGTTATATTCCTGATTTGTTCCGACTGTAATGACAACAGACAATGGAACTGGGGCGACTAAGTTTGTACATTAGGTGCATCATGGGAACAAATTATTACTGCCATCTTGCCGGTGAGAAGCGACATATCGGCAAGCGAAGCGCCGCCGGACGACAGTACTGTTGGGATTGCGGGCAAACTCTCTTTGCTCCAGGGGAACAATTTGTTCATGAGCAAATTGGAATCGTTAGGCGCCGGCGATTTTACAAACTTTGTCCAAAATGCAATCGCCAGCCCGAAAAGCCGTGCATGTCATTCAATTGGGCCATGCCTGAAGCCGATTTACAACGGGTAAGCGGGCCAATCACAAATGGATATGGAGAAGTATTCTCCCTTAGGGAATTTCTCAACCTTTTGGAAGAATGCCCCATCCAATACACCGATAGCATCGGTGAAGATTTCTGCTAGTTTAGTTGTACATTTCATCGGTGTAACAACTAAACCCCAACGGAGCAAAACAATGCCTGACTATCAGAAGCAATTAATCGAGGACAAGAACCGTAAGGGCTTGAAGCGGATTTATGCCAAGGGCACCAGCACGGTAGGATTCGTCAAGGGCAAGCAAATTGCCCATCAGTCGGACGTTGTACCCGGCCAACTGTTGATCGGTGTCGATCACAAGGAACAACGGGAATTTCTCGTCGAAGTCATCGCCAACCCCAACCCGCTCAACGTCACGCTGATTCACTACACCCCGGTCTATTCGGTCATTCTCAAGCGTAAGGGCTTGACCGTGAAGCCGGTCAAGAACGGCTCGCCCGGCGCCGTGCTTGTGACCGAACTCGGCCACAAAGAGCTTTGGGCGGCAGAACAATACGCAAAGCTGGCTGCTTAGGCCAGTGTAGCTAGGGAAGGGGTACGGCCGACCCCCTTCCCGCCTTTCATCAACAAAGTTTAGTTGTACATTTAACGGCAGACAACGCAAGCCAAAACCGCCCCACCCTTTACAACGGAGAAACCAATGAACACCGATTGGCGTTACGTTACCTTCACAACTTGCATTGTCGAGCGTTTCGAGACTGGCAGTCGGATCAAGATGTCACTGCCCCGCCCGATGACCGTCGAGCAAATTCAGGACTATATTGCCCAAGAATTGCCCGGATGGGAAGCAACCAAAACCGACTAGTTTAGTTGTACATTTCACCGATGTAACAACTAAACCCGGAGCAAAACAATGGGACTGCAAGAACTCAAAAATCAGGCCGAAGAACGTGTGGCCTATCGTGGGCATGAGCTTGGACAATGGCGACCCGGCTCTTTCTGGCAACGACAGGCCAACAACGAATGTCGGCACTGTGGCAAGTGGGTGCAAGTCGATACCGAGCCGTCGCCAAACGGGATTGATATCGGCGGCCCTGCCGTCGCCCTGAATTGTGGGGGCGGAAACTTCCATGAAAATCTGAAGTATATCGCCCGCCAGCTTGGCGATATCCACTGCGATTCACTTTCGCACGCAGAAAGAAAAATCTTTGAAAAGCTGTGCGAAATGGATTATATGGAGAAATCCATCATCCACGGCGAACCAGTCGCCAAAGTCGCTTGAGTTTAGTTGTACATTTCATCGCTGTGCCAGTGAGGCAAAACAAAAACCCTTTTTAATCGGAGAGTCACATGCAAGTTGAATACGACAAGAAGAACAAGCAGTTGGTCATTCGCATCCCCGTCAACGATCCCCTGGAACCTTCGGCCAGTCGCAAGACCCTCGTCGTGGCGAGCAGCCACGGCAACAAGGTGTTCAACGACGTGCAGTTCAACGGCCAGCCCTTGACGGTCGGCGTCAACGCCTACATCAAGCCCGCCGCCGCTGCCGCCTAACAGCCTCGGCACGGTAAAGGGGAGTGAGCTTAACCGCTCACTCCCTTTTTTCTTTACACTTAACAAAGTTTACTTGTACATTAAAGGGGTGAGCAATGGGTCACTAAACGGAGCGAAAGCAATGTCGATGCCAATCTTTGAAGTGTACGGGTCATATTGTTTCGGCAGTTGTGGCTCGGACGAAGCCACTTACATTGTGGCCGCTAATACTGCCGAGGAAGCAAAAGCCCTAGTCGAAAAAACACACTCGGCAAACGGCAGTTACAGCAACATCGAATTTCATCAACTCACCACCCTGCCGCTTTGTAGCTACGAAGGCACAAGGCCGGTAGTGCTGTCAAATCACGTTTCAGGCGGTGACTAGTTTAGTTGTACATTTCACCGATGTAACAACTCGGAGCCAAACGATGAAAAAAGTACGTGTCAATTCGGTTTATCGCTACGAGCCTGTTCCAATGGATCGAATCAGCCCCCACCTTCACGGTCGGGTCGAAAAGGGCGATCAAGTCCGAGTCGTCAACATGCCCGGCTGCCCTAAAGCGAACGTGATGGGCCAGTGCTACATCCAAAACATGGATGGCAAATTCATTGGAATGGTTTGCACTAACTCACTCGAACAAGTTTAGTTGTACATTTCATCGGTGCGGAACGGACAACTAAACTCAAACGGAGCAATCGAATGAGTTTCCAAGCCATCAGCCTGATCGAACAAGTCGCCATCCACCCCGAAGAAGGCTATCCGATTAACGGCCACGTTTTCTACGTCGTCCACACCGACAAGAATGGCGAGCGACTAATCAGCCCGCCCATCGCCCGACGATACACCGAGCCGCTGCGTTGCGACGAGTGTGCCGTTGCCCGTCGCATCGCTCGCAACACCTTCGGACTTCAAGACAGCCAGCTTGAACTGTTTGCCCTGGCAACCATCGCTTACGATCTTGGCTTCGTCACCGAAAGCCATCTGCTCGAACAACTGGCAAACGATCAAGGCCCCATTGATACTAGTGGGTGGCACCGCTTCTGGCCCGTCTACGGCTCGCCTGCTTACGAGAAGGGGCAAGCTGACGATGCCGACGCCGAACGGCAGGCCGAGCTTGAAGCAGCCTAGGGTTTAGTTGTACATTCTACTGGAGTGGCAACCCTACCTAGGAGCGAGACATGCGAAGCCATACCGTAGTTGTGGGGGGTGTGACGATGGACCTGGAGGACTACGAGCCGTCCACCGTGTTGCAAAGTTAAAAATAAAACAATTCCTGAGAAAAACCTTGGGGGGTAGCAATACCCCCCAGGGGGGTGGGCCGCCAATAGGACCACCTTTTTCTTTATGGGACTCCTATTTTATTTTTTCGCCACATATAGGAGTCCCAAATTCCCCATTCTGTGTTACAAAATTAAAAATAGTTTAATTTTATGTAATAGAGATATAATCTTGGGACTCCTAGTCCTAAAAGATGTTTAATTAATTTAAAATAGAATAATTATTTACTAGAATCTTTCCTTTGGAGTTTTTCACCATTACAATGGGTTATATTACAAACCCCGGTGATTCTTTCATTAAAATTAGGCCAATAATTTTCCGAAGGACTTGTCTTTAGGCGTGCCTTGCGGGCTTCTAGGCGTGCCTTGCGGGCTTCACGGGCCTCACGGGCCTCATGTATTCCAAAAGCTTCCTGTTTTTCTCTTTCTTCGTTCCAATTATAGGCTTTAGCTCGCCAAGAAGTAGAAGACACATTAGACACACCAAACTGTTTGGCTATTGCTTTTACTTCATCCGTACATTTTCCCCATGCTTCTGTAATTTTTTTATGTTTATCTACAACATCACGCAGACTTTTACCTTTAACAAATGGTACAGAATCCATGTTTATAACAAAACACTTCTTAGTTTTATCCCAACTCAGAGTTTGGCCTGTTTCCAGAATTTCTGCCAATTCTTGTTCAATTCTTCTTATCATTGTTATCCTTTTCAATGGTTACATAATATCTTTCATAAGCCCGGCTGTCGTAATTTTTATCTTCTATAATTTCTTTAATTGTAAACTCTGGATAGTTATTGCGAACATAGTGCGATGGATTGTAATAATAGGTGCTAGCCCAAGGGCTTTCATACCATTTTTTCCCATCTTTATACAATTTAACTCTATGAATTGTCTTGCCATCTTTAACTTCATAGACGACAACATCTTTTTCTGGTGGTTTACATGGTTCTTGTTCGACAACACACCCAGCCAGCAATAAAGTTCCAATCAACAAATATCTCATGATTTCACATCCAATTTAAAGCATCAAGTTCTTCTTGTTTGTGTTTATCCTGTTTCTCAGGAAAAGGTTCAATTAATTCAACATCGAATTTATTTTTACACATGTTGATAATGCAATCATCTTCATCGAAAAGTCCAGCCAGTTCCTCATCTTCATTTAAAAAGATTTCAAACTTACCCGGAGTGGTGACTTTGTATCTTACCAGATATTTTTGGTGATCCAGGATTTTGATTTGAAACTGTCTCATCCGTAAATGTATTTCATTATAGTTTTTGTGGAAACCTTGTATTTATCAGCTATTTCCTGCAATCGCTCATCGAATTGATTTTTGAGCTTAGCAACTTTATCATATTGTTTTTTCACTACAGGATTTTTATGCAAGATAGTTTCCTCTTCGATTAAATCTCCCGCATAAGCGGTATTAGAGTCTAATTCACTGAACCTAGCTTGAATTTGAATTTCATTTTGTTTCAAATTAACGAAAATACGAACATCAAATTCAACACTTTCATTAAGAGAAACGTAAACGCCTTCTAGAATTTTTTGTTGTAAAGAGACAAGTTCATCAACATCTTCATCGGGAATACAATCCCAGACATCAGCATTTTTTTCATATAATTTCTCTTGAAGTGTTTTGATGACTTCTTCAAGTAGATTGGCAGGCATATTGGAGCCAGCATTGATGAGATGTTCTTTAAGGATTTCTTCTTTGTTCATATGAAGAATCTTCTTTTTTCTAGAAGGTCGTCTAGATTGACTTTTTGTTTTTTACAAGTGGAAATGAAGTTTTTGATTTGTTTATCGTAGGCTTTGAAGGGCTGGCTATTTTGAACTCTTTGATCAAAGTATGCTAACAGATCAGGGTCTTCATAATCAACCCATTCAGAAAAAAGTTTTTCTCTCTTAGTCTTACAGGTTGGCACTACCTCGATATCGAATATTTTGGCTTCATGATATCCCAGGTTATTCCAATTAAGATAACATTTCACCAAGAAGCAATCAAAATAGCTTAATTTGATATGTTTGCCTTCGAGCAGAGAATCTAATTTATTTTCAACATTAATTAATTTCATTGGGTATGGGTCCAGGATGTGCTGTAAGTGGCATATATTCCCAGAGTGTTAGTTTTTTCCCGCCGTGGGAGGTAAGTTGCCATTCTTTTGGATAATATATCCAAGCTTCACCAGTGGCTTGTTTGGGAGGAGCGGCACTGGTAATTGTGAATTCAACTGTCTTTTCTGGATTTAATTCAATTAGAGCGGATTGAGAGCCTACTGGCTGGACTTTATTCAATAATGTCCAATTAAATAATACCTTTATTTTCCCCGAATAGGCGATTTTGTATTCGTAGGTAAATTGTTGCGAATCCTCATTATAAATTACTTTTGTTAAAACGGAAATGAGTTTATTGCTCATTTCTGGATCGACTATGAATTCGTCTAGATCGGGTGCTCCGATGTAAGAAGTAACTTGCATATTGAGAGGATATTCTGGTATCATCTCTGCAAATGGTTTTTGTTGTCTTAATGGTATTTGAATAGGATTAAATAGAACTATCCAAGCGATTAGCGCAGTTAGAACAGCAGCACAGATAGTTAGAACAATATTCTGGATATTTCTCATTTTAAATTCTCCAAATCTAGTTTTATATTTTTTGAAGCCTTTTCTTCAAATTCATTTTTGAATTTATCAGTTCTATAAATTGGTCCTCTTTCGAGCAATTTAATCAAAAACTCTTTTCGGCCTTGGTTAAAGACTTCATCGGAGATAGTTGGATATTCTTGTCTAATTAGGCTTGTAGTTAGTGTATACTGTTCTCGGTCTAAAGAAAAGGCAGAAAGGTCTAAATCCATAATTTTATAAGAAGAATAGCTGAGTTTTTCTTTTAACAAGTGGTCTGCTGTGCTATGAATATGTTTTTTTGCAACTGTTGCGATATTATTTAAATCTGGTCTTTGTAGGATATCTTGGGTTGAAGAGGATAGAAGTTGGGATTCCATGAATTTTGCTGAATTTATTTCATTATCGGTGCGATTAGTTACATAGATTGCGTCATGAAACCAGATCGCCAATTCTTCTGCTGGATTTAGATTGATATCATTTTGTTGTGCGAATCTAAGCAGGGCCAGAATATGGACGGGTGTATGGTAATAGAGATTAGGGCTGGTCATTCGGACCCAGAGGGTTTCAGCCGTGGTGTTAGCATAGATGAAGAGTAATTCTAATTTTGTTTCTAGAAATTCGGTGAGCAGTCCGACGAATTTTTGATGTGCGGCAGCTTTTAGATATCGGTTTATAGCTGTTTGTTTGTGGATATCGAAGTAGTTCATGTTAGGTTGAATTCGCAAGAGTGTATTTCTTGTAGGACTTGTTCGAGTTTGCGCATCATTTTTAGATGTTTTTTAATTCTGTTTATTCCGCTTCGCTGAAGGCTTCTTTCTAAATCTCGTGCTATGATTTTTGCGTTTGAAAGGCTGATTTGTCCTGTGTTTAATTCTTCATTTTCTTCTTCGTTATAATCATTATAATCATTTGTTAAGCTAAGCAGGTGTATTGCTTCTTGTGTTAGTTCTAAAGAGGTTTCTACGCTGAAGTCTACTCTTGATAAATCTCTTCTTATTTCTGAGATGAGATTTCCTATGAATTGATGTAGGAAATCATAATGATCTCCGTAGATGATATGGTTTCTATCTCTGATGAAGTTTGGTTTTATATTTGGATTAACTTCTTCTGTGAGTCTGATAGCTTCTTGCAGAAGCAAGCTTGCAGAATCGACGCTGAGATTTGCTGCTAGTTGACACCTTGCTTTTTCAATCATGGCGCAAGTCATACTGTGCAGAATTTGTTTTGTTTTATCGTTCATTTAAGAAATCCGTTGTTTCCGCATTTGCATTTAATTAAATTGCCTTGGACATTAATTGTTTTGAAATTAACGAAACTATATGCTTTGAATTCTTTGGGATTTTCTAGATTTTTCTTGATTTGGTTAATAATATTAAGCAAGTTAATATCGGCAAGCTGATCAGGGTTGTCTTTGAGTGATATTTTATAATTTCCAAGACTATCTGAGGTTATTCTAAAACGAACGAACATATCAAAAGGAATTTTGTTCGCAGTTAATTGATAACTATAGTTAAAACTTTTCTCAACTCCATGACAACTTTGACAAATACTAGATTTCAACCAAGGAGAATTACCTTCGGCTTTTGTTCCTAATATTTCGGTTACATTTTCAAGTGCGTTGGTGATGGGCTTTCTATTTTCTTCACAAATACTACAAATTAAAACACTCATATCTTCCTTAGCAGTGCAAACGAAGACATCCATTATTTTATCCTATGAGTTCTTTTTCTGCTTCGAGCCAAAAATCTTCACTGGACTTATTGGATGGTTGGGCTTGTTCCCATTTTAGATATGCTAATTCACGAATATCTTGTAAATTTGGTTTGATTCGTTTTACAGGAGCATTTTTATTTTTTCTGAGATAATCTGCTAGCTTTAGTTTAAATACTGGGTGTATCCAATTCATTACATTGCCCAAATGAGTTGTTTTTTAGCTCTAGATGCGGCAGTATAGGCCCATCTTTTGAAATCCCAATTTCCGCTTTTTTGTTCTATAACTAGCACTTCGTCCCACTCGTCGCCCTGGCTCTTATGACACGTTATAGCATAGCAAAAATCGAATGGCAATGGATCATCACGCCCGTAATCTTTATCTGGGCGTTCTTTATTGAAAGCATTGGGATCGAATAGGACATCATATGACCTTCCGTTTGAGAAAAAGGTCATTTTGTTTTTGGGTTTAGAATAGAGATGTTCGACAGTACCTTGCATGCCGTTGAAAAGCCCGAGGTTTTTATTGTTTCTCAGGCACATTAATTTTTCCCCTACGACCGGGAATCGGTCGGGATAATTGGCTGCTTGTCTGATAGTTTTATTGATTTCAACACGACTTTTATTGAATCCGACAATAATCTGACCTACTTCGTTGAAATGGGGTTCTGCGAATCTTTTATCTATAAATTGAATATCATTAGAACGGTAGGCATAGGCAGCAGGTCGGTATCCCATTCTTACGAATTCAGCGAAATGTGCAATTGGACCTGCATTACGGTGAATGGTTTCTAGTTTAAAATCTGGGTCGGCCATTAAATTTATATCGGAACCGACTGGTGGGAGTTGGCCGTGGTCTCCGACGAAGAGGATTGGTTTTCCAAATGAAACCAAATCTTCATAGATTTCTTTATTTACCATAGAGGCTTCATCGACGATGATACCTTCTGCCCCTAGGTCGGGGTTGAGAATAAAGATGGGGCTACCATTTTTATCTTTAGCAATACCTCCGCTTGGGTCTAATTTTGGTTTATAAATTAGACTATGAATGGTGGAGGAATCGAGTCCTTTTTTTCTTAGGACGTTAGAGGCTTTGCCGGTATAAGAGCATATTGCCCAGTTGGGAAGAAGTTTGGCAATATGTTTGATGGTGGTCGTTTTACCTGTTCCTGCATATCCGGCAAGGGTGGTTGTTTGATTTGATTTTATATTGTTTAATATGCCTTTGATGACATTTTTCTGTTCATTTGATAATTGCATTGTTAGCGTGATTCTCTAGCTGCCTTAATTAAGGTAGTTAGTGTATTCGGACTTAAACCTTCTATGGCTATAGCAGACATTTCAAAATATGGTTTTCCATTTTTATCATAAATTACAATATTTTCATTATTTGTTTGAGAAGTCTGTGGTATTGTTTTTTCATTTGATTGAGGTTGAGACTTTTCTGATTTTTCCCATCCTTCATCCCGTCTTTTAATTGCCTGGTTAGCATTTTGAACCATCATTTTAGCATATTTCTCTATTACTACAGGATTAACTCCTAGTTCTTCAAAAAAGCCATTAAGACCAATTGGATCGCTATAATAAGTTAAGCTTCTAGAAGTTGTGGTTTTTCTGTCTGGTGCTGACTCTTTTATGCCCCAAACATATCTAATATCCTGTCTAACGTATTCTGATTTAAGATTATATTCTCCTGCAAATAGCTTATCAGCTAACCCACACAATTGTGTTTTTTTTGTCGTTGGATTTTTTTTATATTCATGTGCCAAGAATTCCAAATACTTTTTTGCACAACTTTGATTTTTTATAAAACTCAAGCTTTCGCCTTTAGCAATTGTAGTTGTCATTTTTATTCCTTTATATGTGTTATAAATCCCCTTGCGAATTTCATGAGATCGAGTGTGACATACATTACACAAAGTTATTCCATCTGTCAAGTGCTCGTGAAAAAGATTTTTATAAGTCAAATGATGAAAATGTAGATTTTTATTTGAATGGCATTTAGTGCATTTATACCCATCTATTTCTTCTCTTGTCTTTTTTAAAGCCCTATACGCACCAGACTTTCGATAAGCTATGAATTTTGGGCTTTGAAATTTTAATTTTTTGTCATCTTCAAGTGTTTCCCAATATTCCGTCCCAGATAACAATTGTCTTATTTCATTTAATTTTGTTTGATAAGTTTCTATATCACTCATTATATTCCTTCATCTTCACATAATCCTTAATATAGAAGCTTAGTACATAAAAAAAGGGGAGAAAAATTCTCCCCTTTTTTCGTTGTTGTCGTGTGCCGACTAGCCAGCACGTTTTGTAAGAGAGTTCCTGTATCTCCTTCCAGTTGTGAGTATCTTGGTAAGTTCTCCGCAACGGTCGATCATTTCGGACTTTCTACCGTTGGTAAGAGAGGAACAAAGATTGCTCACTTCAGAGAAATGGCTTAACATGCGTTGAATCAATTTCTTGTTAGGCGGCAATTCGGGCTTCTTTCTGAGCCGGTCAGAAACGAGAAAGCCAAAAAATCCAGCACTAGACACAACCTTGTTCACATTCAAGCCACCAGCGCTTGCTGTAAGTAAGTCACAAAATTCGTTCCACGACTCAATTGACGAGGCGAATTGGCGAACAATTGTCGTGTTAGTTTTCAGTGTCCCGCCCAAATTATTTTCCAATTTACCAGCGCTGGTGCGGCTTGAATAAACGGTGGGGAACCACCATCGTTCATCGGCGGTATCGTAAACAGTTAAAGCATAGAGAACGGTTTTCAAAATTGACCATTTGTTATTTCCCAGCCTAGCCCTGGCTTCCTGACTCAACAGCGGGAAGACTTCTCCGTGTAGCACCGAACCATAGGTTAGATCAGGGCTTTGAATTTTGTCCTTGGCGCCATGTGCTCCTTGTGTGTTGCACACAATATAGGAGTTCAAAAAATCTTCAACCACCCTTATAGAAAAGGTGTAGTTAATTTCACGGCTGGTCATATCACCTTTTAGGTAACGATCAACGAAGCTATAAATACGACTGTGAGAGTTGGAACAATACAACTGATCGGAGTCAGGATTGGGATATCCAATGGTTGCTTCTCCAATTGCATCAGCAACTATTCCGTGTTTCCGGACGCTTTGCACGATTTTAGCACAAACTTCTCCTGTTCCACGGTTCCACTCATAAGGCTTGATTACGCCGGTCATAATCCAGTTGATGATGGAGCCGACACGAACATATTTTTTTTCGCCAAGTTTGCGTGGTGGAGTTTCATCGGTCGGTGGTGGCGTGTGGCCGACAAAATCTTCAGGGGTAAAAAAGGGGATTTTAGAAGCCATAGGTAAGCCCTCAAATTGAAGTTACAGAAATGTGACAAACACGATGTTCTAATTATAGGCAGCAGGGAGGCAAAAGTAAACCAGAACGACTTAGATACTCGTAACTGTATTGTTTACGACGATTAGCGGTGAGCAATATTTGATTTCCTTCACGCATTTTTCAGTCGTCAGATATACCAAACTTGAAATGATGTCACAATGGGTGATTAGCAAGCTTTTGCACGGAAGGTTGTTTAAAAAAGCTAGCAGCATACGTGGAGAGGCGGATTCAATCAAAGAAGTTTCGGGCTTGAAAAACACGTTTAACTCTTTCGAAAATTCATCGGCGGTTTGCTGACATCTTTTAATTGGACTATTGAATCCTTGAAAATCTGATAAGTCCATATGGTCATTTAAAAAATTAGCCGCACGCTTAATTTGCGAACGGCCTTGGTCTGTTACGCTTGGGTCTTCTGAATCGTCTACGTTTGCATGTCGGATTAAGACGATCTCTTTTACAAAGATTTCCTTATCTTCGCCTATGAATTTGTGATGCTCTTCGTCGAGGAATCCGGAACATATGATTTGTGTTTTTTCTTCTATGGTAAGTTTACTAAACGCATCGCCGTGGTGGGTGCCTGTAACTATTCTTCCGTGAACATACAGTGCTGCGATTTTAGCACACATCATTATCTCCTTTATACTTTTCTTACATTTGGTTCATCTTCTCTAACATTTCTTGGTTCTTTAATACTTCCATCCATGAATAAGAAAACGGCATAATCATACCAATCATCTCTTAACTTGAAGTGTGAACCTCCTGGTTCTTGCTCGCCAACATAAAAATTCTTTGGATCATCTAAGATTAAATAAGCGTTCTGTCCTGGTAATTTACCGTAAAATTGAGAATTGTAAAAGTTCAATTTTCTTTCTGGAGCCCCTGGTGGATAGTCCTCGAACTTCATGTCAATAAATTTTACATAACCATCTTCGAAAAAGAAAGGTGCTGGTCTGCCGTGCCGCTTTATGGCCAAATGCGGCATTTCCAGGAATACTTTGAAGTTCAATTCCATTATACCGCTCCTATGGGGGTTTGTAACGTTAAGTCTTTCTTGTGGCTGTATACATCTGGGCTGATAAAACAGTTAAGTTTAAAAACATCACCTCGAAGGTTGTAATTGGCTTCTTGGCTAGGGTCTTTAACCAGACGAATTTGTCCGTACTGGGTATTGGCGACTTTTCTGCCTGTGGCTCGATAGTTGTGTATAAATTCTTCAACCATTTTTTTGGCCATTTGAATAGTTTCTTCCACGCTTCTCAGTCTGATGGTGTTTCCATCATTGCTCATGGAAACTAGATATTTGGCCTTACTTTTCATATCCTTTCCAGTGAAAACACGATCTCCTAATTCCTCAAACGAAGAAACGATGTTATCATTCCATGGCTTTACAGCTTCCCACAAAATGTCGTTGCCTGATGCATTTTTTCTAGCTTTTATTTGAATGGGGATGGAGGTTTTAGTGGTGCCGCCATCGGTGCTAGTGATGAAAGCATCGATTCCAAGATTTTTATCTTGGTGGGAGGAAGCGGGAGTTGTGAGGATATTAAATTCTTTTAGCTTTTCTCTGATTTGTTGTTCGATGTTTTTTCCGGCTGAAATTCGAACTTGATAAGCCCCGGCGTCGTCTAATGGTTGTGTAGTAACGTTGT
This sequence comes from uncultured Bacteriovoracaceae bacterium, assembly GCA_937952395.1. GTDB lineage: Bacteria > Bdellovibrionota > Bacteriovoracia > Bacteriovoracales > Bacteriovoracaceae > CALFYV01. Next base: position 370,022 of record CALFYV010000090.1, on the reverse strand, counting down.
ATCTAGGTCTATTTCTTCCTTGTTTACCGAATGCCCCTGGAACGGGTCCACGGCGTGCTTCATTTAGAAACTCTTTGAAGTTTAGCTCTAGTTCCATTTACATCCTTATCATCTTTGGTACAATATCTAGGCATTGAAAATTAATTTGTGCTTAATATCTAAGTTATGAAAGACTTATCTTTTAAAAATTGGTTTGAAGAGACAATGGGAAATAAAGTAACACGCATTTCTGTGTATGACTTCGATGGCACAATAGCTAACGTGCCTGAACGCCCATCTAAATGGTTCGGCAAGGATTGGTGGGGACATGAAGATTCCTTGTCTGACCCTCATTATGATGGCGGCGTGAACAAAGAAGTTGTAGATGCAATGCGTCAGGATCAATACGATCCCGATACTAGGGTTATTCTTTTAACTGGTCGTCGTGGTGTCATTGCACATAAAGTTCGTGACGTATTGCGTAATCAAGGTTTATATGGTCGTCGTGTAATTCCTGATAGCAATAAAGAGGCCATGAAAAGGTTTAAGTCTCATTTAAGCGGCGGAAGCGACATTGACCACCCTGAGGTGGGTCATGAGCAGCATTTTAGCGGCGATCATTCTACGGAAGAGGATTATCCGAAGACTCGAAAAGGTAAGCCCGATGGTAGCACTTTAGCTCACAAGATGTATGTAATTAATAAGGCTATGAATCCCGACATTCGTATTTTGGAATTTTGGGAGGATCGTGCTGATCATATTCCTCACTTTATTAAGTTAGGATTGGATTTATTGCACAAATTTGGCATTGAAAATGGTGGGAGATTGGAAAGAGTTATATTACATCGTGTTTTTCCGCCTGTTTTACCGGGCGGGCAGGGCACAGTGCAACATATTCCAATTAAAAAGGGTATGAATTACTAAATATCTTCAAAGCTCTTTTGAAGGTATTTAATGGCTCGAAAATGGTCTCACTTCCGCATAGTATCTGCATTTTTAAAGAAAACCGCTGGAACTAAGTATCCTATCTATATTCGTCGTGTAAAACTACCAGACGGATTTGATGGCACTTGTGAGTTTCGCACGACTCCTAAAAAGTGTTTTTTAATTTTAATTAATCGCAAGCTTTCTGAAGCTTACTCTATTGATGTAGCCATTCATGAAGTGGCACATGCGATGTCTTGGGGCAAAGAAAAGGACTTTCATGGTCCTAAATGGGGCATTGCTTACAGTAAAATCTACCGAAAATATCTAAAAGAATTTCATGAATAATATGCAATATTTCGTTAGCATTCCTAACACTGCTTACTATCGTTGGCAGGCAGAATTGCTAATTGAGAGCTTTAAATATCATAAATTACAAAATAATTTAATTATTGTAATTAATGAAAACAAAGAGCCAGACTTACCAGAGTTTAAGAAAAATCTACTTGCTCACGAGCAAAAGTATGTTTATGTAAATTTTGGCAAACAATTCAATAAAATTCGATCTTTAATCTGGGCTTTGGAAGAAGGCAAATTACAAAAGCCGTTTACATTACTTCATCCAGATATGCTTTTGTTAAAGCCTGTTGAAATTCCTAAAGAGAGTGTTTTATATGATATCAACACTAATTTCAATGCCATAGAACCATTTGTTAAAAATCGAATTAAAGAGTTATTTAGCGAGCACAACAGTGAAGGTTTTACTAAAATTCCACTAGGTGACACATTGATTTTCAATAAAGATGTGCCTAATAGTTTATTTGTTAGAATGCATCACGAATTGAAAAAACTGGTTGGGAAATTTGGAGATGTAAAACATTTAGAGCGAGCAGCATGGTTGCTGGCGATTTATAATGAAATTATTTTTGAAGAAAATGATTTAACAATTAGGGGCGATTCTTTAGAACAGGGTTTTGAGGCCCATAATGTTTATCGCAATATTATTCATTACAAACATGGAATTGCCCCTGAATTCAATAAAAAACATTATTTATATGAGCCACCGATGTTCATGGCGACCCACGGATTAAATCCATTTGATGCCATTTATGAAAACAACGTTACTACTTCAACTAATTTTGCTTATGATTTAATTGAGAGGTATAGAAATATATAGAAAAAGCAATATTTGAGGTTGTTATGTTATATTTTAAAGAATGGTTAAATGAATCTCCATTGGGAGATTATAGATATAAATTCTACAAACCACCTGTTGAGCCTTTGCCAAAAGGAACTTCAGCCGCATATGGGGTTAAGGGCGTATATAACACTCATGATCGTCTAGTTATATCTCATCCAAAAACTGTCCAGACTTTAGAAAGGGTGTTGTCTAGACGTAAATGGACCTTTAATATCATTTTATATGAATCTCAAAATCAAAAATTAACGGGCTTTAAAAAACTTATTGCTAACTGGATGAGACAAAATGGAATTCCTACAGAGGGAAGAATAACTTTTGCTAAAAACGGTAGTTCTGGTGATGCGATGACTCCTTGGATGATTTTACACACTATGGGGCATGCTTTAATTGATGAAGGCGGTGATTTTTATGATGAAGTTTTCAACACGTTAGAAGATATTACTTATCTTTTAGATTTTCCTGGCGCTACAGCAACACCTGAGCAATGGACACATGTCATGGGTCAAATTTTTCAATTTAAATCCATCAACAACAATAAAATAAAGATAAGAGAAGAATTTATTTATGAATTATTTGCAGAGTATTTATGGAATGGCCAAATTCGATTAAAAGCAGAAACTAGTGCAGATATTGTTAGATATATTCAACACATAGAAAAAGTTTTTTCAAGTGCTTTACAGCAAGCAGTAGGCAACATTGTTGTGGATCACTATATTTTTTAAGCCCAAAACATAACAATATTATTATCATCGGAATGACAAGAAAAACCATCAAATTGAATTTGACCTTGAAAATTATCTTTGAACATTTCTTCTAATTCAACTTTTAAATCATTGGCTAATTGTTCAACATAGCTAACTTCCATGTTAAGGCTTTCATTTTCTGATAAATTAAATTTAGTTTTTAACATATAAGCATTAAATATTGTGTTTTCATTAAAATAATTAGTAAAAACATTATTTGCAGGGTAAGAAAAAACCCTGTATGTTAAAGGAATTGAAATTCTTTTAAATTTAGCTGACATATTTTTGGCTCTTTCATTCATTAGTCTTTGAGACTCTAAACAAGCAGCCAAATTCTCTTTAGAAGAACAATGCTCTAAGAGCTTTGTTTTTTCCCATTTTTCAACAATTTCTTCAATATTCATTTTTCTTTCCGATTCAATTATTCGTGTTTTGCCAATGCTTGTTTAAACTTATCTTTTTCCATATCAGCAATAACTTTGCTTCTTTGATCAGGTCGGATTTTACCTTTGAAATTACATTCTGGGCAACCGTTGCCATGGCAAACAGGGCAAGCATCTTTACCGGCAGCGACAACATCGTCCCATCTAACTGATTTTTGATGTGCAGCGTATTTATGAACTTGATTTGCCCACCAAGGTCTGCGATAGCGATTAGTTCCTTGGATTTTAAACATATCGACCCAATCTCTAATTTGCTGTGCGGTAAGTCCGGTTCCTTCACGCTGTCGCATGAATTCGGACAATCTTTCAGGATCAAATTCTTTTAATCTAAGCAAAAAGATAACTGCACGGCGTTCTTGAGAAGTCCAACCAGTGTTTTTATCCTCCATGCCAACTCTTCTGGTTTGGCCAAGAGCGTTTGCTACTTTTTCAACTGGATTGTGCTGTAACAACCAAGCTAATGCCAGTGCTTTATCCTTTTTATCAGTAATATCCATTGGCACATTGTTTGGTGGATCAAAAGTGAGATCAGGAAATACTTTTTCAAGCAATCCTGTTCTTTTATAAATAGAAATATACTTTCTGGAGTCTACGTCTGGGTGTAGCAAGCCCTTAAGAAATTCATCACGAATTCTTTCCAATGCTACGCCTTCGAGGTGTTTAAACTGCGGTAGTGCTTTTTCAATATCATCATCCATTTGTGTTCCACTGCCGAATCGTGAATGGAAACGAATGGCTCTAAGCACTCTTAGTTTATCTTCATTGAATCTATCTGAGGCTTTTCCAACCGTGCGGACGACACCATTTTTGATATCGTGCCAACCTTTGCCGGTTGGATCATATAGTTTACTATTTTCACCATCTGCTTTTGTGAGTTCAATATACATAGCATTGATGGTTAAATCACGACGAGAAGCATCTTCATGAGGATTGTCTACAAAATCTACTTCAGCGGCGCCGTCAGTAACTTTAGCATCTTTGCGGAATGTAGCAATTTCGAACTCTTCGCCCTCGACTACTGCGGAGATAACGAATACTTTACCATCTTGGCTTGCATCTCTTCCTTTTACAAACCAATATTTTTTATCTCCTGATTCTGCCTGATCTGGCTCGAAGGGAAGTTGCATTGGCTTACCTTGTTTCCCACTTCTGTCGCCAGCAGCTTTAAAGCCACCTTGGCTTAAAATGGCAGCAGTTTGTTCAGGGGTAGCGTTGGTTGCCAAATCGTAATCTTTAATTGATTTTCCCAATAGAAAATCTCTAACAGGGCCACCGACCAAGAAAAGAGATTTCTTTTTCATTGTTGGGGCTTTTTCGGTATCGGTGGTAAGTTCAATATCACCAGATTTTAAGAATGCTTCAATGATTGGTCTCATTTTAGAAGGAGGAATGAATCCTTTATCAAGTTGAATAAAGGATTTTCTCCAATTCTTATCAGGCGATGAAGACTCGTCGTTTTCTCTTAGATTTAAAAATGATTTAAAGGATTTTCTTTTCATAATAGATATTTAGCTTTGATTTTGTGGATTTTGGGAATTTTGAGTTGCACGGGTTGTCAGTCTCAATCTATCAGTTAATTTATCTTCTAGCTTGAATCTAAACAGAATTTTAATGTGTCCTTCTTTATTGCTTGGCTCATATAGTATGTCAGGTACATCTTGTATGTCAACCCCAGCATTTTGAGAAGCTTCTACTACATCCGGCATTGATCTAATCTTTTTTAGTGCCTCTTTGGTTGTTTTATGAAGCCGCCTTCTTTGTGGATCGTGTTCATCTTCGCTTTCATCATATGGTTGTTCTCTCACTACAATGAAATCTTTTCCATCTTGTACGGTAGCTGTTAATTTGTCAAAATAATTTCTATAACCTGATCCGAATACAGGGTATGCTGTTCCCATGCTTTTTCTGAAAACTTGACCCATACCTGTAATAAAATCGCTACCAACATTTGCAATAACCGGAGGTGTTTCAGTTTGATTGAGAGCATAACCGAAACGAACGTCTCTCATTCCTGCTCTATTGGCAGGATACATTTGTGTAGGATAATGACGTTCAAGCCAATTTTTAAATTCTAATTTAATCATTGTTTCCTTTATGGCACATCGGGAGATTGAATTCCCATCTTATAAAGTAAGTATGCGGCCAATATTACCCAAATTAATTGAACAGAAAAACTAAAGATAGCTTTCCATCTTTGTTCTTGGCTATTATTGCTTTGTTGCAATTCATTTATTTTTAATTCGACTCTATGAAGTTCATCACGAGTAGCAGCAGCAAGTCGTTTATCTTCTGCTGTGAATACAGAATGCGACTCTAATATTTTTACTTTGGTATTAAGTTCACCTATTGCTTCTGATTGTCGATTAATTTTTTCATCTATGGATAATTGTTGCTTAATTACATTTTGTACCCGTTCATCTACTCTGGTGGTGAGTTCAACAATTGATTTAATAGACTCTTTGAGTTCGATCAAGTTATCGATATTTTCTTGATTATCCACCAAATTTCTCCTTTTCCCGAGTTTCTTTCACTATATATCTATTATGAGCCAAGAAGAAAAAGACCTTATAAACAAAGAAGATAAATTAATTAAATCAAATAAAAAGTCCATGCCTTCTATGAACATTGTAGCCCCCGATGCAGACGAAAATTGTCTGATTGAAGATGACAGAATATTAGGGGTTTATGATGAGGTTTTAGACAACATCAGAAATGATCGAGGCGAGATAGACGAATTATTGGCAAAATTTATAGATATGGTGATGAATGAAGGTGATGCGACCACATCCACTAAAGAGGCTGTAGTAAATTTGTTAAAAATAAAAACAGACACTTCGGACAAAATGGCCAAAATAGCCGATTTAATGACTAGAATTAAATTAAAAGAAACCAATACATTTCCAAAATATTTGGCTGCTCAACAGCACAATCACATAAACATTAGAAAAAGCTTAAGCCCTGCGGAGAAACGAGCTTTAATAGAAAATGAAAACAAAAAAAAGAGTGAAGAGGAAACCAAATGAAAAATTATGTAATTGAAAACTGGCTTGAGGATTTAATGGAAATAGAAACTCCATTTGCGGGAGGCCAGCCTGATGCCATGGCAGGACAAGCTCCTACAACCGATCCTTACGGCGGTCCTTTGGGCAACATCGGCAATATGGGCAATACTGCTGATACTTCGGCTCAAAATATGGGTGATCCTGATATTGCCAACCAAGATCAAATGCAAAACCAAGCAGAACCAGAAGATGATGTAAATGATGATCCAATGGTTCCAGATATGCCCGAAGAAAAAAGTGAAGTAAAAGACTTTGAATCTTGGAAGAATGATTATTTAAAAGAGTCTATTAAAGGCGACACGCAAAAATTAATTGATATGCTCAGCATGGTTCGTGATAAGAAGGGTCTCCAACCTGTTCAAAAGAAATTTGTTGATGATAACTGGAACGTTCAGTTAATTAGACAAAATTCTAATGTAGACAAAGCTAGCAAAGACATTCGTAGAAACATTAAAGACCAGTTGGATAGAAACAATCCTGCCACTTCTGTTGTTAACCATATGTCTGCTGTTTTAGAAACCGATCCTATCTTAAACAACATTTTCATTAAACTAGATGGTTATGGTGCTTTGAAGGGCGACCTTCACAGAAAATACATAGCAGCTTTATTGGGTGGCGTTCAAGTTGGTGCTGGTGGTAACACTGAGGATGTTGTCTATAACGAAAGAGATTATTCAATTTTACTATCAACTAGATTTAATTATCAGTGGGGAGAAGTAATGTTGGGTAGTTGGAATATGAAAGAAGACGATCCTGATCGTCATCTTGCCGAACCAGAGAAAAAGCGATTAGAAGAAGGCTCTCCTGAAGAGAAAGATGTTTTAAGAAGACGAGTAATCTTAGAGTCAATTGTCGAACAGTTTGAAACCAGAGCGTTTGTCGTAATGGTTGTTGATGAAACTGGAACTATTTATAGCCTGGGCTGGGATATAGCTGGCTCTTTAAAGACGGCTTATACAGATGGTCGTTTAATTGTAAAGACATCGATTGCAGACAATTCTGATGCCATGATTACTGATGAGGGCGAACTTGTGCCTTTTATGGACTTGGACATTTATTACGCAAAAGAAACAGGCGAACAAAATGAGGATGGTAGCCCTGAGGTGGAGGAGCTTCCATTTATTGAGAAAAGAAATGGAATGTTATTCTTGATTGCTGAGTTAAAGACAATTCAAGAGGCAGCTACATCAATGCAAGGTATTGTTTTAAAAGAACAACCATATAATGGCAATCCATCTGATTTACAAGTGCTACAAAAATGCGTCTACTCTTCATATGACCTTTTGTTGAAATCTTGTATGTAAAAAATTTTAGTATTTTTTATCAAACTGTGCTCTTAATATAATTAGAGGTAATTCATGAAATTAAATATAAATCAAGCACAGGAAATAATTAACAAATATTTAGAAGGGAATAGTTCCAACGATCTTGCTTCAGAATACAATGTAAGTCAAAGTACAATAATACAATTAATTAAAGGCAAAACATGGAAACAATGCAATCGTCCTAAAAATATAAAAAGTAAAATGAGTGGGTCAAAAATAAATCAACAACAAGCCCAAGAAATAATAGATCAATATATTGGAGGCAAAAGTTCATATGAATTAGCAGAACAATATGACATATGGCAAACTACTATTTGCAACATAATTCGAGGACATAGTTGGAAACAATGTAGAAGACCAGAAAATATTAAAGAAATAATAAATTCAAAACACCCTGGCAAGGGGCATAAAGAGTTGCCTGATTTAACCGAGTTACAAATGGATGTTATAATTGGTTCACTTTTAGGAGATGGGAGTATTAGAAGTATAAACAAACGAAATAATGCAGATTTTAGTAAATTACAATCGCTTTCTAAAAAAGAATACATAGATTGGCATTCTGAGATTTTTCATCAACACAGCGCCAAAATTCAAGCGATATATAGTAAAGAAAAATTAACAAATAAAAATAAAATAATTAAAAGACAGCCATTTAAAAAACAACTAGCTGGTTATATGTTTAAAACATATAGACATCCGATGTTTACAAAATTAAGAAAACAATGGTATCCTGATAATTTAAAAACAATTCCATCTAATTTAACCTTGAATCCACGTCGTATAGCCATATGGTATTTTGATGATGGTTCGAATAACGAAAAACAAAGATATGCTGTAATTTGCACTAATTCTTTCTCAACAGATGAGGTAAAGTTTTTATGTAAAAAACTCCATGATTTTGATTTACATCCTAAAATAATTACACGAAAATCAGCTTATACCAATCGTGAAATGCCCATGTTAAAGTTCTCCAAGAATTCTTATGACAATTTAATATCGTTAGTAAAACCATATATGTTATGGAAATGTTTTGATTATAAAGTAAAATGGCATCGTTCTTTAAAACAATGGGAAGTCCATGGCAAATTTACAGAAAAACAGGTGTTAAAAATATTAGAATTAAGAAAAACAAAATCTTCTAAAGAAATAGCAAAGCAATTCAATGTTCATGTCAATACTATATATGCTCTAGTATCCGGTAGAAGTTGGAGCCATTTACATAGGTGAAATTAAATGCATACATTTACTGAATTTGTAGATAAAAAGAGTCGAGAATCTAAAACACATTTAAAGACTATTAAGCGTGTTTTAGAAGAAAATGGTTTTACTGTAGATGGGTTTATGGATGGCGAAGACCCGTATGTGTTTTTACACTCAAGTGATGATCAATTATCTTTCGATGGTGTTAGAATCTATAAAATAGGTGATATTTTAGCTTTTAGAGCACAAAAAGAAAAAGATACTCATCCTTATGGCAAAGCTTACTCTCTTGATATTGTAGAAATGTTTAATGATTTAATTTCAGAGAATGGAGACGAAGAAAAATCTGGAAAACAAGTAATAAAAGCTATTGTTAATGAATTTAAGACTTTTTTTGAAAAAAGCCGAGAGGCCGAAAAGCAGTTGAAAACCGCTGAGATTGAGCAGGAGCGAGGGGATGCTTCGGACGATGGAAGCGGGAAAGCAGTAATTCAAAACACGGTCTTAGATTTTGGTAACATGGCTCGCAGTAAAATGAATTAATTATGCCGCCTTTTAATCAAGAGACACAACAAGATGATCCTGTATTACAGGAATTATTTCAACCTGTAAACACTCAGCCTGAAATTGCCGTTAATCAAACTATTAGTAAAGGTAGTTTGGTTATGTTTCAATATTCCTTTTGGATTCACGATCCCACACCTTTAGTGGTGGTAACAGATTTTGCTCCTGGACATAGGATGAGAGGGGTTAATTTGCATTATTTAACATTTCCTTATGTTAAAAATTTACTCACTCGTGTGTCGGCTGCGTTCTCATATCAAACTATTAAAGGTGATGCATATATAAATAGTTCATTTAGGACTTACAAGTGGGCAGGCATCCAGCGGGTTAAGATATTTAATACTAAATTTGTATTACAAATGATGAGTATTGCAAGAACCTTCGATCCTTACCAAATTCGGGCCATTCGCCAATCTGTCGAACAGCAACTTCAACAACAAATTATAGGGAAAGCTCAAGAAACGGTAGAACCGCCTTCTCCACAACCAAACCAGCAAATAACTAATCAAGGACAATAATGGCTCTTGACCCAAAAGACATAGCCAAAGAAATGTTATCGCCCGTAAACGAAACAGGCGAAGCTGGTGAGCTTCTGCAAAAGAATGTTGATCTTCTTAATGAAATTAAAGATATTATCAATGATTTTAGCGACAAATTTGCTGAAGCCGCTGATGATGCTGAGAAATATTTGGATGAATTAGAAGAGGCTAATAAGTCTTTAGAAGAGCAAAAAAGGACCGCTAAAAAAGCCTTAAAGAGCGAAAGCACGCAAGAAAAAATCTTAAAAGCCACTCAAAAAGCTTCTGCAAGGGCCAGACAGCCTTCGCCCACCGCCGCTGTTGGTTCTGGAACGAGGGCCAAGGGCAATGCCCGAGCTATATCCACAAGAGGCTCTGATGATGGGGCAGAATATGGACATGAATTTGCCCATTCGTTTGGTCATGCGGTTGAGATGACCATGAATAGTGTAATGCTTGGTTTTCTAGGTGGTGCGTCTGCTTATCAATTGTTAACCAACGACATGATAGAGCAAGAATATTTGTTCGCCCAAGGAATGAAAAGAATTGCTTTTCAAACACAAGCAATTACCGGCCAAATGCCTAAAATGCAAAAAGCATTTCGTGCTACTTCAGATGTAGTTAGAAGCACTGGTTTTGATTTAACAACATATCAAAACACATTGTTAGAAGCGTCGAAGAAAGGTTTAAAAGATACACAGTCTATTGTTCGAACTGGTTTACAGCTTGGCAAGATGATGGGCATGACAGAACAAGAGTCAGCACAGATTGCTCAACAGTTCGGTGAATGGAGTTTGCATCTAGGCACAGATTCTTTGATGTTGGCTGATATTTCTCGTGGTATGCAAGACATCACAAGACAAACTGGTTTAGTTGGACAAAACCTTATAGAAGTCACCAAGCAAACAGAACGGTTCATGCTTGAAATGAGAAATGCAGGCAATTTAACCGCATCTTCAGCCAAAAATATGATGTTATTGGTGGCAGAGGCGAAAAAATTAGGCGTAGCAGAATCTATGTCTGAGGTATTATCTGGCATGACTTCAGCTTCCAAGTTACTACTTGGCGCATCTGAACAAACAAAAACACAATTATTCTTAGCTGCGAGTTATGGAGGGGTAACGGAAGAATTAATGACAGGCACATTAACTAAAACCAAGGCCGGAATGAAAGGAATGGCCGAGGGTATGAGAAAAATGTTTGCCAACATTAGCGGTGGCGCAGAATTAACCGAAGAAGCTATTCGTAACATGTCACCAGAACAGCGAAGAAATGTTGACATAGCTTTAACATCAATTACAGGAAAAGGTATAGAGGAATTCCGTCGAGAAATGGAGGCTTTAGATCGTGCTGGTATGACGTACAAGGAGGCTTTGACCGATATAGATAAACAATTGGGAGTTAATGCTACTGCTGAGGAGAAAAGAAATGCAGAGCTAAAAAAACAGCAACTTTTAATGAGCAAGTCTTTTGAATTTTCTACTCTCCTGGCAGATACTGCGAAGGGAGCCACAAGCTTCGAAGATGCGGTCACTAAGATGCAAAAATCTATGACAGATTTAGAGTGGCAAGAAAAAATGACTGATTTATCACAAGTAGCTGGAACTTTTTCGAAAGATTTAGAACGTGGCGTAATGCAGGGCAATAAAGATTCTATAGCAAAAGCCATGGCATTATCAGCAGCCGAATCTCTGAAAGACGCCGGTGGCGGCGATTTCACAGGCAGAGTTGGGAAAGCTTTGAAAAACAACGACCTCTCTAAATTAAGAGAAGTTCAAGAGGAAATGAATGAAGCCCAACAGAAGTTGGGGGTAGATCAAATAACAGCTTTAGACCCAATGGATCGAGCCGCATTATATCTGAAAGAAATGAATGAAAACATCAGATTTTTTGTTGGCCCTGCTATTGTTGGAATAACAAGCATGGTTGGTTCATTAGGATTAATTGCTGGGATGATGGCGACATCTGCTGCGGGAATGATTTTTAAAGTAGAAACAATTAAAGCTTGGTTAGATGTTTTGAATGTTGGAATAAACAAGGTGTTAGGTCGAGGTTTTAAACAAGTTGGAGAAAAAGTAGCTACAAATGCGTTTACCGGCATGGCGGGTGCAATGGGCGGCGCTGCTCGGGGGACCGCCGCTGCCGGGGCAGGCGCTGCTGCAACTGGTGGCGGTGTAATGGCATCGGTTGGGGCCACTGCAAGGGCATTAGCACCTATTGCCCCTTGGTTAATTGCAATTGGGGCTGCTGCGGGGGGGATTGTAGGAAATATCAGTGCCGGCGCTAAAGCTATGGAAATATTTGATACTACTCTCGAAGATTTAACTTATAGTCAATATTATGCAGCTAAAGGTGCTGGATCATTAACTGGTGCTTTAAACTTCCTTACTCTAGGAATATTTAACAATTGGCTGAAGGCTGATGGGGCTGTTACTAAAGCGATTGCTAAATTTAATCAATTCTTTCCATTATTATCGATGCTTGCTGCTATACTAGATGTATTAGCTGGTATTGTGTGGGGAGTTGTTCTTGCTGTTAAAAATGTGATTAAAGGAATCGGTCAGGGCATAGCTGCTATTTGGGAGCCTATTGGGGAAGTGCTATCCGCTGTTTGGGAAGCAGTATCTGCGTTTTTGTCTATATTTAATATATTTGGTGCTTCTATGGGCGAAACTGGCAGCTTGTTTACTATGGTGTCGCAGGCGATAGGTGTTTTAGGCAAAGCATTGGGCTGGGTGTTTAAAATTATTGGAAAGATAATTGGCGGTGTAATCAGGATATTTTTAAATCCTTTGATACTTTTCTTTAAAAGGTTGAAGGCAATATTTACGGGAGATTTTTCTTCCTTGGCCGATGAGATAAAAACATGGCTATGGAAAGGGTTTGGATTCCTATTCTATGACTTACCATTAATGATCATTAAAGGTTGGTGGAAGGTAGCTAAATTCTTATACTATGACTTACCACTTATGGCAATTAAAGGATTCTTTAATGCAATTAAATTTGTGTTTATAGAATTGCCGAAGAAAATTTGGGATTGGATGATGGGCGGTTTGAAATCGTTGGCAAGCAATGATTGGGTCGGCCCTATATTCCAGCCATTCTTAGATATATTAACACCTTTATATGAAGCCATGCAAGGTCTCTGGAAAGCTCTTGGAGAATTATTCCACGTATTTGATCCAATTCTCAATTTAATTGCTTCGTTGTTTGGTGGAGGCAAAGGTAAGAAAGCCGGTAAGAATGCCGAATCGGCCTTTTCTTGGATGGAATTATTGCAAAAAGTTATTTATGGGCTATCTACAGCAATTGGCTGGATGCTTAAGATGTACTTATGGCCACTAGAAATTTTATTTAAAGGATTAGCATTCATTGTTGAAAAAGTCACCAAAGGCATACAGTGGTTAACTTCTAAATTAAAGATTGTAGTAGATGTAGTGGTTTGGGTGGGAGAGAAAATTATTTCTATCTTCAAAGGAATTTGGGACAAAATACTTTCATCTATTCCTGGTTTTGTCAAACGTTGGTTAGGCATTGGAAACGAAGCGGAAAAAGAAAAAGAACCTGCTGCGAAAGCTGCTCCGAAGAAAGTTATATTACCTGCACCGGCTGGACCGGGGGCACGGCCTATCGGCAACATGCGTAATCCCAATATTATAGAAAGTCCCTATTTAACACATAGGATGGGATTAAATGATGCTGCTGCGATGCATGGCGTGGGGGCTAGAGGTGCAACCACGCAAGCACAGGCGGCCCGAGGTGCCACTGCTGCACAACCTGGGTCGATGGTTGATGTGCATGACAAAATGCAAAGAGAACAAGCTGGAACTGTTGCTGCTTCAAAACAAAAAACAGGGCCAGCGAATGATTTGATTGCTATAAATCAAAATCAACTAGAATATTTAATGTTAATGCATGGAGATTTAGAAAAAGTCATTGATTTGTTAACACCAGATAAAACAAGCGGTCAAAGTGGAGTTGAATTGGCAAGCACTAAAACAAATACAAAGCCTATAAATTCTCCTGATTATCATAAATGGCAAATTGGTCGATCACAACAAAACGCCAGTACTAATATTGTTACGGATGGAAGGTAAAAATGGCTAAAGCAACAATAGGGAATGGAGATTTAGTTAATTTAGACGATTGCTATATATTTATACCAAACTTTGGTCAATTTAACTTGCACGCCCTTCCTGACATAAGCGACTCTAAAAGTGCCGCTTATAATGATGAGCCAATTATTGGTCGTGCTTTTCCTTTGAAAACTTATTCTCATTCGGAAAACCGATCAATCAATATGCAAATACATTTATTTGTAAGAAAAAAAGCCGATGTATTTTTCAACTTGCAAATTTTAAGAGCGTTAGAAAGTGCAGTTTATCCCAGAGACGAGGCTAGCGGCGCAAATGCTCCATTTATTCCACCGCCGGTTTGTTTAATTAAATGTGGAAAATTACTTGCAGACACACCTTTGTGTGTAATTTTAAAATCTTACTCAGTTAGATTTCCTACAGATGTACCGTGGGATTTTGACACATATACTCCTTGGAAGTTCGATGTAGATACTAATTGGGAGTCTGTGTACAAAAGTAGTGATTTACCCGGACAGTCTAGAATTGTAAACTTTGGATCATAATGGCTAATTATATTGAAGACGCTAATTTAACGCCTGATCGTTTTGTCAGCGCATTGAGTCGCTATCGCTCATCGACAGTTGTGTATTATCATATTAAAAATCAAAAAAAATTGGCATTCACCACTTATAAAAAGCAAATATCATCTGTGGCAAATGAAAATGATTTATACATGATAATTCCTGCTGGGATGTCTTATAGACCTGATTTAGTTTCTCAAAATTTATATGGAACACCTGATTTTTGGTGGAAAATTATGGAGGCCAATAATATTAGTGATATTTTTGATTTTGTAGCCGGGAAGAACATAAGGATTCCTAGCAATATCTTTTAAGGAGTTTTATGCCTTGTTTAGTAGGATGTACACCACAATTTCAATGTGGAACCATTAAAAGAGCCATTGAAGGCGATAATATTGCTCCTTATGCCAAAATATTTTTTGGAGAAGACCCCAACAACCCAGATATTACAGTAGGAAATAACTCGGCACCTCAATGGAGCAATACTGCTGTGATTAAGTCACTTCAAGTCGGCGGTTCAGATGGCGTGGGCGTGCGAGTAGAAATACTTGATGAAAGAGGTGGCTCTTTTCATTTATTTGCTGAAAAAATAGCAAAATGTATGGAGAAAACTCAAGAAGAAGCAAAGATGGGAATTGAATGGGGCTGGGTGGTTAGCTATTGTGATGGCACATATTTTGTAAATAAGTCTCCTATAATGTATTTTTTGCCAACTCACCTAGAAGTAAACTTCGCAGAAGGTAAGGTTAAATTTATAATTAATGGAACAGATTTAATGCAAGCTGTCTTTGCAGCCAGACATGATGAAATAGAAGGAAACGATGATTTAAAAATGCCTTTAAAACAGGCTATTCGAGAGCTTGCAAATAAAAACCATCCTAAATTTGATGTCGAATTTCTAAGAAAAGAAAATGATGGAACTTTTTCTGAATTTGGTTTCAAAGCAGATCAAGGAGGATTTAATGGACCAAAGGCTGTTTGGACATGTGATGGACAAAATAAGTTAGCCACTATTCGCAAGTGGTTAGAACCTTTTAGAACAGATAGAGATAAGGGCATTATTGCTGTTTGGGATGCATCAGAATCTCGTAGACCGACATTGGTTTTGATGGAAGACCCGCAACCAGCTTGTGGAGAATCTTTATCAATTTGTTCTAGTAGTGTAGGAACTTATTTAGTTAATGCCGGGAGTTGTTCACCTGTAATTAGCTTTACTCCAACTATAAATTTTGTAAAAAGTTGGGCCAATTTAACCACAGGTGGTAACGCTGGCGGCGCTGGTAGCGGCGAAGCTGTAAAAAAAGAGAAAATTTGTAGTGGACAAACAGAAGAAACTGGTATTTTACAAAATATTTCTATAAATGGCCCAGCTTGGGATGTATTTGGTCCTAAAAGAGCAACAGAAGAAACTCAAAAAGGGCAAGAAGCACATACACGAGCTAATTTAGTAGTAAAAGATGCTATTCGTGCTGAATTAAGGGTTCAAGGTGATCCTAGTCCTGAATTTGTTCACCCAAAATTAATGTTAGATAAATTTGTTTCTTTAGTTGTCATTAACCCTTTTCACATTTTTGGCAGCGGAGAAACTGGGTGTGGTGATTGGTTGGCACAACCTGGATGTAATGAGGTGTTAAGTAATAGAAACTGGAAAATTACAGGTGCCGACCACATGATTAAAGAAGGGTCGTATATTACTACATTACAATTAACACTTATATCACCTGGAACCGCTAGCCCAGGTGGAATTCCATTTGGTGGGCCAAATTCAGGAGGCTACGTGCCAGAAAATAGTTGTTAGGAGAAATAAATGCCAAATAAAATGCCAGATAGGCTTTATGAAATGGATCAAAGACTTAGAACCTTGGAAAACAGGTTTTATGAGCTTGGCTATGATATGACCGCTCTGGTTCAGTCTGAATTTAAAAAACGGTGGACAATTCCTGTTCAAGCCGAAACTCAATTTGGAATCTTTACAGCCCTTTGTGTAGACACTGTTGATCCTTGGAAACAAAATCGAGTAAGGTTTTTTAGCCCATTGTTTCATAAGCCAGATGTGCCTGTAAAATCTCTGCCGTGGGCTCATCCCATTTCTGCTTTCGGTGGTTTTGATGGCTGTGGAGCAAACTGGGTTCCGCCTGCTGGTTCTACTTTATGTATTTCATTTGAAAATGGCAATCGTCAAACACCTTTTTATCATGGAACAACATGGCATCGAGACAGAGGTCCAGACGGCGAACACAATTGGGGCTATAACATTGATGAATATTACAAAATTCATGAAGGACACAGAAATGGATATTTAAGTGGTCCAAATGATGGTTCTCAAGTTTTTCCTCCATGGAATACCGAAAGCTACAATGGATATGATATTGATTCGATTTCTGATTTTGAAAACGATCCAGAAGCCCAAAGAAAAATTACTTATGCAAACATTTATGGCTTCACTACTCCGCAAAAACACACCATTAAAATGGTTGATGGAGACTATAAGTGCAATCATAAAAATAAAAGACTTGAAATTTACAGCAGCACTGGTAATTTAATTATTCTTAAAGATGACCATCTTCACAACTCTGGAAGCTGGGGTCATACTTCTTGCGGCGCCACAGGTAGTGAAATTATTTGCACTGATGAGAATGGCAATCCCACAGAACAAACTGATTGTAACAGCGAAATACAGTCTGATGCCTCTAATCCTTATTTCAAACATGAAAACGAATGTCGTCCCATCAAAGGCCCAGGAACACCTCAAAACAATAAATTAGATTTGCCTCAAACGGGAATTCAATTTTTAAGCTATGGCGGCCATTCGTTCATAATGGACGATTCTGTTGAAGAACCTAGTGGCCCTCCTGAATGGGAGCGATCTACTCAAAATTTCGATTTTGGTTGTACTGACAAATTTACAGGTAAAATTAAATTAGTTTCTGCAACTGGTCATTCGTTTGAAATAAGTGATGTAGAATCCAATAGCAGATTAAGAGGCGAAGACAATTATATTCGTTTAAAAACAGCTTCTGGTAATTTAATTGAATTGAACGATCATACAGTGGGGCCAAGTTCCGGAATTACTTCTGAAAGTGATGAGGGATGTAATCCATCCAATCTTGCAGGAGAAAGAAGAGGATTAACCGTCAGAACCACATCTAATCACAGCTTTGAAATGTTAGATGAAGATAATGAACAGTCTTCTCCTTGTCGTAAAGAAGGCGGGACACCAATTGCCAGAGCTAAAAAAGCCTTTGTTCGCATGAGAAGTGGATATGGGTTAGAAATCTTGATGAAAGATGAAGCTTCACAAGAAGAAACCGACACCCAACACATTCAAATTTTCTGTCCTCATACCGATAATGAAGAGCGTGGTCCGCATATATTAAGAATGCAAGAAGCCCCAGATGGCCCTGGTATGGTGTTTTTACGGGTGGGAGGCAACTATATATGTTCTACATATGACCATCATTATACTGTGGTGGGAGATGTAGAAGATAATCCGGCAAATAAACTTACAATAGTAAGTGATAATACCGTAATAGATACAGAGAATTTTTACTATAATACTGCTGAGATTCATGCATTTTTAGCAGATAAGATTATTCTCTTAATGGCTGGCAAAGACTGCAAGCCAGAGGGATGGGATGGCGACCCTGATAGTTGTGTTCCGTGTGTTTGGCCAGTCTTGTGTTTAACTCCTAAGGGGATCACTGTAAGTGATAGGGTGTTTGCTTCAGCTTCTCCTGATGCTAGTTGTGCAACTATTACTCAATTAATGCCGTTTCACAATTGTTCTCCTTTTGAGGGTTGCTCATGAGTTTTATTGGTGCTCCATATCCTATAGTCAAAAATCCCAAAGGATTTTTAGCATCTCAGTCCGGTTTAGAACAAATAAAATCAGACTTACTATGTTTACTTTTAACAAGTCCGGGCGAAAGAATCATGCTTCCGACGTTCGGAACACCATTAAGAGAATTAGCGTTTGAGCAAAATGATGCTTTAGTAATAGAAAAAGCAAGGGAGATGATAGTCAGTGCTATAGAAACTTGGGAGCCGAGAATTACTGTATCGGAAATAAATATAAACAACGGTCCCGGAAATTTAACTTTAAATAGTTCAGATTTACGACAAGATGTAGATCATATTTTATCTATTCAAATTAAATTCTTCGACCCCGAAGAAATACAAGAAGTTGAAGAGTTAGTCTTCGAACTCCCATTAGACAACCAAGGAACATAATATGAGTGATAATTGTCCAGTTGAAATTAAACCTTTATCTCAATCAACAGATTCTAGAAGTTCTTTGACTTTTAATCTAAATTACACTAATCAAGATTTCTGGTCGATGAAGGCTCGATTGGTAGATTTTGTCAAAGAAAGATTTGGTCCCAATGGGACTGAATTGCCCAATACATTTAATGATTTTGTTGAATCATCAATTGCCATAATGCTAATTGAAAACTGGGCTTTTTTAGCTGATACGCTGTCATTCAAAATGGATCAAATTGTCAATGAATTATTCATTGATACTGTAACCGAGGTAGAAAACGCTTTTAGATTGGCAAAATTGGTTGGTTTTCAACCAACACCACCAATTGCGGCCAGATCGAAATGGATTGCTCAAATTAATGCTGCCTTATCGGACGATATTGAAATAGAAACTCCAATTAGCATTGACATCCCTTCTACCAACACCCCTACAAGCATTGAACTATTTGCTGCCGACAATAGTGGACAACCATTGTTTGATCAAAATATAATCATACCTGCTGGTTCGAAATTTAACAAAAGTATTGTTGGAGTTGAAGGAAGGACAATCAACGAAGAATTCTCAGGGACCGGGCAGGTCGGTCAGACTTTAACTTTATCTTTTTCTCCTGTAATTTTTGGCTCTATAATTGTATCTGTCGATGGAACAACCTGGGAAGAAGTAGATTATTTCACTGATTCTCAACCACGAAAAGAATATAGAATTGAATTTAATTCAGATTACGAAGCTTTTGTAATGTTTGGCAACAACAGAACCGGAATGATACCCTCTAATGGTTCTAGAATAGAAGTAAGATATCGAATCGGCGGTGGCACAATTGGAAACATTGTAACTGGGTTTATTCAAACTCAAAGACAGGTTGTTGTTGCTGGGTTAGATTATTCTGTGCCTATTACTTATTCTAATTATACCAAGGGTGAGTATGGTTACGGAGGCGACGGTTTAAACGAAGTAAAACGAAAACTTCCAAGATGGATTAAGACCCAAGATCGTGCAGTCACGGCATCAGACTATAAAACCTTAACTGATCAATTTGCTACTCCATATTATGGTAAAGTAGGAAAATCCACCGCAGTATTAAGAAACTACGGTTGCTCAGGCAATATTGTCGATCTTTATATATTGGCTGATGATGGCGATGATACCTTAGCTAACGCATCCAATGAATTAAAAGTAGCTTTAAACGAAGAGCTAAATAGCAAAAAAATGCTTACTGATTTCCTTTGTATTAAAGATGGCATTGTATTGAACATTGATGTATCGGTAGATGTGATTTTAGATAGATTTTATAGAAAGTTTGAGACCGAATTAAAAGAAAACATTTTGAGAAGAATAAATGCGTTCTTTTCTATAAATAACTGGGACTACAACCAAGTCTTGCGAGATACCGATCTTATCAAAGAATTATCTGATATTAAGGAAATTCAAAGTTTTCAAATCACATTTGTTACTGAAGATAGCGAAAGCGGCATGACAGTAACGCCTAAATTTAACGAAATAATAAGACCAGATACCATAACAATTTCAATGGTATACAATTAAAAATGACTGCTAAATATTTGAGTGAAAATCCCACAATTGCGGATCAAGTAATATTTGAATTAAAAACACCAGATGCAGATGGTTGTTTTGCTGATGATCCGTACAAAGTAGATGAAGTAAAAATATATTATATTCAAAGAAGCTATGGTGGAACTAATTACTCACAATATAACAAAAAAATATATGATGAAACTTTAAAAGCTCAGTTAGACGAAGCGATAGAACTTGCCTGTGCCTCTCCAACTGATGAGAATTTGGCAGAGGTAGAAAAATTAAGAACACAGCTTGATGTATCTGCAACAACTGAAACTTTTTATTACTCAAATGCTGAAGTGGTTGCTGTTTTTGGCAATGATGATACACCCGCTTGGTTAGCAGCAACGCCAGAATCTCCAGATAACAGTCTGGTAAATATCGATGAAGATGTTGATGGTAACGCTCAATATGGCCATTTCGAACTAACATGGTCTCCAGATGGCATGCGAGAAGGCGATTACTTTATTTGTTGGACATGGACTCCACTTCTAGCAGGGGATAGCTTGTGCGACAGTATGCAATTTACCCTGAGTGGAAGCACATTAATTACCACCAGCATTCCCACGCACTTCACGAATCCAGAAAAGTATCAAATTCTTTCTGAGCGTTATTTGCCAGAGATGTTTAAATTACATCTTTCCAACACAGATTTGACCCCTGAAGTTTTACAAGAATTTAATGCCGCTATTAGCAAAGGCTTTACATTTGTAGAAGATTTGGCCAATCAAATCATTGATTTAATCGACGCTAATGCAGTGCATGAATCATTGTTGCCGCTGTTGGGCAATTTATTTAATATTCAATTAAAGAGTACAGACCCAACTCTTTGGCGTCGTCAAATAAAAAACGCAGTTCCTTTGTATAAGAAAAAAGGAACTTATGGCGGCTTGGTTGAAGCTTTAAATCAAATTGGTGTAAAATTAGGAAGATTTGCACAATTATGGCAAGTTATATCAAAATACACTTATCAAGAAGCCTTTATAGTAGGAAATAGTGATGCTTTTGTGCTGTCGAGGACAGCATTGCTTCCTGTAGATACAAATAATTTTGAATTATATAAAAGAAATGTAAATAGCGATACTTGGACAACATTAGATGCGACCTATGTTAGTTTAGAAAACGATGCCGATGATGTAACCACTATGACTTGGACACATTCTAGCTCTTTGAGCGTTGGAGATGAGTTAAGAGTGGTTTATGAGGTGGTCAATGTTCCAAATTCTAGTGAACAGACTATAGAAGATTATGTTCGAGCATTGCCGCTAGCCGACCAAAGGGATGAACAAGATCAAGAATATCCGTTAAAAAATTGGAATGTAAGAGTAATTGAAGACGACGACCCGTTACTTGACACAGTATTGGTTGATAAACATCAATATCATTCACCTTTAATTTATGGCCAAGTTAGAACAGAGTTTCCTTATAGTGAAAATATCTATAACATGGATGAGTATAATGGTTCAATAAGAGATTCTTCTAATCCGTGTGATATAGGTAAAGACTTTTTAGATGGGTGTTCTGGCTGTATTGGCAGCAAGTTTGTAGTTGATTTAGAAATTGATAATATTTCCCACGATAGAATTTTAGAAGCAACAAATGTTATTCAAGAGTATGTTCCATTCCATGCAGTTTTGCATTCTATGAACTTATCTGGAACCATGGATGACTTGGTGATGCCGCCACTAGAATCCTTCGACATATTGATTAATGTCAAAGGAAACGAATTTACTGTGGCTGGTGGTCAAACTATTTTTAACCGCACAATGCAAGAAGGTGCTGAATTCAAAAGGAATGAATTGGCAAACATGACGACGGCAGTTTCATCAGGAAGTGCTACAGCCTATAATGAAAATGTAATTTTATTTAGCCCAGATGCTCGCTTAGACACTTTGCCAATTGATCCTGATTCTACTTATACTTATTTGGAAGTGTTGGCACCATCGTCTAATGCGGGAGAATATGGTGTAGAAAATGCTTATCGAAATCATATTTCTATAGTTTCTGGGTCGCCTACTGAGCCTTTG
The DNA here is from genome assembly GCA_937952395.1 of uncultured Bacteriovoracaceae bacterium. Classification (GTDB taxonomy): domain Bacteria; phylum Bdellovibrionota; class Bacteriovoracia; order Bacteriovoracales; family Bacteriovoracaceae; genus CALFYV01. The sequence goes on along the minus strand of CALFYV010000090.1, from coordinate 347,543 downwards.
GATCAAAGTGCTTTTACTTTTAGATTATCAAATGAAAGAGCCAGCAAGGCCACGGCAACCATTTATCAAGACGATTTATTTAAGTTTTCTGATAGTGCATTTTCATTTTGGGCTGAATCAATTAAAACGCAATGGGATGTAGACAACGATGTAAGTTATACGGGTGATCCTTGGGTTGTCAATATTCCTGCATATGCTGATGAATATGAGATATTGAATATTTTGAGCGATGGCACTTTAGTTTTGGCCGATCCCTCTAAAACCCTGCCTACTTCTAATACTTCTGGAATTACATATACTTTAAAAGACGATAGTGCCAATATTATCAACAGCGGAAGCACAGGAAGCTTAACGGTATCTCGGCGTGGACGAGTAGATTTAGGTTCGTCTGTAAGCATACGTGGCAGCACAGTTACTTTTAGTAACACTGAAGATTTCTTTGATTCTTATCACGAATATGGTCAAAATCACTATGTTAAGTATGGGGGAACACAATATGCGTTTAATGGATTGGTTCCCGACTCTACCTCGCAATTCTATATTAGTGGTTATACAGGTGGAGATGTAGTAGGAAGCGCTTCAATTGAGATATATCAAAGATTAGTTAACAATAAAAAAGGCTATTTTCACTACACTGGATTGAAAATAGTTACATCGGTAGATCATGAAGTCGGCCTACAAATCAACAATGGAGATAATGCTGATTCTTTGTATCCTGCTGTTGATAGTGGTGGAAGTCCTTATACGCTGCAACTTGAGAATGATAAATACAAAGAAAGCTTCCTAGTTCTAATTGGCACAGATTATTATGCAATTTCTAGAATTGATGGAGCAAACATTTGGTTAAGCGGGCCTGATAAGGAATGGTTGACCACGGGAACCGCAATTAGTTATGACATATTACAATATATAAAACAAGACTTTTCTGTAGAGGAGAGAGATTACCCGCCCATGCCAGGACACGACTTTAGTTTTATTGATCGTAGATCAGAAGATATTACTAGTTATACCACAGAAACAGAAGTACCTATAGAAGCATTAAGCGCATCGGCAGAGGAACCTGCTCCGGAGGAAGAATTAACAGAATTGACTGCATTGGCTGCGGCTTTAAATTCTTCTAAAAAAGGCGAATCATTAGAAATGATCAATCAAAAAGAAGCAATAACTTTTTCTATCAAGGTTAGGTAAGATATGATAAACGAATCTGTAATTCGTCCTAAGGGCGAAATTGAGATGATAATTAAAAATAAAGAGACAGGGGAAGAAAAGAGATGTTTCCATAACACTGTCTTGAAAAAGGGAAAAGAAGCTCTTGCATCTAGCATTGCAAACGACATTGGTTCTTCTTACAACTTTTTCATTAGTCGCATGTTATTTGGAGATGGTGGAACATCTAGTGGAGTGCCAAAATCAGTAAGTACAGAAAGAAATGGATTGTTTGGAATAACCAGAGCAAGCAAGCCAGTTATATCTACAATTGATTCTAATTTACTGTCTCAGGTAGTTTTTACATCTGTTTTAGATTATGACGAAGTAAATGGAGTAACTTTAAACGAAATGGCTTTACAAATGAACAGCGGTGATCTCTATAGTATGGCCACATTCGGAGATTTAAATAAAACCTCATCCATTCAAATTACATGGTTGTGGCGAATTTCATTTGTATAAGGAGAATAAATGCCTAGAATAGATTCAATAACACCAGTTCAATATAATTCGCTTTGGCCTTATCATCATCAATATGATAACTTGCCTTTGCAACATATTTTAGCCAGACAAACGTTAATCAACTTAGCTGTTGATCAAAACACAGAAGTATTAGAAGAAGCGAAAGGTTCGGCAGGCACTCTTAGTAACAGATTGGCTCAAACCACTGAGGAGAGTGGTGAATTAAAATCTATTGCCGTTGACGCTAGTTTACATAATATAGGTGCTCATACTGATGGCTCTTATGGCGGAACTGATTATGTTCGAATGACACAAAGCGAGAGAGATAAGCTCGCATTGGTTTCAGACGAAGCTTCTGCGATTCAAATTCAATTTGAAACTATCTCTGATATCGTTCTTTTTACAGATGATTTAGTTGTAATAGCAGATTCACCAACAGTATCTTGGAATGTAGAGAGCCCTAGTGTGGTAACTGCTAATTTTGCATTTCCAGTGAGTGCAGCGCACGAACACACATATGACGCAATCCCGGTTCATGCAAACATATCATCTCCTGATTACATTAATTACAAAACCACTTCGACCTCCACGGCTTTTGTTACAGGAAGTTTAAGAGTTTATATAAATGGAATTAGAATAAGCGAAAGTGACACCACGTTGGTTTATAGTGGTTCTCCTTCTGGAACCTGGACAGCTACTTCATTTACTGGGGATGCTGTTAATGGAACCTTTGCTTTAAACAGAGCAATCGACTCTGGCGATACAATCATCATTGATTTCGATAGAAGTTTAACTTAATTCTGGATTACTTGTGAAAAATATTGGTTTTATTATTTTGTCACCTGAATTAAACTCAGGCCGACTAAAATCTACCAGAAATTCCATTTGGAATTATTATAATGAATCAGTGCCCATTGTTTGCATGGCATCCAAAAATGCACATAGTTCTGAAATTAAAAAGGCAAAAGAATTATGTCCAGTACATAAAGGCAAAGACACAATAACATCATTAATTAACGCTGGATTTAAGCATGGGCACAAAGAATGGAATATTGTGGTGATGGAAGGCGTTTGGGTTCGCAAACGAATAGACAAAAAATATTCTTGTTTCCTGGAAAGTGAAAAAGATATTTTTTATTCTATTGTTATGGATTATGACAAACAAGGTATGCCAGTAAAAATATATAAAGATTTTTGGGAAAGCTCTTTAAATGGCTTGGCTATACACCAAAAAACTTTCAAAGAAGTTGGAGAGCTTTTAGATATCGATTCCTTAGAACTTTCCAGACTAGGATGGTTTGAAAAAGCCCAATCGGTTAATTGTAATTTTAAAGCGGTACTTGGAGCAAACTTAGGTTAGATAAGATCATAAACAATGGACCAGCGATCATCGTCCATATGTTTGCCATCATCTACTTCTTGTAAATAACTATATAATTCTTCCCAGCTACCAAACAAATAATCAAGAGATATAAAGCCAAAATACCACTTGGGAATGAATTCAGCGCCTTTTTCACAGAGAAGAAGTGTTGGCTTCTTGGCATTGTTAGCATTGATAACTTCGTGGTGTGTTCCAGTCGTTGGAAGACCATGAATGAAATGCGCTATGAGGAACTTAGATTCATCTACATTTGCAAGGTCTTTTCTTACAAACTTAGATGCAATTTCCTTCATTTTAACAAGGTCTTTATTTTTCTGGGCCTCATTGAGTTCTGGAACCCATTGTTGTTTTGGATCGGCAAAAGGATCAAATACATCTAGTCCGAATCTAGATTCTAGTTGTTGTTTTGGTTCAATTCGCCAATTGAAACCATCGCTATTGTATTCAATAGCGCCAGAAAGATAGACCTTTTTATTGCTTAAATATTTACCCATTTTTATACCCTCGAAAGCAATTTTATCAAATTTTAATTTACTGTCAATATCGAATAAATGCAGGGTTTTTACTTTTATTACAATAGGCCCATTTTACAAGGAATACTATGAGTTTACACGAAGAAATAGAGCAAATCTGCGAGAATGATGTTAAAGAAAGACACAGTTTTTTTCAATTGCAATTTTTCTTAATAGGAAAAGAACCCACAAATCAAGCTAAAATGTGGAGGTGTATTAGAGAACTTAAAACAAGAAAGGAATCTATGTCTGCTGTAAAAATGGAAATCGATGATGTAAATGATGATATCTCATTACTAGATATAGAGATAGGAAAAAGCAAGAAAAATATAGAAAAACAACATATTAAAAATCGAAAAGATGAAATATTATTGCGCAAATCAAAAAGGAAAAAAACTGGGTTAACAGCGAGACTAAATGCCTTAAACGAAAAACTAGCCAGTTTGGAAGAAGAAAGTGCTTTCATTATCAAGGCATTTAGATCATTAGAAAAATTAGAAGAATTAAAGCCTTACGATGATTTAAATGCTCAAAAACAATATTGGAATGAAAAACTAGGTCAGGAATTCAATTTGCGATTATTATTCGGTCTTCCACCTGATTTAGAGTTAATCAAAACAATATTAGCATTAAATTCTGATGCTCCGGTAAAGGTTGATACTTTGAATTATATGGATTCAGTGCAAAAAAAAGTAGAAAACAAAGAATTAGATTTAATTTTGGAAAAAACACAAAATATAGAAAGCAAGGATAAAATAGCAACTAAGGAAAAATATGGCATTTAGATTATCATCATTAAGCACAGAAGCAACAGATGGAGTTGATTACGCTACCGGAGACCTTTCGTTGTTTCCAGAACTGTTAGATGATAAAGATAGTCTTTATGTAGCAAACAATAATGCTGAAACAACTTTGAAGCAAAGTTTAAGCTACAACGGGAAACAAGTTATTGTAGAAGATGCCAGTAAATTCCCTGATCAAGGGTTGATTAGAGTTGGGAACGAAGGAAAGCTGGGGGCGTCGGCTGAACTAATTTACTATGGAAAAAGAAACAGTAATACGTTTTTGAATTTAGTTCGAGGGTTTGCTGGGTCTAGGCAGGATGTTTGGGACAGTGGTGTAAAAGTCACCAACGCTGTAATGGCCGAACACCACAATGCTGTGAAAGATGCCGTATTAAATATAGAAAACAATCTTGGAACAGAAACATTGCCATTAGCCACCTCGCTCAATGGCATTCTTAAAGCTCAAGAAAATAGATTTTTAGCGCCCAATCCTCAATTTAGAGCTTATCCAACAAGTGGGCCACCATCTTTAAAAGTCAGGTTCCAAAACTTTTCTAATGCTCAAGCAATTAGATTTTTATGGGATTTTGGCGACGGAACCATTTCGGATGAAAGAAATCCAGTTCACATATATCAAACTGAGGGAATTTATACCGTCCGTCTTAATATGATTATGACCACTGGGTCTCAAGGCGTAAAAATTAAAAATAATTACATTACAGTTTCAGAAGAAGCCATCGATCCGTTCTTTTATGCATCTAAGCAAAGTGGCAACACCTACGAATTTGTCGATCAGACAGACGGCGATATATCAGCTAGATATTGGGTGTTTGGAGACGGAGAAAACACACAAGAATTAGACCCAAATAAACACACAACACAACACACGTATACAGCAGTAGGCGAATACATTCCATCACTTTTAATTGTGTTTAAAGATCAAAGTCTTAAAAGAGTATTTTTGTCGGAAAGTATAGTAATAACATGACCACAGAACAATTTGAATCTAGTAATTACCCTACTGAAATTGATTCAGATCAAAACTTATTTTTAGTTCATGACTCGCTCAGAGTTGTGTTGGCTGAAAATTATGACCCTAACGATTCAGTATTAGCTAATCGCACTAAAATTACTGTGTCTGGAGATATATCTCGGTTCCCCGATACAGGCATCATTACTTTAACAGAGCAATATAGCGAAGTTGAAGACAGAGCAATTAGTTTTTATTATACATCTAAAACAACCAATACATTTGAAGGTTTGATCGCTCTTCCAGGGTTTGACAATGATACAGTTAAAACCAAAGGATTGACTAATGTAACTCAAAATGTGATGGCAGAACATCACAATGCAATTAAAAATGCCGTAATTGCTGTGGAGACTTTTGTTGGTGTGAAAGGAACAATAGATACAGTTCCTTTTGGGGACACCATGGAAGGAAGAATAAATTTTTTAAGAAAGTTAGTTTTAACGCCCCGAGCATGGTTTACAGCAGATAAACATGTGGGATTAGTGCCTTTAACAGTCACTTTTAAAAATGAAAGTTTCAGATTGGGTGATGGGGAAGTTATTTTTACTTGGGATTTTGGAGATCAAAGCTCCAACATTTCTGTTGTCTCATTAATTTCAACCATTTCCGCAACCAGTAACGTTCCTCTTTCGATAACTGATGTATCTGTTGTTGACACTGATGGCGGGACTATTTCAAAAACATATACTTCTCCAAATAAATATACAGTTTCTTTGAAGGTAGAAAATCAATATGGCACAGATGTGGTAGAATTTGAAGATTTTATTACAGCTAGAATTGAGGCACCTATCGAAGCAGTTATAGCTTTTACAGCTTCTACTTCACAAACGACTATAGCAGGATTGCCTTCTGGCGGGCCGTTCGATCCTGAAACTCCTCCGACAATACGATCTAGAACAAATAAGTTTATCAACATGTCCATCCCTAGTGGAATCAATCCTAGTACATTAAGAACTTATGCGGGGGAAGAGGTAGTTGGAAGCACTCCAATCGACCCAATAGAAACCTATACTTGGTCTTTAACAGATGATTTAACCCACGCTAACTCAACCAGCACACGAGCATCCTATAGTGTGGGAGGATTATATGATTTAATATTAAGATGTGACACATCATATGGAGCCTATAGAATTACAACCTATAAAGATTGTATTGATATTATTGAACAAAGAAACCTCTGGCTATTTACAGAGTCGAGCAACACTGCTTATGGAAACGAATTTGGTTTGATTAGCGAAACTTTTAAATCAGGAGATGTACCTTACACTATTTTGAGAGATTCTGCATTTTTGACTGGTTCTAATAACGAAGAACAAGCTTTACGAGAATTTAACAAAAATACAGGATTTGCCATCAATGGCACTATCGGCTCAGGAGATAATGGAATCGCTATTTTGGCCTATTCTAGTGGTGGAGGCAGTGGCTCTCCTTTATCGTCTCAATCAGTAAGGCTTGCAGAGTTTGAAGGGTTTGGAGGAACTTTTAGCAACAGTGCTATAACAATTACTCGTCCTTGGAATTGGATTTTCTTACCATTTTCACAAAAAGCTTATTTTCTATTTGGTGCAGACCCAGATGCTACTGCTGGGCAAAATTTATCTAATCAAATAAAAGATACTTTAACTTTGGGAGGTTTATCTTTAGATGCTCCGACAACATTAACGGGAGTTAATTATCTTAATGGCGCAAATGAATTAGTAAACCATGTTACTTCTTCTTATAGTGCTGGCGAGCCACTTAATGGAAGATTTGCTGTTTATCGTTCGGCTGTAAAGGACTCTACAGGATATTTTCTACGAAACGATGGCGTAGGAACTTTCTTTAAAATAAAAAGTTTTTATAGAACCGAAGGCGTCAGCGACGATCCAGTGGTTAACATAAGAAAATTGCAAGACATAGCAGGAGATGTAAAAACAGAAGGAGAACTTGTTGGACTAAGCAATGGTGTGTTCTTCTTCAATAATTCTGGAAATATTTCGGCATTTAACACAGTTAACGGTGTGTGGGAAACTGGCAGTAGTTCCTCGCCATTTTCTATGTATCAAGATACATCAGTTGATGATTTTAGCGACACTAGCAATACTTTGCTGGCTGCTTCTGACGGAGATCGGAATGCTTACTTAAGCTATGATTATAGCACAAGTGCCTTTATTAAATATAACTCAGTTGATCAAACTTTCTTCGGATTAAACCCTCGAATTTCTGGAAATCAGTGGATTATGGGGATATATTAATACATATTTAAAAGGACAATATATTACATGACATTTCCTCCTTCTCCCTTATTCCCCACAGCAATAGATTCAGATAGAACTTTGTTTCTGGTATACAATACTTCTGAAGCACAGTTGGCATCTGATAATCTGCCGTGGTCTCAGGAAATAGTTATCACGCCAGTAGCTGCGGATAAGGAAGAAATATGGGCCGATAATGGTTTTGCTAATATATCAGGAGAGCTTTTTTATTATGATTCAGTCGAAAAAGACTCTAATGGAAAGGTTTTCAAGTTCAAACAATGTGCGAGAAATCTTGGCGGCTCTCAAACAAAATTAAATTTAAAAGGCACATGGGTTAGAGGATTTGTTGTCGCTGAACACCATAATCAAATCGTCGATACTGTGTTAAGCATGGAAAATTTTATTGGCATCAATTTTTCAGAAGACACCGCTACGTTAGATTGGAGAATACGAAATTTAGCAGCAGAACCAATTGGCGACGATGATTTTCAATGTCCCAATGTAACTTTGGAATTTAACATTATATCTTCTAGCACCTCGGGCGCCATCGGCACTGTTGCTGAATATAATTTAATTATTGATGGATTCTTTAAAACTTTTGTTTTAGATTTTGGCGATGGAAACTTCACTACTTCTTCTCAAAGTGGAACTCACACATATGCTCCCAATGCCAAAATAGACCCAGTAGTTACAGTTTCCAATGATAATTGCCAAGTAGTTCAAACCGCAACAGTTAGAGATGACCCGTCGTTGCCAGAACCAGATGCCGTTGACGAACCATTTGAAATAGATGTTCCTGAGGTTCCTGATTTCCCAGCACTGGTTATACCAGACATTGAAGTCCCAAGCACCACTTTAACTCTGCCGCCCATCCAATTTCCATGTGAATTAGGAATAGGTCCAATTGGTTCTATTGGAGACTTGCCTTCTTTAATTATGGTCGAGGATGATATACCTAGTATTATTACAATATCGGGAATTATAGATATACCCAGCGAAATAACCATCACGCCTGTAGATATACCTAGTATTATTTCGATTACACCTGTAGATATACCTAGTATTATTGAATTTGGATCGCTGCCAGCTTTTCCTAGTATTATTGAATTTGGTCCTGTAACAGCGTTTCCAAGCATTATTACTTTTGGACCATTTCCTGATATTCCAAGTACTATTGATTTTGGTCCATTAAGTATTCCGTCAATAATTAATGTTGATTTTCCTTCTGTTATTTCGATTACAGATGTTGTTTTCCCAAGTCTTATTTCAGTTACAGATGATATTCCTGCTGCAATCCCTGTAACGGATGATATTCCAACAGCCATCCCTGTAACGGATGATCTGCCAAGTGTTATCATGGTAGATGATGATATTCCGAGTGTTGTGGAAATTTCGGTAGATGATGATATTCCAACAACTATCCCTGTAACAGATAGTCTTCCAAGTGAAATTATGTTGCTTGACGATCTGCCAAGCACGATTTCATTGATAGAAGATATACCAGACACAATTAGTGTAGACGATGATATACCAGACACAATTACTGTAAACGATGATATTCCAGCTTCAATTATTGTAAATGACAGCATTCCTAGTTCAATCAATTTGAATGGTGATCTTCCTTCTATCATTAGTGTTGATGAAGATATACCTGATACGATTTCATTGTTAGGAAGCATACCTGAAACAATCAGTGTGGATTGGGGAACACCGCCTACTATCCCAGTTACATTCGGCCCTTGTAATTGCACAGTAGAAGTACAGTGTCCTAGTGCTTCTTACGCTGCACAGGCTCGGGCGGCGGAACTTATGGCCAATGCAGAATTTTCTGATCCTTTTACCGATCCAGAATTAGGAATGCAACTTGAAGCTTCTGATTTAGGAATACCGTCAGAAATTAAGATTATTCCACCGACTATGCCAGATATTAAAGTGGTTCATGAAATACCAGAATATATCACTTTGGCTGTACCAGAAATATCTGATATAAAAATCATCGGTCCAGAAGTGCCAATTCCAAGTGAAATAAAGGTAACATCAGAAACTACAATTCCTAGTCAAATTGAATTGAAGTCAGAATTGCCCCAATCGATTTTACTTGATGTTTCTGGGCTGCCTTCGGCAATTTCAGTAGAATTCCCTGAAGAGTTTCCAACTATTCAAATAGAAGGTGATATTCCTAAGACGATACAAGTTGTAGGAATACCAGATTCTATTGAATTAAAAGGACATATTCCAAGTGAAATAAATATCAATATTACCCCTCCAGAAGATTTGGAAATACCACTAGTTTATAAAGGCGGTCCTTTGCCGGTTGAATTTGTCTTGCCCACACCGACAGGTCAAGATGGAAGCAAACGACCTTGTTTTGCCCTAGTTCCTTGTGGTGAACAATAATGTTTGTAAAGAAACATAAGAATAAAAATCAATATGCAGTTACAGATGGAATTTATGTTAGAAATTTTGCAGTTTCTGGCGTACTGCCCATTGATTTAAATAGAACTCTATCTAACACAGACAGTGATTTAATTGTAGATAATGAATTAGAAAATTATTCACATAAATATCCTCATGTTGATAATGAACAATTTTTTCACGAAAAAATCGTCATTGTTTCAGATGGCTATAACTTTACAGAGGCTCATAAATTTTTAGCCTCTTTGCCCAAAGAAATAGCCATTATAGCCGTAAATGGTGCTTTAAAAAAATGGTCACTAGTCGGCAATAATGCTGAATTCAAACGAAGCATTAACTACTATGTGGTAAACAATCCTTATTCGCAATGCCAATCATTTTTACCAGAAAGTCATAGATATTATCCAAAATGCATTACTTCTATAAGGACTAATCCTGAATTCTTGTCTAACTACCCTGGTTTAAAGTATATTTATTTTCCTGTTAGAAATGAAGCTTATTCAGGAGTTTCAAGTAAAACAGGATACAAAATAGACGATTACAGAAATCCAATTTGTGCTGCTATGGGGCTCAGCTTTAGATTTAAAGCTAAGAAAATATTGTTATTTTGTTGTGACGATGCCTTCAAAAGCCCCAAACCAGGCGCTATAGAATTAGAGAATGGTCTATGGCAGTATCCTCAACATGAACTTTCACAAAAGATCATAGATGCTAATTGTTTTTGGTTAAATCAGCAAAAAATAAAGGTTGCTGACTTTTCTAGTGGCAGAAAGTATGAACAAGCTTTATATATAAGGCAAGAAGAGGATATACTGGAGTATTTTACAGATGAGTAGGAAACCAATGTTTTCACTGGATGATTTCAAAAAGTGGATGGAAACTCAAGAGGATTCTGACCACCCTGAATTAGTGCGTGTGCGTTCTAAAATCAGTCCTAAAAAACTAATGGAAAAAATGCACCCCGAAGAAGGTGATGAAGAGGAAATGGCTCGTGAGTTTGCTAAACTAGGCGGCATCCTTATAGAAACTAATGATGGCTTAGCCTTAATTGATGTTAAATCAGGAAGATTTTCAGTAAAAGAAAAATATGTAGAACAAATTTAATTCTTTTTTCTTAACATCGTTTTCTTTTCTTCTATTATCGGTCCAATCTTAACATCTTTTATTTTTTTAGAAACTATACTTTCTTTTTCTGGGAAGAATAGTGGACTAGCACCCATTGGCACAGCCGAAAACCCTCTTTTTCTAAGAGAATCCTTTAATTCTTTATAATTTTCTGCTGATTCTATCCAAGGTTCCCACAACATTCTTGTTTCATAAATCTTATTTTGGATTTGTTGTTCTAAATTAACTGGTAATCCTAGCTTTTTTATATCTGCTAGTCTTCCAGCAGGACAATGGTGTCCCTTTAAAACAATCAAAATTTTGATTCCCTTTTTATCTCTTCTAGCTAAGTATAAATAATTCTTCATCTTGACTCTTTTACATTAGAAGCAGCATAGATCAATTCTAAAATATATTCAAGTGCAATTTGTTCTTGCTGGCTTATTTCGCCAAATTGCGACATAAATTCCTGAAGGCTTTCTAAACTAAGCCTTGTGTGCTCCTCATCGGGTGTAGCCATGACCATTCCTTATACAAAATACTTAGAAATAAAAGATAAATACTGCATTGCTTATTATGGTGTATTTAATGAATTTATTTGGCAACTCAATTATTTAAGACCAGCTATAGAAAAGGAGTTGCCAGGGGTACAGTTATATATTAGTTGCAAAGATGAATTAAAAGAGATTAACAGTGAAAGAATTGTGCCTCAATCACATTTTAACAAGCACAATTTTGCTTATGTCAGAAAATTAAATTTCAATAATATATCTCACCCAATTGAAGACCTTTTAGAAGAATCAAATATAACCCTAAAATACCTTAACCTTCCACAGCCGACATCTCAAAATAAAAGATGTGTTTTATTGACCAATGGACTCGGAGGTGTTAGATCATTGCCTCAAGACAAACAACGAGAAGTAATAAAACATATAGAAAAAATGGGGTATTTTATAGAAAATTCAAATGTTGAAGAAGCCGGATGGGTTGTCGGTGTAGAATGTGAAAGTTTTTATAAGGCTGCTATAGCTGGAATTAAAGTTACCTTGCTGCCTACGGGATTTGGAACAAAATTTTTCCAAAAGCTGTTCCCTCAAGGAGAAATATATAAACTATAGCATAGATAATATTGAGATCACGAAACATTTAAAAACTCACTAGGAGAAATAATGAGTACATTTAAAGTTAATCTATCGAATGTTAATCAGGGCAGATTGGACATTGATCCCTCTACTGGCTTGCCTTTTGAAACCAGTGTTCAGAGAACAATCTCCGTTACTGGTCCTAAGAGAATTCAAAGACAGTTGAAGGACGGTGAAACTTTCACCGATAGCAACTATTGGAAGCGTTTTGCTTATCCTCAGGTGCCTTATGATCAGGCTTTCATCGAAGTTGTTAGCGATGATGGAAGCGTTTACAGTGACATTGCGTCCGAAAACACATTTCCAGCCGTTTGGGAACCAGGTGTAGCTGGAACTTTGACCAATGGTGCTACTTGGACAGACACTAACATGTCTCTAGACCTTGTTGCTACTTATGGTGGACATGCTGTTTTCGTTCAAATCAACAACAATGATAGCTCTGATGCTGATGCTGCTAAAGTTAGACTAAACGGTCTATCCACAGCCGTCTTCACAGTTGCAGCCGGTTCTTCTCAAATCTTTAATGCTGGTGACTTGTCTGTCAGCAAAATTGAATTTGATAACACCGACTCTGGAACGGGTGGTATTGGTCCAATTCAGGTCATTATGTCGATTCGTTCGGTTTCCAACAGCTAATCTTAGCTTAAATAAAAAAGCCCGCTCAAGGCGGGCTTTTTTTGTTTATACACTCTACTATTTTTGTGTCTAGAAGAATTGTCCAATCAAAATCTCGAAAGCCTCCTGTGGGCCTGCATGAGTTTCACACTAAACGAAATCAAGTCTTGATTTATCGAAATATTGGTGGATTAGGCGACATGCTTATGCATCGCATGGTATTTGAAGATTTTAAAAAATTAAACCCTGAAATGGACATAATATTTGCTTGTCCCCCTCGTTATTTTGATGCGGTAAAGGATCATCCATATATCGATAAACTAGAAGATTCATCTACAGTAAATTCACAAGACTATGTTGTTTCTTACAATACCACTAGTTGTTGCTCTCGATATGAAACTGCTGTTGCGCCGCTAGCCGATAAACATAGAAGTGATATTTGGGCTGGACACTGCGGTGTTGAATTGCAAAATCACAATATGCATATCAAGCTATCGCAGGAAGAATTAGATTATGGGGCCACGGAAATAGCCAAATTAACAGATCAAACTAGCGTGGCTTTATGTCCTGTTTCAGCTATGCCATCTAAGAACTTACTTGACCACCAAATAGAAATAGCAGTCAACCACCTAAGAAAAAAGGGGTTATTTGTTTTTTCTTTACACACAGAGCCAATTAAATCGTTAGCCAAACTCAATGTTCCAGTTTTATGTAATAGAAAGATAAGAGAATGGATGGGCATTTTATCTGCAACGGATTATGTGGTGTCTGTGGACACAGCGGCATTTCATTATGCAGGAGGGACAGGTAAGCCAGTAGTTGGAATATTTACCTGGGCCGATGGTTATGTATACGGCCAATTTTATGATACAAAAACTATAGTACAATTACATCGCAATACTCACCCTGATTGGAAGTGTGGCCCTTGCTATAAATGGCCCGATTGTCCCTTTACTACAAAACCAGAAAAACCTTGTTTAACGAAAATTACAGCACAAATGATAGAAAATGGGATCGATTCTATGCTAAAAATTTATCCAATTTGCAACTAAATATTTTATGCCACAAGTAATAAAACACGCAAAAACAAAAATTGTTACAAAAAATGGAGAGGCTGAACTCTCTATTAATATAGACCCAATTGTAATTGAAGTAACAGTTAACGTTAATAATGATGGAAATATTAGCGTTGGAGGAGCCAAAGCACAATCAGTTCAAAAGGAAGAAGACCCAGATATAATGGTTGCCCCAGATTTTAGTAAAAATACATTTGGAACAAAAAAAGTTAAGTTTGGTAAAAGTTCATAGGAGAAAAAATGAGTTGTGGAGTCGATGTAGGAACGTATAACTTAGTTGTTTGCAGAAGAGATGAAAAAAATGATTTTGTTTATAAAAAGGAAGTAAATGCTTTTATTGAGCTTCCTTTGAATGACAGATACGTTTTCAACATGATGAAAAACTCAGGTGTACCTTTAATCGAATGGGAAGAAGCCAATGTTGCCTATGCCTTAGGAGAAGCTGCTGTAAATATTGCTTATTCTATGAATCAGGTAGAATTAAAAAGACCTATGGTCGGCGGCACTCTTAATCCCAAAGAAAAAAATGCACAACAAATTATGAACATCATGGTTCATAGCTTGCTAGAAGAAGTTAAAACTCCAAATGAAACTTTATATTATAGTGTTCCTGCTGATGCTGTTAATCAGGAAACAGACGCAGACTATCACAGTTATGTGTTAAAAGCCATGTTTGATAGCTTTGAAGATGAAAATAATCAGTATAAAGTAAATGCCAATCCAATCAATGAAGGACTGGCTTTGGTATATGCTGAGTTAGAGAAAAAACAAAGAACGGGAATTGGAATTTCGGCGGGAGCGGGTATGGTAAACGTTTGCTTTGCTATTTTCGGTGCCCCTGCATTTAGTTTTTCACTAGTAAATAGTGGTGACTGGATTGATAGAAAAGCAGCCCAAGCCACAGGTGAGAGCATCGCATTTATCAATAAAGAAAAGGAAAAAGTTGATTTAACTACAACTCCTGATTCTATGGTTCAAAGAGCCATTAAAGCCCAATATGAATTAATGATTCAAAAAACTGTGTCGGGGATTAAAAAAGGCATTGAGGAAATGGGCACAAAAGCCCGAGCACATCATGCTATCGATATTGTCGTTGCAGGTGGAACAAGCTCTCCCCAAGGATTTGACACCTTGTTTAGCGAAATTGCAAACAACACTAATATGCCTATTGAAATTGGAGAAGTCATCAGACCTAAAGACCCACTATTTTCAGTGGCAAAAGGTTGTTTATTAGCTGCCGAGGCGGCTGACCAAGAGTGAAAGAAAGGATGAAATGGACGAAGAAAAGAAAGTAACTAGAAGAGTATCTGACTTAGGGGCAGGTGCCTATTTATTAATGCATGGATTTAAAGTTAGCGGCAAGACCGATAAAGACTTTATATTTAGTGTATTTGAGAATGAAGTCGATGAATTTGAAGACAAGCAAATGGAATACCTTCAAAGTGAATTCCATAGATTTGATGCTTGTTTAATGTCTCTCAAAAAATGGAAGGCAGCAAGGAATTAATATTCCTTTTTCGCCATATATATATATAAATAAAGACTATATGGAGAAAAAATGCCAGAGACTCCTAATCCAGAATTAGATAAGATATTAAAAGACCTCCAAGGAGAAGTTGCAGGGGCAATAGATAAATTTTTAAATCAGCTTAAGGGAGAAGTTGGAAAAGCTGGTGATAGAATTAACCAGACTGTCCAACAACAAGCTGCCACAGCCGCACCCGGCAATGTTCCTTCTTACAAATCTTTACCATGGTTTCAACATGGTGTAAAAGGCTTTCTAAGAAAGCTGTGGTATGGAGATCATCCTGAAAACCCCACTTGGCAAAATGTTAAGAGAGAGCATTCAGACCTAAGAATCTTAACTCTGCATGAATATAATGAGATTCAAAGTGAGGTTCGAAGTTTCTTAGAGAATTCGGCATTTGGATATCAAGTTGTAGATTCTATGACAAAAGCGGCTGCACAACAGTTAATGCGTGATATTACACAAGCTATAGCTACACATGTTCAAAAAGCTTATAATTTAGGTTATTCTAGAAAACCGAATAAAAAGTCTAAAGCAGATATCCCAGTGTCCCCAGAAACTGCCCCCGAGGCAGCCCCAGAAGTATCACCTGAGGTTTCACCTGAATTATCCGCTGAAGACACTCCCGCAGGCAAACCCCCTAAGGCCGTAGCAAGTGGAACGGTAAGAAAACGAAATAAAAAAACACCACCTCCAGTTGAAACGCCACAAGAGCCAGAACCAGAATTAGAAGCTTCATTGGACCTTCAACAAGCTGCTGACAAATTAAATGATATTTATACCACTACTGACGACAAAAAAGAAATGGCATCTGTGCTTCAAAGGGCAGGCGTTAAAATTAAAAATGGAAAAGTGGTCGGGTCTAGAAGCTCCAATGAAAATTTTGAAAAATTAATTAAAATCGTTCATGCAATGGGCGCAAAACCTAATGCCCCCATTGGACCAGAAGATTGGTTTATTGGAGATTTTGAAAAACTATTTGGTGTTAAAGTGCCCAAGGTTCAACTCGATAAAACAAGAATGGATTTATTTAGAGACCTAGAAGCGGCTCACGCCGAAGTTACTTCTCATTTATTCGACACCATGAGAGGCAGAAAACTACTTAAAGAAGTAAGAAGCATGCCTCTTGCCAAAAGAATTAATTTCTATGCAGAAGCTTTGCGAAATTAACGTCTTTTAATCCTATTAGCCAGTGGCGACGATCCCGGTTTAGCAGGTACTGCCGTTTGTTGAGTTTTTGGCTGCGGCATTGGACGAGCCGGTTGTGTTGGCATTGCTTCAGGCTGTGCGGGTTGTTGCGGAGCAACATTTGATGGTTGTGCTCCTGGCACTCCTTTGAACGCCATTTTAGCCAACTTCCTTCGCTTCTCTTGAGATATCTTTTCATCAATATCTGGAACCACAGAACTCAAAGCACTAGCAGCAAGAGCGGGTTGGTCATCAAAGGTTCCCATTTCTGGTTTTCTACCATAATATATCAACAATAAATCAATTACTCTTTTATCGGCACTGCCAATGTTTTTAAGCAAAGTCATTTTGTTTAATTCTAGATTTATTTGATTTTTATTTAAACCAGCGTCATTCCATTTGTTAATGACTTGTGCGGCTTGTGTTTCTTCGGCATCCAGTTCTGCTTCATCTCCCACCCTTCTGCGGAAGTCTTTCGCATAATCAGCCGAGGAAGATGACCCTTGTGGCTCTGAATAATCGGAAGGTAAATATCTGTTAGTTTTTAGATAGTCAATTAAGCGTTTTCTGGCCTCAGAGTTAGCTTCTTTTTCATTTATTTTCTTGCCTTGTCGCTCAGCATTTCTTTGTGCCATTTGCTTGAACAAATTGAACAAAGCAACAGAGGCAGAAATTCCAGAAACCATTTCGGCTTCTTGCGAACTGACTTGACCTTCCTCGTCTTGTAGTTTTTCCATAGCCTGATTGGCTTTTTGTTGTGCTGTTCCCTTTAATCCAGCTTTTTCCAGAAGTGAATAAACGGCTTCGATATTATGCCCAGCACCACTGTATTCATCTGAAGCACGACGAGTAGTTCTATAAATATTTCTTTCTTCTTCTTCGCCCTGGCCTTGACCACCAAAAAGAGCCGGATCGATTTTTTTGGCAACTTTTCCTTTAGAAGTATGTGCTACCAACAAGGCGTCTAAAACATCTCTGTCTACTTTATATTCGCTAGAAAGATTAGAAGCCATAGAAGCACCTTTGCCTTCTTTTCCTTGAAGCTCGACATCAATACTTTTCATTCTTCCTTTTCGAAGTCTTCGAGATGGAATAGAACCAAGTTTCAATTGAGCGAGTGTGCCTGCATAATTGTAGGCTTTAGAAGCAATAAATTCCTTTAGGTCTTCGATGTATCTTCTTTTTTCTGGGCCTTTAGCACCTTTTCTTAAAGCTTCTTCATAGTTTCTAAAAGCAGCTTCACCAATAGTTCTACGAACAAAATTTTCAGCATTCATGATAATCATATCTAATCTAGACTCCATGGCAGCTTTTACGTCTGGCTGTCCATTTAATTTTGTTCCAATTAAACTCTTCACACCAGCAGCAATGGCCGACTCTGTAAAGCCGCTTTCAATTTCGCTGGCAACTTTTCTAAGCTCCTTATTTGTGTCTCTAATTTCATTGTAAGCAGTTTTCAGCAAATCTGGAACTCGATCTTCACCACTTCTGATTCTGCCGTCGCTAGCAAAATCTGCATCTGGAACTTTGTTTTTAATCCTAGCTTTCAAAAATGATAGATCAGATAAATTGTGAGCATCAGTAGGGCTAACATCCAAGAAATCCATAACTTGTGAATCTCTACTTAATTTTTGAGCTACTTTGTCAAGATATGCTTGTGTTTGTTTCTCAATTTCTCTTTGATCTTCAGGAGATAGTTGAGATATATTTCTAAATTCTCTAGAAATGTCATCGTAACCATGTCCAAATTTATCTTGATATTTCTTTTCCCATTCTCCTTCTTCGCCATGAAGCATGTGTTTACTTTGACGATTGGCCCAAATAGTACCCATGCCAGCAGTTTTTCCGCCGCCTAGTTTCTCATATTTTGGCTCGCCCAACATAGTTGGATTATCCATTCCAACACCTAAAGGATCGTGTCCTTTTCGTGATCTGTTGTAAGAATGAATACTGTAATCAAATGCATTATATTTCTTTGCATTTCTCAAAACTTCCTTCATTCCTTTTTGAATTTTTTCCTGATATTCAGGCAAAGCCTCTTTGACCAAACGAGGATCAATAGGACGACCTGGATTTCTTTCTTTCAACATACTTCGAAATGCATCTAGGTGCTGCAAGAACTGTACTTGCGTCATCATTTCTTGTCTTTTTTTCGATTTTCCAAGTGAATCTATGTCTGGCCAAGAACCATCCAGGTCTCTCTTGTCTATTTCATCTTGCAGCTTTCTAATTCTAGAATCCATGTCATAATTCATCAATTCCATTTCTTCTTGATCAATATTTTGGAATTTTTGTAAAACACGCTTATCAGCTTCATATTTGTCAATATCGTTTGTGTTGATATTTTTGCCCGGAAAAAGGACTGGCAAGTGTGCAGGAACTAATTTGTGCCGTTGTTTTGTTGCGGTTGTAAACAAAGGAAAATCAATCTCTTTGTCTTTTAGTTTCTTTTCGACGTTTCTCCATGCAACTTTATTGTCGGCTAAAATTTTAAATGGCACGGCATTGGCCTGTCTCATTTCATTTTCAAGTCTCTTGAGGTCTTTGCCTGCAAATGCAACGACTTCTTGACCGCCGCCAGTTCCACGACCACCAAGAGATTTCATTTTACCTTCTACGTGCTCGATACCATCTAGGTCTTCCAGCCAACCTTCTGAACTTCCAGTTCTCCAAGCTTTTAAATTATCGTGTAATGGCCCTGGTGGGACAAATCCCTTAGCTGCCCACGTTTGACCGACCTTGATTGGCTCATCTAAGGATGCTCCAATATATCCGCCAAGATCACGACCAGCCGCTTTATGTTCTTCAGCTTCTTTTTCATATTTTTCTTGATTTTCTTGTCCTTTGTCGTGCTTCCTAAAGAAATCTACGTCTATATCTCGTTTGATTTTATCTACTAAATGTGAAGCAAATGTATTTCGACCTTTAAAGGTTACAGCAGTTCCACCTTTACCACCTGGGGTGGTTAGGGTAACATCTTGAATATCATTATAATTATCACCTTGTTCTAGCGCATCATAAAGAAAATGATTATAACGGGCTGTCATAGCCGCTGGCCAGAACTCGGGCGGGAATTGATATAGATAATAAATATCATATTTATCAGTAAAAATGGGCGTTCTACTGCTAACGTTATAGTTACCTTCAAATTCTCCGGTTTTAGGGTTTTTGAATTTAACCGGAGGACGAGCCATCTCGTCATAAAGATTTTGATCTCTTGCTTTTATGAAATCATAAAAAGGATATTTAATTATTATCATTAGCCAACTCTGTATTCCTGTATTTTATATATTTATCTCAGACAATGGCTATTTTTTAGCTTCTTCTTCTGCCTTTTTTATAAAGTTAGATATTTCGTCAATTTGAATCAAATTATCTTTCTTGTCTTTATATTTATCCATTTTTTGACGTATCTCCTCATTATTTGATTTAATTTTATCAATAACTTGAGCGTCTTCTTCATTATCGGGATTCAACACTTCTTCTTCAGCAATTCCTATTAAACTATGTTTAAAGAAATAACTTTTCAATCCCGTGGTGGCCTGAGTAATCCAAACACCTTCGCTATCTATTTCTTCCACCACGCCCACAAAATAAATATAAGCTTGTTTTGGGTATGTTTCTGGACTTTCTTCTTTAAAATTTCTGTTGATGGGATGTGTAAATACGGTACACATTTTACCCGTAAAATATTTTAAATTCATAATTCCTCCAAAATAATAGAGTATAATAAAATGAGATATAAAATAACAAGCAATGGCCAGCCCGCCACACTTATGAGTGCGTCGGCCACAATAGCAGATGGGCCAATGGCAGGCTATAATTTTTTAATTTCTGACGATTATCCAGATGAAAACGGTGATATATTCGGTGTTTTACAAGCTCCGGGCGGCAAGGGTCGTGGCGAACATATAAATATTAAAAACCTAACTAGTTTTAGAAAAAGATTCCCAGGAGACGCAAGGCCACAATCATTAGAAATCAATTTAGAAAGTACACATTCAGAAGAAGATCAACACTTAATTGAAAAAGGACATGGAACTCGACACTATGAGTGCGGACACACATCACGATGCCGATGTCACCATAATAATTTACATGTAAATGTAAATGATGTTTGTCCAAATTGTCAACTTGACTTACAAGAAAAAGCACCTCCTGGTTGGAAGGGTTCGGTTAAAGCAATGAAAAAACATCCAGAGCTTAGTCGAGGAAAAACCAAGGATGGAAAAGAAAAAAATCCTTTTGCACTAGCTTGGTACATGCATAAAAAAGGTGATAAACCACACTACAAAAATAGTGATAGCTCTAATCCCAAAAAGAAGAAAAAATATAAAGAATGGCTAAAACGCCGAGACAAAAGTCTATATAATGAAATCTTTTACAATGAGGAATAAAATGCAAACATTTTTAGAATTCTTAAAGGAAAAAGACCCTAATTTTTCTATAGACGAGAGTTGTTGCGAGAAGTGTGATTGTGATCCATGTGTTTGTGATGACGACAAAAAAGATAAAAAGAAACCGCCTTTCATGAAGAAAAAGAAAGAAGACAAAGAAGATAAGGGCTAAAGTTCTAGTTTTATTTCTGTGTCTGTTGTATAAGCTTTTTTATATTTGTTAATATAGGCCGCAATAAACTTAGGACTGGTTTCAATTAACATTTTATTCCAATCTTTGTATTGGGCTGGTGGTCTTATGTAATATACTTGTTCGAATCCCTCGCTTTTTAAAGTGTGCCCAATTGCTTTTAGCGCATTTTTCCCGGCATCTTGTCTTTTCCCTGCATCTGTGTCGAAGCACAATACAGGAATGTAAGGTCGTAAATATAACACCTGTTTATCTGATAATTCTTTTCCGCCAATAGCAGCAGAAAACAATCCTGACATTTGAATAGATTTAGCGTCAAATTCACCTTCGGTCACATATAGTTGAACCCCATCTTGGGGCCAAACAGGCATATAAATTACATCGCCTTTTCCTATGCCTTCTTCTTTATTTGGCCCAAGATATTTTGGAACTTTGGAGTTTCCCTTGGCCATTAATCTTGCATTCCAATAAATCAAGTTTTTATTTTTGTCAAAATATGGAATTATAATTCTATTTCTATAATTTCCTCCTGTGCAAACCATATAGTCATTACAATCTAATTTTCTTTTATTTAAATAATCCTCAGCCTCTACTCTCCATACATTACTGGGCTCTAATTCATTGATCCAATGAGTATTGTCTGGCAAACTGAGCGAGCCTTTAATTTCTTCTTTTGGCTCAAATTTTTGGAGAAACATAGCATTTACTTTCTCCTGCAATTCCATAAATTTTATATCTTCAGTGCCAAGAATCTCTATTGCTTCTTCATAAGAGCAATTGTCCACTTTCATAACTAAAGAAATTAAACTGCCGCTTTCATTGGACTTCCAGCAATGATACACCCCGTTCGGGAGTTGATCTTTCCCGCCAAAAACATTGCACCATAGGTGGTGCTTATAATCTTCACAAAATATGGAATTAACCATTATTTCGTTGCCACGCACCACAACGTCGCCGCCAAATCTCGATTCAGCCCAATTTAAAAATCTATCAAATTCGATTGCCATGAAACTATTTTAATTAAAACCTCATAAATTGCAATGGACTTTATTAAAACCAAAGCTATAATAATTTTGTGATAAATAAATTTAAATAATGAACATATGAATATTGAACATATAAGTGTATCGAGAAGCGGTGTGTGGGACGAATGCCGTCTAAAATATAAATATCAATACCATTTGAAATTAGAACCTCTGGATAAGGAACCTTGGCATTTCACCTATGGAAAAATTGTGCATAAAATTGCCGAAGATTATGTTTCCTCTCAAGGCAGCAAACAAATCAGCGAAAGTGCCATAGACGTTCTATCACGTAAAATACCAATTGAAGTTTGGAATGGCAAGCCAACTTTTGCACCACCATTGCCCCAAAACTATAAAGAAAGACTTCCAGAACACCTTCGATCTATTAAAACTATCACCGAACAAATTGGCATGAGCGGGAAACTAGAACATCATTTCCGATATGACCTTGATCCTCCAAACGGGAAATATGTCAAAGGGTTTATAGATAGGTTAATTCAAAGAGACGACCAGTGGTTTGTCTTAGATTATAAAACCACTAAAAAAGGCAAGTGGCGAAAAGACATCACCAACATTACTGGCGATCTGCAATTAAGGATGTATGCTAGAGTGGTTCAAAAGGAATTCAATGTTCCAGTTGAAAACATTCGCACAGCATTGCTTTACTTAGAAGGCGGCGAACTCGTTCCTGCTAAGTTCAAAGAACATGAAGTTATCGAAGCAGAACAATACTTATTGCAAACTTACAATGAAATAATTTCTACACATCCTGATTCTGTTAAAGGCAATGTAGGCGATCATTGCCGATTCTGTAATTTCAGAAAAAGATGTCCTTTTTACAATGCAATCTAAACATGCGTACTTTACCCTTGTAAGTCACAATTGGCTACTAGGGGCAGAAACCTTAATTAAATCGCTTCGTGCTCAAAATACCACAAGACCTATCGAAGTGATGGTTCTTCCGGATGTATCTGATAATGATATGTCAAAGCTTGCCGCTTTAGGTGCAACGTGCAACAGAGTTGAAAGCATAAAATCAAAACTAGCTATTGTCAAACCTTGGCATAAATCACCAGATTTTTGTCAAAATTGTTTTTGCAAACTTCATATGTGGAATACCAATTATGATAAAATCATTTATTTAGATGCAGACACAATTGTAATTAAAAATATAGATCACCTTTTTTACACACAAGAAGAATTTGCTGCCGGGCGAAGTTGCACTTCCATCATTAACGTAAAAACAAATGAATCTCAATCTTTTTTAAATGATAATCATTTCAACGCAGGCGTATTGGTTTTTTCTCCCAATAAAAAGACTTATAAAGATTTAATGGAACAAAAAGATTATGTCAATGATGACGATGGGTCTGATCAAAGTTTGTTAAATATTTATTTTAAACACACTTGGTATAAATTGCCTGTTATTTACAATACAACACAAAGACTAAAGTCTTCTTTGCCGCAAGTTTGGAAACAAATCAAAGAAGATATACATGTTATTCATTATACACTTCATAAGCCTTGGGCCACCAAAGACAACACAGAACTCAACAGTCTTTGGTGGCGTTGGTATAATTATCGAGGAATTACAAACGAACCGTCGCCAGGAAATGGCACATAATCATCTGGATAGTTTCCTTGTGCATTATTTCTGTCAAGAATTGGTATTCTTCTAGCCCATAGGTTGCCTACTTTAAGAAGCCAATCATATCCATTTTTGCTGTATATGTGATGAATACTTTTCAAAGGCGTAAAATAACCAATGCCGCCGCCGCCTGTGGTATCAGAAGTTCCCCAACAGGTTGCAATATAATATCCATCATCGCTAAGTAGACCACCACCAGATCGACCTGGGCGAGGGCTGTTTCTAGTAGTAATTAAATCATCGCCACGATAACCTACAATTTCTACGTCGTAACGAGCAACCTCTCGGCCACCATCACAACCAACTGAATGATAATGTTTTCCTACTGGAATATTGTAATCCAATGGAGCAATTGGGAAATAAGTAGGTTTCCAATCTGGTTTGAATTTGATTAAACTTGTATCGTAGCCACGAGTATTACTCCAAAATAAAACTTCTGCTGGGTATGATTTTGGCTCTGGTAATTTTGTGGCATTATGATACCATGTAATAATATTACATTCAATATTGGTTTTCCCCTCGCTTACCCAGTGATTACCCGGAAAGAGGTGTCCACAAGAAGCGACATAAGCTTCATTGGTTTTACTATCATAATATACAATGGTCCCAGAACCAGAACTGCCTCGAACTCTAATTTTAACAGAAGGAGATAAAAATCTACGGTATTGTTGATCTCGATTTTCTTCTGGTGCTCCCCACCATAAATTAGTTGTATATGGATCGGTATCCTGAACCAATGGCATACTAATGACATCGGAGTTAGGAGGGGCAACTCGACCTATAATTTGATCATTCTGATGACCAAAAATCAAATGAATTGCTATAAAGAATAGCAAAAAGGTGAAAATAAAAGGTAGAAGTTTTTTCATAATTGACATCCCTGCCTTGTTAAAAATACATTCAATATATTTATGTTTATTTAAAGGAAAAAATCAAAATGTTAATCCTATCAATTCTTCATAACATCTTTTTAACTATTGAAGAAATCAAACAACTATATGAAGGAAATGATATAGAAGTTGTTGGAGTTAGTCTTCCTGTTTGGTATTACAAAAGAAGAACTTCAGAACCAGCGGAAGAAGTTTTTTGTAAATATCTACTAACAAATAAAAATAT
Organism: uncultured Bacteriovoracaceae bacterium; assembly: GCA_937952395.1. Lineage (GTDB taxonomy): Bacteria > Bdellovibrionota > Bacteriovoracia > Bacteriovoracales > Bacteriovoracaceae > CALFYV01. The sequence continues at coordinate 322,486 of CALFYV010000090.1, read as the reverse complement.
AGAACTAGAATCTCTAGTTGAAGTTAAAGAAGAAAGAGATGGTTATCAAATTAATATGCCTCAACTTCCTCCTGGATATAAGCCTCGAAGCATTTCCAATGAAGAGTGGAGAGGACTAAGTTTAAATGAACAATTGCAATGGTATGAAAATCATCCAGTGCCTAAGAGTGCAAAAAATTTACTTCCAATATCAGAAGGCGGGGCTGAATATTTATCGTTTAAAGAATATGGTAGAACATTAGTAAACAATAGAAATATAGCAACAATCCATATCGTAGAAATTAAAACAATAAATAATCTTGTTAATTCTTTAGATTAAGGGCAATCTTTTAAAGACAAGCCCATTCTTAAATTTATAGCACCGCCTGCGTCTAATGTAACTGTTTGCGATAAAGCCACGCTGGCAATGAGCGACCCAGAGTTATCAGATTTATTTGTTAAAAATAAGTTCTTGACTGGTCCCCAAGAACCGCCCGAAGCAAAAAACGAGATAATAGGACCATCTGCTCTATAATTAGAACCTTGCAATGCTACTGAAAAGGTTCCGCTCGAAGAAACTGCTACTCTTCCATATCCATTAGAACTAGGTTCGGATGATAAAGAGCCCATTGTATCTGCGGCTGAAACTGAGGTTCGATTGTCTAGTCCAAAATAATAATTTGATGGTATAACCGTGTTGGTAACGCCGCCACTAAACACAGCGCTCAAAATAAATTGCTCCCCTGCTGTGTGAAGAACATTGTATAAATTTTCATCACGCCAAACTAGATTTCCATTACAATCTATTTGTTCTATTTCTAATATCTTAAGTAATCCGTGCCAATCTTTATTCATATCAATATATAGAGTATGCAACTTTACTTTAGAAAATGGGCCGAAGAAAATCAGGTATTGGGTGGCGGTCTAGAACCACCTAAACAATCACCCGTAGACCCAGACCCATCGCCAGGGCAAACCGATGCTATGCCAAGATATCATAGTCCAGATTCGGAAGAATTGCCCCCAACAAATAAGAAAAAAATGAAAAAGAAGGCCAAAAAGAAATGAAATCTAAAAAATCTTTGATTTTAAGTTTAACAGCAGTATTTTTAACAATTTGTGTAATATTCTCAGCTACCAGACAAAGAGAATTTAAAATTGAAGATTATGCATTCGTACCGCCTGAACTTCAACAAGAATATGAAGCTATAAAAACTACTATACCGGAAGGTGAAAATCTTACTAAGTTTACCCCGTTATATACCTCTGATTCACCTCCTGATGAAAATTTGCCCGATGTTCAATGTCCTATTCCCATGGAAGATCGTGTGCCAAATCGAACAGGAATTCAATGTGTTTGGTCATCTATAGAAATGTTAGGAAGATGGGCTGAAGAACCGAAATTAATGGACCCGCCACTAACTAGTCGCCCACAATGTAAAAGTTTTTCTTCGCCATCGTTGTCAGCCAAAGTATTAAAAGAATTAAATGTTAAATTTGAACAAACTTATGGAGACCGCCAGGCGGGCATTGCTTTAATTAAGAAAGCAATGAAAGAAGGTCGTGGTTGTCTTTGGGATGTACCGGGCCATGCAATGGTGCTTATTCATTACGACGAAGAAGCAGATGTAGTAAAATGGGTTGACAATAGCGATTCTCGCCTAGCTGTTCAAACAACTACTATAGATAAATTTAAAAGAAGATGGGGCAGTTGGATTTTAGTAATCTATGCAGATAATGATATTATACCAGCTAAATTAAACAGGAATTTTTTAGCACCAAAATTGCCAATACGTGATCAAAATAATCCGCAGGGAGAATATCCTAAAGATTATATTCCAATTCCTAGAAAAGATGAGGTATTTGAGATTCCATCATTGTTTAACGAATAAACCATTCAGCTTTAACGCTCTCCATTCGTCATAGGACTGAAACTTTTTGGAAGGCTTTTTCTTAGGAAGATAAATTTGTTTAAGAATGAATTCTCCAGGCACGCCGTTGAAATTGAGTAAACAATTGTCCCATTTTGTCCAAATCGGATGGATATCAGGATAATTTGTTGCTACCGCTTGTTTCTGATATGACATAATTTCTAAATCAATATTCTCATCATAAATTCCAATACTTCTTTTAATAGACATGCCCCCAACGGCCAATTGTGGACAATAAAGATTAATGAAAATGTTCCACAACCATCGCTCTTTTATTTTGTTATATTGATCAAATTTTAAATAACCATCAAATTGTCGAAGATAACTCTTCACAGTGTGTCGTGGTCTAAAATCCTTAGAAGGTATATCTGGACTTTCGCACTGTAAAAGTTTTATGTCGGGAAAGTTTTTACATATTTCTTCAAATGGATTTTTAACAACTGTTTCTTCTATCAAAGGAAGATCATTTTGATCTAATTCTGATAACCTCCACTGTTGCAGTGTATAATCGTCGTCTTTTTTATTTATGGAAATAGCAACCTGTCTATCTGTGTCAAAGACAGAGCAGGGAAAAGAAATTAAAGTTTCAAGCAGTTTTGTTCTAGTTAAGTATTCTAGGCAAATGCTCATTCGTCATCATCCCAATCATCGTCATCGTCGTCGTCCCAATCCCAATCTTCATCATCGTCCCAATCTTCATCATCTTCATCATCGTCCCAATCTTCATCATCTTCATCATCGTCCCAATCATCTTCGGGATCATCCCACCAATCACCGCCATCATCGTCATCATCATCGCTCATAAAACATAAAGGACAATCTTCGTCATACAGATTATACATTAACTCGTAATCGGTCATTTTATCTCCTATTAAACGTAAATAAAAAAGAGGACTTCTATAATATGAAAAACTTATTCAAAATTATAGTATTGTTGGGAATTTTTTCAATACTAATTCCAGGATGTGGACCAAGTGCCTTTTTTATAGGCCCTGCGGTGTCAGGGGTAATATATTGGGTCAATGGTGAAGCACACAAATATTATGAAGAAGATGCGGAAGTGGTTTACAGAGCTAGCAAGCATGCTTTACATGAACTAAATATACCTATTACTCAAGATTACATGCAAGATGAAAAGTTCTATATTACTGCTGGGGAAGATAACAGATTTTCTCTTAAAATCGTTCGTGAAGAACAAAATAACCTAAGTCGATTAAGCATTAGAATTAACTACATAGGTGATAAAGATTTTGCTGAATTGATTTATAAAGAAGTAGATGATCAATTAAATATTATTTATTTTGACGATCAAGGTGATCCAACCAAACGAAAAAATCTTAGGTGGCGGTAAAACAACCACAAAACACATGGTTTCTAATCAATTTGTTGTTTTTAATTTCCCACATTTCATTTTCTCCCAAGCCTTGATAATTCTTAACCGACAAAGCACATAATACGGATGATTCTAAAATTTCACTGTCGTCTGGGTGAGATTCATCTATAAGCTGTTTGTCGTCAAATAAGTAATAACTATCTCCTGGAACTTCCAATTCTACATTATACAAAGGATTAGAGGAAGATAAGTCTGATACCCAATAATTGGCTATTACCATTTTTCTAGGACGAGGCTTTCTTGTGACAATAACATCGCCTTTTTTAGAAATTTGATCCTCTTTTTCAAGATCATGGAGCACATCAGTATATCTTAAATTAGAAAGGATTTTAACCACAGGTCTTAAAATTCCACGTTTCATAAACACTTCTTCGAAAATTTGGGTATAGGCATTGCCTTTCATTTTTTCAGTGGCAACCATGCACTTTGCCAGGCCATCAAAGAATTTTATTGTGTTTGGAGAAATGATGGTAGCTTTTAACAATCTAGAATACGCCACATCTCTTGCATGTTTTATGGCTTTTATATCTCCCATTTTGCCTTTTTCTTTTTCGTAAATTCGAACCAATAATTCATACCAAGCACCAGAAAAAACTCGACTAAAATTGTGTGGCTCAGCACACAATGTATTGCCCTCTGCTTTTTGTGGTAATTTATGTGGATCAACATAATTGTATACTTCCGAAACATCTCGTATACAACTCTTTTTGCTAGCTCCTCCTAATTCTTCGGCTAACTTAGACAAAATGTTAGTATTCATTAACGAGCCTTTAGTTTCTTCTAACATTTTGACAATTAAATCATCATAATGTAAAGCATTGGCAATTGTTGTAATATCACTAAAAGCTTCGTGGAATGCCCAAACCTCTAGAGCTTGAACATTCCAAAGATCGGGTCTCAGTATGTCCAATAAAGCATGTCCCAATTCATGAGAAACAATCTCAGCAGATGCTGAAGTGTAAATCATTTTGTTTGTATGAGGATTAGGAGCATAGAAAAATTGCAATGAAGATCGATTATAGAAAGCATTTAACTTTTTACCTGCAAAAGGCAAAATTGTTAAATTAGGAGTGGCGGCCCAGCCTTTTACTGGACGGTCAAACCCCGAGACCACGGATTGGAAATAATTGGCCACATTGCAAACAGTGATGTAAGTGTTAACAACATAGTTGTCTCTCAAGTCTTTGGAATTCAACTTGGTTGGATGAAATTCATTAACTGTAAATGAAAGATTTTCCGGGCGTTTAGGCAAAACTTGAGGTACAACCAAATCAGGAGTTGTAGGATCATTTAACAAATATAACCCTTGAGGCGAACCTTGGGCCGAGATTTCATCGATTGAACGACCTAGAATTCGATTTAACATTTGCCTAATTTTATTCATGCTTTCCCCTTAGAACAAAATCTTTTATATATATAACTTATTATGGAGAAGAAAGATTATAATTTAAATAATGTAAAAGAAGAATTCAACAAATTCGAAAAATTTGCCTTTAAAAATCGAATGATAGAAATGGCAGTAGCCTTTATCATAGGCGTTGCTTTTCAAAAAACAGTAACCTCATTGTCAGATAATTTAATCATGCCATTTCTAAACTTTTTCGTTGCCAAAACAGGTAATAATTGGCGAACAATACAATGGGAGCCATTGGAAGGCATGAATTTCGAATTAGGAAAATTCATGGGAAATTTCTTAGATTTTCTCTTAATTTCTTTAATATTATATATTGTATATGTAAAAATCATCAAGGCAGTTTTGGTAAAAGATAATTCTATAAATTTTAAATTATGTCCTTATTGCTCAAATAAAATAGCAATCGATGCTACACGCTGTGGGGAATGTACTTCTTGGTTAGAAAACAATGAATGAAAAAGAACGAAAAATAAAAGAGCAAAGAACAATCGAGGCTAGTAGAAAAAACTTCATGGGACTCGATGGACAGTTTGGAACCATTTTAAAAAATTTAGGCACGCCTATTGTTTCGCAACTCTCTTCAGGAGGTAATTTAGATACAATTGGTGTTACAAGAACAGAAATGCCTTCCGCTTTCCCAGAAGATAATCAAGATTATTGTGACATCCCTACAATGGAAGTATTGACAGGAGGAATTCCAATAGATGATCCAGATAGCCCCGAATGGACAAATAAAGAGAATGTTCTAAGACAACAAGTTTCAACTGCAAATATTGGCTGGCACTTTGATGGATTAAATCGTGGAATGCATTTAGAAATAAAATACTTAGATTCCACCTCAGAATTAAGCGTATATTACAAAGGTTACTTGGTCTACAAAGAAGAAAAAGGAAGTTTAAAAACTTTCGTTCCAGATTCAGAGTGGGAAGGATGGATTCAAAGTTTATATCAACAAGCAAAAAAGAAAGAAAATAAACACAGAAAAGAGGAGAAAGAAGAGAGAATAAAAATAGCTCAAAAGAACAAAGAATCCTGGTTGCAAAGAATAAGAAAGAATTGGGGAATATAAAATAAAAAAGCCCTTTTAAAAAGGGCTTTTTTGCATTTCATATAAACTCTTTTTTATATGTATGACATTAGGAGATTTCTCTTTATATGTTTTATGAGATGGAAAATTATGCAATATGCATTTTCCCATGCCTATTGCATAAATGCAACGTAAACTAGGACAGCAGCCAGACCGCCAATAACTAGCCATAACACTGTGTTCTCTGAAACATAGTTCATAAATCCCTTGGCTTTTTCTTGAAGTCGTTCGCCTACAACTGACTGCATTCTGACGCCTTCAGCTTTTTCGCCATCATGAGATTGAACTGCAACGTCATCGTCTTTCATTCCTCTGGCAACAGCGGCGAAACCTTCAACAAAGCACTTCTTCATGTCTTCCATTGTTACATAACAATCACAATCATTTGCAGCATTTAAAGCAACTGCTTGATTGGTTTGGATGTGTTCACGTAACTCCATTCTAACTTCTGGTTCTGTGCTTTCAACTTTGCGACTCAAAACCTCTCCAGTTGACTCGTCAACTTCTTCGATTTCTCGTTTGACAACAACTGGCTTTCTGGTTTCAACTACTCTCTTGGCCAACTTCTTTTCGACTTTAGGCTCAACGAAAAATTCGGTGACTACTTGACCTTCTCCAGTAGAAGGATTTGATAGTTCTTGAACCACTTTATCTGCTCTGCGGCCATCTTCAAAATGTACTTGGGTTCTTTTTAGATCGTCCATAATTATCTCCTAATATGCGCTAACCTAAATTTATATATGCCAACAAATCAATTTTATTTGGTGCTTAATAACAGAATTACGGAGTTACTAAGTCGCCACTAGTCAAAACATATGGCTCTTCTGTAACTTGGTCTGGGTGTATGTTATCGCTAGTATAGCTATAACTAGTCTTTTTTGCTAAATCTCCAACCTTCGCACCAGCAGGATAAAGTATAGTTTCTGTCACTCTATCACTACCATCAACTGTGTTTTTAGTAAAAAGAAAATTATCAGAACGTCCTTTTAATAGCTGCCAGTCTGCCTGCACAGTTCCAGAGCTAAAGCCCAAACTTTTATCATTATTGTCTTTTGCATTATCAATAACAGCAGCATCAACGTTGTTGGCTGTATTTAAAGCAATTAAAAATCCTAGAGAGTCTGTAAAGTTTTTTCGATTAGCAATCGTATGTCGGTCAAACCAAGTAGGCAACTCAGCAATTCCCGATCTTTCATTAAATCTCAATACCTCTTCAGCACCGCCATTAACAATATAAAATTTCATTCTTTCATGTTGTTGAATTTGGCGAATTAAAACGGCTTCTCTAGATGTGCCATTAGAATTTTTTACTTCTTTTGATTCAGCAGTAAACCAGCCAGAAAAATTAGTATCTGCATTCAATAATGAAACAACTTCTGCTACTGTAACCGCACTAGCAGAATCCGCTCCTGTTCGAACATCAACTACAAGTTCACCCCACAAATCTTGACCATCATTATTGGAAACTCTGATGGTTAAGTTAGCTTTTGAATTACCATCGGAATCGTTTCCAGATAAGTCAAAAGTAGGTGTGGCCCAAGTAATTACAAGATCACGACCACGACCTGTATTTGGAGGACACTTCCAACCTTGGTTTAACTGACGGTCGCCAATAGGCCCAATAGCAGAATTAAATTCATCGGCAAAAACATTTTGAAAATAAGTCATATTATTCCTTTATTTTTATTTATATTCAAAACAGTTTTTTTACGCACCACGACGAATTAATTCTTTCAAGTCACTGCGAACCAATGTAGTGCGATTTAACTGGTTTTGTTTAGCCGTTCTCTTTAATACACGACGGCTATCTAGTTGACCAACTTTGGCAATTTTCTTCCTAGAATAGCTCTTAACCGGAGCATCCTTAAATTCACGAATAGTCGATCCCTCTCTTAGCTCATAGCCAGTAATTACACGATCAGTGGTCTCAATAATCAAAACAGTTCTACGAACTGGGTGCGTATGGTCGCCCTGATAGAAAAATCTGGCAACTGGGCGGTTTTCAACAAACTGGTAATCTTTAGACATATTAAACTCCTATATCAAATTGTTAAAAACTAAAATTAGCAAATTACAAACTAGAAATCAAGTCCAATTTTTTAATTAATGATTCATATAGCTTTTTGGCATATTTAACATCTGCAACCTTCTTGCTGGCAAACCTGTCATCCGAGTCGGGCACAGAATAAATGAGATTTTCACTTATTAAATCTGGTATAAAGTGGGGAGACTCATCTCCTTCGGGCATCTCGTGTTCGGCAATTATAATATAAGTTTTATGTTCGTGATCTTTAAAAGCATCTACTTCCCACAAATAAGGATTATTGTCATAATCAAAAAAGTTTATGTCATAACGAATTTTTTCGAGCTTGTTTACCGATACTGTCCATAAATCTTCAAAATCCCTCTTGTCCATTTTCTTTTCAATTTCAACAACTCTATTGTTTACTTTTTGTTTAAACGTCAGTGTATAACGATGATTATTGGTTTCACGTATTCTTAACGACATTCCTTTGGAAAATCCAAGATAACCCTGTCTGATGTGTTTAATGTGGTGTGCTTTGTTTTTAAATATTTTTTCGCTGTCTTCATGTAATAAAAATTTCCTCTCGTTTTCGGTGGGCACTAAAATCTCCTTACTTTAAAATTTCTCTAAATTGGTCAACGGTTTGACGACTATCAATAATTTGGTCCTCTAAGAATATATGCACCCAACGACCATGAACTTTGTCTATTCCACCATTTTTTTCCAATTCTTCAGCATCATCCATTCTTTGGACATAATTAGCAACCACTTCTTCTTCCATCTTTATAGCTTCTTGTATAAGTGTTTTGGGATCAGGATTATGTGCATGAAAGAATGGGGCAACCACAGGGTTTGGTTGACCACCTAATCCTAAAATTAACTTGCCAAACTCATGGACATGTCCCATCTCATCGGCAGCCTCTTTCATGAATAACTCTTGATATTCTTCACGATGTAGACCAGTTACAGTAGCTGCTGCGTGAATGTAAAAATGCATGTGAGAATATTCACGACTCAAATCTTCATTTAATTTATCAATCAATTCATTCAACGTTGCCATCTTCTTCTCCTTTTGTTTCTTCTGTTTTTTGGCTATCTGTTAAATTTGCTGCCTTTGCAAATGGATAAGTTTCAGAAACATCCCATCCATTCTTCTTGTTAAGAGTTAACATTATACTAGCAATATAATCAATCCTATCTTGAATTTCTTCTTGTAAGTCTAAATGTAAATTGCGTGCTTCTTTCTGCACCCAATGCATAGCTTCTGGGCTAATTTTAGGATTATAATGCTGTAATACAGAAACAATCTGATCTTCTAATTCTTTGATTTTCTTAAGTTCAACCTGAAATATGGCTTCTTCCTCTAATCTTTCCTTATCTTCTGAGGTTTCAGAAGGATCAGGCTGTTCGATAAATTTTTCTATCTCTTCAGAAGATTCTAATTCGGATTCTAAATCACTCATATTTTCCTCTAATGCTCATGGGGATGTTGATGATAACTGTGCGGAAATGGAACCTCTGGATGCCCGTGATCGTGAGTATAAGGCATTGGTTCAAATTCAGCATGATTGAATCTTACTGTATATGGATCATTTGCAACACGCCAAGATAATTCAAAAGCATATCTGGCAATCTGTTCAATTCCCTGATAATTAATCTTATCTGCTGTATCTTCTGGTGTGTGATAATATGGATGCGATCCAGTGTGCAAAAATGCTACCGGGACTCTTTTGTTATAAAAACAAGCATGATCGCTGCCACCACTGCCTCTAGAAGTAACTCGACGAGCAAATGAATATTTTGCATTCAACTCATCAATTAAACGTCCAACGTCTGGAGAACTGTCTCCAGAATAAAATCCGGCAAAATGTTGACCTTTTCCAAGATATCCAACCATGTCCATATTCAACATGAAAATGTGGTTTCTAATATTTGGATTTTCCTTTGGAAAAAGTGGATGATCACAATAAAATCGACTGCCAATTAAACCCATTTCTTCAGCCGAATATGCCTGAAACACAACAGTTCTTTTAGGTTTTAATTTTGAAAATGCTTTTGCTATCTCCAATAATGCAACAGTGCCACTCGCATTATCGTCAGCACCCGGATGAATTGCTATTCTTCCAGAACGTGACATTCTAGGACCATAGCCAATATGATCCATATGGGCGCCAATAACCACAATTTCATTTGGAAGTTCACTCCCCTCAATCCAAGCAATAATGTTTTGAGTAAAATCGTCGCCTGTTTCATTGTGAGGCCCTGGATTCATTCTGCTAATGCGAAATTTCTGATATTCGACATTTAAACCGTAACTTTTAAATTTATCATATATCATTTGAGCAGCTAAAATATTGCCCTTCTTGCCAGACATTCGACCTTCTAGTTTTTCAGAGGCAAGATATTCTAAATTAGATTTAATGTCCTGCAAATTTATGGAATTCAACGCTTCAGCAAACGTAAATTCTTTGGGTGGCTGTTCTTCAGGCGGGTTGTTTGGCCACGAGTCTGGAAATTGTGGGCCGTTTTGTGGAGCAACATTATTGACTTGGGGATGTGGCGGCGAAGATGTCTTGTAAACATAAAGTAATATAATGGCCACCATTAACCCAAAAATCAAAATAATTTTATTATTCATTGTTTTGCCTTACTATCTACTTTACTATATAAAAATAAGAAAGATCAGAAATTATGAATGAAACAGAGCCGAAAATATACCATTCCGAGGAAAAAAAAGAAATACCAATTCCTAAAATTCCTTTTGAAAAGTTTTATGAAAAATTCGACTTCATTAATGAAGTAAAAGAATCACAAGAATGGGAAGAAATTTATTCAAATTATTATAGTTTTGATTCCTTTGAAGAAGAAATTTATCTCCATGAAACCACAGAAGATATGGAGACATATGACATCGATCAACAAAGAGACGAAATTATAAAATGTGCAAATAGCTTTTCCTATTTCTGTACTAAATATGCAAAAATTGCACATCCAACTCTTGGAATCATTCGATTAATCCCTTATAAATATCAAAAACGTGTCATTGAATGTTACAACGAACATCGTTTTAACATCTTAAGTAAATTTCGACAGGGAGGATTAACCACTATTTCAGTGGCCTGGGGTTTATGGAGGTGCTTGTTTAAGACCGGCCAAAGAATCATGGTGGTATCTAAAACTGATCGTGAAGCCATCGCCGCAGGCGAGGTAGCCAAAACCATTATGGAATATTTACCTTCTTGGTTACAACCTGAAACTGATAAGTGTAACGAGCATGAAAAACAATTTAAAACAACTGGCTCAGTTCTGTGGTTTTACACAGTAGAGGCCGCTCGTGGTAAATCCATTACAATTTTAATTATTGACGAAGCTGCATTTATTTCCGATATGGGCAAACATTGGAAAGCCCTTTACCCAGTTATCTCTACTGGTGGTTCGTGTGAAGTTGTTTCAACTGTTAACGGTATGGGCAACTGGTACGAAGAAATGTACCACGGTGCAGAAGCTGGTAAAAATAAATTTAATATTATTGAATTAGACTTCTGGGAACATCCTCTTTATAACAACCCCGAATGGATTGAAGAACAAAGAAGCGCTCTGGGCGAAAAAGGCTTCGCACAGGAAATTGAACGATCCTTCTTGCAATCCGGTGACACCTGGATTAACCCTGTAGTATTGTCCTCACTAGCAGAAGAAACTAGAAATAATATGCCAGCCAGAATGGCTTTAGAAAAATGGCAAAATAAAAGCTTAAAAAGAAAATATGAATGGGATGAGGGAGCTTTGTGGGTTTGGAAAGAACCTTTAGAAGATCGAGAATATATCATAGGTGCAGACTGTGCCGAGGGCGTAGGTGAAGAAGGCGACAATAGTTCTTTCCAAGTAATTGATCAGGGATCGTTAGAACAAGTTGCAGAATTTTATAGTAATACCGTGCCTCCACATATTTTCGCACAAATACTTAATCATATGGGATACTATTACAATGGCGGATTGATTGTTGTGGAAAATGCCAATCAAGGAGTTGCTGTTATTAAAACCCTGCAACACGATCTTGCTTATGAACACCTCTACTTCGAACAAAATAAACAAGAAAGTGGCGGAATCAAAACTTCAAAGGTAAAAAGACCATTGTTTCTGCAAGCATTGCAAGAAAGATTGCTTAATGGAACCTTAAAGGTCAATAGTCCTAGATTAGTAACGGAATTACAAACATTTATTTTCAATCCAGTTACAAAAAGACCTGAAGCACAGAAGAGACGACATGATGATGCTATATTTGCATTGTCCTTGGCATTATATGTTAGAGATTCTATGTTCCGTGATATGCCACCTGGCGCAGAAATGCCAGATGAAATGATGCAAGTTTTCAAAAGTGAAATATATGAAGAAATCAGAAATGAGATTGTCAATCAAGATTTAGAAGAATTTTTAGAGATAGAAAATGAAGAAGAATTAAGTTTATTGTCAGAATTCGAAAAAATGATTAATGTAAATCAATCCGTTAAAAGACCTCATGATAAAATTTTAAAAGAATTTGGGTGGTAATTTATGAGAAGTAATACAGAAATAGCAAAAGACCTGCTTCTAAAAGCACATAAACTGCTCGATGGAAACGCCTTGGGAGATGCCAGATACAGAATTAGTATGGCACTTCAAGAAATAGAAAAAGTTGAAAGCAAACGAGAGAAGAGAAAAGAAGTAGCACAAACCATTGCCAACCAATGGAAAGACAAGGTACAGCAACAAACAAATAATCTAATCTCTCCAAGAGAATCTTTAGAGATGATCGACAAAATGATTGAAGATGAAAAAAAGAAACTAGAGAAAAAAGAAGAACCAAAAGATTTAAGAACGTTACTCGATTAAAAATATGAATAAAGACGATTATATCAATATAACTATTCCATTCCCGAAAAAATATATTAGCAAAATAACGCATCATGCTGTACAAACGGGTAGATTTGCCTATCCTGAAGATAACTTAATTCACCTAGATGAGGCAAAAGAATTTATTCCTAAAGTTATTCTTGGAATATTAAAATACTATTATGGTTAATTTTTAAAAAATGCAACTATTGAACATCTACAATTATCTCCCGCATCTTCGTCTACTCGATTAATCGCATGCCATACACCCGCAGGAGTAATTACTAATCTATTGGGCCGTGGTAAAACATATTGACCAACACCCCAAGCATTCAAAAAATCATCCTTCCACGAAACATCTAGTTGCCCACCAATGTTTTTATATTCATAGTTCTTAGGTGTTTCAGCAATTTTTAACTCGCCCCCCCAAGTAGGAGACCAAATTGGATGAGTATAAAGAATCGCAGCCGCAACATAACCTTGATCACTATGCCAATCAATCTTAGTTCCTCTAGGGTAAATGTAACTTCTATATGATATTTCGTCCCATTTGCCAACTAAATTGCCGTGAAATCCTACGATTTGAACCAATAATCCATGAAACAAATCTAAAGGATTGCCAAATGGGAGATTCTTGCTGCTATGCTCATTGCCGCCAATTGGATTTCCATCTGTTAATCGCCATACCTTCATCCAATTTTTACTGTTGATGGTTTGATATTCTTGGTTTTGAACCCATCGCCACATCATATCAAAACTGTTCTTATCAAGAACATCATCATATACAGCAAATTTTGAATTATCTATACTAAGCTTCATATTTTAAATCCAATTGTTTCATTTTATACAAATATCGCTCATAACAATCCTGAGCCTCTTCTACTATTGAAGCGGAAACAACACTTTCAAAAGTATCATCTAATTCTAATTTAGAAAAATCTACAGAAACATCTAAGTAATTTTCAATTAATTCAGCACCTTTTTGCTCTCTTAAATCATCTCCAGTTAACAAAACAGCACCAGGAGTATTGCAGGCCATTTCAAATAAACGCCGAAGTCTAAAACAATAATATCTAAAAGCACCAAGATGTGCGTATTCATTTTTATGATTTATGATTTTATTTAAAGAAGATTTTGCATTATCAAAAACATAAATAAATTTAGCAAATTTATAGAATGCTTTGCTGCTCAAAGTCTGGTTGAATAATAGATGTTCCCCATAAATTGCGGCTGTATTGTCTGATGTATGATCTAACGAAAACAAGCCATTCAACATAGATGGGTCTTTATAAGATAAGCTTGTATTATAAATTTGAACCCTCTTATTCTCGTTTAATATAGAGATTAACTCTTCAGAACCAGAATACAAATGACTCGTTATAAATAATAGGTTTTTCATATTCGACAAATTTATTACCAGAAATTTACATACATAACTCAATTACAATAGTTATTTTAGAGGTATTATAGTGCCATTTTGGGACTTTTATAAGATTTTCACCTACGCATTTGAGGACGATCCTCAAACAAAAAGAGATAAAGCCCGTGATTTGACCGGCGCTGGTGTCTCCGCTCCCGATGTCCTTCCTTATATTAGACAAGATGGAAGCTTTCAGTCTGCCGGTAAAGGTGCGCTAAGAGTCGGCAACGATTTCGTTGATCTATCTAGTATCACAAATCGCCAAAGTCGATACAAAGAATATGAAAGATTAAGAAATGTACCAGAAATCGAACAAGTAATGACCGTCATCGCAGACGAAGCATGTCTCGCAGGCGACACACCAGTCAATACACTATTCGAAGGAGAAAAAACACTTCAATGGCTAGCCGAAAATAAAGCCGATGAAGAATTTTTTGTATATTCTTGGGACTTCGAAAAAGAAGACCTCACCCTCGCAGTAGCTTATGAGCCCAGATTAGTTAAAAAAGCCAAAACATTAAAAGTCATATTAGATGACGGCTCTCGATTCATTGCAACTCCTGATCACTTGGTTCTACTAAAAAATCAAGCATGGGCTATGACAGGTGAATTGAAAAAAGGCGATGAACTCATGCCTTTTTATAAAGTTAAACCAAATAAATGGCTCAACAAATTTAAAAATAACCAATTTCCAAGAATTTGGACCTCTGAGGGATGGAAACACGAAAGACAATTCATCGAAGAGTGGAAAGCCAATAGATCATTAGAAAAATATGAAAAAATTAATGAAGCTATTAGAATGGTTTCAGGCGGCTTGGGCTCCAGAAAAACTGCCGAGCTAATGGGACACGACCGACAAACAATCCGTTCGTGGCTCGCAAAAGAAGGATTTACATTCGATGAAATCAGATGGTTAGCCGCAAAACCAAACTACAGAACCGTTGTAAGCGTAATTGAAGGCGATGAAATCGATGTTTATGACCTCTCTGTAAAAGATACTAAAAACTTTTGTGGTGGTTCCGTTATATTTCATAACTGCCAAAAAGATAAGACTGGGAATGTATTAGAAATTCGTTGCAAAAATGAAGAAGTTAAGAAAGAATGTGAGTTTTTATTACTACATCGTAAAATGCTTAATCTAAATCGAAAACTATGGCAAATTACTAAAAGATTATGCATTAATGGCGATGGTTTCTATGAAGTAATTATCAGCCTAGATAATCCTAAAGGCGGAATTCTTGGTATCAAAGAGCTTCCTCCTGAAAGTATGTACCGAATTGAAACCACTAAAGGAAAACTTATTGAGTTTCAACAAGGAAATGAAGGGCCAGATTATGAGGCTTTAACAAAATCATCCGTTGTCGATGCAACAGAAGCTGAACTTGAACAAAGCAAAGCCATCCGATTTGCCAACAATCAAATCGTCCATATGAGACTTGGCGAAGATAGAAAAACATTCTACCCATATGGACAAAGTTTAATAGAGCCTGCAAGGGGTCCAGCACATCAACTGAGATTGATGGAGGATTCAATGGTTATATATCGACTTTGCTTGGCAGGCAACACCAGAATTAGGACTCTTAATTCTTATAAATATATTAAAGATTTAACCATTGAAGATGTAGTTGCCTCTTATGATTTCAATACAAATCAAACAGTATTAAGCCCAGTTACATTTGCAGAAAATACAGGCAAACAAAAAGTTTATGATGTAATTTCAAGACATGTAAAAATCAGAGGAAATGAAACTCACCCAATCCTCGTAAAAAGAGATGATAAATTTCAATATGTTGATATTAAAAACCTACAACCCAAAAAAGATAGGTTGGTCAACGTTGTTAACGATGCAGCATACAAAACAAAAATTCCAAGAATTTTCGGAAAACCTTGGGCAAAACTTTCGAAAGAACAAAGAAACATTTTCCGTTCCAGACAATATAAAAACAAAACTTCTTTGTTAAGAAAATGTGAAAATATTGGACGAGCCCGTCAATTCCTATACACAAAGGGAAAAGCTCTTCCATTAGAAAAAGCACAAAAAATATGCGATATTTTTGGTCTTAATAAAGATGAACTTTTAATCGTAAATAAAGGAGAAATTAACTCAGAGAGGATTTGCCTCCCAGATTATGTCAATGAAGAATTTGCAAGACTGTTTGGCTTTCTAATAGGTGATGGACATATTAGAAGGTATGAAATTAATTTTTCCACGTCGCCAAATGAAGATGTAAATAAATATTATTACAATTTATTGAAAAAATACTTTGGCAGGGCTGCATTTAAATCTGATAAAAGATCAAAACGTGGCTTAGGTAAAATTGCAGTAACTTCTGTTATTGCTTCTAAAATATTTAGAGCATTGGGATACAATGGAAATCACAATGAAATTAGAATTCCTGAGTGGGTTTTCACTTCGCCAAAAAATATTCGAAAAGCCTTTGTTGAAGGCATTTCAGATGCCGATGGTTGTGAAAGATATACACAAAAAGGCACTTGGTTTTCAACAATAGAATTAAGTAATTTAAAATTAATTGAAGATATCAAGGAACTCTGGTCTTCTATTGGATTGTGTTCAGGACACATCAAATCTCGTAATAGAATTAACGAACACACCATAGAAGGAAGAAAAATTCCTAACACCACTTCTCATAGCGTAACTATCAGTGAATGCCTGTTGCCAGAAACGGAAAATATTACAAAAGTAATAGAGGCTGGTGTAGAAGAAGTATTTGATATAGGAGTATCTTCAAATCTACATAACTTTGTTGCCAATGGTATTTGTGTTCATAACTCAAGGGCACCTGAGCGACGGGTTTTCTATATCGATGTAGGTCAAATGGCTCATTTTAGAGCCGAAAGTTTCATGCAAAGAATGCAAGACCTATTAAGAAAAAGAAAGGTAGTTAACAAGCCTGGAGAAGGCTCTTCTGCAATGGATGAAAGATGGACCGCACCAAGCGCCGATGAAGACTTCTGGATTCCTGTTAGACCTAACTCGAAAACTCGAATCGATACATTGCCTGGCGCACAAAATTTGGGCGAAATTGATGATGCCGTCTACTTCAGAAATAAATTATACACAGCCCTTAACTTTCCAGCGAATTATTTGACCAACGAAGATGTAAGCTCAACAAGAATTACATTGTCGTATCAAAATGCCAAATTCGCCAGAATGATTGAAAGAATTCAAGAACATGTCGAAGATGGTATCTGGGAAATTGCGGATAGACATCTAAGACTCAGAGGATTTCCCGAAGAAGCTTATGAAGATTTAGTTATCAAAATTACCACTCCTTCCGAATATAGAGACCTATCAAGAGCAGAAATTGATAATAATAGAATCAACAATGCCAATGCACTAAAAGGTTCGTTACTATATTCTGATTTTGATATTCTTACAATGATATTAAAACACTCGGAAGAAGAAGCTGAAATGATGATTGCCCGTATGAAAATGCAGAAGCTTGAAGAGGCAAAACTGCAAATTCTTGTGCAAAATCCACAACTATTAGGTGTTGGAGCACCCGCTACAGGCGAAGAACAAATGGGAGCCGAAGCCGGTGGACCTTCTCCAATGTTAGGACCAGAAGGAGAGCCAGATACAGGAAAACCTGAGGATCAAGTTCCACAAGAACAACCAGAACAAGGAATGTCTCAACCACAAGGCAAGGGAGAAGCATTGCCTGAACCAAGTCCCGAAGAATTAAAACGATACGATCTGGAAATACAATCGTATAGCCAGGAAGTCGATAGAGAAGAAATAGACTACTCAACAGTATGAGCTTATACAATACATTAAACTTGGCAATGAGAAATAAAGCGCAATTAACAACAGCTAAAAATGCTGGTTGTTATCAGTGCGGGAAAATTTTTGATACAAAAGAAATAAAGGAATTTACCGACCAAGGAGAAACTGCGCTTTGTCCTTATTGCGAAATAGACTCTGTAATAGCTGAAACTAATATAAAATTATCAGAAGAATATTTAAAAGCAATTAAAGAGTTCTGGACAGTGAATTAATCCCCATCTAAACCGACACCAGTATCAGCAGATGGAGGATAAATCTCATCTTTGTCTATCATTTTTTTCTTACTAGGCAATTCTTCAACATCGCCTAATCTCTCATATTCCGCAGCAATTTCCGGGTCTGTTGCTGCTAACCTCTTGAAAAGATGAACCACGTCGTCTCGATGGTTCTTCCAGGCTAATCTCGTCATGTGATAAAGCGCACTTTCTTCGCCTTTGTCCACAGGATTTAATCCTTCTTCGTCATTTTCTCTGTATTTAAAATACTCGTCCCAAGATTTCATCTATAAACCCTTCGTTTTTTTAAAGACTTCTGCATAGATAACTCTGATGTAGCTCTGCATATACATAGGTGTATGCCTTTTAAAAATGTTAGTGCCACACTATATAAAATAAAAATAACTAAAACGTCACAACGACGTAAGCCGAAGTATTTAGGAGACAAATTATGAAGCGAAAACTCATTAGCTACGAAGTTTTTGAAAACATGCAATCAAACTCTCTTTCGACGGCAGAAAATGAGTTGCTAGAAGCAAAAGATATTCTTGCTAGAGCACTGGATGTCGAAAATCTTAACCTTGTATGCTACGGCCCCGAAGATGCACTCTTCGAATCTAACGATGGCACATACGTTCATACAAATTATACCTTAAACGAAAACACTCTTGATTTCGATCATATTACAAACCTTGTAATTGATGAAGAAACCGAACAGGATCACTCCAAGAAAGTCTTAGCCGATATGCTAGATGCCATCTTGGACGGCAAAGAAGAAAAAGCAAATGAACTATTTGATAACTTTGTCGCAACTCCTAACTTCAAAAGAAATCTTCACGAATCAGTTCAAACAAAAGTCAAAAAGTCAAAGAAAGCCACAAAAGCAAAAGCTCCTAAACGCTTCAACACCGCTCTTAAATTCAAAACAAAGAACGAAAAAGCTAAGAAACTCACAGAGTGGAAGTCTTTGGTTGAAAATGTTAACAAATTTGTTCAATACAAACAATATGGTAACATTCTAAATGAAAATACCGTTAATTTTGACGAAAAAGGCAATGTAAACGGCGTCTCTGTCCCAACTACCCATGCCAGAAATGAAGCTAAAATGCTTTCTTTCAATTGGAAGACACTCGACAGTGATGTAAAAGTTCTTCGTAATGGTGCAAAACACCTAGCCGAGAATGCCGAATTCTGCAAAAGCGTTGCTTACTTAAAGAGACAAAATGCACTTTCAGATAACGATTCGTTACAAGAAGCTCTAGAAGATGTCGTCAGCCGTTGGCCAAGTGTTCTTTATCTAACACAAGAAGAACTAGCCACCGTCGTCGGTGAATCTCTATCTGCTGTCGGTGCAAGCAACTACGATGACCAAACATGCACATTCATGGCTGAAGCCATCCTAAGAACTGCTCACGATAGCTATGTTGATCGTGTATCTAAAATCTTAACTCTGGCTGGAGCCACCGTTGAAGAAGATGTAGAAGATGCCTACGAAGCCTTCCAAGGTGTCGTTGATAACTTCTTCCCATCTCTTGATGAAAGCTCCGCTTTGGAAATGCAAGCTTATATCGATCTGTATGACGCCCTAAGAAGTGCATACAACATCTCCGAGAGCGACACCCTAAAGTCCGAAACTTCTACTCACCTTCACGAACTTGCCGCAATTATCGAGCAAGAAGTTGAACCAAGTCTAGAAGTCGCTGTAGCTGCCGCTGAATGGCTAAGCCATCTAGTAGAAACAAACCTAGAAACAAGCGGTTGGAACGTTTCGAATAACGTTCACATTACCGTAAGCGGCGATCATCCAGCAATGGGACAAAAAGCTAAGCAAGGATACTCGCCAGCCAACGATGGCTCAGGTGATTGGGGCGACGTTGCCCCCGCCAGCGATGGTAAGAGCTACAAAGGCGGCGAAGCCGATGCTATGAGAGGAAGTTCTTGGGGCAACATTGGCGGTGGTGATGTTTATCCATCCCTACAAAATCCATACACTCCAAAACCTTTCGGTGATTACAAAATGAAAGGTGAAACACACATTGATAACGAAAGTAACCCACTAGGCCACTCAGGTGGAAGCGATGCATGGCCTGCCTTGCAGAACCCATATCAGCCACATGCTGAAACTCCTGGTAGTTACAAAATGAACCACGGCAAAGAAGCCGACCTAGTTGTTGATAAATAATAATCCAAAAGGAGAAAAATGAGGAACGCACGACTCCTGTTAGAACATACTAACTTCTCCCATGGAGAATTTTATGAAGACACCCTAATTCTAGGAGGTTGCGGCGGAATTATCAATGAAATGGAACTACATGAGTCCTCAAACTCAGGTAGATCACTCATGTCTTTCCGTGGCAAGTTTCAAGAAGCCGATGCCGTTAACAAAAATAAAAGATTATACCCCAGAGCAATTCTGGAAAATAATACTAAAAGATTAATTAACACCATTAAAGATGGTGGGCTAATCGGTGAACTAGATCATCCAACTGATTCTATTATCCATTTTAAAGAAGCCTCCCACAAAATTACAAAACTATGGTGGGACGGAAATATTCTTATGGGTGAAGGAATTATTCTTAATACACCATGTGGAAAAATCCTTCAAGGATTAATCAACAGTGATGTAAGAATCGGTATCAGCAGCAGAGGCGTTGGCAATGGAAAAGTCAATGAAGATGGTATCCTTGTCATCGGTGAAAGCTATAAATTAATTACATTCGATGCCGTTGCTGATCCGAGCACACATGCGGCTTTTCAAGAGAAAGTTGTTAAACGTGAATGGGAAATTAAAGATAAAACAGATGAAACCGAAGTTTCTACTGTAAAAAATGAAACTAGAAGCATAGATATGGTTAACAAAGACCTTCTTCTAGCTTGTCTAGGTGGTGTCATTAAAAAACAAGCAAAAAAACTCAGTGAGGTTAAATAATGGATAAGATTACAGAAGCATTAAGTAAACTATTGCCTGAAGATCAACTTCAAGAAGTATCGGCAGCAGTTTCTGAAATGTTAGAAGAAACAAAAAAAGAACTAGAAGCTGAAATGAACAGCAATCTAGAAGAAGCATACGCTACACTAACCGCTGAAAAAGAAGAAACAGAACGTGTAGCTAAAGAAGGATATCGTCAAGCTTATGATATCATCTCCGAACTACGTAATCGTAACGAAATCATGAAGTCAGAATATGACACCGCTATCGAGGAAGGCTACGAAGAAGCCTATCAAGCCATCCTTGCCGAACGTGGTAAGAACGAAAACATCGAAGTCGAACTTCATGAAGAATATGAGAAGAGATTCAATGAGTCCAAAGATTATATGGTCGAAAAACTTGACCTCTTCCTAAGAAACAAAGGTAAAGAAATTTACGAAATGGCCCGCCGTGACGTTATGAACGATCCAACTATGGCTGAACACAAAGTCACTCTAGATAAAATCGTCGAGTCCGTAAGCAATTACATCAGCGACGAAGATAGAATCATGGCCACAAGTAGCAGACTCGAAGAAGCTCATAAGCAAGTCGAGGAACTATCCGGTCGTGTCAAAATTCTTGAGTCCAAGAATATCAGACTATCAAGAGAGAACACAAACCTTAATGAAGCTATGAAAGAAGCTGCCGCTTTAATCACAGAATCAAAAAGTCATGCAAATGACGACGAAAAGAAAGCAAGAATTGACGAGGCAAAGAAAGTAACGGGGAGAGGCGATGTTGTTACCGAAGATACTAAAGTCGTAGGTGAGTATTCCAACGATAATAAAGGTAACACCACAAACGATGACGATGATGTCGTCGTAGAAGGATTTGATCCAGATACACTAGACCAACTAGCCGTACTAGCTGGAACAAAGAAATCCGACTAAATTAGATATTAAATAGCATTTTTAAGCGAGGAATATAATGAACGCAAATGCACAATTTTTAAATGAAGCTCGTGTCCTAGAGAAAAAATGGGCTTCCACAAAATTGCTAAACGGTATCGAGGATCGCTTCACCCGCTCCACCACAGCCGTTCTTCTAGAAAACCAAAGACTGTTCAACGAAACAGCCACTGATACTTCAGATATCGCTCAGTTTAAGAGAATCTCGATTCCTCTTATTCGTCGTATCTATCCACAGTTGATCGCCAACAAAGTTGTTAGCGTTCAGCCACTACTAGGCCCAACTGGTTTGGTCTACTACCTACGTTTTAGATACAGCAGCAACAAAGGTGCCACCCGTGGTGCCGATAACAACAGCGGATTCCCAACAGATGACGCCAACTCGTTGCAGCAGCTAGCTTCCGGTGACGCCAACCTCGACATCTACTACTCAAGCGATTTCGTTCAGAACGAAACTTCGAGCACAGATGCCGGTGGTGACGTAACATCCGTTTTCAGCCCATTTGAGCATACGCCAATCATCGCTGGAACCATGACCGGAACCGTCTACGACGGATCAACCGCCGTTCAGACCTTCACAGTCTCTCAGGCAGGAACATTCACCTTCACAACCGTTAACTCTGATACTCAGCTAGCTACCGCTGGTACTCTTGATGTTACAACTGGTGAAATGACCCTAACTTGGGACGGCGACCCAGGTGCTAACCATGTCGTAGTCTCCTACGAATATAACATGGAATGCAACCAAGACCTTCCTGAAATCAACCTAGTTGTTGAGTCCGACGACATCGTGGCCAAAACTCGTAAGCTAAAGGCTACCTGGAGCTACGAAGCCCAGCAAGACCTTCGCTCCCAGCACAACCTTGATGCTGAGGCCGAGTTGACAGCAGTTCTAGCCCAAGAAATTAACTTGGAAATCGACCGTGAGGTTCTAACTGACCTTCGTAACAACGCTGGTACTGTTAGTGCTTGGGACTACAACACCTCTCTTGGTGATAACATTAAAGAAAAATATGAATCCCTCTACATCAAAATTGTAGAAGTTTCAAACATCGTCCACAGAAAGACCCTTCGTGGCGGTTGTAATTGGATCGTTACTTCTCCTGAAGTTGCTTCGATCTTCGAAACAGCCACAGCAGGTTTTGCTCCTTCTCCTTCCGAGACATTCACATCGTCCCTAGGTATTCAATACGTAGGAACAGTGAACAATCGTTGGAGATTGTATAAAGACCCATTGTTCCCATCCGGCCAGTTGCTAATG
This sequence comes from uncultured Bacteriovoracaceae bacterium, assembly GCA_937952395.1. Lineage (GTDB taxonomy): Bacteria > Bdellovibrionota > Bacteriovoracia > Bacteriovoracales > Bacteriovoracaceae > CALFYV01. Next base: position 299,207 of record CALFYV010000090.1, on the reverse strand, counting down.
GGTTACAAAGGTGACAGCTATATGGACAGCGGTTACTTCTTCTGCCCATACGTGCCATTGACACAGACCCCAGTGGTATTGGACCCAGAGTCCTTCTGCCCAAGAAAAGGTCTTTTGACCCGGTATGGGAAGAAACTTTTGAGGGAGGGCAGTAAGTTTTATGCCAGGCTCTCAATTGCCAATTTTATTATTTAATTTTTTGACGCAAGTCTTTAATATTAAATAACTTACAACAAAAAAGCTCGCATTTAATGCGAGCTTTTTTTATGCGCATATGTGAGGAGACCCCTCCTCTGCTTTATCTAAGTGCCTGCGATATTTTGATTTTTTCCTTGTGTCCATGCAAAGGCTTTCTAACGCCAGTGGAAAGAAACTATTCAATGAAATATTCAAATTTTTCGTAAAATTTACAATTTTTCTCTTGTTTTTTCTTTTATAGACACTAAGATATATAGTGAACATTAAATGAAAGGAAAACTAATGTACGAAGTAATTTGTCCCCAATGCGGGGACACCAGAACAGTTAAAGCTAAAAAACCTTGGATGAAAGACCAAGAAGAGCCTTTCGAAAAGATGTGCAAGCCCTGTTCTATGACAGGTAAAACACACAGCCAAGAAACTAGAAATAAATTATCTCAAATTGCAAAAGCACAACAAACACCTGAGTTGTTACAATTTAAAAGTCAATTTATGAAAGATCATCCAGAATTATGGCAAAATAATTTGCAACAGGAATTAGGAAGTCAATCTAGAATTGGAACTCATCATACTGATGAAGCAAAAGCAAAAATTTCAGCATCTAACACAGGAAAAACAAGAACCGCAGAGACTAGAGCCAAAATATCACAAGCCATGAAAAAAATAAGGAGCCAAAATGAATCTAATTGAATTTAATGAATTATATGGAAGTTTATCTGTGAAGGAAACCGTTACGGTAAAATGCCTTTGCGGACAAGAGAATAAAATTTTAAAAGAAAAAGCTTTAGATAATATTGCAAAAAATGAAAATTACATATGTAGGTCTTGTGCAATCAAAGATCATTCTGTTTCCGAGGACACAAGAGAGAAAATAAGCCGTAAATTAATTGGGATTAGCAGATCAGCAGAAACACGAGAAAAAATGAGCCAAGCCAAAAAGGAATTTTATCAAACAGAAAGAGGCAAGGCTTGTAAAGAACTGTTATCAAAAAAAGGAGTTTTAGAGCAAGCCCAAGGACGATTAAAAGGATTTCATCGAAGAGGATATTTTCATTCTGATAAAAACAATCAAGACCTTTATTATGGTTCTTCCTATGAATTGAGAGCACTATATTTGTTAGAAAACAATGAAAGTGTAAAATCATTTCGAACGCAAATTCCCATACAGATAGAAAATAGACATAGGTGTTTAGATGTCTTGGTAGAGTATAATGACAACACTACAGAGATTTTAGAAGTAAAACCAAAAAAAAGATTAAATGAAGAATCAATTATTTTACAAATTAATGATGCTCAAAATTACGCTCAATCTAAAAATTTTAATTTTAGAGTGTGGACTGAGGATGATTCTGAGCTAGGTGAATATAAAGATATACTCTATTGGGCTGAAAGGTATATTTATAAAACTGAAGGGCTAGACATTGCATCTCTTAGAAAGAAAAAGGCATCTATAAAAACCCAAAAACACTATAAAAAACACATTAAAAATGACAAGATAACCGTGTTTTGTGACTTTTGCAAAGAAGAACACACTATAATGAAATTAAGCTACAATCAAAACGTAGCCAAGAATGGACGATATATTTGCATTAAAGAAAATGGTTCTCTTGTAGGTAAAAAACCAAAATTACACTTACGTAAGGAAAACCCATATGCTAAACTAGGACAGAAGCAATGTACTGGGTGTGGCGAAGTTTTAGATTATAGTTGTTTTGGTAAAGATAAAAGCAGGAGAGATGGTTATGCTTCAAGATGTAAGGAATGTAGGAATACATTATGAAATGCGAAATGTGCTTCGATACTTTTCAAACACTAACGGAGAGCCATGTTCTGCCTGGGTATTTGTTTGATGAATACATGCGTGGTTCCGCACATGGACGATATATTTTTTATTCGGGAGCAGGCGAAAGAGAAGAATGTAAACAATACAAACACCGGATACTTTGTGAAAAATGCAATTGTAAATTGTTTGGGACTTGGGAAAACCATACTAAAAAAGTTTGGATTGATACACTAAATGATCCAAATAAGATGATTTCATGCGATCCAAATTTATATAATATGATCTCGTCACTTATGTGGAGAATTGGCAAATACAAAACAATTTATGATCGTTCGTTAGAAAAAGATAAAGAGAAAATAAAATACAATGAAAATTACCAAACTAAATCTTTTCTTCCTACTTATCACCAGTTAACTGATAGCCAAAACCAAAAACTGCTGGACCATTTGGAAAATTTGCGGCTCATAATGCTGAACCGGAATCCTAAGAAGGGCAATCATAGTCTACTATATGCTAATTTCTTTGAGCGACTATTGCGTTGTAAATCAGAAATAAAAGAAACAAATCATACCCCGGAGCCAGCGTCTAGCTTTGGTGTTTACTATATGAAAAATCCCGAATTCAAACGGATACTAAATAATTTTTTGCGAGTTAGTGCAGATTATTTACCTAAAAATTACTTCATAATGCTCCGTAAGAAAGTTTCTAAAATACAAAAAATTGAGCCACATGATCTATTTATTTATGCTTGGTATGGACATTGGTTGGTTGCAAATTTAATCGATGGAGATAAGAAACGCTGGAAGTTTAATTCTCTTAAAGAGGGACGAAAGTTACAACTTGCCAACATTGTAAATGCAAAAAATCCAATTCTATTTACATTTGGTTTACGACAATCTTTGATTTTGTTTTACAGTTCTGAAAATTTGGCAAAAAAACCAATTCCCAATCGAGCCTTTAATACTCTGATTAGTCCTTATGTCAAAAAATTATTGGATAGCTAAGGAATTAAAACACACTATGACAAATTATTGGTTAAATAAGAAATCAGACAAGCCCTTACGTATGAAACTTAACGGCTCCGACCCGAAATTCGGGCTTGCTTTTTTATAAACGGAACTAAAAATTATGAAATGGATATACGCAGACTACCATATAAAATACGATGATAATCCAATTGAAGCGGCCACAAAACTAGCTGAAGTATGGTGTAAACAAAAAACAAACGCTATAGACATGTGGAGTTTGGATGGGTGTTTGACCGAAGAATTTTTTGAACAATTCTTCGACTATTGTGACGAACAAGGTCTCTTAGAAGAAGCGTTGAAAATTCATTGGGGTTGTCATAATTCACCCGGCCCAACTACTCAAAAATGGACATTTGAATGGATTGATGAGCAAATAAACAAATACAAGCACAATTCAATAAGGCCAACAACAGAACTAAGAGAAATCGATCTTGAAATCGCCCGTAACACCAGCTTGGAAAACAACACTGATAAACAAGGCATCAAAGAATATAAGCCTTACTTAGTGCTAATTGACGGACAGTTTTTTATAGGAACCTTCATAAAAGACTATCGAGAAGATCACGAAAAATTTTGGAATTGTGTATTTAGGACGCCAAATCCAGATGACCCTTGGGGATTAAAAAACACAAAATGTCTTTCTTTGGAAGAATCTGGTTGGCAAAGGATTTGGGAGATAACATAAGGAAAAAAAGATGACAAATAAATGGTTAGACACGACATTAAAAATAACTATATCAATTGAGCCATATGGAGTGCTTCCTGATTTGGTTTTTCAGGTAAAAAAGCCAAGTGATTTTGAATCTTGCCCTAAACGTGGTGTTTATCGATATTTCGAAGATGAATCTTGTTATTTTGAAATAGGAAAAGAAGATCACATCAAGATTCAAGAGGCATTTGCCCAAGGTCTCAAAGAATTAAATTTAAATAAATCCGTACCACAGCAATTTCCAAGAGATTTGGAACATGAAAACAATTTATTGGATTGAATGCGAAGAAATTGAGTTTTTCTTCGACAAAAAGGGAAACAACCTCAGTATTTGGTGGAGTAATGATGCTCGTTACCGCAGCGAATACATGGACCCTTTATTCAAGAATTTAGGCTACAAAGTTGAACAGTTAAAACCAACTGATCCTTTGGTTTCAGAATATATCAAAAACTATCTGAAAAAAATGGGATATAGTGATGCAGATATAGAAGAAAGAATGGAACGGTAATAACAATGAACAGCAGTAGCAACAACGATCTTTATTTTTGTTTACGTTTAACAGCGGACGAGCATTCTATTGTAGAAGACCAGCTTCGTGACAAGTGTTGGGAACTGGGGTTAAAAATGGAATATTACCGTCAGCTTAAAGACGGACATATTCCGACTTTACGAGAAACAAAAATAACAGGAAAAGAGATCGGCAGGATGAAAGGATATCTTGCCGAACTTCAGCTTGAAGCTAATATTGTAGCCAACCCACACAGAGAAAATAAGAAAGGTTAAAATGACAAATAAATGGTTAGCAAACGATGATTTGCCTACGCTTAGATTTGACGGCGAAATATTGTTAAATAATTTAAAAGAATTATTTAAAGATGTTCCTTGGAAACAAGAAGGACACTTTTATCAATCCCGAGAAATAGACGTATATGTACTTAAAAAAGATGCTTTTATTTATTCTGAGACTGCTGTCTGTTGGGGTCGAGCAAAATTATTGGCTCGCAGAAGATTAGAAAGTCAGTTAGACTCTTATTTTTTAGGAAAAACAGAAGAATCCATGTGCGAGGAGCTTAAATTTCGTAGTGCTTGTGTAATATTTTCCAAGTAGGATATAGTGAAAAATGCATCTGCATAAACAGGTTGAAGTAATTTATCAAGGACATCAAATTACTATTGATGAAGGGTTGAAAGAATTATTGCCTTTGATTTGGAAATTTGGAATAAAAACAGAGTTATCTTGTCAAGAAAACAAGCCGGGAATTGCTTGGATATCATTTAATACATCTCACGATGCAAAAATGTTTCTAAATTTAGCTGCTGTTTATCCAGAAGATGATGTTCCGTTATGGGAAACTATGTGTGGAAGAATTCTACAATATGGAGAAAAGGATAATTGGCAGTATGAATCAGTAATTATAAACAACGCCGAAATCACCAATCCAGAAACAAAAAACATAGATGTTAATATAAGCATATCAGTAAGGTTCCCTGTTACAGACATAAATGAAATAACAAAAAATCTTTCAAACAGGATTTTTCATGACAAACTATTGGTTAGACACTAAATTAAGAGTGATTGTAGTCAATCCAAAATTTCCATGCATTATTTTTGAAATAATCAATTCTGATTTTGAGTTGAAAAATGATGTTTACATTTATTTAGATAAAGACGGAAATTCTTTAGGAGTTTTCAAAGAAGATCACATTAAGATTCAAAAAGCGTTTGCTCAAAGACTAAAAGAAGTAATTTTAGACAGAAGTTGATGATAAGATGTATGCAGTAATTAAGGTAAACCAGCCTGATGGCGAATATGTTGAGGGTTTGGAGTGTATTGGTGTTTATCCTACGGAGCCTGAGGCCCAGGCTTTGATTGAAACTTTGAAGAAAGAAGCGTCTGATTCATATGCTGCTAAAAAGCAATATGTACAAGATTTTGTAGACAAGTTACCTGAGCCGCCAGTAACAATTAAAGAATGGGAAGAATATCTTGCTCAATTCAAGTGGAGGGATTCTATGGGAAATTTACATCAATTGTATTTACTCACAACAAGTCCCATGCATTTCAAACGGGATTTAGCATGGACTTTAATGACATATAATCTTGAGTGGGAGGGTTTCGATCCTCCCAAGGTCATTAGACATCCCATTTTATATGCAGTAGAGATTAATCTTGAGAGTTGCCAAAAAAAACATTAGGCGTTTAACTTTTTGTATAGAACGATGTACAAAGATTTTGACCAACGAATACATTCATGCATTAATGCAGGACTTAATTAATCGTGAAATAATTATTGAATATGATTTAAATATAAAAGAAATTGAAGAAAATGTATTTAATTATGATACAACTGTAACTTTTAAGAAAGGCGGGCCACCTGTTGTAATAACGACAGTGGTTACGAAAAATTAAGAATGACAAATTATTGGTTAGGTAAGAAAATTGGATAATCAGTGCTTGAATGCATCAAAATTGCAGAAGCACCAGATAAAATAAACAAAAGTATCAGCCAACCCACTATTGCGCAAAGAACAATGCTTGTTTGAAATGTTCTTACGTCTGTGTCTTTACATTTAGGACACTGTAAAGAGACGTTTCTGCCTCTTGGATACCAAGTATATCCACACACCCGACAGGAGTTCTTCGGTTTTTTTGTGCCACCGTATACTATACTTTCCAACACAACTATTGGAATAGAACCCAGTATTATTGCAATAACATTTAACAGGCTAATTACAACACCCAAAATATAAAATGTATTTTGGGTGGTAAATTTTACTGATTTAATTATTGCTTTCCAAGTATTTTTGATAATTATTCTACTTAACGGAGGTTCTTTTACTAATGCGGCTAAAATGGGAGGCTCTGGTACAGCAATTATAGTTCTGCACCTAGGGCATTTGGCTTTCCGGCCGGCGAATTCTTTTTTAGACTTGACTTTAGCGTTACAAGTACTACATTGGAAAGAGATCATTGTTCTTCCTTATTGGAAAGAGATCATTGTTCTTCCTTGGTTAGCCTATGCATACACCAAGTAGATTTTACCCCAATTTTGGGCTTTGTAAACTGGGTTGTTATACTCATTTAGAGGAAGGAAAACAATTGTCCACTTCCATCTCTTGATTTGAGATCAGATTTACCTTTAAGAAGACATTTAAAGATAGAGGATTGAAATGAAGTATTTATTACAGAAAAACCGGCCAGTTCAAAAAGGAATGCCAGACCCTAATGGTTGGGAAACAATTAGTGGTGAAAGAGCGGGTCATCAGGAATTTGATGATTTAGCAACCGCAGAGCGTATTTTCAAAACAAATATAAATATGGCTCGTATGGCCGTATTTCCTCAGCGTATTATTGATTCTGAGGGCACTATACTTAGTTATTATGATCCTCGTGAATGGTATTTAGAACAAATTTCTTATGATTTTAATCATACAACAGATGAAAACGAGCGAACAAAGCTTGTAGAATACTATGCTCACTATGTGCGTGAATTAATTGCAACTGGATTATGGCTGACTATTCCGCCAATTGATGCTAGACTTCCGGACAATTACATGCCAAAAGAGTTCTTTGAATATTGGAATCAATAAAATAAGGATGAACAAAATGTATAAACCAAAGAAGCCATATAAAAATTTAGAAGATTATCGACGAAGGCATTGTTGGACAAAAGCCCAGAGGGATGACAAATCTTTTTGGCCTTGTTCGATATGTAATGGCCGAGGTAAAGTTGACAACGACATTGATAACACAATTAAATGTCCGTGTTGTTTTGGAAAGAAAAGCATTGACAAAAAGTATGTTTATGACGCATATAGAACTTCTTTAGAAGATTGGAGAAGTGAATTAGAGTATTGTAAGAAAGAAGAAGTAATTCGCAAACAGGCGATAGCTAAATTAGCCCCATCGCTCGCAAAATTAACAGAAAAAGAAAGACAAGTATTAGGATTAAATGATTAGCGAGAAATCAACATGATCGAACGTCATTAAGACAGGATTGAAATGAAGTATTTAGTAAGGAGAAAAAATGAAAAATTTAGTTAACAAGCGTAATTTTATAGCATTTATTGCAACCACGCCCTTTCTGGTTGGGGGTTAAAGAAGTGATTACTGAAAAGATTTTTTATGATACTACGCCAGTTGACATGGAGAAGGCGTCAGAGGCAATTTATGTGATGTACAAGCATTACAATTTGCCTCGTCCTAGAATTCAATTAGCTAGTGGTCTTGATGAATTAGCTGTATTAGCACAGCAAGTTAAATCTGAACCTATTGATTTAGAAAAACACAGCGAGATAACTGTGTTTTGGACTTGCAGGCATGTTACAACAACTCAAAAGATAGAATATGCTATATCTCGCAAGTTAAATGAATATGAATGGTATAATAAAAACAAAGGATTTTTTAGTAATGTATTTTTCCCTCCTGGCTGGGCTTATGGTAACAAGCAACAAGATTGGGAGTGGATAAAACATGCATTATCTATTTGGAAAAACACTTATTTATGTGTTTGTTATAAAGATACGGTAATTATTTTAGATCGTCCAAAAGAGGTTTATTGTAACGAAAATGGTTTTCACAATAGAAATGGGGCGGCCGTAAGATTTGGTGATGGTTCTGAAATTTATGCATATGAGGGGATTGGAGTAGAAGACAGGTATATTCTTGAGACTGATCGATTAACTTTGTTTGATATTCACAAAGGCAATACAAAAAAGAGGATTTTGATTTCTTTAGTAGGTGTTGAGAGATACCTAGATATGGTTAGAAATTTTAAAATAGAAACTAAAAACAGATTTCAAAAATTCTTTTCTTTTCCTCAAATTGAAGAAAACCCTAGAATATATGATGGCTATTCTTTAAGAATTAAAAATGCAAAAATTAATGATGAATATGGGTTGGCTTTAATACAATACAGCGGCGTTGGCAAAAATGATGGCTCTCATTGGGAAAGATGTTATCATTTACCTGGAAACCCATTACAGCATAAATGCATTAATTCTATTTTAGATAAAAAGGATTATGATTTGTGGAGAGTATTAAATTTTCAAGAAACGTTGCGCCGTGGTGTATTTTATGGTATGATTTTATCCTATAATGATCACAAATTTAATCTTAAGATGCCTAGGCTATATGACAACTATTCAGCTTTAAGTTGTGACGCTTGTCCTTCTTGGGTAAAAGCCAGAATGTTTTTGAAGGAAGATTTTACTTATAAAACTGATGTTGTAAAAATGGTAGTTGAAAAGGGAAAGATAGTAGAATTAAAAACCAATGATAAATTAAAATGGCAAGATTCTTTATGGGGGGATATCCCTTCTTATAAATTTGATTTAAATTTACAAAGTGAAACTTGGGAGGGTTTACTTAAGCAGTGGGCTGATTTTGCATTTAAATGGATTGGAATGCATGAAACGTGTATGTATTTATCATGAAATCAAAGCAAGAAATACGGAATCAATTAATTGATAATCATTCTTGGTTATCTAAATTACTCATTGGATTAATGAAGAAACATATTCTGATCGTAAAATGATAAATGAAAGATATGGATGGTCTAATGATTAACATTCCCCCATTACCATTTGAATATTGCAACAACATAATGATTGTTGGCATCGGGGGTGGCTTTGATGTTTTTACAGGGCTGCCTTTTGTTTTTGCTTTCCCCAACAAAAACTTTATTTTAGTGAATTCAAGTCCATTAAAAGATTTTCTTTATCGAGAAACCACTTTAGATGATTATCCTGAATGTGGTATTGAAGCAAATGTATTCAAATATACAGTAGGCAGACATGGCACGAAATTATTAGCTAAGGCATATAAAGAAATTGCCGAAAAGCATGAAATCGACTTTATTTTAGCGGTAGATGGCGGTATTGATTCTTTAATGTTTGGAGACGAGCAAGATTCTGGTACATTGTTAGAAGATTGTATTTCGATGTCAGCATTAGATGAGGTTGAAGTTGATCATAAAATCTTGTGTTGTGCTGGATTTGGTGCTGAAACTGAGGAGGGCATTAACCATTATCGAGCTTTAGAAAACATAGCCACATTAACAAAAGAAGATGGATTTATTGGTTCTTTTTCTTTAACTAAACAAATGGCAGAATTTAAGTTATACAAAAACATTTGTGAACGAACATGGAAAGCTGGTCGAAAAAGTCACATTCAGACTAAGATTATTTCATCAGTTATGGGTCAATTTGGCGATGATAATCTTTACGATGGTGTTGACGCCAAGGTGATTGGAGATAGTGGGTTGGTTTTTATTTCGCCATTATCTAGTATTTTTTGGTTATTTAACTTTGATGTTGTTATAAAGAGAAATTTGATTATTCCGAAAATGAAGTTAGGAGCTACATTTAGCGATGCTTTATTACTTTATAGACAATTTTTGAATGAACAGACTGGAAATCGGAGTAAATTACAATTACCTATTTAAGATTGGATTTTATTATGTATACATTACGAGAGCTTCATGAGTGGAAGTCTTATGCCTCTTCTGATGGCAAGAAGTGGGTTCCAGCGGCGCCATTGGACGGTCCCTATATTGAGCGTATTCGAGATGCTTGGCATGTTTTGATGGGAAAAGCTGATGCTTTTACTTGGCCTAAAATAGAGAAAAATGAGGATTAAGAAAAATGACGAATAAATGGTTAAAAAACAAGTTGCCTGTAGTGTAATTTAAAGACGGAAAGATTGCTAATTTAGAAGAAATATTTAAAAATTGTGATATTTCAACTGAATCTAAAGAAGGCAGTGTTACAATGGTGCAAAAAACTGATGTAATTATAAGACAAGACATGATATGTTTTGAGAATATTCAGCCCCAAAACAGTCCAGCTTTATGCCGGGGCAGGATGCTTCTACAATGGACAAGACACATATATGAACATAGTTCTTGGCATCATATGGTTTTTTTAGAAATTAAATCATCTTTATCAGCACCGCCGACACGATGGGTTTGATCCCAGTGGTCTTTCTTGCTAAAAAGCAACCGTCCTTCATAATCTAAAAACACATAATCATCGGACTTCATTTTGTAACTCCTATGACAGTTCGCCATTAAAATTTACATTACATCTTACGACGTGGCAGTTCGCCACAAATTAGTCTGGCTTCTGCCACGGTCTGGCGGAAATCCGCCACAAATTATACACTGCGAGGCTGGAGGTTTTGCTGAGTGCCCATAGGTGGCAGTTCGCCACAAATCAATTAATCGCTGCGAGGAGGAAGCTCTCGGCGGCAAGATCGGAGCATTTCCTGTGGCAGTTCGCCACGAATCAATTAGTCGCTGCGAGTCACGAAATCCTTCGCAGTGGCAGTTCGCCACAAATCATTGTACGCTGTTTTTTAATCTTGTAAATCCAAATCTGAGAATTGGAGCAATTTAGGGAATTTGCCCTTGTTTTTGTAGAAATTTATTCTAGATTAAAGAATATGCTTTTTAAAGGAAAACAAATGACAAACAAATGGCTAAAAAAACAACATTTAGACATACATGTTTTTAAACAACATACTTTAGTTGCTGTATGGCGAGTAATCAATAAGTTTACTTTAGTTAATGGAAAAGTTAGATATTCCTCTGGTCAGAGCGATCCAATGTTAGATGTCATGGTAACTCATTCTGAACATTTGGCCATACAAAATGCTTTTCAGCAAGGATTGGTTCGGTTAGATATTAACATTTAATAAATAAGAAGTTTTCATTATGTACCTGCAAGTAAATGCAAATCAGCGGGCTATGAATGTTTTTGGCTGCAAAATCAGATAGTTTAACATAAAGGATAGTAAAATGACAAACAAATGGTTAGGTTCGGAATGGTTGACAAAAGAAATTGTAAAAGAGTTGTGCGATAAATACCTTCCGCCAGAAAATTATGGCGGTAATTATGAAAATTATGATTGTTTAATAGAAACATTAAATGAAAATGATATTTTTAATAGAAATCAATTAGAAAAGTTAATGCAGACTCAATTAGATTATGCTTTGAAGCAAGATAAGCAGTTTGTTAATCAAGAATTCGTGGATATTGAAGGCGTCCAAAGTATATTCATTGGAGAATGCAATTCTGATCAAAAAACTTACTTTTGGCATACTGGTCTTGTGCGAATAATGTTGGAAGGAAAAAGGTTGGAAAAATGAAAAACATTACAAAGAGAGCTTTTTTAAGGCTGTGTGGCTTATCACCAGTAGGTTTATTGGCAGTTCCTTCCAAATCTAAGAACTTTGAAAAATATTTTATAGATGAGGATGGTGCTTGGGAATTAAAATATGAATATGAATTCAATAAAAAAACCGTAAGAATATATCATGGTGTATCATATTTTAAGGATGTGCCGCCCAAATTGGCTACATGGACAGTCGAAGAAGACAAGCCTTTTTGGTATGGAAGGATCAATATTACTCCACATAGAATTTACCATGATGACAATCTTATTCATCAGAGTTGTTTATTGAATTTACGTTTTGATTCTATTTTTAGCGACACACATCCTGCGGGTTTGGAACGATGCGACGATGAAGGTTTTTCTAATTTTATAAATAAAAGAGATTGAATTGAAAACTCACCACATAAAAATAGAGGATAATGGTTCTGACCATTATCGTGTAACATCGAATTGTTTTCGTTGCGGAGACGAAATAGTTCGAGATTTACACAATACAATCCCAGTTATGCCTGGTGTTTTTGTGTTGGAATTATGCAAAAAATGCGAGGAAATAAATCCTCCATATCAAAACGGGCTAGTTCCAGAGTGGGCTTGTTCTAATTGGGGTAATTACGAACATGATTTTCTAATTGGGGTAATTACGAACATGATTGGCTCGATTGCCAGGATTGTTTAGAGGCTTATGATATTTGGCTGAAAGGAAATTAAATTATGACAAACAAATGGTTAAAAGAAGATGGTTTACATGTTGTTGAATTTCAAGATGGCAAACCTGTGAATGCGGACGAAATTTTCAAAGATGTTTCTTGCGAGCAGCACATTAAAATCTGGAGACTTCAACACGGCAAGAAGTCTGCCTCTGAAAATTGGACTTATATTACCGATGTATTTGTAAAAAAAGAAGATGCAGTTGGCATGTTTGATGCTCTTGAGGGAGAACTTATATTATGTTGGGGGCATATGCGGCTTAGCATGCGTGTAGATTTAATAGATCATGAACAAAAACACCAACAATTCAATTTTACCCGAACAGACAAGACAATAATTAAGAAAATTGGAAACCCCCATTGCATAACTAAGAGTTTCAAATGTCACGCCCAGCAGAAAAAGAATTAGAAAGAATTGCTTTTGTTTTCCAAGGCACCCAGGATGAGGTTGAGCAGAAAGCATTGGCTGAGCACTATTATGAAGTAGTTGTTAATCAAAGGCGGAACATGGAACAATATTCCGCCTTTAGAAGCTCAATTACCTGATGAGTGGATGCCACAAGAATTTTTTGATTATTGGAGCAACAAATGAAAAACTTGAAAATCGGTGATACAATTCATTATTTATCAGTTTCCCCTGGTTATTGGATTGATGAATTAGAGGACAGGTGGTTAACTTTGACGACAACACCATAGTTATATATGGATTTACGCCAGATCACAGTGACACCACAGGATTTCGTTGCGAACCAGGAATTCATTTTTTAGATCGCAAGAAAACAAAATTTTTAGAGAAATAAAATGAGCAATTATTGGTTAAAAACAGAAAGAAAAAACTTTACCACTGGCTTTTTGAAGCTAGATACGTGGGTTCCCAAAACATTGGACTATCTTTCGAACAACGGGGGTTTAGTCTTGGTTTCAGGAAGTCGCCAGGAATTTGACAAAATGTTAAATGCCAACCTTCCTTTGGAAACTGTAAGTAGGGAGATGTTGCTTGGCAATTGGCTTGTTACCCGACCAATTTACTCATTTGGGAGTCAAATAGAACAAGTTATTCTCAATTGTAATGGCAAAAAAATTTACTTTGGTTTTTCTAATGGTGAGAAACTATCAATATACAACGATTCAATACACAACGATTTACATGGTTTTAAAATGGGGCTTATGTATTATGCTACTTTAGCATTCCACATAGATTCCGATTCAATTAAAATAATTAAAAGTAGATGTGATGGTCTTTCTCGTGGCAGATTGGTAAGAAAGAATTAAATAATGATACCTCAATTAATTGGTGCAAAAGATATTTTAAATATTATTATACATGCACTTATTTTTATATTTTTAGCATTTGTTGCTGGATTATATCTTGGTAGGTCTTATGTTCCCGAGCCAGAATTTCGTCCCCCTACAAATGAAGAATTAACTGAAGATTTAGATATACTACAAAATTGGTATGATGAGCACAATTTTCCATTCAAGCCTGTTAAGGGTGATTTTCTTACGAATGGAGATCATGTGTGGAAATTTAATTTAGAAATCAAAAGACCTAAAATAAAAAGGAAAGAAAATGAATAAATGGTTAAAGAAAAATGCAGTTCCAGTACAAATGCAAGTATATTTCCCAAATAGCGGTAATGCTTATTCTGTAAAGGAGGCTAAGGTAGATGCAATGCATTCCAATCGTACAACTCATGATATTCGTTTGCTTATGCTATTGGTTCATGGAGAAAAAAAACTCCTGGGTGGGTGGCAACTTAAAAGCGAAATAGACAATGAAGCTTCTATTGTCAGATATTTAGCTTGTGATTATATCGCATCTAACTACAATGATTTAATTACGCTTCAAAACCAAGAATTTTATGAAAACAAGATGCTAACTTATCATGATCCACTTCCTTCAATAAGGTCCATATGGGTTGCGAAGGATGTCAAGAAGATGGGGGCATGTCAAGACATTGCTTATTTTACTGGTTATTCCGACGACGAGATTCAAGACTCACTAGATGGACTCATCAAAGAATTTTTCCAGAGGAAAAACAATGAAAGAAATTAAACTAGAAGGACATGCTCGTCCATGTGATATAGCATTTTATAATGACGATGGAAGCATAATTCACATCACATTTCAGAAACATGAAATGCAGTCTATAGCACGAGAGTTAGAAACAGTAGCTCGTCAGCTACGAGATTATGTTCAATCAAATTCGCCTGCTGATCCTGTATTAATCACTTCTTTGCTAAAAAACCAAAAGCAATGGAATAAAGATTCAGGCAATAGTGATTATACAAATGATTTATTATGCCAAGTAGCACGAGAGACTTTTTTAAAACTTATAAATTTAAACAATATTGTTACAATTAAACCGATGGTTTCTCAAACTGATATTATTGAATACCATTATTTTCAAGATAATCAAAATGGCATAGATTTAATTAGTGCGATGGAGCCTGTTGTTGCAAAGACAAGAGCATTAAAAACTAATTTCTTTGAAGGCGATGTTACAACACTTTCCAATGGAATTGCCAAAGAAACTATCGAAGAAGTTCTGAATGATTTAATGAACAATGTTGGAACTGTGGCATCTATAGATATATCAAAGTTTACGGACCCAGCTATGGCCATAGTAACCAAATTAGATGAGCTAAAACATTTTATTTTCGATAAAACACACAGGGGCGGTGATCTATGGATTGTGGCCAATTCTAAATTAATTAAAACTTTAAATTTAACTCAACATGAATCGTTTAAGCCTAATGCTGACGAACAGCTTTTAAAGAGACTGGGATTTTTAAACAAATGTGCTTTATATGAATATGAAATGGAAGATAATTATATCTTAACTGGGTTTAAAGGACTTACCTCTTTAGATTCTGGATATTTTTATTATGTGCATGTTCCATTGTGTTATAAATTAAATCATCCTTTGTACATAAAGCCCCATATGATGTATGCTAAAAAACTGGTTCGCTGCGGAGGCGATCATTATGCACGGTTGAAAATTGAGGGGCTATCATGACTAATAAGTGGTTAAAAAAAGAAACACTTATTTTAAAATTCAATGGAAAAGAGTATGTTATATCAAATAATTATACTTTTATAATAAACCATACAAAAAATCAGAATTATAGATATGAAATTAAAAATAAAAATGCCCATATTGACGTAACACAAGAGTTTCACAAAAAAATCCAAAAAGCTTTTAAAGATAATTTAGAATGTATGAATCTCATATAACCGTAACAAATATTAAAGATGAAGAATTCAAATCTGTGTGTCAGACTCTTCAGGTTAAACCAGTAATTATTGAAGAGGATACTGGTTCTGGCGTACGTCAAACAATGACTGCTAGGTTTCATAAAACCCATGATGAAAAACAGGCTTTCGATGAAATGAATGAGCTTGCTTCTCACTTTGGAAACCGTGTAATTCGTCGAAAATTAGAGAAAATTGTCGGCAAGGGCGAAATGCCGCCGCATCTTTATCTAGAATTTCATCTTAAATATGAAGTCCCCAAGAATCGTGTTAAGGAGTTTGTAAATAAAGTTTCAGTTTTGGGAGGGCACACATCTCAAAATATAATCAAACAAGCAAATGGTGAAAATGTATTTCAATTTGCTACGGCTCGGGAGCCAGAAGTATATCATCGATTAAGAGATGAATTACAAGAATTCAATCGAATTAATGTAATTAGAGAATGTGTAGTGTTTGACGATAATCCCAACATTGATAGTGGTTGGGCCGAATGTAAAGAATGTATAATTAAACAGATAGGATAAACAATTTATAAACAATATTTACCAAAAAGCGTTAAAAGGTTTGTTACCGAATATGATGCCGAACAGGAAGGGTGGAAAATACTAGATTATTATTCCGATCAATCTGGAGATAATGGTTTTGAACCTGAGTGGGTTGCCACTGTATATGATCCAAAATGGCGAGATAAAATTATTACTATATTGAATGGTGAAAAATGCAAAAAGAAATAATTAAACTTACAAAAGAACAAGAAAACCAATTCCGAAAAACTTTCGAATTAAAAGAAGATGTGAAGGATGATATCTATTGGACAGAAGCATATGAATATGCTGCAACGTATCCGTTATATATAGACGAAATTAATGCCATTGGGCCTGTTTTAGTAGAAAGGAAGCCAAATTGGATGAAATAGAATTTTTAACCCAACCTTTATTGACCGAAGAAGGCTTTATAAACGAAGCATGCATGAATGAATTGGCTGCTGCCATTAACAATATGCCTGAGACCTATGAAAGATTGTCTAACAACCAGGAATGGAGTGAAAAAAGATGGACACACTATAGAGACCTTACTGGGGGATTAGCATATTGGGCGGTTCATCAATTTGCAGGCAGTGACGTTGGCAAAAACTATAACCAGGATAAAAACCCTCCTTATTTTGCTCCTGGTTTGGAGAATGTTATTGGTTATTTAAGTGCATGTATTAGGCCCCAATTTAACGATTGCGGTTTCAAAGAAATGTCTTTGTGCGATGTGAATAAGATGCTATGGGAGGTACTAAGGGATTGTGAGATTTTTAAATCTTGGAACACAGAAGAAGTATGTGGCAAAGCGTGGTTAGATTTAAGCGCTTTATTACATAATATTTGCTTAACAATACGCAATGATCGCAGAAAGAATGATGCATTCGACGCAGAATTCGAAAAACAATGGACAGAAAAGAATTCAGGTTAACCATTTACCAAAATATTATTGCTATTTCTTTATCACCGAACTACAGCTTCTCGATTGCCGCTTCTTCTTGTTGAATCTTTTTTATAAAGAAACTTTTCATAATTAGGCCGATTAAATTTTTTTATATTTTCCACAAACCATTTTCTTCATTTCTTTCTTAAACGTAAAAATTGAGATTGCTTAATTCTGTTTTCATAACTAAACCACCTTTCATACATCTTTTTTAAGAAGAGATTTGTTAATTTAATGCCCGAGGCGTCTCCAATTACAGAATCTATGCTACACTTGGGGCACAAAAGAGTGGTTTTTTCTCGGCCAACCCATTCTAAATTATCATA
This sequence comes from uncultured Bacteriovoracaceae bacterium, assembly GCA_937952395.1. Lineage (GTDB taxonomy): Bacteria > Bdellovibrionota > Bacteriovoracia > Bacteriovoracales > Bacteriovoracaceae > CALFYV01. Next base: position 281,552 of record CALFYV010000090.1, on the reverse strand, counting down.
AGATTTTAATTCAAAGATAGAAAGGCAATAAAAACAACCGCACTTTTTACTTTGTTCTAATTCGTTTTTATTGCAGCGACAATGTTTGTGAGCTTCTTCTAGATTCATTAGAGAATTTTTTTAGCTATATCTAGCGTGTTAGGTGCTTCAAGACGGGATTGAATAGAAACAAAAACACCAGTTTTTTGAGACAAATCAAAATTTTCTTCAATAAATTTGATCACTTCATTCGGATCAATGGCAGAGTTGAACACAATGTTTGGCCCATGTTGATCAAGATAAACAGCATATAGATTGCCAAACTGTTGCAAGCCTTTTGAGGTATTATTACCACACTCATGGCTTCCACATTCAAATTCACGTTGGCTCACAACGGGGGACCAAACTGTTTGATTTAATAGGACAATGAAAATGTACAATGCAATTTAATCCTGCCAAACATTAGAGAAAGAGTTTATATTTACTCTAGTCTTGGAAGATACCCAAAAGGCGAAGAACTATGTGCTATGGAATTCTATAAAATAGAAGACATATCGTGCGATGAATTGCCGAGGGGCGTTTTAGTTGGCACAATAGAAATTCACGATTGCAAGTGGAATGGCAACGCTTATGAATGGAAAAAAAAGAGCCATAAAGAATCAAGCCTGTTAAACCAAAAGGTCGGCCGAAGCCCTCTTGGTTTAAACCATTTTAATTGGCATTTTTCAACAAAGGTTGACCTGCTTGGGGCCACTTTGCTTCAAGCGAACAAGATTTTAAAACAAAACCATTGCAATTTATGCTTTCAATTTTTCCATAAATAGTTACTTTAGTGCCTTCTTCCATGTGAATATCAAAGTCACTTTTTTTCATAATGCAAAGAATAGACGAAAATACATCATCATTTGAATTTTGTCCTATCCAATATCCGGGGTCTGAAAGAGTACTAACAGTTACATCGGTAATATAACCAGTTAAATAAACCCAATCGCCCTTTCTTTCATTTTGTAGTTTATACAAAAGAATATGGTCGTCACCTACTTGATCTTGTAATTCAAATAATTGAGTGGAAGACACATTCCAATCAGAACCACATCCACACATAAGCAGTGAAAACAATACTATTGATAATTTCTTCATAATTCACCTACAAACGCATTGATCGCAACAAGGACTGTTACCAACCACTGTACAATTTTGATCAGTGCAATGCATACATCTTCCATGACTATTTTTATTGCATTTTCCACAATTGCAAGAATGGGCACAGCCAACGGTAAGCGACAATAACAGAGTTAAAATTCCCAAAATTTTCATTACCAATCTCCTAGTTCACTAATGGATTCATCAATTGAATTAACAAATTCTGTAGCCATGTCTTCGGCTAGAGTATCTTGCGTGCCTACTTTGGCAGCAATATAGCTTTTAATCGCTCCAAACAGTTCTTTTCTTTTTTCATATTGTTTTTGTTCTGAAAGCGATTCTCGTTGTTTTCCTCTGGCGGTGAGAAACAAAGTTCTAGAGGCAGGGTCATATCTTAAACAATCATGATTTTCTGCCATTCGTTTTAGAGTGTCTTCTGTATAAATGATATCACGAACCGTATGATTTGATTTTATTACAGGGAATTCAAGGCATTTAAATTCACACTCATCATATTCTTCTTCAGAAACTGGAACGTAGACGTATACAGAGTAAGTTCCTTTGAAAAAGACGCCCACAATCGCTTCTTTAAGATCAAATAAATTTTGTACAGTGTAAATCTTCTTGTAATCATGCTCTTTATCTTCTTTTTCTGTGACATAGTAACCAAGATTGGTTAATTGTCTAAGCCATCTATTGAAAGTGCTCTCAACAACATTAAAGGTCACTTTAGACAAATGAAGGTTATTCATATCTCACCTTAATCGTCAGCTAAACACCACATGCCGGTGTTCCAATGTTTAGGTCCAAATCCATTTCTCAATTCAGAAGTAACACCACTTAAAAACCCTAAAACTCCCTTTTTATCAGCGGGTTTAAAGTAGACTTTCCCTGTGTCTCTAAAAACAATCAACAATGGACCGTTGTCTATTTTTCTTTCTACATCGTGGCCAAATCTTAAAAAGAACTCCACAGCTTTTCCGGAATCTTGGTCATTATTTAAAATAACAGTGGAGTGACTTACAAACCTAAGATCATCTCTAGTATAATTTAGTGGCTTTTTACCTAGTGTCTTCTTAATAATGCTCCATGGAGAAAAAAGTCCAGGATCGTAAAATAATTCAAAATCGTGTAGAGCAAGTTGATTAAAAGGGAAATAAGGTTCGGTAACAAATTTGAAATATAACCCTGGCTTGCAAAAATAAAATTCTATATTTTTTGTTCGATTATACGCAGGATGTTTTCCCTCAAACTTTTTAATATATTCCAGGTATATATCTGCGTATGTTCTCATTCTGTGTCCTGCCAAATCGTAGGTTTTCTGCAAGGTATTCTATACGATTCAGATAAATCGTGAAAGGTAAAACTTGATTTATTTTGCGAGCCCTTGATTTCCAGCAGGCTTACAGGACCATGAAACAAAAAAGCATCATTGTGCATAACAGCATCTTTGCGATCTAGCCAAACATCCGTTCGCCTCAAAACAAGAGAGCTATTTTTAGGGGTATAATGCTTTATGCCCTCAAACAGTTGTTTAACATTGGCAATTTTATTACCATTAAATTTAACAATTTTATATGCCTTATTAAGCAATACCTTCTCAACCTTCTCATCCCCAGATTCCTTGGGAATAGTCCATGCAATATCTCCCAATTTTTTTCTGTGATTTGATCCCGTTGCTTCGCTGGGAATTTCATTTTTCTGTTGTAGCCAATGATTGGGCATGTAGTTTTACCCCTTTTGTTTTTGGGAATTCAAATTTGTTTTTGGGAATTCAAATTTGTTTTTGGGAATTCATCTTCATTTATTAGAATTGTCATGTTCTCATAATTTGCCTTGGGTGTCAATCCGGTTTTTCAACAAGGAGGGCAATTTCTAAATATTTGTTCATAAATAACTTAATATCGCTCTAATATGATATACATTTTACCCTTCTGTAAATAAATACCTTATGCCATCAATTAGCAATCTATATTTTGTCCCATTTAATGATGTAGAAACATCTAAAGGGGTCGATGATGTTCGCCAAGTAATTGCGGATAAATATGTTTACACTGCTAGCGATGTTTCCATGCATTGTTCAGCAATTTTAAACTTTAGCGGCTCTGTAGTCGGGGATTTGGCCGAAGTTTATTTAAAAACATCAGATTTGTTAACCACAGTTACTTCTGGCACCAAAACTGCCACAATAGATACAAATAGAATATTTTTCACAGTTGATATAACCAATTTAGACCCTGGAAGTTACACGCTCCAAGCGTTTATTTCTGATTCTGGTAGCCCAGGGACTCCTATTGGCTCATTAGTTAGTTTTAATTTTTCAAAAACAGAAGAAACGGAATCAGTTACATTCCCATCGGGCGGTTTGCAAATTTACCCCCAGACCCAGACTCATATAGACGATGTATCTTATCCAACTCATGCTGCCATACCTATTCCAAAAGGAACTTTAGCGTATTCAGATGTCGCTAGTTTGGGTTTATATGAAGATGATGTTCAAATTCCTGCTCAGATAGAAGTAGTTGATAATTGGGAAGGCGTTACAACAAAAGCGGCTCAAAACCATAGGCCACGATGGATACATGTTTGGTTTAATGCTGTATGGGATAGCGGCACGCCAAGAACTTATTTGTTAAAAAAAGATGCCGGAACCCCTCCAGATAGTGGCGTTTCTATTACAGAAGAAAATCCTGCTACACTGGCGTCGTTTGTAGATACAAGCACCAACACATTTACACTTTCTATAAACTTATATTTAGGAATGAATCATGTGGCCTTCACTCTTGCGCCTACAGTATTAAATAATGTATTTACCACTAATGGTAGCTATGGACTCCGATCAGGAACTCCGATTATTTATTCTAGTTATGGATCAGCAGGCAATTTAACTAGAGGTTCTGTTTATTTCGTAAGAGCTATAACACATAACACTTTAAGTTTACATCCAACTTATGATGATGCTATAAATAATACAAACATTTTGAACACAGGTTCGGCAACCAATTCTACATTTCATCCTTTAAGTCCTATTCCTATCAAAATCAACTTTGGATTTTCTGAAAGCTCCGTTCCAGATGCTTACCCCAGAATTAATCCAAACAAAGTATATTGGGCTCATTTTGTTGAGCCAGGAGTGAGTGCAGCTAGATTTAAATTATATGAAACTTATGAAGATGCTATAGATCGAAAAAATGAAATAACACTTTTAAATAACATTGCAGGTGTTCCTTGGAGACTTTTATCACCTAGAGTTATACAAGCAGAAACCACAGCAACTGAGTGGCGATGCACGAGAGGACACAATGATGTAATCAGCCACGGAATGTCCACAGGAATGAAGGTTAGAGGAACTTTATACTATCCTGACACAACCGGGTTGGAAGATGGTGCGATATATTATGTTCGAGTTACTTCTAGCACAAATTTTACTTTACATCCAACTGCTGATGATGCGACCACTGGAACCAACGCTATTTTGGTGTCTACCAGCTTTGATCCTCATTATTTTGCTATTATCAGCACAATCACTGTGGATAACGGGTATGTAAAAGCTAGTTTTTCTAGACCATTTGATGGAATACATGAACTATATTATGACGAAACTGGCAGCGGGTCTTATGGTTCTACGCCTCTAATTAGCTCCGAAGATGCAGGATTCAATAGTGGCATTTATTTAATGGATGGTATTGAACATGATTGGAATTCTTTTGCTGATACTTTGGGATATGTAGAAGTAGAAACAAGGGCTGCTGATACAACTCAAAATTGCAATGTAGTTGTTCATGCTAAGGGAAAAATACAACTACCAAATAAATGGCTTTCTCCTGTTATGGGATACTCATCCAGAATTAGCATTCCTAATGATCAGTCTATTTTAAAATTTCAATTAGCATCTACAATTTTAGAAACAGTAAGCAGGGTTACTAAAAGATTATGCTTTTATGTTCCATTACAAGATGCTTATTTGTTATCGGGCGGCATTGATGATGGCACCATAAGTCCCACTTCTTATACAATTAGCAGTGTTTCTACTCCAACAATTACTTTGAGTGGCGCTCACGGATGGTCTGCTGGACAACAGATTGTTTTTTATACTACTGGAACACTGCCAAGCCCTTTAGTTCAAGGAACTGTATATTACGTTAAAAATCCTAGTGGAAATACCTTAAGAGTAGCGACCACTTCGGGCGGGTCTGATATAACGTTGACTACAAGTGGAACAGGAACTAACACAGTTTACACAAACGATTCTTTATATTTCTTACAAAAGAAAGATGATGTTGTTTCTGTAACCGGGTTAACAACTTCTAGTGGAAACACTTGTGATGGCTGGTTTGTTGCTAGTGGTCTGGCTGGTGGTGTTAGAACTACATTGTTGACAAAAGATATTTGGCAAAAATTTCCAAAAGAAGTTGAATTAAATCGAAATAAATTGGCTTATCATATTTGGCCTGTTAATGGAGCAAGAAACTTTACCACTTCAGAGGAAGCCGCAGCAAGTGGAGTTTATAAATATAATTGTTTCCATCAACACATTTGTCTCGATCCAAATGTGCCAAATGATTATTACCAAGCATGGGCCGATCAAACAGATACATCAGATGAAATCAAGCCTGAATGGGTTATGGCAGCAAATGCTCAAGGTGTGTCAATGAACAATGAATTTGCCTTGATATTTTCAGATGCTGATGGTTCTTTTGACTCTGATAGTTGGGCTGATTTATATCAACAAGACCCAATTGCTTTGTGTGCCGAAGATTGGAATGCCAACAGCAAAGTTTTTGGTTCAATGGCAGAAAAAGGAGTAGATTTTGCTGAACAAGAAGCGGCGATTGAAGATGCTGTTATCGCCTGGACCGATCCGGCAAAAGTAGATGATTACGGTCAATTTAATTATGGCGATTATCATGATGAATATTTACCATCAGTTCCTAGAGCCAATTTACAAGAGTGTTGGCAAAATATGCGACATTATTTTGTCAGCCAAGTATGGTCATTAATTCTTCGTGGCTCAGATGGATTAATGGATATAGCCAGACGTTCTACCGATCACTATACAAGCGTAGATCAAACTAGTTTCGATGGCAATTTTGGATATTTTAGCGGCGACACAAGTGTCAGAAATATTGTTGACAATTTAGTTGATGGTCCTGAGCATAAAAATCATGTTCCTGGTAATTTTTGGAAGGGCGGTCCAATCCACTGGGCAAATATTGATTATGGAATGGAAGAATCCACGGTATTTAGTGGTATTTATGGTAGCATTCCTGATCCTGTTGGCTTGTTAAGAGCATGGTTAATTGATGCTAATGGTTGGGCTAAAGAGGGTTATGAACAATGGCAACATGCCATGCGATGTGTAACTCTGCCATCAGTAACTGGTTTAACAGCTAATAAAGAATCCATTGGCACCTTAGTCAACACATTGATCCTAAGAGATTATACTAAGAACCCAGTATTATCTCCTCAAATCAATGCGGTCAAAACAGCATTGGCATCCACTACCAGTAAAGCAGCCGTGTTTGTTAATGGAACCTCCTTGGTAACTATTACGGGCCATGGTTATAAAACTGGCCAACGGATTCGATTTACTACCACAGGAAGCTTGCCTACTTCTTATCCTCAAATAACAGTTGGAACTACTTATTATGTAAGCAGAATAAGTACGTCTCAAGTTGTATTACATCAAAACTATAAAGATGCAATTAAATATGTTCATGGCACCAACACTGCAATTACATTCAGCAGCACTGGCAGTGGTTCTCACACAGCTATTACTGGAAACATTGACAATATTGATGATCCAACATGGCACCCATTATGGATGGTTTTATATTACGAATTAACTAAAGACCCAAATCATGTTCAGTGGATTAAAGACAATGCAAAATCTTTAGGATATGGATTATCAGGTGCAGCTTATGCGGTTACATCTGAACCAATTTATTTGACCAGACATTTCCCTGAATTAATGGACCATTCTAACTTCCTTCATGAGGCAATTAGTAGTGTTTGGGATAATTTCGGGGTTGGGCCTGGGGAACACAAACATTTTTGGCACACCTTCCCTTATTTTAAGAAAAATATCAAAAATGCTGCTATTACATCGTTGTCAACACCGACAATAACATTGCAGCCAGGAAGCTCAGGAATAGACACTTACATAAGCTCTGGAAGCCAGAGCACCAACTTTGGCAACGCCACTGTGTTGCCTTTGGGCAATTTGTTTTTCATAACTAATACTAAAACTAGAATTTTAATTAGATTTGATCTAGCTTTGCCTGAAGGTGCTATAGTTACTTCAGCTACTTTAACAATGACCAATGTTGCTGGCGGCACTGGAATTTCGAACACGACAATTACTGCTTATCGTGTTATTCGTCCTTGGACAGAATCAAATGCAACTTGGTTAAAATACAACAGCACAACAAATTGGTCTACAGCAGGGGGTGGTTCAGGGACCGATTATACAACTGCCAACAGTGTTACGACTACAATTGCCAATTCTTCTAGTAATTTAGTGTTTAACAATTTAGCCACGTTGGTTCAAGATGCTGTAGATAGCAGAGATGGTCGCTTAAGCTTGTTGTTAGTAGGAGATGAAACAGCGGGCTCATCACATTATGCAAACTTTGCTTCAAGCGATAATGCAACCAGCGCCAACAGACCAAAATTAACCATAACTTGGACAACACCCACAGATTCAGGCTCTTATCCTGTAGCCTTGGGCGAGATCGATGATTTTTCTTCGCCTTACAATACCATTTTGGTAAATAATCTAATTACTCCTTGGGATTTAACTGTAGATGTTGCCGATATAAGCATTACAGAAGAAGTTAGTGTAGAAGTATCAACTATATCTGGGAATATTTTAAATACATTTTACGAATTTCCCGAGACAACTTCTTTTTATATTGACAATGATGGAACATTAGTACACAGACAAATTGCCGATTTACCCGTTCAATCGGCTTATGGCAATTTACAAATAGTTAATATTCGAAGTAATGTGCCTCAACTTTTCATTCCAATTAGTTCCAGACCCGAAGCTCTTTTGATGACAGATTATGGTGAATCTACATCTCCAATTTATCGTGGTAAAAATTTCAAAGGATATTTAATTCCTAAAGTTGTCAGTGAAGATGTCAATATTACTTTCACACCAGTAGGCGAAGGTGGATTTGTTAAAATCTTGCTTAAAGACGATGACAATAATGTCATTTCAAATGTATCATTGTTAACAGATGTTGATAATCCTTTGTCTGTGACCATCAACGATTCTAATATGAGCAATCCTATTCCTTGGTATGTGGAAGTTACCAGCGGCAGAAATTCTTTTGTAGACATAAAAATAGAAGGACTGGGTGATCCTACCCCACTTTTATTTGGTCCCGACAGGGATGAAACATATGATCTAAAATATTGGGCCATTGGAACACCAGTTGCAAACTTTACAGAAAGTAGTACAGGTGGTGAAACTCCATATTCAATTACATTTACTGATACTTCGGAAAATTCTCCTACTTCATGGTCTTGGAATTTTGGAGACGGCAAAACCTCAACAGAACAAAATCCGACTCATATTTTTACAAAAAGCGGAACATTTACTGTTACATTAACCGCAACCAGCCCTTCAGGTAGTAGTATAAAAACTAAAACCAACCTTATTACTATTACAGATGAATTAGATAGTGGTCCAATGTGGGGCTTTGACGATGATCCATTAGCCGAATTGATGAACAGAGGAGAAGGCACGATTTCTGCGGCATCTTTAGGATATGCTGCCGTGATGGCTAGAAACCCGATGTTGGTTATGGCTCCAGACGGTTCAATTTTATTTTTCTGTCATTCAGCGAGTGGTTTTACCAATGATGGTCACGGATTAACATTTGCTATCAGAATGAAGAAAAGCACAGACAATGGCAACACATGGTCTGATCCTGTGGATATTTACAACTATTCTAATTATGATCCAAATGCTTCGTGGTTCGAATTAAGTGGTGCAGCAGTAGATGAAACAGGAATTGGAGAAGAAGACCCTTCTGTAACAGTTTTTGGCACAAAAGGTGATACAACCAATCAACATCACCAAGTTTATACTTTTAGAAGCACTGACAATGGAGATTCTTGGAGCGGCCCGACTGAAATAACAAATGACATTGTAAATCCACTTTATACAGCAATTACAATTTCAGCAGTTGACACTGGAACCGATATAATCACTACTTCTACTAATCATGGATTAGCCACAGGACAACCAATTGTTTTTAGCACCACAGGAACTCTACCTGATCCTTTGGTGGCAGGGAGAACTTATTTTGTTAATGTAACAGGATTAAGCGCAAATGAAATTGAAGTTTATCCAACTTATGATGATATTCAAGATGACATAAATCAAATTAATCTAACTGATACGGGCAGTGGCACTCATAGTGTTACACCACAATGGGCCTGGAATACACCTGTTAATGTTGGAATTCAACTTAAAAACAGCGTAGCTCTTGGAAGATTAATTGTTCCCTGTACTTTCCGAAGCATTGGTTTTAATCCAAATGATGATTTTGTAGGAACAAAAACATCTCATTTAATTTACAGTGATGATGGAGGATTGACTTGGGATTATTTAGGAAGACTCATCGCTACAAATACAGCAGAAGGAGCAATATTAGAAACTAACACGAGCAACAGATTGATTATAAACATGAATAATACTGCTGCTACAGCTAGGTCACAATCAGTTTCTGTCAACGGCGGTGTTGGTTGGTCGGCACCTGCAACGGTTGCCGTAATGCTACAAGCCGATTCCAAAGCTCAAATGGTCAGAGTAGATACTGATTTAATTATTTTGGCCACAAGTAGAGACGCAAATGGCGTTTATAAAAAAGAAATGACTCTTTATAAGAGCACAAACGAAGGAACTACCTGGGAGTTTTATAAGACTATTTACTTTAGATACGCTGATTCAGTTTCTATTTTAGCATTGAATGATAATCATATATTAATGGCGTTTGAAAATGGAGCAAATGACCTATCAAATGCTATCCCATCGAGTAGTTTTGCTGATAAGAGTTATCAGTCCATTTCATTAGTTAAACTTAATAGAACATGGTTAGACAATTCGTCTCCAACCATCTATTCCGATTGGTTCTTTAATGAAGAAGAGAGCGGAGTGCTAACCAATCCTTATGGTCCTGGATTTATTGATTATGGTGGATTGTTGAACAACAAAGCCATTGCCGAAACCACAACGAACACTCCAAGTTACGGCGCTACAGGCGTTGCATTAAGTTCTGGAAATGATAATGGCATTGAATTGACTCCTGAGACCTTCCAAGAATTCTTCCAAGATGGAATCACATCATCTATAACAATAGAAGTAGAAGCTACCGTTGGCGTGGATGTCACTGGCAATCTCATCTCCAATAGAGCCACCAATGGAATTTCACTATCTGTAAATGCTTCGGGCTATTTAGTTGGAACAATTAATGATGGCACTATAACTGTAACCGTAACTGGCAACACTGCAATTGATGATGGTGCTCGTAGATGTTATGCCTTAGTCAGAGACAAAACCGCCAACAGAGCATATCTCTATATTGATGGTGTGGCTGAGTCTGGGGATATGGCCGACAATACCAGTGCTTTTGTTCCAGATGATCCTTTAACTTTGGGACACGGACCATCAGATGCACTTCCTATTTCTGCTACTATTCATTCATGCAGAATTACAAATAAAGCGTTATCTTCGGGTTTCCAAACAGCACCGAGAACAAAAACAACATTACATAGTTTCAGAAACTATACACCACCAACACCACCAGCATTTGTACCAAGTGATTTAACTGATTTAGAAACTTGGTTATTTGCTTCTGTGGATGGAGGGGAGGCTGGATTCGCTGATTCTCAATGGTCTTTATCTTATAAATTACCATATTATAGTGGGGCCAAGATTGCCAGCTATAGAGATAAATCATCAAATAAGTATTTCTTTAACACAACAGATGATGGTTGGGCTGAATATTATACCGATAGCACAATTGGTCCACATTATCGTCCGTTCTTTGAGTCTACTACGCCCGCCAATGCCAGATTCTTCTTAAGAAGGGCAGCCGCTAGCACCTATAACTTTGTACCGGGAACTGGTCCTAACGGTGATGCAATGTTTGCAATTAGCATGGCCATTAGAATTAACAGCATGGTTGGAGGTGGAAATCAATATATCTTAGATACCAAGAATGGATTGGCTGATAATGGTGGATTTGCTATTTACATAAACTCTAACAGAAAACCTGCATTTATGTTGGGCGGAAATCCCACAGCCAAAAATTATACTTATACTGCTGCTGATGCCTTGACAATAGGCGATTGGTATTTCTTATTATATGTAGGGCGTGGCTTCGGAGCAGGAGTTGACTTATATATAGGTCATTATACTAATGGCGCTTATAATCCAAGCAGCCCAACAGTTCCAACATTAACAAAATATACCAGCACCGGATACACAGAACCAGGAGTAACTACTTGCACCTATGCATTATCTATAAATAATTTATTTGCTAACACCAGCCCATCTGATATTCATTTGAAGAATCTTCTATTCTTCAGTGAAAGCAGCCAATTCGGCACAGGCGATACGATAAATCAAGATAAATTATGTGCATTTAATGTTCAAGCTTAAATCTTGTTGTCAAGTATAAATACTTTATGGCTAGTATTTCAAACGACAGCATTACATTCTTTAATTATTCTGCACCTGAATCTGATTCTAGTGCAAACACTGATTACTTAAGACACTTAATATGCGATAAATATGTATATTATGATGAAGATCAAGTTATTCATTGTTACGCCGCTTTAGATTATACAGGATTAATAGGCTCATCTGACTTGGTGATAACCCTGGAAACAGCAGATGAAACTACGACCATTGATAATACTGCTTATTTTTCTGTTTTAAGCAATCGTGTTGAATGGACAATGGATATTTCCGATCTGGAAGATGGGGCATATAAAGTAAGTGCTTATTTAACCAGCAGTGGTGTTGCCCAATCATTTGAGTTTTCTAAAACTAGCCAAAAAGGACATAATGTAACTTACCCCGAGGCAGGTATTCAAATTTATCCTATGTCTCAGGGATATATTTCTAATGTCTCTTATCCTACTCATGCAGCAGTGCCGTTGCCTATTGGCATAGCAACATCGGCTGATAGTTTTAGACTATATGAAAATGATGTGTTGATTCCAAGCCAAGTGGAAGTTGTATCTTATTGGGATAAAAATAATACCCCAAAGTGGCTACATGTTTATTTTGATGCTGCTTATACCTCTGGCAACCCAAAAACTTATCTTTTGAAAAAAGAAGTCACAACCAACCCGTCGACCAATTTAACAGTGACTGACAATACTCCGATTTTATCGGTCACTGTAGATGATGCCTCAGACATATGGACAACATCCAATGCACATCATTGGCAAACAGGACAACCAATTAAGTTTAAAACCACGGGTAGTTTACCTAAAGTTGTATCACCAATTTATCCATCTACATTTGATACAAAACACACTTATTATGCAAGGATTTTAAGTTCAACTACCTTTACAGTTCACCCAACAGACCGAGATGCATGGAACAATACTGAAAAAATTGACATATTAGACGTTGGAACGGGCTCTCATTCTGTTTTTACTACTAGTTCTTGGCACATAGAAGCCGCAAATATTGGTTCTGGATTTGGCATTGATGATCCTGATACCTGGGTTGCATCTAATCCTCATGGATTAACTACCGGGGATAAGGTTGTTTATGTGTTGCCACCAGGAACAACCGCAGGTGCTGTAGATGATCTTTTAGATGAAGATTTGGTTTACACTGTGAGTGTGGTAAATGCTACTCAATTTATTTTATTTTACAATGGTGAACAAGTAGCCTCGGCTGTTTCTAACGGCTTGCGTGATTTTTATGTAGTAACTACGATTACTGTAGCAAATAAAAAAATAAAGCTTGAAGTTCAGAGACCTTATGCTGGAATATCTACTTTATGGCACGACCCTACTGGGACTGGAAATTATGGCGATCCCATTGCCGATGCCTCTGTAACTGGGGATAGCGGACCCTCTTTTATTGATAATCGTGGCATTACTTGGCATTCCAAAAGAGACTATTTTGGAACGGTAGAAATAGAACAATCAGGAAGAATGCAAACCTGCATTAGAGCGGAAGGTTGGTATCATCAGAACGATGAATTAATCACACCATTCTATCGCAATGTTACTAGAATGTATGCTTTTGCTTCACAGGCAATGGTCAAATTTGAACTTGCAACTGTTGTGGCAAATAATGTGTATCAAAACAAAATTGGAGATTTATGTTTTAATTTTCCGCTAACAACAGGCGGAGTTCTTTCTTATGGTGTTGATGAGAGTACAGTTACAGATAACAGAAAAACAGTTGCAACCGTCTCTACTGGGGATGTTATTACATTAACTGATTCTCATGGATGGGAAGATGGCCAGCCTGTTAAAATGGCAACTACTTCGGGCACAATGCCTAATCCACTTGAAGAAAATACAGTATATTACGCCAATATTTCAAGCACAACTTCCTTTAAATTATGTGCAACTGCCTTAGATGCAATAAATGGTACAAATTTTATTGATATAACGACTACAGGATCAGGAACATTATATGTTTATGATGGTTCTGATGATATCGCTTATCTTCATCAAGAGAAAAAAGATTCCTGTCGATCATTAGGAGCAACTGTTAGTGCTGGGTCGGGCAGCAAAAGCGATGGTTGGTTCAACATTGAAGGAAAAAATGTAAGAACCACTTTGTTTGCCAATAATTTTTGGCAAAAATTTCCAAAAGAAGTTGAAATTGGCAGCAATGGTATTCGATATTATGCTTGGCCCAAACATGGACGACGAGTCTTTACGACCGCTGAAGAGCTAGCCGACGATGGGCTCTACAACTACATGTGTTTTCATCAAGGAAAATATTTAGATTTACAATTACCTACTGAATATTATGAGGCTTTATTGACCAATGATATAGCAGATGATGAAGCGTTGGCAAGATATGCATTAGCGGGCTATGCAGACGGTGCTTCCATTTATAACGAATTCACCTTAATGTTCAGTGCAATCTCTACCTCTATAGATGAACAGAATTGGGCCAAATTATTACAAGACGATCCCATTGGTATTCCTGATTCTCAATGGTGTTGTAATAGTCAAGTATTTGGAAATATAGCCCCACCAGACAATACAAATTTTGCACAAGTAGAAGAATTTGTAGAAAATTCATATTCACCATTTTTCAATGCTGATGTAATCAATTCTTATGGCCAATTTAATTATGGTGATGGACACTCTTATTGGCTTATGCGAGATAGCAAATCCAGTCTTCACAGAACATGGTTTAACAACCATTATTTTGCTTCTAGTCAAGGATGGCTTTTGTTTTTTAGAGGACAAAAAAGACTAATGCTCAATACAGTTCGAAATCAAACTGAGCATACTGCAAGCATCGATTTTCAAAGATGGGAAGAATATAAAGGTTATAGAAATGGACAGGGAAATAGGATAGAAAATGTACCACAATATAAATGGCATGATTTAGGCCAATTTTATCATTGCAAAGGTCAAACTCACTGGGGTGCTCCTGGGCATTCTGATCTGCCTATTGTGGATACATACGCTGCATATTGGGCTCACTTTGTTGACCCAGCAGGACAAGTTCACGCATGGTACATTGATGCTAGCAGATGGAGCAAAGATACTTATGAATTATGGTATAGAGGATCAAGAACCAGAAATAGATTCTTTGCCACAGGAGCTAGCCGAGAATTCAAAGGATCGTGGTATGGTTGTTTATGGGCATATAGACATTTCCAAGACCCTGCATTGTTTCCTTATTTATTTGGACTGATAAAAGGATTCGAAGGTTCTACCGGCACATTTGCTACAGGTGTTGGACAAGCTATGCCCCCATTTACAGTCGATGTAACCAATGCAACTGATTCTACGGGCAATTGGACTAAAACAAGTGTAGCATGGACTCTTAGCGCACCGACATATGATAGTTTTGCTGTTCCTAAAGCCCAATGGGAAACACCAGAATTAATACGATTTACCACGACTGGAACCTTACCATCTCCGTTAAGAACTGATAAATATTATTGGGCAAATGTTTCTTCTCGTACAACTAATTTAGTATTTAAATTATATGAATATGACCAATTAGACGATTGCATTAACAATAGAGAAACTCATATCACTTATTCTGATCAAGGTAGTGGAACACATACTGCATATTCTGGAAGCAATAAAGAAACAGCCCCTGGTCCTAACTGGGGAGGCACTTGGACAAGTTTATGGTATGATCAATATAGAGACCCAGAATTTATACAATGGATTCGAGACAACAATGATTTATATTATGAATCCATTACTAACCTTTGTGGATCGGGTTTAGCCTATGAATTCACTGGCAACAATTATGAATTAGATAAATGGTTGGCTTCGATAAATTATCAAACTGACAGGAAGCTTTACAGGGAGTTTGGTACTGTTTATGATTATTGGGGTTCTGGACCTGGGCCTACAGGTGATGATTGGTTGGCCCCACAATGGCCGTACTTTTTATACCAATTGCAAAGAACAACAATTATTCTTAATGAAAAAAGTTGTCCTGTTGAGGACACCAATATTCGACAAACATCAGCAGCTAATTATGGTGCCGAAGAAACTTTATTGGTTGGTCACGATCTTGGCACAGGTGATAAAGAAGATGAACCAATTGATTTTAGAATATTATTTAGAATGGATTTAACATCTCTGGTTGGGCAAACTATTACTAGTGCTACTTTGAAGTTTACTCACGTAAATGTTTTAGACACGCCTACACAAACTTATAATCTGTACAGATTAACTCAAACAGGATGGACTGAGTTAGGAGCAACTTGGGACAAATATGACGGTTCTGTCAATTGGTCTACTGAGGGAGGTGATTTTGATCCATCTCCATTTGCTACAACTATACGTGGACTTGGTGAAAATCTAGAATTTGATGCCACCACTCTTGTTCAAGATGCACTAGAAAACAGAAGTGGAATATTAAATTGTTTAATTGATAGTACAACCACAGATGCCAGCACTGTAGTGTCATTTGCTTCTGCTGAGCATTCAACCGAAGTGTATAGGCCGCAATTAACAATCCAAGTGCAATCACAAGCCGCAAATGGTTTTAACAATCAGCAAGTAATGGGCCAATATGCCACAGGTCAATCAAGATTCAATAATGATTTAGATGATAATCGTGGTGCTACCATCATGATTTTACACGATAGTGCCAATGGCAACATTAATCTAAAGCCAAGGGCATATGCTATTGGAAACTTAAATATTCAATCTGGAAGTTTATTTATTGGATTAAATCCAAACACAAGATTATATGACGAACAAGGAGAGCCAACATATGTTACAGGCGCTCCAGAAACTATTGAAATTGGAGCGCCTATATGGCAAATAGCATTAGATAGTAGTGCTGGATTTTACTATCCAGTTGATCCTGCTCAAGTGAGGCATATAGATTATACTCAACCATTGATATTTATACAAAGAAATATCACTTGGGCAGATAATCTATCTGGTTTATATAAATTTCAATTTAATGGCGTGGCTTATGGTTTGTTGCAAGGAATTTCAGATCAAGGCGAATTAGAAGCATGTGTTCATCATAATTATAATATTAATGAGAACGCAATACCTGCTACAGGAGACGTTGTGTCTGCTATTACTTACCACACCAGGGGTTATTTAGCTCCATTATTAGACAATCCAATTTCCATGGAAATTATTGCAGATTATGGTGGCAATCCGACAAGCGCTAATAATCACCTTGTAATCAATATTTTAGATGCAAACGGTGGTTCCATTGCAGATAATGTAAATCTTCTAGAAGGAAGAACAAGCGACACCTATACAGTCACACTAAATGATCCAGACGAATATCATCCTTTCCCGTGGTATGTGGAAATTTTAACTGTTCAGTTTAATTGGGCTGATATTAATTTCAAAGTTCTTGATCCAAATACTTTAGACGAAGTAAATGGTTATGATTTAAACGACGCAGCAGTATTTGGCGCAACCGAAGAAGCAGTAACTGCTATTGCCTTACAATTAGCTGGCATTTACACCATGAATGGCGGATTTACTTTAAGTAGTTCTGCTAATGTTACATCGACTGATTTTATTCACGTTGCTTCTGGCGGTATAGAATTAGGAGGCGAAGTTGAAACCACTTTAATTCTAAGTGAATATCACTACGAAGCGAGTGGTGGTGTAGAACTAAATGGTGCTTTGGGTGCTGGATTATTTGAATATACTTACACTGCAACAGGCGGTATTACAATTAGCGGCGTAGCTTTAACCACAAGCAGTGAACATCCTGATCCTGGTGCCGATCCGCTGGGACAACAAAGATTAGAATGCATTGAAGAAGGTGATTGGTGGTGCGTCGATCTTCCAGAGTGTGTAAAAAGCACCAACTACCGAGAAGGATTAATTCCTGCTATTACTGTGTGTGTATATAATAAGCAAGTTACTAGGTCGCTTAAAGAAGAAGAAACGCCTACTTCACAATCATCTTAGAACAATAATCATACATTGCAATTGCAGATGCGCAGCCTACATTTAAACTACGAACCGAGCCATATTGTTTAATATATAAAAATATATTGCATATATCCTTTATTTTCTTTGATAAGCCAATTTGTTCCTGACCAAAGGCCATGATCACATGTTTATCAGGCCATGTAAAAGTTTCTATAGGAACAGCATTTTCTATATTGTCTATACCAACCACAACACAGTCGGAAAAATCTAGTTTTTCCATTTCTTTTACATATTTTAAATTTTCATAAATATGTGTGCCTACAGTTCCTCGTTTATCAAATTTTCTTCTACCAAATATTATAACTTCTTTAGCTAAAAATGCATTAGCATTTCTTATAACAGAGCCTAAATTAAAATCATTAAATTCATTAGAAACCAACACAGAAAAATTATGTCTATTTTTATCTAGTTGCGCACGAATAGCATCAACTTCCCAATATTTGAAATAGTCAATTACATTTCTTTCATCTTTCATATCATTAAAAATCTAGCAATTCAAAATTTCCATCTAGATGTTCAACAATAGCAGTGCAGGATTCAACCCAATCACCGCAATTGTAGTAATCAATATTTTCGATTTTTTTAATGGTGGGATAATGGATGTGTCCACAAATAACGCCAGAGCACCCACATTCTTTGGTATGTTTTACAATGTAATATTCGAAGCTATTGATAAAATTAACAGCTTCTTTTACATTTTGTTTTAATTTTTTACTTAACGACCAATATGGCAACCCCATCTTTCGACGAACAGTATTGTATAGATCATTAATCCACATTGCAAGAGAATATGCATTATCACCTAAATAATATAACCATTTAGCCTGCCGGGTGATTTGATCGAAAATATCCCCATGAATTATCAAAAGCTTTCTTCCATCAATGGTGTGATAAATGTCTTCATCTAAGATTTCAAGATGACCAAGATTTCCATTAGGCATAAATTCCCTGAGAAATTCATCATGGTTTCCAGCAATGTACTTTACTTTAGTTCCGTTTTTCATCATGCCAATGATGCGACGAATAATGAAACTATGTGTATCGTTCCAGTAAAACCTCTTTTTGAGTTTCCAACCATCAATAAAATCACCTACAAGATATAGTGTTTCTGGTTGTATTGATCGTAAAAAAGTCAGGAATTGTTCTGCTTTCGAATATCTAGAGCCCAAATGAATATCTGATACAAATAATGCCTTGACCTCTAGTCGTTCCTTCATTTTATTCCTTCTAAATAAGCATGAATTTCTTTGGCAGCAATTCTAGCCCCATTTGAACCCAATCCTTTACTGCATTCAAAATTATCAAAGAAAAATTGTATCTTTTCTGATGTTAATTCATCCATGTTAGACTGATATGCAAATCCCATTTTTTCTGCATAGTGGGCATTGATCATCTGTTCGGGTTGATTGTGCTCAGGAATAGCGAGAATGGGCTTACCATAATAAATGGCTTCCCCTAAAAGTTGATTACCTGATCCAGAGATCAAATGTCTACATCCAGCCAAAGCTTCTACAAAACCTTCATTAGAAATTTCAAAATATTCAAATTTGGAAACAGTTCTTAATTCAGGAGGACATCCATACACTTTTACTTTAATCCCTTCGATTTCAGCTAATATCTCTAATATGCCACCAAAAGAACTTTTATAATAAAGCAATACATAATCGCCAACTGTTGGATTATGTTCTTCAAAATGTTTTCTAACAAAACAATTGGTTAAAACTGTTTTGCTGTCTAATTTTTTCAAAGTGCTACAATGAAAAGTTGAAATAATTACTCGTTCTGGTCGTGGAACATATATTTCTGTTAAGAGGCCAATTAATCTAGCAAAATTTTTATACTTCTTTGGAAGCTCTTGTATTTCACAGCGACTAAATCTATGTTGGTTGTCGATGCTAAATAAAGGAATTCCACAAAAGTGAGCTACTCTAGGCATTAGACATTCAAAGTCTGAAATTATAAGAGAAGGTTTTATATTTTTAACCATCCTTCGGACTTCTAAAAAACTACTTGGAGCGTTAGCTAGAAAGCGAAAAAAGTTTAATATTGTTCTTGGTGTGCTGATTCTGTTTTTAAAATCTCTACCAAAGGGAATTTGAGCAATTTTGTGTAGGTGGGGATAATTTTGTTTTTGAAAAAAATCATAAGCCTCTCCCCAAGTAAAAAGATGAACTTCAATATCGTCTTTTAAAGCTTCTAATACAGATGCTACTCGGATAGCATGACCTAAACCCTCGCCAGATAAACTATAGAATATTTTCATTTTTGAAAAACCAGACTTTCTGTTAATTTTTTGATATAAGCAGCCGTATTTTTAGTGCTTTGTCTGTTAGTATCGGTCACAATTTCTTGTACACAATGTTGCCATTCTTTTGGACAACGTTGTGATACGGACAACCGACTTCTAATTGTTAATCTGGTTTTATTGCCGAACTTACTTAAATGAAGTGTTGTGGTTCGCTCTTGTAATTTACCTACAGGTCTAAGCAATTCTGTTTTAATCGTCATTTTGTTTTGAGTTGCATGGATTCGCTGAATAAATTCTAATTTGTCTTTGTCCAAATGCGGATCATTGGCTTCAACAACAAACCAAGCACTGCCTTCTGCGTTCCACAATAGGTGGTCAGTGTATTTAAAGTCTAAATCTAATTCATTCCAATTTTTAGCAAGAACCTGGCCGCCGTTTAAAGCTACTATTTCTTCCAATGTATCTCTTTGAGCAAGTTGTAAAACAACACGTTTGTAATGACAATCCAATACAATTGTTTCTTCATAAAAATCAGAAACATTTCGTTTTTGGCAAACAAAGAAGAAGCCAACAACGCAAATTAAAACCAATAAAGCAGCAATTGTTTTCTTAGTATTCATAAATATATTTATGAACGAATAACAATAAAAAAAGGCCGCTTAAAGCGGCCTTTTTAAACAACTCTGATTAATTATTCTTTTTTAATTTCTATCAATTTGGTTTTAAATTTTCTTTCAGCCTCAGGTTTGTTCCAAGTTAGGCTTAAAATTCCATTTTTCATAGCTGCTTTTGGCTCTTCGTCCACCCATTCGGGTAATTTTATATGTCTTGAAAACTGAGAGGTTCGCAATTCTTTAGTTAAACATTGTGCATTTTCTGTATTGTAAATTTCTGATTTTTTGCCAGAAATTTTTAACACATTATCTGACATCATTTCTACTGCAACATCCTCTGCTTCCAACCCCGGAAGAGCGGCATGTATAGAAAATGTTTTTTCATCAGAAACAATATCCATTTTGGGATATCCGGCAGAAGCTTTGACACTATCCCCTACAGAATTGTTAAAAAATTTATCGAACAAAGAATTAAATTGTTGTTCGAATGGGAATAAGAAATCTTCTCTTAATACAGAGGTATCCCAAGGTTTACGTTCAACTAAACTATTTCTATTCATTTTTTACCTCCAAAAACCGTTGTTAAACATCCAGTTCCGGTTTCAGCCTCCAGTAGGTCTAAAACCACATAATTTCCTACGCAATTAACAATAATTAGTTCATAGATATTCTATGAAAAAATTAATATATGCATTAACAATGGCTTCCATTCTTGTTATCGGTGGATGCAGTTCTTGGACAGAAAAGTGGGGAAACGTCCCTATGATAGGAGTAATAGAAACAGACTTATTAAACTTACACAATGCAGCAAGAAACGAACCTTTAGTCTTAGATGAAGCTTGTAAAAAAGCAGCACAAGATCAAGCCAATTGGATGGCCAAACACAATATGTTAGTTCACGACCGACCTTTGTCTTATAAAGACAAAAGAGTAAGCGATAGATTACAAAAAAAATGGACGGTTATTGGAGAAAATATTGCTCAAGGACAGGAAACTCCAAAAGGAGTGTTTGGGGCTTGGATGAATTCTAGGGGACATAGATCAAATATCAAAAATTACAGATTCAAATATGTAGGATTTGGCGTGGCAACCTCAAGTTCGGGATACAAATATTGGTGCGTTGTTTTTAGTGATTGAAAAAATGTGGGAAATGAGGGGAAATTTTCTTTAATAAATCCAAAGATGAGTCCTCGTCTAGCCTGATTCTATAGCTTTCTCTATTTTTAAATATAATACAGTTATAATTTAACAAATTAAAGTATTCTCCAATGACCTCTGTGCCCTTTTTGCCCCATATATTTGTATTTAAAATAATTGAATTATTTTTATAATGACCAGCGTCCCCATACCAGATCATAAAGGCGATATCTTGCAGATCATCAAGTGCGTTTGGGTTTAAACACCTCTTTTTACCATCATAGAACATTTCTCTCATTTCAGAAAAAATTGGGTAGCAAAGAGAGTGCCATCGATTGGTCTTTTCAAGGGTAAAAGGAGCCAACGAAGAGTAAACGCTCAATTCTGAGGCTTTATAATCTATCCATTTGGCATTTTTGCCTCTCATAGACAAATAACAATTACGGCCCTTTGTCGGCTTTACAAGAGATGATCCACCAAGAATTGTTCCTTTTATAATTTGTAATTGCCTTTTGGCAACCATTGGATTGATATAATGTGTCATATTTTAGATATGTTAAAAGGAAAAATTTTTTTCCTAAAAATAGATATAAAATAAAATAAAACAATAGATAATTTAGAAACCATTTAGTTTAGTTTTAACAAGGAGATAAAAATGGGAGCTACATCCGTAACAGGTAAGGGACAGGGAGCCGCCTTCAATAACAAAGGCCCTCATAATGGTCGTAACGTATATGTTCCATTGTTAAGCCCACACATTGTGGCTGCTGGACATGCAACGACTGCTGGTGGCGGTACAGTTACCGTTACTTTTCCAGAAGCATTGCCTTTAGCTGCTGCTAACTACGTAGTTATGCTAACTGCGGCTGATGCCACGACTACTCTTCCTCGTGTAACTACAAAGACAGATTCTAGCAGCAAGTTTGCTAGCTTTGTAATTACAGCCGAAGGTTCGAAGTCTATCGCATGGGCAGTCATGACTGATGGTTATGGTGCTTAATTAGAAATTTAAAGAACTGACCTTTCTAGCGATTAGGGATTGCAATGTATGTTGCAATCCCTTTTTGTTTATAGATAACTAAATAGATTATGGCAAATGCATTATATGATACAGGACGAGCGGCATTTCTAAACGCTCAAATAGATTGGACAGACGACAATATTAAATGTGTTTTAGTGGACACAGATGATTACAGCGTTAATTTATCTACACATGATTTCTTAGCAGATATACCAGCAGGAGCTAGAGTAGCTACAAGCGGCAATTTAGCTGGTAAAACCTCTACAGCGGGAGTAGCAGATGCAAACGATGTTACTTTCAGCGGAGTATCAGGCGATGAATGTGAGGCCATTGTAATTTACAAAGATTCCGGAGATGCGGCTACGAGTCAATTAATTGCCTATATAGATACAGCCACTGGCCTCCCGGTTACACCAACTGGTGGTGATATCACCATTGCTTGGGATGGCGGAGCAAATAAGATTTTCAAACTATAAGGCAATAAATGACAACACCAGCAGATTATTCAGGTATTCTTTTATGGCTTCCTAGTGCTTATCCACAATATATGTGGGAAGGCGCCGTTGAAGGTTCAGACAACCCCGACGTTGACGATCCCATTTACAACATTGAAACACAGATATCTAGCCGAGTGTTGGCAACGCTTGCCGATTCGAGGAGGCCCATTTTAAGAAATGATGGAACTAGGAGAAGTGTTGATTTCAATTCTGGCCCTGAGAAGTATTTCAGGCTGGCCGGCAGCACTGGCGTATTCAACAACTTTCATGTTAATGGCGTAGGCACGATTTTTCTAAACGTGAAATTTAATTCAGCGACAACAACAGGTACACAGGTGTTATTAAACAACAACAATGCAACGACTGGCCAAACTGGTTTGCATTTGTTCCGAGATGCCAATGAAAACATGCGTTTTAATGTTACCCGATCCGATCCAGGAAATAACGTCGTTGCATTCACATCAACGGACACCATCACGGATACCAATTGGCATTCAATCAAGATTAAGATTGCCCCAGGTGCAAACAACTGTTCATTTCAAATAGACAGTGGCACAGTTGATACTGCAACGGTTGGCACTACAACCGTAGGTGATGCGAACCAACTGTTGGTAATCGGCCAGCGTTCAGATTTAGTTGATAGTTCACCATGTAATGCCCAAATATCGGATTTGATTATTCTGGATCAGGTAATTGATTCTGATGATGAAACACATTGGGATTCTTGGAACCCTCCATTATTTGGATTACAAACACTTGAACCCAGTTCTATCGCTACAGCAGAAGCTTTTGGAAGTCATACAATTGAAGCATTATCTGTGGGTGGAGGCGGAATTGAAGATCAGTGGTTTTGGTCAAAACGTGGATGGCTAAATTGGTATACAAATAAATATCAATTTCGTTCTTGGTATTTTCCTAGCAATTTTAGGAAGTAAGAATTCCAGCTTCTTTTAACACTTTGGTTAATTTAATCAAGTGTTTGCACATCATTGGTGTGTTTTCAGGATTAGCAGGAGGGCCAATGCCTAAAGATTTATATTTCTTTCTCTTTTTCCCATATAAAGAATGATCTAAATGATCAGCGTAATTTCCACGCCAATAAAAGTCACCACAATTACATCGCAAAAGAATATCATTTTCTTTAGAACTCATTGGTTTCAAATCATATTTCTTGCCATCATTGGCAACTAATGATATACCATCTTTAGAATAGTTGACTTTTTTGAAAAGAATTAAAGGATTATATTCACGGCCTTCGTTTTGTGCTATGGCTCGAACAAATAATGTGTTCATTCCAGGAAATGGCGACCAATTTAATTTAACAATTTTTATTGGATTAGTTGCATATTGTCTTTTTGAAGTATTGGGAAAAGCATTTATGGTGCTTTTTAATATATCGTTTAGAGAACTTTCGTTTAATTCCAGCCAGTCAGAAAAATTCATTTCTTTCTCATTTTTTTCTTCATTTTCTTTTTCATCATTTTTGGATTGCCTTGCGGTTGTTGAGGCATCATTGGAGCATTACTGTTGCCGCCACCCCATCCATCAGATGGTTTGCGCCTCTTGGAAGGGATTTCGCCCCACATATTTTCTTGAAGTTTTAACCATTCTTTAAAATTCATTTATGCTCTCGGTTGTTTGATATTTGGCTTCCAAGCACGACGAGGCAACGGTGGTGGTTCAGGAACTGACTGGGCTGCAATTGGATTTTGCGGGCTTCCTGGCTGCTGTGCAGCCATGTTTTGCATTCCTTGTTGCCAAGAGTTTTGCGGCTGTTGTTGCTGCTGCTGTACTTTTTGACGATCCATGTTTTGCATGCCTTGTTCCCAAGAATTAGCTGGCTTGTTTGGTTGTTCCCACTGTCCTGTGGTTTTACTTTGCATTTGTGGAATATAATCTCTTAGTCCAGTTAGTTGTTTATTGATATTAGCAATTTGGTTGATCAGTGGTCCTGTGTTACCTTTCATGTTTTGTAACGCCGGGTCATTTTGCATGTATTGAACTAAGGAAGTTAAAGAATTAATGGCCTGATTGAATTTAGCTTGTGGCCCCCACTGGTTAGCAGCAAATTGATTAGCACCTTGTTTAACTCCTTGCCACGTTTGGCTACCAGCGGCTTTTAAATTATCCCACAATCCTTCTAAAATAACCGATGCTTCAGGATGATTTTTTTCATACCATTCTTGTAAAAACAACACAGGATCAACATTTTTTTGAACCATTAAAGCTGCTGTTTCTTCTATTCTTTTAGCAAGGGTTTTTTCCGTCAAGAAATCTTCAAAGGTATGCATTCCGCTCCTAATGTATCTTTAATAATTATATATATTTTGTGTATTTTCTTTCTTCTGTATTTAGTTTAAAGGAATAAAAATAATGAACAAAAATAGTCTCTTAACAGTCATATTGATTTTATGCATCGGAATCGGCATTGCCTATTGGATGAAAAATAATCAAAAAGATGGTGCTGTAGATGCTCCAAAAAATGAATGGAATGATTGGAGCCAAGATAAAAAATCAAATGATTCCAACAATTGGGAAAAATATAACGAAATACAAAATAATCCAGAGCCAGAGGTCAACTCAGGACCACCAGCACCCCCTCCTGGTGTGTCGGCTGCTAGTTATAAAGATGCTCTCAATTTATCTAAAAATCACAAAAAACCAGTGCTGTTGTTTTTTACAGCAAATTGGTGTGGTTATTGTAGACAGATGAAGGCAGATACTTTGTCCAACACACAGGTTAAAAACAATATGAAAGACTTTATCTTTTATGAAGTTAACACCGATAGAGAACAAAGTTTAGCAAGGCAATATGGAGTCAGAGGACTGCCAACTTATAAAGTTATCAACAGTGAAGAAAAAGTATTAGCCGAAGGAAGTGGATTTAAAGAACCAAGAGATTTTATTGCTTGGTTACAAGGTGTCTTGAATAGAATAAACCCATTCAAAAAATCTTAATTGGTAAAGATAAAGAAATAACTCTTATTCCATAATCTGATACTGTTTTAATGCAAATTTCTTTTCGCTCAGGATCAAGTGATACTGCATCCCAATCTTTGATTTTCTTCAAAAATTCGTATGTTTTTGTTCCCTGAAATAACGCTAGCGCCGATTCTTTAGGTATTTTTTGTTCCATCATTTATTTCCTTAATTACTATATTAACACATCTAACTGGAAATTTCTATGTCTCAACCCTGTATTTGGTATGTAAAAGAAGAAACAATTGTAGCTGCTTGTCTTACATGTGGCAAAGAACATGATTTAAAAGGTTGGTATTGGGCGGGTGATGTTAGAGGATATGGAGATTATGATTTAGAGTGTTCTATATGCCAAGAAATTATTCACAAAAAGGAAGAAAATGAAAATAAGACCTCCGTTTAAAATACATGGTGGGAAACATTATTTAAATTCATGGATTATCAGCAATTTCCCCAAAGAGGCAGAAAAGCTAGACTATATCGAACCATATTGTGGTGCGGCGAGTGTATTTTTCAATAAGCAAAAATCAGAAGGTCAAGAAGTAATTAACGACCTAGACCCAGGTGTAACAGCTATACTTCAATGTTTACGAGATATCCCAGAACCTTTAATTAAAAAATTAAAGAAAACCACATATTCAGAAAGGGTGTTTAAACGAGAACTTAAAAAATCAGAAAAAAAAGAATTTAATGATTTATTTGAACGTGCGTTTAACGAATTTGTAATTCGCAGAATGAGCCGAGGAGGATTAAAAAAGAACTTCTCTTGGTCCAATCGCAAAAGAGGGGGTAAGCCTGGAGATGTAAACGCATGGGAAACAATAATTTCTATATTACCTGTATTATCAGAAAGATTACAAGGTACTTTTATTTTCAATAAACCGGCAATTAGTGTGATTAAAGCTTTTAATTACGAAAACGCTTTAGTTTATTGCGACCCGCCATATGTTCCAGAAAGCAGGGAAAGCAAAGATGCCTATGATGAAATGGAAATGACCACAGATGATCACATTGCGTTAGCAGCGGCATTAAATAACTTTAAAGGAAAAGTTATTTTAAGTGGTTATCCTTCTACTTTATACAAGCGACTTTATAATGAATGGCGATGTGTCAGAAAGAAAGTACCCAATCATTCATCTCAACAAAAAAGCAAATCAATTAAGGTGGAATGTATTTGGATGAACTACTGATTAATTTCGATAAATTTGTTTCTAATTCCCTCAAGGATTTCTTGCAAAAGAAATTCTTGCACCCTTTGATCAGAAAATTCCTTTAAAAATGGAAGCAACGCATTAGAAACTGTGTCTGTCATTTCTTCCACTCTTTGAGAAACTTCATCGGTAAAAATAGGATGCCACCAAACTTGACAACCGTAGACAACACGACCATCATCTAATACAATCTTTGGATTGTCTTTGACCACCAAAACACGAGCGCCTTCTGGGATTAATGAGGCATCAGGTGGAGCTTCGGCATTTTCTAATGAACTAAGTGTGCCATCAGGCATTTCAATTACATGAACATCTGCTTCTTCACTGTAAACACCTTCTCCCAAATGCTCTGATTTATCACCATTGTAAACATCTACTCTCATAACTCCCCTTTCAATCGGTAATTAATTTATAAAGACAGTATGGCCATGTTGCCGCTAGTATTAATGAAGTATATACAATACCAAAAATACTATCTTTATTAAGATTACTTCCTTCCAACACAAGTTCAAAAAATAAGCCCCCCAACAGAACTCCTGCGAATCCGGTAAAATAAATACCCGCTAAAGTAATTAGAAAATAAATCATGGTTTCATCCCAATACTATGTAATGTTTTCCCTCTAGTAAAGAGGATTTTGGTTCCATCATTATACAATTTCATATCACTTTCTACAACAGGGTCTTCTAGCATTTTAACAGTTCCAGAGTCTTTTTGATTAGAAAAAGCCTCCATTTTCTCTTCTTCGTTTATAAGAGTCCCAATTCCAGCATCATTTACAGTAAAATTAATGCCGGTATAGGTGATGTTTTCTACTTTTCTTAAATCATATTTCGAATAATCTGAAGAGAATCTCATAACAAATCTATGATATTTTCCATCATGATCCACGCCTACAACAACCAATACATTATTTCTGTATTTGGCATCTACAATCTTATGGTGATCTAGTTCAGGAATTCCTATTTGATAGCATTTACTCTGTTCTGGAAACAACACAGCATGTCTGCGACCCAAAAGATTTTGGAAAATAACTCCATCAAAAGCCTTGGTCGCTCCTGGAAGGTCTAGGGCTTGACCTGCAATTTTCGACAATACTTGAATATTCGATCCATATTCATATAACATCAATTCTAGAATATTGATGCCATTTTGTGCATAAATTCTATCATTCACTTGCACAATAGCTGATGCGTTACACGTAAAAGGAATATTCTTTTGGCCGACCACATCGAACACTTGAACTTGGTTGTTTTCTAAATAAACAGCAAATGGACGGCGAGATTTATCAGCTATCGTAACTTTGACATCATTAGATGGCAAAGAATAAAATTTGTCCCCAGAATGCAAAGTTTTGTCGGTTAAAATAAAACGATTTCCATTGAAAACAAATACATTCAAAATGTCAGATGGATAGGCGTTAATTTCCACGATATTAAATAGGTTGCTACCTGCGATTTTCTTTACAACAATTGCTATTGGACCAGAAACCTCGAAGTCCAATGGAGGCGGGATTCTTTTACCGTCTTCAAAGACTGCTTTATACCATGCAAGAAGAGATTTGGGAATCACATCAAATGGCTGACAAACCTTGGGAACGCTAGAATCTTTATTGAAAACAGAGATATTTTTCTCCATTCTTTTATCTAGCCAATCATTGCGATTTACTCCTTGAGTAATTGGATGTTTACCTTTATAAGGATGAATGCCAACCAACAGTTGAAAAGTAACGATCCCCCAAGAAAACCAATCTGTTTCTTTTGTAAACTTATTGTTGCAGTGACGATCCCGAATTGAATCCATGATAACAGTTGCAGGAAAGCTTTTGGTTTGATAACTGTTAACATCAATTGCATATAGATCATCAAAACTCTTATTTACCAAAAAGTTTAATTCGTTTAAATCTACAATGAGAATTCCATCGTGTTGATGAACAAATTGAACAAGGTTTCTAAATTTTTTAACCAAATCAACTTTGGCTTCATGTTCAATGTTGTTTCGTTGACAAAATGTCTTGGTAAATAATTGGCACATTGGAAGTCCATCTACAAGAGACATGGAATATCCAACTGCACGGTTTTTATTGTCAAAAAGAACTTCACGAGGCCGGATGATATTTGGATGATCCAAAACTGAAAGTTCTTGAATTTTGGCATAGGGCAACATTTTATTGAAATCTTTATAGATTTTATAAGCTGTTTTACCCTTGGCATATACATCTCCCTCGCCGCCATCTGCAAGGAAGTCCTTTTGGGATAGATTAATGTCGCCCACGCCTTTGATTTTAAATTTCATGATCAACACCCAAATAACCCGGCAGAGGCATAATTAATACTAAAGACCATATGGCAAATATAGCCAACGGTATGCCACAAACAAACATCACAAACAACATGGTGGGCAAAAACGAAATAAATTCATCAATTTTATTTGACGAAAAGGCCCAGAAAAAACACATTGCAGCCGCATATAGCATATAATAAAAGAAAAACCGTAACGCTTTGCCTTTAAAAAAGGTAAGGCGAACTTCTCGCCAAGCGTACCTAGACTTAATCATCAATGAATTTCGATATCGACCAACAGTTTTAGGTGAGGCATAAGGGTTATCCATATAAGAAGTTCTCCTTAATATAAGCATAAACTTCTGAGGACAACATATCCTTATTCTTTTCTAAGTTTTCTCGAACGTTAGTAGAGCTAATGTCAAGAGGAATGAAATTATCTAAAAACATATGCGGTGCATGCCGATACCAATCTTTTCCTTCTTGGCTGTTAGAAATTCTAGGAATCACTATCAAGGAAAATTCAGAAATTAACTTTTTATAATGTTTCCAATTATCGATATTGTCGGCATTGTCTTGGCCAATCGCAAATGAAAAACATATGTCTTCAAATACCTCTTTTAATTTATTTAAATACTCATAAGTAGGCATTGACCATCGCTGTTCTATTTCAATGGGACATACTTTGACATTTGGAATATCTTTTGCTGCCAATTCGCACATTTCCAAGCGGTCGTATGGTTCGGCCATTTCTTTGTTATGCATATGAGAAAAACAGGGAGACAGCCAAACTTCATCTTTGTATTTGGTTAATTCTTTAGCAATTGCTACATGCCCCAAATGAATGGGATTTGCAGATATGCCGAATACTACAACTTCTTTCATCGGGTGGTAACTACTCCCATCGAAAAATCATCATAATTTGTAATATTTAATTCTTTGAATTTTTTGAAAGCTTTTTGGCAACGTCTTTGAACAAAACTCCCGCTATAGTTTTTAAATACCATTAATTCCCGAATAATCTCAGCGGAATCCACCGGAAAGTTTTGTTTCGATGTTGCAGTGGTTTCTTGTTTGACGAATGAATTGATGCCATCAGACATTATAGCCACAGTATCATAACTGTCTGTATCGAACCATCTTTGAAAAAATGGTTCTTCCAAGCTCAGGTGTCCATTTTTACTTATTCTGCTGATTTCTCCTTCAGGATCAACCGTCGTGATTCGCAAAACAAATTCTCGACCAAATTCTTTAATATATCTATTTTTATCCTCTTTTGTCAATTCGTATCGCATATAATAAGGAGCGCCTGATTGGAATTCATATTCCATAATATGCAATTTACCTTCTTTTGTTTTGCCTACAACTGCGCCGTCGCCAAAACATATTGTAGAAAATATATTATGTGATTCATCTAAGGCCACAGCCAACAAAGTTGCGCTCAAAGAATCTACAGATAATTCTAGTACTCTGGCTGTTACATTGGCATTCTTTATAACAGATTTAAATACCCAAGGCAAAAAATCAGGAGAATAATGCTCAGACGTACATGTCATTGTTTCGACAAGCTGATCCTCGGCAGATTTAACCAACAATCTTGAACCAAAGTCGGTATCAGGAGCACTAGAACAACCATCTGAAATCAATGCGTGATTTGCCTTAGATATAGCATAGTCCTGGCAAACCCTGTGTGTCGAACCAATTGTAAAAAAACAATCCGAATTCATTGGTCTAAATCCTCAATCCAAATCGATGCATCTGCGTCTGATGGCATTTTCCAATCGCCCCGTGGCGAAAGACTAACAGTGCCTACTTTAGGCCCATTTGGAACAGCATCTCTTTTGAATTGGTTGTTGAAAAACCTTTTCAAAAAGTCTTTGAGCCATGCTTTAATTTGATCGCTAGTGTATTCCGGAAACGATTTTTGAGCCAAGATATAAATCTTACTTGGTGAGAAATTATTTCGGACAAAGTGAAACAAAAAATAATCAAGCAACGGATAAGGACCAACAATTTCCTCAGTAGAATGTTGGGATTTTCCATCTTTCAAAGGAAGTAATTCAGGGCTGATTTGGGTATTTACAATTGATTTTAGTGTTTCTTGTAGCTTTGCTGCCAAATGATTTAATGCTTCACCTGCATCGTCTTCAAAAACATCCCAGCCGGGCCAACGAACAAGTTCTCGGCACTCATTGTCTGCAACCCAATCGACCAGGAATTTAACCAATGTTTTTGGCACAGATGCATTTACATTATACATTGACATGTGGTCGCCATTGTAAGTACACCAACCAATGGCCAACTCGCTCAAATCTCCGGTGCCCAAAACAAAGCCTCTGCTCATAAGCAGCATAGTGCGAACTCTTGCCTGAACATTTTCAAACACTGTGTCTTGTGAGCCATCGGGAAGCTTTTGCAACTCTTGTTCAAATTCTTCTAGAGACATATTTGGGTCAATGCCAAATGGCTTATGCCCGATTTCTTTGAATGTGTTCAAACAATGTTGTCTAATATCGATTGCAGTTTTAGAAACTCCTAGATAATCCATCAATTTATTGGCATTATCTAGAGTGTGATCACTGGTGCCAAATCCTGGAAGGGTGACGGCATCGATTTTCTTTGGACTTTTGCCGATCATCTTACAAGCTTTAACAGCAACCAACAAGGACAACGTAGAATCTAACCCCCCCGAAATTCCAATAGTCAAGTTGCCGCTGACTCGGCTTAGTCGTTTGATCAAAGAATTAGTTTGAATATTGAAAATATCCCAACAACGCTCATGCAAGGTTGCAGGATCATTGGGGACAAATGGAAACTTACTTTCCACTCTCAAAGTATCATTTTCATTAGTTTTTGTAACAATTTTTATTGTTTTAAACGCCGGAACATAAATTCGATCCTTATTGTCTTGGAACGTATTGGTTCGACGACGTTCGTTTCTCAATTTTTCAACATCCACATCAACCAAAAGATGGTCTTCTGGTTTGAATCTTTTGGTTTCTCCTAAAATGCTACCATTTTCAACAGCAAGGCAATGTCCAGCGAAGGTTAGATCACTAGTAGATTCAGTTGGACCAGCACCGCAATAAACATATGCAGCCATACAGCGAGCACTTTGATTTTTTACAAGTTCTCTTCGATATTCGGATTTTGCCACAATTTCATTGCTAGCACTCAAATTCAACAACAAGTTAGCACCGGCCAAAGCTTGATATGAACTAGGTGGGATGGGAGCCCACAAATCTTCACAAATTTCTACGCCAATTTTCAACCCATTTTTATCCTCAAACAACAAATCAGTTCCAAAAGGAATGTTGTAGTAACAAAAATCAGTTAGAGTCTGTCCTTGCGCCGGCGCTGGCGAGAACCAACGTTTCTCATAAAACTCTCTGTAATTTGGAAGATATGTTTTCGGAATAATTCCAATAATTTTTTTCGTATTCAATATGGCCGCACAATTATAAACTGCGTTGTCTACAACTACAGGGAGTCCGACTACGACAATTTCTTCATAAACATGTTGTGCTAAATATAATAGAGTTTTTTTAGCCGATTCAAGAAGAACTGATTGGTGAAACAATTCGCCACAAGTATATCCTGTAAGGGATAGCTCGGGAAAAAGAATTACATCCGGCTGATGTTGTTTTTTTAATACTTGAAAAGTGGTAATTATTTCTTCTACATTGACTTTAGGATTGCCAACCTCAATTGCAGGATATGCCGCAACAACTCGATAAGTATTTAAAATAGTATTCATTTTATTCTTGCTTAGTTTTCATCGAGAGGAGTCCCAAAAAATGTATACTTTGCAACACGCAATGCGTCTAAATCACCCGTTGCCTTGCCAAGATCGTCGCTCAATTTTACTACTTGCACAAAAGGATCGCTAGAGCTTTTAGCAATACTTCTAAGTTTAATTACCATGTTCAAAGCAGGACTATTGAAGAAATCGTTGGTAAAATGCGTCCCAATACCAAAGGCACAACCAATCCCAAGTTTTCGACAGTGAATCATAAGATCAACTGCTTTATCCACGGTTAAACTATCACTAAATACAATTGTTTTAGTTTTAGTGGGAATGTTAATGTTTTTATAAAACTGAACTGTTTTGTTGGCAAATTCAAATGGGTCGCCGCTATCATGACGAACACCATCAAACAATCTGGCAAGGATCGCATCAAAATCTTCAAAAAACGCATCTGTGCCGAAGGTATCAGTCAGTGCAATTCCCAAAGAACCTTGATAAACATCATTCCAACCATTTAATGCATATCGATTAGCATGTCGCAAGGACTCCAGGGCAGAAATCCCCATAATCCATTCGTGAGCCATCGTGCCAATCGGACGCAAACCATGTTTCATTGCAAAGTAAACATTGCTAGTTCCCATTAGCGAATTATCGGTTGAACCACATATTAAATTGTCTACAACAATATCTTGAACATCATGACTGCGACGGCGCCTAGTTCCGAAATCAGAAAATTTAATGTGGTGTCCTGTTAGATGTTTGGCTTTGTCGAAAGCTTTTTCTGCTTGGCCATCTAGTGTCCAGTTGGTATCAACTTTTTCAAAATAACTTTCACTGAGAATGGCCATAAGCGGCACTTCCCAAAGAATGGTTCGATGCCACGGGCCAGAAATATTTAAATTAGTAGTAGTGAGATCGTCGCCCCATTCAATTTTTACTTCATCAGGGTTGAAACGATATTGAGAAAGATATCCCAAATAACTTGGATTAAGAAAATGACACTTCTCTGAAAGAAATTCGGATTCATCAGAAGTCAATTGAAGATCAGCAAGACTGTTTACAACGCCTTCTACCCTTGTTTTGAAAGCATCGTTGATTGCAGCTTTGCGGCGAGCGTTAAATTGATAGGTCACTTGAGCATCAGGATATTTCTTGAGAACAGCCTGTTGCATAGTGAATTTATAAAGATCATTATCAAGAATGGAATTAATCATTATATTTCCTTGTTAATGGGCTTGTTTGTCTACGTTGATTATACCTCTCTATCGAGATGCTGTAAAACGAAAACAGCCGACAAAAAGTCGGCTGCATTCGCAGGTTCCAGCGAAGTGGGGGTGTGTGGAGAGCCAGAACCAAGAAGTGACTTAGAAAACAATACTCTGAGAAGGCCCGCCGCTTCCTAGAGCCTGCGATTGACTGCTAATCGACTTACTTACAAATTGGGCCAGTTTGGCAAGAGTATTCTTGTTGGCATTGTCTAGTTCCACATATTGGGTAAACCCAGCAGTGTTATTAAAATCATTCAGGGCGGCAGCAACGTATGGGTCTTGAACGTTAACACCAATTAGCACCGAAACCATCGACTCCAAATTTTCGCCCTTTACAGCTTGTTCCAAAGCAGCTTTGACTTGATTGGCTGTAGTCTTACTGATGTTGTCTTCACCATCAGTAATTACAAATACAATGCCATTAACATCAAAATCCTGATCAGTCAATTGCTTGCCATAATTATTGCTGGCTTCGATGGCATCGACAGAAGCATCAAATAAAGAAGTAGACCCAGCCGGGGGAAGCGTGCCATCATATTGATCAGGAACAAGACTGGAAAGCAGTTCGAAAAACAGGAATCCTAGCCATTAGACGAACGGGCCAAATGTTAAATTGTCAAAGTAGCCCGTAGGAGAATCGAACTCCTGCTACTTAATCGAGAATCAAGCGTCCTGCCGCTAGACGAACGGGCCATTTATTTCCTTCTAGGGAAGATGGAGCCGGAGGGAGTCGAACCCTCAACGACAGTACGCCATACTGTAGTGATCCCATTTCACCACGGCCCCGATTTACCATTCATACTGTTTCGCATCATGACTATTTTTGTAATTTTTGTTTTTCAACCTTAAACTTATAGCTTGTCTATTTACAATTAAATCTTTGGGAAGCCAATAAAGTTTATCATTAAGTGAACAATAAACTACAATAACGTCGATTTCATTAGCTGCATAGGCTACTCGACAATCTCTTTTTCTACAAGTTTTTGTTAATTTAACTTTTAATACATCCCTTACAACTTCACTAGAATACTTTACTTGGGCTCTGTATAATTTTCCATCAACGTCTATGATTCTATCGTATGCACATTCCAAGTTAGGTCTGCTAACAATTATATTTTTTTCAATTGCTCTTTGCTCTAGTTTACAACACCCCATTTCTCCCTTTCTGGTTGTTGGAGAACAATTGTTTTGTGTAGGCGTTATATTTTCATGTTTTCTTCTTAAGAGACAAGCTTCCTCATGAGTTCTTAACTGTAGCCTACCTGCTTTTACTGCTTTGCTATAGGCAGTTGATCCAAAACCAAATTTATTCTGACAATCTCTAAGAGAATGTCCTTTGTTGTAATAATTTTGGATTTCATCCCAATTATATTTTAATTTATGTGGCATACATTATATATGCACAAACGGGATAACTTTACTCCCAATTTATAAATATTTACACTCCCA
Organism: uncultured Bacteriovoracaceae bacterium; assembly: GCA_937952395.1. GTDB lineage: Bacteria > Bdellovibrionota > Bacteriovoracia > Bacteriovoracales > Bacteriovoracaceae > CALFYV01. The sequence continues at coordinate 245,300 of CALFYV010000090.1, read as the reverse complement.
TAAGTAGGCACTGCTGGACTTGAACCAGCGACCTTTTGCGTGTCATGCAAATGCTCTTCCTCTGAGCTAAGCGCCTGTATAACTTGTAATTAGGAATCGAACCTATCGGCCACCTGCCTTCTCTCTTACGAGGTGAGGAATCGAACCTCCCGCCACGGCTTCCCTGGGAGTCGAACCCAGCCAGTGCCATTCACATTACAAGTTATTTTTTCTTATCTTGCTTGGTCGTTCTGCTCCCAATTTTCTTATTATGTTCTTCTTTGTGTTTCGGATATGTTTGCGGATTATGACGCTCTTCATAAGACAATACTTCAAAAGTTTTTTCAATTTTTTGTCGTATTTTCCAAACTCCCTTCCCACAAACTCTAATATGCACCGTTCCATTTATTAAAGTTTGTCTTTTTTTCTTGCTAGTTCGACTAACTGCTATAATGCTTTTATTAAAACAAGCTAATGGCAAACCTAAAACATCACTCCAATATTTTTTAATTTCTTGATCTTTATCAGGAGTATAATGATGAATTCCAACTTTAAATCCTTCAAATTCACCTATAAAAAACTCGTTAATCCAATCTAAAAATATTTTCAATAATTTCGGATCGGAATTTACCATCTCTGTGTCGCTTCGACTATGTTTTGTTCCTTCTCCCCAATAAAGACCAATACCTAACATAAATTTTGGATCACCTACAGGCGGCTTATATGCTTCTTTTACATTGGCAATGTCTTTCAACCATTTTTCAGCCACTTTTTTTCCATTCAAAATACTAATCATTCTACAACGATTAGCAATTAATTGTAGATGGTTTTCATTTAATGGCACATCTCTTAACCACAAGCTAACAGTTGATTTTGAAACACCAATTTGACTTGATATTTCTTTATAAGTTCTGCCTTGCTTTCTTAAGGCAATAGCCTGTTTTTTTTCTTTTGCTTTCATATTTTGAACCTCGTTATATAAACATATAACTAACATAGTAAGGTTCAAAATTTTTAAAGTAGCCCGTGACGGTTTCGATCCGTCTTCTCTTGTGCGAAAAACAAGAATCCTAGCCATTAGACGAACGGGCCATATAAATAATTTCAAATTGCCAAAGATCAAAGTGGGCACTGTAGGATTCGAACCTACGACTTTCACGGTGTAAACGTGACACTCTTACCGCTGAGTTAAGCGCCCATCAGTGGAGCCAGTGGGACTCGAACCCACAGTCGTCAGCTTGCAAAGCTGATGCATTCCCAATTATGCTATGGCCCCAATTTAATCATAAATTTTTTCATATTTAAAAACACGAGGACGCAATTGTTCTTGTTCTCGCATTTTTTTAAGTTTTTCCATTTCGTCTATCATTTCTTCTTTTGAGTCGAAGTTGCCGAGATAAGTCCATCCATTTGCCACATCGGCCTCATCACGAAAATATCTTACTTCTTTTTCAAAGAGAAAGTATTTGACGTTCATTTAGCTACTTTCCTATGATAGTTTTTCCTTGTTTTTTCTGCAAGGCGAGCCCATTTAGTATTTTTAAAATTTTTCTTATATGCTCGTTTTGCAGCGTGTTTATTGCCTTTCATCTTCGATTGCTTTGATTTTCATCAGGATAAGGAATCATAATGTTTTCTAATGTTTTAAGTGCTTCCACATACTCTTTTTGGTTCTTAATTTTCATAATTTGCTCCAGTCCCCAATGAAGGGATCGAACCTCCAATTCCTGTATGTAACACAGGAGCGATACCATTTCACCAATCGGGGTCAGCAATCACCCGTATACGGGATTCGAACCCATGTTTCCGCCCTGCTGGGCGGCGTCCTAAGTCCGCTAGACGAATACGAACAATTACTTTTAATTCCTGGTTTATCGTGTTTCACAGAATTATTTCCACGGGATGCGCAATCCAGCGAAGCCGACGAGACTCGAACTCGCAAATCGCCTGATCGACAATCAGGTGCATTAACCGATTATGCTACGGCTCCAAAAATATAACAAATTGTCAAAGATCGCAAGTCTAGAGTGTAGGATTTGAACCTACGGCCCCTTGGTTCCAAACCAAGTGCTCTGCCAGACTGAGCTAACTCTAGTTTAAGCAGGCGCCACGGGAGTTGAACCCGCAACCTCTTCCGTGACAGGGAAGCGTGCTACCATCTGCACCTCACGCCTATGTGCCGGGCAAAGCCCGGCTTAATTTTAAGAACCTGCCTTGCTTCTATGAGCCCGGCGTCGTTTCTTATTTGTTCTCAAAAACAGAGGAATTTTTCTCTTCCATTTTTGACTAGGTTTTGTTTTTCCTTTGTGTATGCGTCCAACTATTTTTTTCATATCTTAATCTCGAAAAGTTTTTGTTGTTACCAACGACTTTCAAGGTTAAGATGCTCATTTTTTTAACTCCTAAAAACAAAAAACCCCGTTCAAGTAAGTTTACCTGAACGGGGTTAAATTTGTTCCCACTGGTTCAGGTAGCCCCTGAACCTTAGGGTTCAGGAGATCATGTATCGACGGCTTCTGGCTGTTCGGGACGCACCGCTACCGCAGCGGTTGCGGGCATCTCAAATTTAGCTAGAAAATTGATCATTACTAATCTCCAATGTGTCCAGGGATACTATCCCTGGGGTTGTTCATACTTCTATCTAGTTACGTGACACTAAAAATTCATTTAGGTTCACGAATTTTTTCACCTGAGGACAAAATTTCTTTTGCCCCCAGGGAGGAGGTCCGAGGCAAGCTATGCGCTGACTTGCCTCAGGCACGTTAATCTCGACATCTTTCATTATAGCCGTTTTCGGTTCATTGTAAAGTCTCTTTCGAGAAACTTTTTGGCTGCCTACCCTCTGTACAACTAAACTTACGAAACAACTTTTCTTAGGAAGAGCAAGTTTCTTCAATCTCTTCGTCAGACTCTTCTAAAACGTAAGCTTCAAATGTTGTGTAGATAATTAAATCGCCTTGCAGTTCTCTAAAAGAAAACTGAAGCAGATAATACAGAGAATCTTCAACCAAAATGGAGTTTACAACTTTGGCTTTACATAATTGACGTATTGCCCCATCTTCTTCAATCGAATCGCTAGTTATTATATATGTTTTTGTTTCTTTGTCAATCGGAATAACAAAAACCTCTCTTGCCATCAACGATTGGCAAAAAAAGCAAAAACATATTAATATCAATAATCTATTCATGATTTTAGAGTCCTAAATATCATATGTTTAGACGAATTTTGATTATCATATTCTTATTATTAGCATTTTTTGCAGCTTCTAAAATTGAATTTAAGAAAGCGATAAGAATGCCTAAAACAAGACCTATAATTAAAATAACACTGTGTTAAACATATATAATAATAGCTTGTTGTGAGGATTATACATGACAAATCAGGATGCAATCAAGTTATTGCAAATCTCTAAAGATTATTTGCCAGAGGACAAGTTAAAGGAATTCATTGGTCGTCTAGAACGAGAAATTAGCATAAATGATTCCTTAATGCAATCCTTAGTAGTGGTGAAATCTGTTTTAGAGCCACCGATTCCAAAGTGGTTAAAACCGGCTTTATACATATTAATTGTATTGCATTTCATATTGGTATGTGGTGTTGGGTTATCTTTTATTTTACTTCCGTTTTTAGCTTCATGGTATATTGCTCTACCACTAATGGTTTTTATTTGGTTTTTCAGCACTTCAAAGGTGGAATGTAAGCTAACTAATTTAGAAAACAAATGGAGAAAAGAATTGGGGATGAAGCAGATTGGAGGATTTGTTGGACACTATTTTAAAAAACCAGCAAGAATTGCTTGGAAAAAAATAAAAGCTAGATTTTAGGAAGCTCTTCAAAACACCAATAAAAACAAAGCCACTCAACAATAAAACCAGACTCTACTTTTTCCCATTCTCTTGTGATTTTATTTCTACGATATTTCCATTGAAATTTATAGGGAAATAAACTAAAAAATTTCTTGGCCATGCAAAATTTGGTACATTGATAAACTCTTGCCATATTGGGCTCCTTAAGAGCTAGCGACAGGAGTCGAACCTGCGACCTGTTGATTACTTCGGCAGCTATCATGCTTGAAAATCAACTGCTCTGCCAACTGAGCTACGCTAGCTTACTTCAAATTTTTCAACTTATAAATTGTTCGGTAAGTCAATGCAACAATCTCATCTACAATATTTTGCAAATGAGTGTCGTCCTTCATGTTCTTATGTGCAGACTTCAACTGGGAAGCAAAATTTTCCAAAAACTGAATTGTATTGCCCTCTGGGGTTTCGAGGGTTTTAGGTGGGTCGATCAAGCCATATTGGCCCTGATATGTTTCGATAAAATCATCTGCCAAATCTAACAAGGCAGTATAAAAGCTATCAAGAGCCTTATGTTCTGCGTAGGATTTAGATGCTAAATGATCGTTATGTGCTTTTTGTCTTGCTTCAAACAAGAGTTTGGGCAAATCGCTTGATTTTCTATATTCATTTAATGTTTTCATAGTAAAAAAATTTTAAGCCCAAGGGATTAACTTGGGCTTAAAATTCCTTATTTTATAATTTACATTTACCGTTGTGGCATTTGTGATTATGGCATTTATCGTGACATTTATCACCACAATGACAATTGTGGCAATGACAATGAGCCTTCAAAAAAGGACACTTATGACCATGTGCTTTTAAGAAAGGACATTTGTGACAATCACTTCCTGGGCAGCAGCCGTGTCTAACACAGCCATGATGCTTGTGACAACCATGATGACAACATCCGTGATGCTTGTGGCAACCATGACCATGCCTGTGATGGCAACAGCTATGATGTCTGTGATGTCTGTGGACAAAGTGTTTACAATGTCCACCGCTAATTTTACAACAAGCTTTTGCAGGGCTATTAAAAGAAGAACTATAACGTCCAGCACAAGCTGCATTAGGAAGCACGATAAGGGCCAAACCAACAACTAAGCCTAAAATTAGATTTTTCATTTTAACCTTTTTGAAAAGTTGTCAGACTTATTAAAACGATGTTAACTCCAAGTTAACCTCATTAATATATAGAATTTCCCTGAAAATTTTAAAGATTTCTAAAGAGCAGGCAGGGGGAATCGAACCCCCGTCATCAGATTGGAAATCTGAGGTAATACCATTATACGATGCCTGCATGGTGGAATCATTCCATCACACTTACCTTAATTGCTTCAGCCATTTCTTCTATGTTATTCGTGTCAACTTTTTTACCATTAATCTTCACGGCTTTTACGTTTTTTCGATTCTTGAAATAATCATAGACTTTTTTAGCACCAGTTGCAACAGTAACTGCTGCGGAGCCATATTTAATGATTTCTAAGATCAATAAGCCTGTTACAGCAAGGTCAAAGTTCTTTTCTGTTTCTTGAAAAGAGATAAACTTTACACCTTCAGGTAAATTGGTTTCGGCATCTAAGGGGCCATCTAATTCAATTTCAATTTCAATTTTCATATTATATGTATGATTAACTACTTTGGCTTTTTAGCATTTCTTCTTTAATATCAACGCCACTATTAATCCAATAATTTTGACAACACTTTAATTGTTTTTCTAATTCAATTGGCTGATTAATTAGGTATCTTTTATAAGAAGTTAGAATAATTCCTGACATATCATCGGGATGCCAAATATTTCTTTCATTAAACCAATCTTTTAAAGGACTGTCTTCCCATAGCCCCCATAGATTTCTCAGCGATCTCCCCAAACCAATATCTAAAAACCCATCATTGTGTAGAACAGCTTCTTTGTTTTCAGGCTTAAAAATTTGATCTAAATGTTCAAAACACTCTTCCAAATTTGATGGAATTTTATTGACCATAAATTACCTTCTATCATCGTCTTCATATGGTAAATAATCCATATCGTGGCGATATCGACGAATAGCCTCTTGTTCGTATCTTTCTAATTTTTTTCTCAGTAAGGCATTGTGCTGTTTTAGTTTTTTAACAATTTCTTTTAATTCTTCATTTTCCTTTTTTAAATCATCCATCTTTAAAATCATCCTCTGTAGGGTTTAGAGAATCATTGTCAAATCTCCAAATATGATTACAGTCAAGACAATGCCACCAGGAATAAAATGCTTCGTAATATCCTTCGATATCAGCAGCAACCATGTCGCCGTCCGCTATGTATCTACTTGAATCACACTTTGGACATCTCAATTTAATCATCTTCTTACGATATAATCACTTATATTTACCACTGCAAATGCAGACAAAGCACATAAAACAGCAAACCACAAAGAACCATATTCCCAAGCCTTCTCAGCACTCCACCAAGTCAAAAAAACAAAACTTAAAAAGACAATTAAGTTAACTATTTTTTGAAAAACCTTGTCCATCATTCTACCCCAAAAAATCTTAAATCGATATTTTTATCAGTCCAATAAGTAATTTGATATCCCTTTAGCCTACTATATTTTCTGCACTTTATTTTAGGTTCACCTAATTTAACCCAAACCCAAATACGACGATAGTCTATTCTGTTTATCTTATCCCCGCCTAAAACATAGTAAATTACAGGATAGGTTTCTTCAGTTAGTGCATAATATCCATTTGGATATTCATAACATTTTTCATAAGTTTTATAAAGATATTCAGTGTTGTAGGGAATATCTTGTTCTTCAAAATAATCTTCAATTCTAGAATATAGTTGATAGACCGGATCAGAACGAAACCATATGCTATCTGTTTCTAACTCTAGCAACAGAGTGTGTTCTTCGCCTCTGCCCTCTGGGCGGTATTGGGTTTTTCTTTTCTTTTTCCAAGATTTTTGCTTACGAACCCAAAGATCGTCACGAGCACTAGGCAAATTGGATATATTCCGCTTTCGCCTGCAATATTTATTCTTTTTATCATTTACTCTGCGTTCTTGGGTTGTTCTTGGATATCGTAACTCAAAATCACAAAATCTACACATTAAAGCACCTCACGTTAAGGATGAAACCTTAACGTGGATGCAAGCTGTTTTTAATTAGAAACATAGCTTCCTCTTTATAATTCAATAAAAAATTCTTTTGGCACCTCAATAGCTATTTGCCCATCTTCAAATGTTAAATCCACACAATCTGAGTTGATATCATTAAGTTGGATTTCTACTTTAACTTCATCTCCGCCCTTAAATTCACGCTCTGGTGGGTCGTGTGCATCCATCGAACCAAGCTTTAAATAATACCCCATTTCTTCTTGTTTACCAACAAAGCGAATTGTTTTCATTTGTTTGCTTTCTCTTTAGGGGGGATAGGATGCGGCAAACCAGGATCGTCAATCCATCCCTCATATTTAACTTTCATGGCATCGATTTCTTTTTTACATCTACGAATTTCTTTGCCCCTTGGTATCGCAATAAGAAAAAAACATGCAAGAAACCCAACGGCACATCCAGTCAAAAATTCACGCATATTCATTTCCATCAATCATCTCCTGCTGTTTTTACATCTCGTAACAAGCCATATACTCTGCCATATTCATCTATTTCAAAGAAAATATAAGTGTCTAACTCTGGTGCTATGTTGGAAGGGACTTCCGCTCTAATTTTCAAGGGAAATGTTTTATTTATAAGTTCAAAAAAAAGACTGCCAATTTCTGCATCCGTTAAACATTCAACCATACTTTGATGTATTGGTCTATTTTTTATACGTGCTCGTATTAAAGGCAAATGCCTCTTTACTGCATCGTTGAGACGATCTACAGACTTTTCCAATGCATCTTTTGAATACAGAAATGGCGATTGTTTAATTGGCCAAAGAGCCATTATTGGTCATCCTTTGTAGATTCCATTAAGTTTTTAACGTTATCTTTACAAAATCCATGTTCACCACGCTCAATGAACTCATAGATAACGCCTGTAAGCTCTGATGGTTTTGTAAAAACTTGTGTTAAACCAGGACAGGTTAAAGGGTCAGGCGTAGTGAATTCCGCATATCCCTTACCACGCCATTCTTGCATTGTTTCTGATACGCTATCAACTTGATATGCCAAATGATGAATTCCACCAACACCATTTCTAGCTTCAACCCATTTGCCTACGATAGAGTCAGGGGTGCCATCAGAAACGAAAATCTCAGGGGCCAAGTGATATTCTTGTTCTAGAAGCATTGACATTTTATCAGAAGCAAATGGAACAGAACAGATCACCGACCAACTTCCACCATTCATTTTGGTGTCTAGCTTTTCCGGAGGTTCTAACGCAATGCAATCGGCAGTGGACCCATCAGAAAATTCAATTTGAAATTCCTGTTGAACCCTATATCCAAACGCATCAATGAAAAATTGTGTTGTTTTTTTGCGATCCTTCGTTCGATATGCAATATGATCTAATCTCATAATATTTCCTTGTTATTTAAATAATTTTTGATGGTCGAGGGAACCTCTAAGTTGAAATACTTGATACAACATGGCAAAACCCGTGACCATTAAAAGCAAAGCATCAAGCGAATCAAATGTGTCAACAGTATCCCAATTATTGAATCCTAAAGTTAGGATGACAAACAAGAAAAATCCAATCAACCACAATTTAGTTAAAATATACATAACTTTCCTTTTTTAAAAAATTCTTTGTGTGTATTCATATGTGACAATATAATTATTACCTTTATAAGAAGTCACATTGGATCGCAACATTACATTTGCGTTGAAAAATTCCCACACTTCTTTTACCTTTGAATCTTCATACCATTGAAGCCAAAAACGAACATACTGACCCACAACATCAAAAGGGTCTTTTTCAGGTGCGGTGAACTCTGCTGCCGACCATATTTTTTTATGATTTTTCTGCATAACTCCTGGTCGAACAATGGTAGTTGCATACACAGTGTTGACTGCGAATGTCGGCTGTTTTTTTGTTTTAGTCGTCATTTTTACCCAAGGCAAATCACATTCAATTTTCAGTAAACAACCACAGATATTATAGCTTGAGTCTCATTTAAATTCAAGACAGAATCATTATATACAATATGAGAAAACTCCTTCTAATGATGCTCTTTTTTATTGCAATACTGCTTATGGTTTTTGTGAAAAACACAAGAGAAAACAACGAAAAACTGCTGCCCGCTCAAAAGCCTAAATCAACCTTGCCAGAAAAACCAGAAAAGAAATCACAAAATCCCGAAGAACGACTAGAAGAGCTAATAGACTTTCCAGAATTTAATCCTAAATCAATTGACTTGAGCCCTCTCGAAGGGGAAATTGATTAACGAATTAAATTGAATCAATCGTATTCTTGCTTTCAATGAATAATAGATAGTTTCAAAAATAATCAAATTTTCCAAGCAGCCTTTGGGCAACATTATGGATGGCGGCAATTTGGGTGTAAAATGTTTTTGGCTGTTATAAAAAACAGTATGTTCACTATTCCAAATCATTTGATCCAAAACCGCCACAGCATCTTCATGACTCATTCCTTTTTCTCTCATATCTCCAATATATTCATAAGTAGCCCACCACTCAGCTAATTTAGAATTCATTGTATAGGCTACTAAATAAACATCCCAACCAAAAAACTCTTTAACAAGATGGGAATAATATTCTCTTCTTTCTCGCTCTTCTTTCCTGCTTCTCAACTCCATTAAACTCAAAGGAATTTCAAGAGGAATATAATTAATCATTTCTTTATAGGCTTGTGAGTAAACCTTGTTATAATATTTTAATGATAAGTCTTCACCATTTTTATATCTGAGACCGGGTGGAAGATACCAAATGCTTGGCATATCAGGGGTGACACCAAACTTCTTAGAAGGCAAAACATGTCTAATTTTCAACAAAATATTTCTAGAACTATATTTGATTTCTGGGTCGGGGTGATTACATGCCTTTTTGAGATATGGAATAGACTCTGAAGAGTGTTTATAGAGTTGATTGGCGGCATGCACCCTCTCTACATATTCGTAGTCCCCTAATTGGTTAATTAAACCTTCATAATCAGGCGAAGCACAAATTACACAAGCAAGCAAAAACAACATAATTTTTCTCCTTACCACCAATAATCATCTTCATCGTAATAGTATTGTTCTACGTCACGAGAGTCCAAACCATTTAATTCATACAATAAACAACTTGGAGGAAAATATAAATATGAATTCCAATCTATGTAATAGTGGTATCTACACTCTTGATTCAAAAGCATTTGATCCAATAAATCTACTGCTTCCTTGTGAGACATTCCTTCTTCTCTTAAATCGCCAATCCATTCTCGGGTAGCTGCCCTGGTGATGCTACGGGGTCCAGGATAATATCTGCCAGTGTCTTTGTCTTTTAAAATAATTTTTTCATCCCGATAGTGAATTTCACTTACTATATCATAAGCCCTAAGAAAATAATGATCTGCAACATCTACTGAGAAATCGTCAATGACTCGAAATCGCTGTTCGTTAGGCATCCACCAAATTCCAGGAAATCTCACTCCTTTTTTAGATGGTAAAACACTACGAATTTCACCTAACAAAGTATTGGTATAACTTCTAATTTCTAAATTAATATTCTCCACAGCATGTTTTTTAAGTGCGGGAACAGCCCAATAGTCATATCCTCTTAGTTTTTCAGCGGCAAGTTCTCTTACTTTGTAATTATCGTGTTTGAGTTGGTCTATATTTTTTTCTATATCTAAATTTATAGGAAAAAACAAGAAATAAGAAAAAAAGATAGAAATCATGGTTGTGACCTGCCTCGGTTTTTAATTGGTTGTCGAAGCATCAAATATGGAGTTTCCCAGTTGCCTTTTAAATAACATTCATTTTCATTGTGTTGCATCTTTCTTATAATTTCAAAAGCTTCTTTTTTTGTTATTTTTTCAGAAAATATCGCATCAGAAAGAAAAAGCTTAGTCGCATATGTGGCAACTTCAGATGATGAATAAAAAACACTGCGATGTGTTGGGTATTTTATTGCATAATAAACATTATACCATTTAGAAGAATTATCTACTGTGAAATCGTTTTCTACAACATATCTAACTTCAGCAGGCAAATACCAAATTGATGGATAATTATCACCATTTCCCATAGAGTGCCAACAATAATATTCTATAAGCCTTCTACAAGACTCTCGTATCTCTTTATCTAATTTTTCATTTACCAAGCTCTTTTTCAGAATTGGCAGGCAGTCCCTTTTTTTTAATTCTTCAAAAGCTATTCGTCTTGTTTCAAAAGAATTACTACTTAATTGAAAGATTAATCGTTCTATAGGGGTTTCTGATGGGCTAGTGGACAATAAAGCCACACATAATATTAAAAGCATATAATATAATAGTAAAAACAACGAAAAAGACGCCGATGGGACTCGAACCCATGTGGGGCTTTACGCCCGCCAGTTTTGCAGACTGGTGCAATCGCCGCTCTGCCACAACGTCATTCTAGGCCCAATGCTTTATCGGACCAAGTTATTTGATTATTTCTTAATGTCACACGATTATCAATAATTTCTACTTTTATAGCTTCTGCTGACAGATCATAATCGATAAACCCTTTTTCAGATTCGTTGGTGTAGACTCTGAAAACATATTTATCGATATCTGGGGCATAGATTAGATATCCTTGTTGTCCCATAGGGGGTTTTACATTAATCATCAACAATCATTGGAAAATAATATTTTGATTTTTTCGGCTCTATGACCTTGACATCAAAGCCATACCATTTTTTAGGAACATGACCGTGATTTTTTGTATTTACATGAACTTCCAAATCTTTGCCGCTAACCCCCACAAATTCAAACCAATTTGGGCGATCATCATTTACAATATGCTCATACAAGGCTATTGCAGCGTCGTCGATATTTGGCATTTTTTGACAATTTTCCATCAAAACGGGCCTGGGTTTATTCTTGTTTTTGCTCACTTCCTCGTCTTCTCCCCGCCACTTTTTAACCAAGGCTGAAATGGGATTGAAAATACTCATCTTCAAAATTCCTGCCAATTGTGATCGGAACGGGGCCAGGTTCTAAATAATTTGAATTAACTTCATACCACACTACTTCTCCTTCAACTTTTGCCAAGCCCAAAGGAACAGCCCAAGCAGCATCTTTCGGCTCATATTCAATAAACCTGTCTTCGGGAAAGGTAAGTTTGACAGGCGGCAGCATCGAATCCGATTTGGTTTTAAAAACTATATTGTGGTTTTTGTCTTTTATAACAGATTCACACAAATTATCTATTATATCCAACAAACTAGGATGGGCAACCAAAGTTTCCATATTGTTCACCTAATACTCTGTTTAGGAATTGAACCTAAAACTACATCTTAGGAGGATGTCGTGATATCCGTTTCACCAACAGAGCGTAAATTTTGCTTGGATTCCTGATTTGGAGGACCATCATATAACACAATTGCGCCTGCTTCTTTGTGCATCGCAATAAATGAATCTAAATCTTCTCACTAATGGAACAAGCTGACCAGCTTTTAACTGGCCACCGTGCAAGAATACTACAATTCTGTTAATTATAGGATAACCCATTAATCCAAATCTCTCAAAGAGAAACCAACTATTTTGACATATTCACCTTCAAAACCATCGCTATATTTACTGTTTCGAAGAAACACTTCTACATTTTTCAAACGATTGTCTTTCAAAAACTCACGGACCTTATTCGCTTCACTATGATCCAATTTTATACTTACAAAGGGGCGATTGTAAGCATGGTGCGGCCCTCCTTGGCAACTAGCAAACGTCTCGAATCCAGCTTCCTTTAGACGTAATACAACGCCTTTGATCCTTCGGTCTAATTTGAGAGGATCAAAGGCAGCATCATCCATATACTGTTTTGTGGGTCTAATATGTGTCATCTTATGATTATACAGAACGTTCTGTGATTTGTAAAAGCCATTTCTTGAAGCTGAAATTTTCGCTGTTCAAGGCCCATGCCTTTTGACCAGGAGCTAGTCCGTATTGAGCAGAAGCAGGTGTTTTGGGTTTAATGCCTAAACTAGTTAACGCTTGTTTTTTTTCATCACCCTTCATTAAGTGTAATTTTTTAAAATAATCGACTTCTTGTTTTTCGAGAGACGAAAGGTCTTTTATTTCTATACCCTTTAGAACTTCACTTACATAATGTGGTTCTTTATATGGTGGTAATACTACTATATCTTGATCGGTTAAATAACCATAAGAAATCAATTTTTTTAAACACGGGGTTAAATAATTTTTATAAGAAAACGGTTCTTTTGGCCAAAAAGAACAAGCCATATGACCAGATGGTAATTCTACAGTCCTGCCTTCTAAAACTTCATCCCAAGAAAAATTGTTTAATTTTTCTTTTAATGAAGGATTGTTGTTTTCCAATTCTCTATGTGAATAACTTCCGTGTTCAGCTATCAATTGACCGTCTGAAAAATAAAGGAATGTTACGCCTACACCGTAATTCATGAAAGCAGGCGTTATTTTATTTTTCTTGGCCCAATTTATGGGATCAAATTTATTCATAAACTATTTAGTTTATCCTGCAAAGTTTGTTGACTTTGCAAACCCTGCATTTTTACCCGAATATCACCGCCTTTGACTATAAAAATAGTTGGAAGGGCAGTAATTCCATGCTTTGTGGCTAGTCCTATGTTATTTTCTACATTAACTTTCACCACACTAATTTCATTTTCTTTTTCAAGAGCTTCCAAAATTGGAACTAATGCCTTGCAAGGACCACAAGAAGGCGAATAAAAATCCACAATCACCGGGACAGCGGAAAGCACAACTTCTTGATGAAAATCGTCTTCAGTAATTTCTAACATTTGTTTTTCTCCAAAGGCTCTCAAAGCCCAGCACACGCTGCGGCGTGTGTGGGCTCTAGATATTGGTTAACGGCCAAATCTAGGAGAGTTAGGCTTTTGCCCATATTATTTTAACTTTGTCTTCCCCCGCAGCTAATCGATGATAACCATCAATTATTCTGTATTTACCATCTTGAAACAAACATATGCCTCTAGGAAATGGATAATCTTGATATTTTTCTATAACTGATTGATCTAGCTTTTCATGGTAAAGCTTTTGGCCAAAAACCACATCATTTTTATCAACTTTCTTTATTAACCATCTCTTGCCTTGAACTTCAGGTAAAAGATGACCATATTCTAATTTCAAGATATATTCTATTTTAGCACGATTAGTTTTAAAATTCAATGCGGTCTCAATCTGCTTGTCAACTAATTCTCCCCATCTAAACTGACATCCTGAAATCTCTTCGCCATAATATCCTGGACGAACTATTACATCCCAGTTTCCAGCATCCCAGATTTTATTGATAGTTAATATGCGCTCTATACAATAGACATCAATTGGCGGCCGACCTTTAATGCTGCATAATATAGCTGTTATTTGACACCCATCAACATCTTCATCAATTCTGGGATCGATTATTCGTTCGCAGCGACAATAATCATTGTCACAACAATTAGAACCATTTTGACATGGACGATATGATTCATATTTTGTCGATAAATAGAAATTAGAGTCTTGTAGTTTGCGTAGTTTTTTCATAATGCCCTCAGCACGCCCAGCAGGACTCGAACCTGCAACATCCAGTTTAGAAGTCATGAGACAACCAAGTCTCTGACTGGTGCTCTATCCAATTGAGCTATGGGCGCTTACATAAACTTAATTTTGTTCATACGAAAGTTCAACAATTTTTCATAGAGACAATTTTTGTCGTAAACAGCGTTTTTGTCAACCTTTCTTCTTCTCCACTCTTCATTCCAAAAGTGGATTGTATAAGCATCACCTAAAGGAGTGTTTTCCAAAAATCGTCGTAAATTAACCCAATGAATAGGAAAGAACATTTCATGTGGCCGCACTAACTCGCCTAGCCCTAATTCTTTAACTGCTTTTTTAACCAGGCGTGGCCCAGTTTCACCCCAAATAATGACATTGGGGTCTTTGGAATCGCAAACTTCACAACAGTAATTGGCAAATTCACAATTAACAGGACATTGTATAATCCCAGCAGTTATGTTTCTATCATCATGGCGAACCAATAAATAATCTTCTACTTTTGGCAATCTTTTCAAACAATACACATCTGCATCTACCCATATCCCACCTTTAATTCGCAGAAGATTAAATCTAAAATAATTAGAAAATCCAGAATAACTTCCGCCGCCTAATCTTTTGGGGCCTTGATATTTAAAAATCCTCTCTTTAGATAAGATTTCATTTCCATCTAAAATTGTTGTGCCTTCAGGAATGTTGGCAAGATCATCATAAGTATAGAGATGATATTCATATCCCAATCTCAGAAATGACTTAATACAAGCCACTTCCATACGACCCAAAGATTCCCCTATCCACAATGATTGCACAACATTCATGTGATATATAGATTATTCATCAAAATCATCTGAACAGTTAATCCTAATGGGTAAGGCTACCCTATCAATTTCTTCGCCATTAAAATTCATGATAAGCCAAGGTATATCTGACACATCGAGAACAAGGTCTAAATTATCTCTTAACAATTCCTTCAATTCATCACGATCTATCATTTTAATCCTTCCGCAAAAATTCTTTCAATAATTTTTTATGTTCCGGCTCGTATTTCTCTTTTAATAAATCCCATTGAGTTATCTGGCTATTCCTAATATCAAACCAATAATGGTTGGCAGCACTATAATCGGCAATTTTTCCCATTTTTACCAACTGGGTGCCGAATACGAGAATTCTCAAAGAATGAAACAAGCTCTTCCAACCCAAAATGAATTCTTTTTCTACTTCAATTTTCTTTTTCGCTCTGATGAAGCTGTGACGGCTTTTTGCCATTAATTCGTTGCGTAAAATAAATCTGTCTAATTTAAAATTAAACATTTTACGACAGCCATCGGGCAAAAAATACACTTCTAAAGTATGAATTTTATGGCGATTTAACTGTTGTTGCCAATCATATTGATTGAACATATGAATGTTTACATTGTTCCAGTTAAATTCTGTCCCGGTGTCAGAACGACGTTCTGCCGGAATAATAGCGATGTAATCATAATCCGATTGCTCAGAAGCAGTCCCATAAACCCTGGAACCATATGGGAAAAAGTTTACGTCTTCAGGACGCAAGCCATAACGAGCACGGAAATATTCAAAATGATCCATTTAAAAATCAATTTCCATAGATGGTTTAGCATCTGGTGTGTCATTCCAATCATACAACAATACCTGCGAAGCAGACTCTGGTTGTTTGGTGGACTCCACAGGTATTTCCCATAGTTGCAAATAACTTTCAGGAGGATGTGGCAAAAGTTCATATTCTTTGCCCACTTCAAGATAAGAAGCAAAATGCGGATTGCATTGTAATACTTTAATTCTTCCCTTGGCAACCACTTCCCACTCATTAGTAACAGGAATTCCTGTGGCCACGGGAGTACAATTACATTTAATTCGTTCGCCCGGTTCCCATTTAATCATAACAATTTTCCTAAGTAGCCCACGGAGGAATCGAACCCCCACTTACAGATTAGAAGTCTGTAGCCCTATCCATTTAGACTAGTGGGCCATAAGTTGCGGCGGCTGGAATCGAACCAGCGAGCACTTGGCTCAGAACCAAGCAAGAATACCAACATCCTATCCACCGCATTTAATGATTATTGATCACAACCTTTTTTCACTGAAATCATTATAATCTTTTAATTGAACAGCCAATTGACGACATTTATCTAGCAAAAACGTCGTTTCTTTTATGTGATGATCTTGTAGTTTCTCAAATCTTTCTTCAGTGCTTAGGTTGGGATCATCAACATGCTTCTTCACTTTAATCCATCCAAAATCTTCGGGATCAGCAATTCTTTTTGTTTCTTTGAAATCAATCCAAGATTTAGCATCTAACAGATAACCATGTTTTTGGCAAATTTCAAAGCTTGATCATATGTCTCAAAATAATCAGCAGAAATTGCACTCCATTCATGGCCACTTTTGCCGCAACCACACAATGCTTCAGAACGATCAGAATCATCTTTCCGACAATGGACAAAATAACCTTTTCCATTATCAGTTATAATCTCGTTCATTTTAACCTCACAATAAAATCTAATTGTCCTGCACGATTGTTGTCCGGGCATCTGTCAATAACATCGTAAGATGAGTTATAAATTAATTCGCCTTGTGATGCAATCCTGATGTCAATTATTTCACACTTCTCATTAAAAGAATTGCTAGCTTTTATTATAACAATAAAGCCTCCATCAGGGTTCGAACCCGAATTTTCTGGGTACGGGCCAGACGTATTGCCAATTATACGATAGAGGCAATTAATCCAATGGCGGAATGCGATCTTTAAGATTAGCAACTTCTGCCTCTAGTTTCTCGACCATGCCAACTAAAAGACTAATTTTTTCTTCCTGCTCTTGGATTTTTTGAGCGTTTCGCATATCAACTTTACCCAAATGCTCAGTTAATGTGCTCATAGAGCGATTGGTTCTGGAAATGCTGTCTGAGTTTTTTTCGACGCAATTGCCTAATTTTTCTGTAATATCCGTTAATTTTTCAAGAACTCTTTGAGACATGTGTTTTCTCCTGTTCTAAAAACTCAATAATTTTCAACCAATGGATCAACCGATCGTGATATTTAGTTTTCTTACAATCACAATCTTTGAATTCAACTATTTTATCTTGAACAATGCAAGCAGGACAACGTGCATATTGCACATGAGAATCTTCGCAAACATGCCATTTAACAGCTTGTAAAGTTGTAAATTTTTGAGGAAGTTTGGAAACAACAAATTTTTGAAAATAATCAAGCTTCCCTGTCCAACCACCCTTATAGCCAGCATTAATGCAATCTACATTAAAAGAATCCATTATTGCAGTAACAAACAGTGAAAAATGAATTATACAACAATCTGGAAACCCCGAATGCAGACCACAGTGAATATCAAGCAATTTTCCTGGATCGAGTGGAATTTTCCACTTCTTGGCAAAATCAATTGCTGCTAGCTCTTCTTGAGTAATTTCCATAAGAGCCACCCGTGGGATTCGAACCCACAAAGGACGTTAGTCCATACCTGATTACAAATCAGGGCCGTTGCCAATTCCGGTCAGAGTGGCATGTTAACATTCTTGTATATCAATTAAATTTTTACGAGCCCATTCTGGGCCTTCTTCCATCTCATTGTTCGCCCACAATTCCTTGCCGTCAAAATTATAACAATAAAACAAATCACCAGGAGCAGCAATTAAGCAAAAAGATTCTGCCACTTGTTTGTTGAGGTCATGCATTATTTCTGATTTTTCTGACTCAAAAAAATAGGATTGGTCTCTTCTAAATTTATCAGGCAGTTCTAAATTACAGCCATCCCACGCATAAATAGCTTGTTTGGCTCGGCCTGTTTTAATTGGCTTTTGCTCTTCTTCCATTCGATCAGCAAGCTCACGCAATTGTTGTGGCGTCATATTCGTAGCTTCGGGCATAATTGTCTCCAAATCGAGGTGTAAAAACACATTGTATCGAATCATTGCGCCTTGGTAAATTAAGATTTGTGACCGAAGAACGTTTTCCACAAACTCTTATCACACCAAGACTTAGAAAAAATTTTCTACGAGATGCACTATAATGTAGAGGGCAATTTTTAACAAAGGAGAAAACATGAAATCGCTTATTCTTCAGTATGTCAATTTGCTTCATAAACACCACAGCACAGATGTTGCCGAGGTGAGAGAATTTATCCAACAACACAGAGAAGATAAAACTTTAATGAAAAGAATTAAAGCGTTGAATAAAATGTTTAAGATAAAATGGGAAAGTGCAGCATAGGGGACTCGAACCCCTGTTTCCTGCATGGCAAGCAGGTAGACTAGCCTCTGTCTTAATGCTGCATTTCTGGAAAGCCTACCGTTTGACCGGGAAGGTCGCACTACTCCCCAAAAATCTTAAAATTTTACGTAATATTATTTTAATCCTTGAAACTTTTTTACCATGTAATATTACATTAAAAGCCAAGCTTGCTTGTCGATTATCCTTGGAATCAAAAACTTGTCCAGATAACTCTTTGGCCAATTTACAATAAATTTCAAATCGCTTTTCCAAAACTAAATCATAGTCATCTCGTTCTTTTTTATTTCTACGAAAATATTTCCATTTAACATTGCATTTTGGACACCACTCTTCGTAATTAACAATTGGCACAGACTCGTAAAGAGTTTTACATTTTTTGCAAGTCAAATGATCTAAGTGAGCATCATATGGCAAAGGATGTTCGTGCCATACTTTAGAAATTGTCTCGCTGTTAATATTGACTATATATCCATTGTTTCAACCATCTAACAAAAGCTTGCAAAAAAGTTTCTCGAATAAGCCATTTATTGTGAAACGCTGCTTTTGGATAAGTTAATGTTGCAATGCGATACAATTGATCTTTAACTTCTATTACTTCAAACGGCCCAGCACCATATTGCCAAAGCCAACATTTTTGAAACCCAGATTGTTTTTGATTCCAATTAACTCGCATTTAACTCTCTACTGGGCGGGTAAAAAGGAGAAGGAACTTCAATGGGTCCATACCACCAAGAATTAGGAAAATGTGATGTATCATGGTAAGTATCATTAAAGCGAAATTTACCATTTACAACCTTAAATATTTCCAACACTCTGTTCCTATCAGACTGTAGTATGCAGTAATGCCAACCATCACCTCTTGGTTGTTTACACCAGTATAAACTTCTGACAATTGGTTTTTTCTTTTTGAAAAATTTAAACCATTTCATTGATTTACCTCTCTTGTTTTAAGAGACCAGGGTGGGACTCGAACCCACGACCAGTTGGTTAACTCTGTGGAATTATCAGATTCCTAGCCAACCGCTCTGCCACTGAGCTACCTAGTCAAAATACCTTGCCCACACACCATAAAAATCTTTGGCATCCTTTGTGGAAGGAAACCAATTAAATCCATTTAGGACTGGAAGGAATCGAACCTTCATCACGATCTTATCAGAATCATATCCTAGCCATTGAACGACAGTCCTGCAAATACAGTTTTTGCCCCCAGTTTTTTGTTTTGGTTGAAAAATCCACCGCCAGGGAGTTGAACCCTGTCACCCGCCTTATAAGAGCTAGTAGGTCTCACCCGACCGTCACGGTGGTGGAAAAATGCGTGAGTCTGGAACTTATAGATTTTTCACATTACCAAGAGTAATGTGAAAAACTTTTTCATAACTATCAGGCGGTCTAATATATTCACTGTTAATTGGCAATTCCAATTCAACACGAATCTCTTCGAGCCGATTGCTGAATGCATTTAACCAGTAATATACTTGACCATGATGAATTTTGTTTTCATAAACAAAATCCACAATTTCGCCCTCGTGCCGACCCCAATTAGCAGGATCAAAATCTTCTTTTCTAACTACTGAAATGTGAGCGGCATATTTTTGAGGATTTAATCGAACATATTTTGGAACTAACGCTCGATAAAAATTTACAATTTGTTGATCAACTTCCACTACAAGCTTTCTTCCCTCATAGTGGAGTCGGCCACGAGAAGGAAATAAAGCCATTTTAATACTCCTATTTAAAATATTGCGATTTGAGGGCATCCCGTTTATCCTCAATTATACGGCTCGGCCTAGCCGGATGGAATCGCAAAATGCCTCGCTAAGGATTCGAACCTCGCCTTCGGTTAAGCAGACCGCCATGCATACACCTACGAGACTAGAATTTAAGTTCTTTTTCTTCTCCCCAATATTCCATTTCACCAACCATAGAACCATCTTCTCTGTTAATTGCAACACAAATTTCATTCATTGAAGCTCCACGACGTTCAATGTCCTCTGACAATCCGATCTCAATAATTTCAAAAATAAAATCTTCGGGTGGGGAAAATATTTTCCACAACATGGCCAATGATTCAATAAAACTGCCTCTTAAAACTTGATAAGTTCGAGTGCGAGAGCCATCTGGTTTTGTTTCAGCGTAATTGCAAAGAACCCAAACATTTCTTTCTTTAGGAAGCATGATTGCCCCTTACATTACAAAAATGGAACCTTCTAAGCCTTCGAGAATATAATCTAATTCATACTCATATTCATATTCTAATTCTTCTAAACGATTAGACACATGCTCATAAGATTCTTCATCTCTAATCCAACGAGTTTGAGGAGCATGATGTCCCCAAGCCATATGGTTTCTCATAAGAATGTTTCTAGGTAATGGATTGAACTTTATCTTGCCTGTAATGAGGTATTGAGCAAATAATTCATGGGCAAATTCACTAAATCTAAATAGCTTTCTATCTTTAGCAGACTTCATAGTGCCTACAGCCATCGCTAAATGAGCGGGCGTTGCTTGATATCTGGAGTATTGGCCATATTGATCTGGTGTGCTTCCAAATAATCTTTGTGTCATTTGTTTAAAGTCTCTTTGAACTTTTTGGAAAAATCCCATTAAAGGACCATTAGAATATCCTTCAGCACGATTCATGTAAAGCGCATGTCCTATTCGATGAGCTATAATCCAACCAGTCATAGGGACTTTTTCAGCACCTGTGTTTTGAGTAAAAATAATAGTAATGGTTTCTGGGTTGGGTTGTATATCAATGTCTAAATTTTCCTTAACCCATTCAGGAGACACTTCCCCTATTTCTCGATAATTTTTAGCTTTAGGTGCTCTTAAAAAATATAAATCAAATTTTTGCTTGGTGTTTGACCATTGACGATGAATTTTATCAACTGCTTTGGGATTGGTTAGAATTCCAATATCTTGACGATTGTAGCCTCGTGGACGATCATTTGGACCCCACTTGCCAAGCAATTCAAACTTATTAATTGGCATTTCTGCCAATAACCATTCTTTGAAATTTATTTCCATGGAATATATAAGCATTTCATGGCATGTTTGGAACCGCCACTCGGTTTTTCACCGATTAAGCTAGCACATGGCGGCATAAGTACCCAGTAGAGGATTCGAGCCTCTTCTTGTTGATTCGAAGTCAACCGTGCTATCCATCACACTCACCGGGCATAGAGCAACCCGTAAAGGATTTGAACCTTTTCTTACAGCTTCGCAAGCTGTCGTGCTATCCATCACACTCACGAGTTATAAAGAGCTATCGGTGGGAGTTGAACCCACTATTACTTGCTTACCATGCAAGCGCCGCACCACTTTGGCCTCGATAGCTTAATTGCCAGATTAACGCACTGGCAACGTACAAACGAGCAGAATCGAACTGCATAAGTTCCGGGGAAAGGAATCGAACCTTTGAAAAATTTGTTTCAAAAACAAACTGCCGTACCAACACAGCACCCCGGAATAATTAAGCTGCCCACCCACGATTCGAACGTGGACTAAATCGTTCAAAGCGATTCGTGCTGCCGTTACACTAGCGGGCAATAAAAGCAACGTGCAGATTCGAACTGCTTGCCACAACTTTTGCAGAGTTGCCGAACGCCATATCCGATTAGACTACGTTGCTAAACTATATAATTTATGAATTTTCGTGAACTAATTTCAAACAAACCTCAGTCACCCATCCCAAACATTAAAGGATGGTTTGATTTTGCAAATATTTATGATTTTGCGGTTGATCACTTCCCCAATGGCTCTACATTCGTTGAAGTCGGTTGCTGGGAAGGTAAATCTACCGCTTACATGGCTTCCAGAATCAAAGAAAGCAAAAAACAAATTCATTTTATTTGCGTTGATATTTGGAAAACATATTGTGGAGAATGGTCTAATATTTTCCCAATATTCAAAAACAATCTGCAAAGCCTTTCACTTTTTGATTCTATAGTCCCAATCCAAGGAGAATCTACAGTTGTCGCTGGTATGTTTCCACCACAACATATTGATTTTATTTTCCTAGATGCTGGTCATGATTATGATTCAGTTAAAAACGATATCATTTATTGGTTGCCAAAAATAAAACCAAATGGAATCATGGCCGGTCACGATTTTACTCCTAAATGGAATGGCGTCGTCAAAGCTGTTCAAGAACAGTTTGAAACCTTTGAAGTAATTAACTCATCATGGATTACCCAAATATCCCACAATAATTCATCGTTGAAATTACTATAACAACAATCCAAGACGTTAAACCAAGCAACACTGTAGAATAAGCACAAAATACTTTGAAGTTTGGTCGCTTCTCAAAGAAACTAAATGGGAGAAGTGTTAAAAGCATAAAAGGCCAACACACAATGCAAAACAACACAAACATCATAACTTCAAAAAAGTCCATCCAATCTGCTTTTGTTGGCATGTTTTCTCTCCTTTTTAAGAGCACCTTACGAGAATCGAACTCGTCTGTCCTGATTGGAAATCAGGTGCCTAAGCCGCTCGGCCAAAGGTGCATTAAAATTTGCTTAAACCAATGCATTTTTACTTTATCAATCGAATTACTGCA
Source organism: uncultured Bacteriovoracaceae bacterium (assembly GCA_937952395.1). Lineage (GTDB taxonomy): Bacteria > Bdellovibrionota > Bacteriovoracia > Bacteriovoracales > Bacteriovoracaceae > CALFYV01. Next base: position 222,023 of record CALFYV010000090.1, on the reverse strand, counting down.
TATTAGACATTTTTCAGAGTCTTTATAAGTTCGTTTGCCGCAATTAACACATTTTACTAAATAATCTACATCGTAATTATGTTTACAATGATGACACTGACCGGCTCCTTTGGTCATCCATTTATTGCAAGCAATACATTTAGAAACACAAATTTGTTTTTTATCATATAAATGATCACAATAACAACACACAGAACTTAATTTGCTAATGCGTTTATTACAATTAACACACTCAAATGTCCCTTGTTCATAAATTTTTTCGTATAAATCTATAACTTCATCATTGGTATGATAGAGACAATATTCAACATAAAAATCCACAGGACCAGCATGGCCACTTTCGCCAGTCATCTTACTGTCTGTTTTGCCACAAATATCACAAATCATAACATTTTCACTCGTTTTGTCAGCTTAACGTAATTTTGTTTCCAATGTGGATTAATTTCAAATTCTCCAGATTGAATTGGCAATAATCCAATCTCATTCCATCGTTCTTTTCTACTTTGATTTCTTTTCCTGTTGGAAAGATGACGACCGCCATCATACCACTTATATACATGGCTTACATTTTCCTTTGTAAGAAAATGTTTTTTATGTTCAATTCCATTTTGAATCAAAAGTTCATTGAATATTTTATCTTCCCTTCCGGGCGGTTCTCCTGGATATCCGCCTATTTTACTCACAACCTCTCTTCTGAAGATACCAGAAACATGAGAATTGCCATTGTTGTGAGACAAAGTGGCCTTTCCATTTCTAAAAAGCAGGTGTGAATCTGGGTGCCATTCTAAGCTTTCACCCATATTCTTCATAGCTTGAGTTAAATGCCAAGGCAAATAACAATCATCGTCATCCATTCGAGCGAAGATATTGGCATCTGTGTGTTCCATCATAAAGACAATTTTTTGTCCTACGTTTTCAAAACGTTTAGATAAATTAAATATCTTTACTTGAGGGTGGCTAAACTTTAGTAATTGTCCAGGAGTATCATTGCAAATTAACAATTCTTTGTTTTGATAATCCTGTCTTAAAAAGCTCTCAACACACTCTTCCAGCATCCATCCGTTTTCAGGATAGCGATTGTAGGTCGGCGTTAAACATGCTATTTTTTCCATGTTATATATAGTAAAAGCTCCGGCGACTGGGATCGAACCAGTGTAGGGCGAAAACCCATTTCTGCTTAACAGGCAGATGATACTACCAACAGTACCCCCACCGGAATAAATCCGATTTTTACGAAATCGGCAAACGGCTTTAAATTTTTTGATTTGTGGAACTGAAGCGATAAACCACGAGGTAGGACTGGAAAGAGTTGAACTTTCGACCTTTTCTTTATCAGAGAAACGCTCTGCCGCTGAGCTACAGTCCTAGAAACTCGATAAATCCTACGCTGGCCCCTGCGAGCGCAGAACTACACACCCGTATGCCCTTACGGAATCGAGCAGTGTGTATCGTTAAGTTGTCAAAGATCAAAATGATAAATAACGCAAGTTGAAACCAACCTGCCAACCGGAATCAAATGATCCAGTCGATTTATCAAATGATAAATAATGCGGAATCGAACCGCTCCACCGACACAACTTGTCAGTTTGCTACCATTACACTAATTATTTATCAAGGGGTGTTCAGCCGGTTACGATCCGGCACCCTCTCCTTCACAGGGAGATATGCAGAAGCCACTACACCATGAACACCATAAATAAAAGTAGGACCGCCCGGCACTGCCCCGGATTCCCGAGCTTAAGAGGCTCGTGCTCATCTAGATAAAGCTTCGGTCCCATAAATTACAAATCCCTTTCTCAAATCTCGTTTCAATCTGGTTCAGTAAATTTTTTCCAAGATTGATCTGCTGTTTTTCGGTGATAATTGCTATTTAACCTCCAATTAACACGCAAATCTTCTTCACAATTACATTCACCAGTTATTGTATAAGGTTTTAGTTTCATATTATTCCTTAAAGTAGAGTCGGAGGGATTCGAACCCACGTTTTTCGGATTAAAAGTCCGATGTAATAGCCCGCTATACGACGACTCCTTAGTGCCCCCGGAAGGATTTGAACCCTCGACTCTCCGGTTAAAAGCCGGAAGCTCTGGCCTGACTGAGCTACGGAGGCAAATGTTTATTGCTCTCCGCATCCTTCGCTCGGCAGCAGAGAGGCACTAAGGTTTCAAGCGTTTGGCTAACATGGTTTTCATTTTCCTTTCAATCGTAAAATCCCAAATCTTGACTTAATTGTACCAATTTTCTTAACGATTTATTTGCAATTGTTTTTTCTTTTTGTTTTTGTCTTTCAATTGCTTTAATTAGTTTATTTCTATATTTTTTCAATTGCTTTAGTTCTTTGTGGTCGAATACTTCCCAAGCAGTATCGGGAACATAGTTTTTGATTCTATCCTCTATTTTTTCAAGTTTTTCTTCTAAATTATCACCATCTTCAATGTTGTTTTGAGGATCAAGCCATTTTTTCATGATATTATTCCTCTAATTCTTTTTCAGACAACATGACACCCATTGATCTTTTGTTTCCCAAATATTGGGATGTTTGTTTCCAACGGTTCCCTTTTGTCATTTTTTTTTACTTTTTTATTTGCGCCTTTCAGGGTTTTATGCATATAAATTTCATCTGCATTTTCGTGTGCTGGGCCTGATTCAACTAAATAAACTTTCATTTTATCTCCTAAGTTAAGCAGGGCGTTTAGGACTTGAACCTATACCTGCGAGTCCGGATTTCTTGCTATGCTGCTTACACCACCGCCCTAAAAGCAGGGTAGCCAGGATTCGAACCCGGTGGGTCATAAATGACCACGGTTTTGGAGACCGTTCGCTCTCCCAGGAGCACTACCCTTCAATCTCTTTTAATTCATATCCTCCATTTTTATCTTGTCCTGTTTCCCACCCAATAAGTTTAACTAATTCCTTGTTAAATTCCTCTAGTTTCTCATCGGCTTCCTTGCCAAGCCTATCCAATCGTTTATCATCACAAAGTTCAAAAGCACATTCACTTGACACATTACATTCGGCTTCTACCCAATTGACAAGTAACGATACAAACTGGTTCGCTTTTTCTTTGGAAAGTCTCATTAAATTACTCCTTAGATAATTCTCCATCGGAATCTTCAATTAACTTTTTCATTTCCTTAACATTTTTTGTCGGGTTGTAAATTTGAATGGTATGTCCGTAATCGCTGCCAAATCAATTTTTTCTGTTCCGAACAGTTCGGACAACCTCATCAAATTACTGAATCCAACTGCCGGTGCTGAATACATTGCACCATATTCAAATTCAAAACCTTTATCTAAACTTCTTACGTTCAGATAACCATAGCGAATTTCTTCGTTTTCTAAAGCCTCCCAGATTTTTTCTTTTAAATTACTCATAGGTTTCTATCACTATCTTTTAGATCATCGTAATCTGTGACGCTAATATCGTCGTAATTTCCCTTCCTCATAGCATTTTTACATGCTCTTCGATTATCTCGTTTTTTCTTTCGTTTTATAGTTCTTTTTTCTTCTCTGGCGAATTGGTCCATTTCACGACCATGCCATGCTTTTTTCCAACTATTCATGCCGCCCCCTTTCGAAGCTGACGGTCAAGTTCCTCTTTGAGTCGTCGGCGTTGGACTCGACGATTAACTTTTCTTCCTTTTTTCTTGCCGGGATGTTCCCAGCCACGACCAATTTTCTCTTGAAATTTGTCCATTTTAACTCCGATGAAAATAAAAAACCCCTGATCCAAGCTGTCGCCTGAATCAGGGGTTTTCTTACACTAGATAACCCATCCGGTTCAGGCATCCCTGAACCGAAGGGCATTATTTCATCGGCTCAGAGAATCAAATTACGGCCTTGATTGGTAATATTTTGATTACCACAAGTCCGTGTAATGGTACGCCAGCGACCTATGGTCCCTGTCTTACCAAAACGTTTCGTTCTCTGAGTTTGCTTGAGCATTTTTCTTATCCTTTAACAACCACGACCCACCATGGATCGTAGGATTCGGCGGCGTGCCGCCTAACAAATTTCTACCTACTTAATTATAGCCGCTTTACAACTTTTGTAAAGCACAAATTTCAAGTGGCGGGGGCAAGATTTGAACTTGCGACCTTGAGGTTATTTCTAGAGTTTTCAAACTTAAGAGCCTCACGAGCTTCCAGACTGCTCCACCCCGCTATTTGTAACATTATCTATGCAAGTCGTTTACTTTTTTTTTGCACACCTTTCATTATAGCCGTTTTTTCTTCGTTGTAAAGAAGTTTTTCAACCTGTTGTACAACTAAACTTAGCTCAACGCTTCAAGCTCCTCTGGAGAGGGGGATGCTGCATATTCTTGTAAATAGCCTTTTTCTGTTGCTATCCATCCAATTCTCCATTCAGACGCAGCATAGCTATTTTCTGGGTAGAAGGGACAATCTTCGAATCGTTTTTTCAAACAAAAATCACGACGACCTTTTGCTCGATAGTTATATCCTTGTGAAGCATGACCAGCTAGTCTTAGCCGAATTTCGATTGATTCTATTTCTTTTTTTTGTTCATCTGTGCGATGTGCCATTTTTTTTAGATGACTCAGACGACTTTCAAGCCAATCTTTTTCTTCAGCAAGCCAGCCTTCTACCCATGCGCTTACGGCATCAGAGCCATCTGGGTAAAATGGGCAATGTCCAATTCCTGTCGAATGAAAATCTCTTCTTCCTTTTGCTCTAAAATCATTTTTATATACATCTTGTTTTTTTTTATCTTTTTCTTCCTCAAGCCAGCCTGTTCTCCAATGTTTAGCACGTTCTGAATCTGCTGGGTGGTAGGGGCAGGATTCAATTGATTTTTTAGCATTAAAGGCCCGTCTACCTTGTGCTTTATAAGTAAAACTATGTAATTTCGGTTGTGAAGTGCCGGTTTGAATTTCCAGGCGACGAAGTTCTTTTTCTTCTGCCGGCGTTAATGTTTCTAATTTGCTTAAATGATTAACTCGGGCTTCGATAAACTTCTTCTCTTCTGCAAGCCATCCTGCCCTCCATTCTTTGGCAGCATTAGAATTTTCTGGGTAGAAAGGACATGATTGGATTGGCCTTAAATGATAATCTCTTGCACCTCGTTTTCTGTGTTCAGCGGCTTGGGCGGCGCTAAAACCTCCTTTTAATCTTTCTGGATGAATGTCCTTTTGATCGAAGACAGCACTGGGGACGGATAATCCAATTTGCGACTCAGCTTCTTTTTTTCTTCTTTTACTGCAAGAAGAATCCATTTCTTCTTCAGCCTGTTTAAGTGCTACTTGTGGGTTCGCCTTTGATTTTTTGGCGGCATCACAAAGTTGTTTTTCAAAGCACTCTAACCAAGTGTTCCCATCTTGTGGAATTCTCCAAGCATGAGGATAGCCTGTACACATCCAAATTATGGCTTCAACTTCTACATCGAATGCCATTGGAAAGTATTTTTTTACAATTTCTCGTATTTTCATGGTATTTCTTTGCCTTCTTCGGCAACATCTTCAATTTTAACATCGTCACCGTACATGATTTTGGACTCTTCTTCCATATAATCATACCAGTTACATTTTCCACAATCCCAGCATTTTAACGCAAAATGGTCCTCGCTGTCAATCTATCTGAATGGGACATATAAATCCAGTTTGCCTTATTACAACTAGGACAGAAACATTGGTTCCACAAGGGCTGCCGCAAGCCCCCCTACGGGCAGGTAGAGGTTTTCTGACCGCTAATTCTATAAAAAAATAGGGAAGAGATTTAGCCCTTCCCTATTTTTTTTTAAAAATCAAATTTTTAAAATCAATAAGTATCAATACAAGGGCCAGAAGGATGAGGACTGACTCCACCATTTGGACACTTGGTTGAAGGAGCCCACCATACAGGACATGTTTCTGTGTCCCAGCCATTACAAGTTTTATATTCTTGTGTCACCCAGGAAGGCTGTGTGCCATCCCATTCGATATAATCTATTACACAAAGGCGATAACACTCAGGAATTAAAACCGGGGGGTCGCCCTCATATTCATCATCAAAACAAAAATCAGCTTCATAATCACCTGTTACATAACAAGAGTCCGCTGCGGTGTGGATTCCTTGTCCTTCTTCCCATGGAGGAATACTAACCGTGTCCTCACAGTTATAGCCTTCATTACATTTACAAAAAGCATCTTGACAAAACCCCCTCCAATCATGTTCCACACAGGATGGATCATTACAGGGGTCTGGACGTTCATCAGGACACTCGCCCCACTGTGGTGGGTCAACGATATCTAAACAACTTTTCCATTGTGGGCGATGACAACATTTGTCGTTACCATCGCCTACATACATCTCTGTGTTGCCATTTTGCACCCAGCTTTGGGCTGCAAATAAACTTAAACACACTAGTCCTAAAATATACTTCATTTTTACCTCAATTTCTTTTTTAAAACATGATTTAAAACTCCGCTGACAATTAATGTTACAGCAGCAGTCAATAATAAAAAACCTATAAAAGTATTGTGAAGAGGCTCAAACACGATTGCCTCACCTTTCCAGACTTTTTCAATCATTTTCACAGGAACCCTTCGAACCTTTTCTTCATAAGGATCAAAATAAACAATATCGCCATCTTCATTCTGTTTTAAATACACAACAGCATGGTTTGGCCCCATAATTAAAACAGAATTAGGCGGCATCCTTCCTATTTGAGATGATTTTAACTTAACAGATTGGGCTGAAAGTCCATTTTCGTTTGCCAGCGTTAACAATGTCTCAACGGATACGCCTTTTTCTTTGTCGATGTTAGATTTAGAAATTAATTCATCTAAATCTAAATCCACTCCTTGAAGTTTTGCAGCCACCCAAAGCGAAGATGGACCACATGCTTTTTTAAGAATCCATTCTTCTTCAATCAAATTGTTCAAATTAGACGAATTAACTGGGGTGCCTAAGGTTAAAATCAAAAAAATGCTAAGCATTTGATCTCCTCAAGTAAACAATCACACCAAAAACTGCCGACAAAATCAATCCAAGACCAACTGCAAATTTCCAATTTAAAAATGAATTTGTATTCGGTTCTATTTCTGCGTCGAGTGTTGCCGGTAGCACTTCTAGCAGCGTGGTTTCTCTGACGGTGAACTCAAAAGGTTTTTCAGGATTTCTTCCATCAAAAACTTTAGTTCCTGTTGGGATGTCCATTGAAAATTTTTCTTCTGGAATATCTTGATTGACCAAATTGATATCCATCCTTGCAATTACAGCACCTTTTTTTTCCAATTTTTCTGGAATTAATTTTTCATCGTTTCCTTTAGCATTCATTGTTTTTATATAACGAGGCCACCAAATTCCAGAGCCCACATCTTTTAAATCAGAGCAAACATGTCTGAAAAGCAAGTTGCCTTTTTCATCATAATTTTCCATTTGCATGATGACACCGCCCTTAGACGGAGCGATATACCACTTCAACTTTTTCTCTCGAACAGTGTTGTCTCTAATATGAACAAAATGATAACAATAGGTGTGTTTTGGCATGGCCTCTAAGACCACTGTGTCCACACCATTTATAACGGCCTTGCCTGTGACCTGGAAATCTTTGATAGATTTTATAGCCCATTCCTTTTGCAAATCAGTAAGAAACGAACCGGCATAGAAAGGAGGACGATTACCAATACCTCTATACTTTTCTTTCAAATTTACAGAAGGCATTAAATTTAACTCTTTAGATCGCTTGCCATTGGGCAATGGCTTTTCAAAATAATGTAAATTTACATTATCTTTATTTATTTTTACAGCATTCATCATGCTTTTTTCATATGTCCAAGCCCAATTATCACCCTCAAATGCTATGGTAATACTTCCAAACTTCTTGTGACCTGTGCGTTCGTATTCATAAGTCAATTGGCCACTCACTACAGCTTCAGAACGAGCTTCGGCCATTCTTATCAATTCTTGAGCATAATCATCAGCACAAACAATATTTGCCGCCAACAAAGTTAAACAAAATGTAATTACAAACTTCATTTGAATCTCCAAACTGTTGATCAATAGCTTTCAATACATGGACTATTTACATTTGAACTCACACCGCCAGGACAACCACCTTCTTGAGTCCAAAAAGGAGGACAAATATCTGTATCATCGGCATTGCAAACATAGTAACTCTGAGTTACCCATGAAGGCTGTGTGCCATCCCATTCGTCAATCATTACGTTGCATTTGTAAAAACAAGCAGAAGCGATCAATACGGGAGGATCGATGTGGGGAGGAGGATCAAACCATTCTTCTTCAAAACAAGGTTCAGATGAATTATCCCCAGTTTCATAACAAGAATCACTAGCGGTATAAACACCCGTTGGAGGCGTTGGATCAGGATTCCAAGGTGGAATCGATTGCCGAGGTTCGCAATTAGAACCATTTTTACACACACAATTTGCGTCTGCACAATATCCTCGATGATCATATTCATTACAAGTCGGGTCAGTGCAGGGGTCTGGGCGTGTTGATGGGCAAATGTAGTCATCAGCAACGGGCTGGTCTATACAACTCCTAAACTCAGATTTCTTACAACAATGATTGTTACCTTCGCCAACATACAGTTCTATATTTCCGTTTTGCACCCAACTTTGGGCCGCAAATAAACCCAAACATACTAAACCTAAAATATACTTCATTTTTCACCTCACGAATAAAGACAATTTCTTTTCTTCACCATCTTTGAGCTTCACGTAAAGATCAAAGTTTTCTTTTTGGACATCATTAACATCCAACTTCACACTTAATACAACCGTATTTTTTCCTGCTGATCTGACTTGCCAAGAGGATTTAAGAGAGTCACAATATACATCTTTTATACCATTTTTGTCAAGCCCTTGTTTTTTCACAAGCAAGGTCGCCACAGGCTCATCTGTTTTAACAAAAATCAACGACGGTTTAATTTCTAAATCAACTTTTTGGACACTTGTTAAATAACAAACATTGCCAGAGACAATTTCACTGTTGATTTTATTTTGTAATTTTTCATTAACCTTTGCTTTAAACTGCAAAGTTGAATACATTGACTCGTTATCACTTTTACTTGCTATGATCTTTAATTTAATTTTCTTTCCATCAATCTTTTTGTCAACAATTTTAAAACCAGAATGTGATAAATCAAAAAATACAGAACCCATCAACACATCGGGATTCATAACCGTTACAAACACTTCTTTTTCTATCTTGTTTCTAACATCTTCGTCAGAAAATTCTAATCTTTCTGGCTTTGATAAAATCGGAGCCACACCTATGCCCTGGACAATAAAATTAACTTTAATATCAGTCTCTTTGCCATCCCAAATTAACATCGGCACAGTATTAAAGTTACCATGCTTTTTTTTTGTGTCAACAGAAACAATAATTTTTGCAGTTTCTCCTGGTGTTAAAGTGTCGCCTACAGCATAGTCGCTACCATCTGGTTTTTTAATGCTTGCACAACCACAAGACTGTATTACATTTTTTGCTTTAATTTCTTCATCCAAAGGATTGGTAAATTCAAACTCATACACCAACATAGCACCAGAAAATATTTTACCAAAATTACAGGTATATGTAATTTCTTTGCCTAAATCTGTTATTTGTTCCCGGCGACTTAATTTGGGTTCACTTGAAGATTCCATTACAGGAACTTCTGGCGTCGAGTGTGTTTGTTTTTTTTCAGCAATACATCCAGTAAAAATTAAACACAAAAAAAATAATCTTTTCATCAATCTTTGATCCTTTTGCCAATTAAAAATCCCAATGCAACAATGCATACTACGAACCAATCTCCCCAAATAGAATACCAAGAAATTCTTTTGTCAATGGGAACTGATTCAGTTATGTGTGTTTCATTTAAATAAAGGGGCAACTTCGACACATACACACCACGAGAATCAACCAAGCCAGAATAGCCACCACTAATATTACGAACTATTGGCAATCTAGTTTCAACTGCCCTAAATTTTGTATTTGCCAACAAAGCCGCAGCAAGAAAGCCCTTGAAACCGTGGCTTTCTGTAGAAGAAACTAAAATGACATCTGCACCTACTTTGCAGCATTTTTGTGCTGTTTGAGGGAAGGCCACATCATAACAAATAAGAGAAGAATAATTTATTCCATTGTGGTTTATTGCCACACAATTTTTGCCACGATCATATCTGCTAAGTAACGGGTTATATGGCTCAAATTCCGACCAAGGGACACAGTTTATTTTATCATATATTTTTTTGTCTTTTGCAGTTTGCAATAAAACTGAATTGTATTTTCTATCATGTCTATGGCGATTTATGTCTGGGTAATATCTTCTTTCTCCCTCATATCTATAGTGGCCAAGTGCAACCAATTTAGAATCGTCAAAATTCATTTCAGGAAGTCCAAGTCCTTCTGAAGTCAATAAAATCGACGAGGTTTTAATATCATTAATATTTTCTATTTCATGACGACTGACTAGGGTAATGGGCTCGCTCGGTTCAAAACGACCATTCATTCTAATGCCACCATATATTGTTATCACCAGAACCAATGATGCTAGCAAATAATATTTTTTATGATAAAACAACGAAATTGCTAAACACAAGAGCATGGTAATTAATATGGCGCCACCAATATCGGCCATTTGAAATAAGATAGGCATTTCATCTATAGATGTTCCTAGGTTGTATGTAGACCATCCAAGTTCATCTACATATTTCCAAATATAGCGATAAGAAAGCTCCAATATAGCAAAAGAAAAACTAAAAGCTAAAAGTTTTATTCTTCTAAATAAATAAAAACATATTGGAAGCACAGCCCAGAACAATCCAATTACCAAAGACAACCAACAGGCGTGCCAAAATCTGTCGCCGTGTTTTGCTACAAACATCCAACATTGTGCAGAAGCCATATAAAACACTCCTGCCAATGTAGAGTAAAGGATACTCTTAACAGACAACGATGATATAGTTGGATATATTAAATAAAGCCCAATCAAAGTGAGAAGCCATAAACAAGGAAGAAAACCCAGGCCGATCAAAGCGCCAGCTAAAACTGCTGTCATTTTCAATAAATTCCTTATTCTATAATTTTGCTGCTGTCACGCCGGTGAATTTCACGCCATAAATCTTTATCAATATCGTCATCAATAAATTTAACAGAACCATCTAACAACAGCACACACACGCCTCCAGGATGTGCGCTGCGGGAGTAACCTTGCATATTAACTTCTTTAATCATATTGGACTCAACGGGACTACATGGCAAATCTCTTAAATAAGAAACAGGTATTTTAGAACATCCGGTAATTTCATCTGCGCCGCCATTTGGACCACCACCATGCACAGCCGTAATACTTGCGCCAGCAAAGCCTAGAGCCCAGGCACCACGGCGATCCCATTCATGACGACCAACCAAAACCTCGTCAAAAGCTACTACGTTGCTTAGTCCGCTGGGGAAGTCACCATTTCTAAAAGTTTTATTCACCCCGCCAATTCCACTGCCCCATAGTTGCGAATTATTTATTTCTAAATTATTTCCACCTGCTGTCCAACCATCGGGGCAAGGAGGGTCGTCTTCTTCTCTAACATTAACCATACATGCCTTGTTTGTTCCTGCATTTAATGCATAATTGGCTCTTGCATATCCTTTATTTTTTACAGTAAAGCTTCTTTGATAATGATTGTCCAAAGTGTTATATCCATCAGAAGGACATTTCAAAAATGGAATATCGACTGAATAAACCATTTCCTGTTCGTGTAACGGCTTTCTAGAATCAAAATTATCATAAACACTTTGTTCTTCTGAGAATGGCAATAAGTAGATACACCAGTTGCCTTTCAACCTATCATCTTCGGTAGTTGCAGTAACCCTATCTATAACCCCGATTGGATACCTGTTGTTACCAAGAGGTTCACCGGGCGTTGACCATTCTGAAGCGGGTGGATATTGATTGCGAGCATCATAGAAAGAATGAAGAGCAGTGCCGACATTTTTCATATTTGAAAAACATTGGGCTCTTCTGCTGCTTTCTCTTACACGATTGATGGCAACTAACGCCAATGCCATCAACACACCAACAATGGTAATGCTGACCATCAATTCTATTAGTGTGAAACCTTTTTTCATGATTTATAAAACCTATTAAACAAAAAATGTCCAGCTAGATATTCTAGTTATCTACTAGAATTATGCAAGATGAAAACACATTAGATTTGTGTTAATTTGCCCAAGCACGGGCGGGTGGGATTAAACACATCTTCTAATGTAATTAAAAACTAATTCTGCTTCGCCTTGCGAAATCGTTAAGTGAGGACGTAATCTTATTGATTTTTCGCCACAAGGCAAGATCAAAAGATGCTCACGAAGCCTAGTAAGAACTTCATCTCTACGATCAGGAGTCGTTAGATCAAAAGCAATCATCAGTCCTCGACCCCTAACATTGAATATTCCCGGTATTTCTCTCAAAACATTTAACAAATAATTCCCAACACGATAAGCGTTGTCTACTAAACCCTCATCTACAATCGCCTTGATAATTTCAGTAGCTCGCAACATGTCCAAAGTATTGCCGCCCCAAGTAGAACAAATACGATAAGGCGTATTTAATACATTATGTTCTATTTCATCTATTTTTTCCGTTGCACAAAAACCACAGACCTGTGTTTTCTTTCCAAAAGCCATTAAATCAGGAACCACCCCGAAATGTTCATGACACCACATTTCTCCGGTCATTCCCAATCCTGTTTGAACTTCGTCAAACACCAACATTGTTTCATATCTGTCAACTAATTTGCGCAACTCTTGTAAAAAGCGATCTCTAAAATGATTGTCGCCACCTTCCCCTTGAATAGGTTCCAACAACACCGCTGCCACATTGTTTCGCTTTAATGCATCTTCAATATGATTAAGAGAATCTGCTTCTTCTTGATAAATAGATTCATCTAAAATTGGATATCTAATTTTAGGATTATGAACACGAGTCCAATTAAATTTAGGAAACAACCTTGTCTTTTTGGGGTCGGTGTTTGTAAGAGACAAAGTATAGCCAGAACGACCATGAAAAGCTTGTTTAAAATGCACCACATCCAATTCATTTACACGATCTTCATCCCATCCTAATTTTTGAGACTTCCAATCGAAGGCCGCTTTTAAAGCATTCTCAACACCAAGAGTTCCACCATCAATGAAAAAGAACTTTTTGAAATTGTAAGCGACCGATTTAAATGCCTTAACAAAATTCATATAAATTTCAGAATGAAAATCTGGATTTGCCAATTTCACAACATTGGCATAATCAATATTTAAAAGAGCAGGATGATTCCACCCTAATGCTTGGCTGGCATATTGTGCGTGGCAATCTAAATACTTATTTCCATTTACATCTACCATCCAAGAACCATTGCTGGATTTAAAATCCACCATTGGAACATTGCCAGGAACTAAACAATCTTGCCAATTATTCATGTTTTTTCCTATAAAATTCCCAAATTTCTCTGAGCTATTATAGCATAGATAATTTCGAATACAATACTTTAAGGAGAAAAATTATGAAATGGATTCGTGGAGACGAATTACTTTTAGAAGTCGCAGAAGTTTCTAACCCAATTGAATGGGGCAACACACTTCGCTCTGCTATAGACGATATTCGTGCTGATATTCAGCCAGAAGATACATTAGAATTTTCCGGTAAAATTGTTGCTGATTTTGGTAAAGATTACATTTTCCATTTACCAGCCTGTAATTATAAAGGAAAGAAAAGACAAGAGTTTATCACTCGTGTAACCATTGATGGTTCGGAAGCCAAACCTGGAGCTTCGACTGGTTTTATTTTGCCAAACAAAGCAAGCTTTTACAATTTCAAATTTACAGGAAATTGTCACAACGTTTACGAAGATGGCGGCATGATCGGCTGGAATACTGGTATGGATGCCGAAGTAAGTTTTGATTATTGCGTGCTTAATGGTCGATATAACAACGATTGGTTGTTTTACGATTGGTCACAAGGCACCAAAAAAATGTCATTTACAAATTCGACATTTTACTTTGCACGCCAAGGCATTGCCTTGAACAACAGTGGTGGCGCCCAATACGATCTAACAGTAGATAATTGCAAATTTTACGGAAATGCAAATTATTCTCAAAGCTATGGAGAATCTAGCCGAAACAATGAAGTTTCTGGTGGTGTTCTAGCTGGCGTCGTGATGAGAAGCGGCACAGCAAATATTAGCAATTGTCAGTTTTGGATGCAGGGACTCAATGCTGTTTATGGCGGTGGAACAGGCTTTAGTGCTCCAAGAATGGCCTGTGTTACAGATCACTATTATTCTTCAAGCAGCAGTCATTTAAAGATTAACTTGAAAAATATGCGTGTTCATAAACTAGTGCCAGGAGTGGCCACAGTAGTCAATGATGTAGATGTTAGATGGGGAACCTACACCCTAGATAATTCTGAATTGATTAGTGCCGCTCAAGCCAAAATGCAACAAATATTAGTTGATGCCCGTGGTGGTTCCGGCCCTGCTGGCCAGTTCCTAGTATGGGAAGGCTAAGATGAAAACAAAAAAAGAGGGGCAATTTGCCCCTCTTTTTTAAAATAAGATTTCTTCTGAAATTTTGCTCAACATATTGATTACTTTAGTAATAGCTTTTTGCTCTTTATCTGCAAGTTCTGTCAAAGACTCGTTAAGAGAATCTATTTTGTCTTCGCAGTGTATCAAGTCATTTTGCCATTTTGCATTCTCTATTGAGGCAAGATTATCACGTAAACGAACAGATTTTTCCTCAAGCTTTTTAATTTCTTTTTGAGCGTTCTTAATCTTCAATTGAATTTCTGAAACCTCTTCACAAGCTTTTACAACATCTGCAAATTCTTTAACTTTGGTCAAAGGTCCATTATTGGCAATGTAATCATGGTAAATATTGAAATAAGAATTATTGTTGATTACCAATGAAGTTTGCTCTACATTAATTTGCCTCACTTCGGCAACAACCTCTTGTTTAGCATTTAAATCAAAATTAAACTTGTAAATACCATCTTTATATTGTCCATCAAGATAATCATCCTCAATTCTTGCATTAACCAAAGCATTTTCATCAACGTAGCAAGGGTGGTCTAAGCAAAATGTAAAACGCTCGTCTTTTACATTTTTGATGGTATATTCAGTATCAATTCTTTGTGCTTGTTCTACAACAAATGAACCATTATGAGTAAAAATTCTTTTAATTTTCACATCATTATAGGATTGAACTACCGAAACTTTAACGCCAGTTTCTAATGCGTAGGGGAGCAAAGCACTTTCCCCTTGCTTCATGGCTGGAACAATGCAAGAGCCCGCATGAATTCCATTTAAATTAACCGTGCATATACCACGTTCTAAACTATGTGGGGTTTCATTTTTCAAATCTACAGAACGATAAGGGCGAGTCAAATGATTTTGTTGATTATAATGAAGAACAGTCTTTGCTTTAGAAAGCTGGGTATTAAACACAGGAATTGTAGAAGAACTATGGGCTGGAATAGTCGTTGGATTAGGAGATTTAAATATACAAAAATCTCCTTCTTCACTTGCTTCAACCTGAGACTTGAAAGCAGAAACAAAATTTACATTTTCGTCTTCATTTAAACCGCCATAAGTGCGTGAATTTGCGTTGTGACTGCCGCCAAAACTACAAGCAGTTGTACCAACCTCAACTGCCGAGATGGCTTTTTGTTTAACAATATTCACATGTTGACGCTCGGGAATCTTTGCTTGAGCAACATCTGTGCTAAAAGTTATAGGCTCACCAGTAACGACTGAGACTATTACATTGTCCCAATTTTCCTCTGTGTTGTTGTCAACAATAGCCAGCCCAGAAAATTCATTATTTTTGTCTGAAAGATTTAAACGATAACTAATCTTCCATGCAGCAGCAGGGACCGAATATTGGACAAGAGCAGTCGCTCGTAATTCTTTTTTGTTTGCAAGTTCAAATTCTACAACTGTGCTGTTTGGCTTAATGTTTTGAAGATTGCGATTTAACGCCCTTTCAACTTCTTTTTTAATTTCCTTATCTTGAATAGTGATGGTTTTAATGCTTCCAGGACCGCTTAAATTATAACTTCTAATTCCAGCCGC
Organism: uncultured Bacteriovoracaceae bacterium; assembly: GCA_937952395.1. Classification (GTDB taxonomy): domain Bacteria; phylum Bdellovibrionota; class Bacteriovoracia; order Bacteriovoracales; family Bacteriovoracaceae; genus CALFYV01. Next base: position 205,966 of record CALFYV010000090.1, on the reverse strand, counting down.
AGTAAGCAAAACCAAAGCGCCAACAGTTGTTTTTTCATTAACAACAGCAATATCTGTTCCAATGATCGTGCCTGAGTCTGGGTCTCTATTATCTGTAAAATATAATGTAACCGGAACACCACTTAGTTTTTCGCCCATGTCGCTGAAAACGTTATTTGAATCCAAAGTCAAAACGCCTTCAGATTCTTGAGGGAATGTGGGAAACGAAACCATATCCACATCGCCAAATACATTTAGTGAAGCCAAAACGTCGCCCAAATGATCCTTTTTTACAGGCAAAGTAATTTTCAACTTTTTACCTGCTTCTAAATCATAACTGCTTGATTTGCTGGCAATCCCATTGCTAAAGATAGTGATCTCGTTCATTTTGATCGTCCTGTGAGTAGTTGAGTAGTTGGTTCAGAACTTTATCTTAAAAGATGAAAACAATATTTCAAGAGAGGATTTCTTCGATTCTCAAAAAATCATCTAGATTAAATCGTTTTCTGATCAGCTTAATTGCAGCATCAATATAAAGTTTAACACATACTTTGGTCACGGGCTTCTTTTGACCATAACGACTGTGCATTTGATCGCCAATTTCCTGCAATGTCATATCGTTGATGTAATAATCAAATAAAATCTTTTTGTTGCGAACATCAATTTCTGTATCGTTTGGGTGCTCTTTGAAAATCAGCTTTAGAAATTCATAATTTCCAGTGTCAACAGGGGCGACAATTACCTGATCGTCTAGAGATGAAACAACAGCATCTCTTTTTTTACACTTTTGCCTGTTCCATTTTCGAATCAATGCATTTTTAATGGCAATATAGGCATAAGTAGAAAATTCAGTGTGTTTCTCAGGATCATAACTTTTGGCAGCACCTAATAGAGCAACAACACCATCGGCATATTCCTCTGTATCCTCTACAGGAATACCCCTAGGTACATATTTTGAAACAACCTTGCAAACCAAACCCAAGTGCTCTTCTGGCTTTATTTCAACTGTTGTTCCCACTGCCTTGTCCTCCTGTGAGGATCATTATAAAGCAATATTTAGTGGGTGTAAACAGAAAAAGGGGACTTCCCAATGGGAGTCCCCTTTAAAGAGCAAATTATATATTAAACCATAAAGTCAGCCATAATGGTTTCGGAATCAAATGGTGTAATTCCCTCATGCAATGAGAAAACAGTGTCAGCGTACTTTTTGTTTTCTACTTTCTCACCTCGGGCTTCAGCATGCATATCAAACAAATCATAGAGAGTTGGCTTGCTTAAATCAGCTACGGCACGACCCATAGCATTCAAGCTTCTGCGATTTCTATGAACATTATTTACTCTCGCACGAGAAGTCAAAGCCAAGTCAGACCAAATTACTTGACGTTCAACTAAATCTAAAACAACTGGGATGCACACCTTGGTGTTGGCGGTTACATCCACTTTGTCTAAAACAGTTTTTGGCTCAAAAACCTCTCCTGAATTAGGATTGGCACGGCCCATCCAGCCTGCAAAACACTCTGGCAAGCTAGAAAAGCTCTGTCCGGTGAATGAATTAATGCACATCATCACATAACGAAGTTTCTTTTCCAAAAACTTGCTAATTGTGATGTCAATAAATTCGCAAGCGCCATGAGGAGCCGAAACAATATCGCCGCTATGATGACAACCCCAATCTTTTAGATTATAATAAGAAACATCCATGTAATGAGTCCAATTAGCAGTAAATACGGTGCTCGAAAGATCGATGTCCGTGCGGCCACCGCCATTCTGCCACCACAAGAAAAATCTAATGGTATCTCCATCGAATCCAAAATCAACTCTTGATCCACGAGCCAGCGTTCTCAACGACTTGCTGGCCGAACGTAAGCCCGATGGAATAAATTGAGTTTTAAGCTGCTTATCAATGTAAACAGAACCCAAGCTTGGAAGCTTAGAAAAACGATCAACCAATGCCTTGCGAACATTGCTGACAATGCAACCTGCCACCTTATGGTCTAATGGTGCCAAAGGCTTGTTTTCTGTTACAAATAATTTGCCTACATTTCCCTTTGGGAAAAAACTGCGCAAAACTTGCTTGTTTTCACGGTTCTGGAAATGCTGATAGGTCTGCAACAGCACCGGCGTAGAAATCTTATCAGTAACTTTACTGAATGCTTCAATTACATAGTTTCTACCATCGGTGCGCACAATTTTATCCAAGCGTCGAGCAAAATCACCAGGACGAGTAGACAAGAGAGAAACAGCCTTCTCTAGTTCGTCGCCTCGAATTGCAGATTCCACCTTGGAATTAAATGTAACAAATGGCTTTTTGTTACGAATGATATCGAAGGATTCTTGGATGTTTGGACAATCCTTTTTATACTCGCCAATATGAAGATTGTGAGCCAAGCGAGTCCATCTTCCGGACCATCTAAGCAAATCTTCAGTAAATGAATCAGAATAGCAATATTCCAATGCCAACACCAAGAACTTGCGTTCCTTACGTGTAAAATTGCGAAATTTAGTTGGCTCGGCTAACGAAACATCGCCATTGGACATAGCAACTGCCGCTCGCAACACATCTGTTGGTGTCTTAAGCTTTTGAACCAAGAAAGAAGCATTGTCCACATGCTTCAAGGTGTGAGCAATTAAAAACGAAAGTTGTTCCTTTTGTGGAATACTATCTGGCACGAGCCGCTTGATATCATCCTTATAATTCTCAACAAACCACGAAACAATTTCCTTGTCGGTAGCTGAAATCGAGGAATTCGAACCAACTAACTTGGTAAATAATTTTTCAAAATCAGAAATGGAACCCAAATCGATCACACGCAATTTGGTTTCTTCATCCAACTCTGGGCGGTCTTCCTTCTCATATTGAGGAACAACTTGCTTTTCTTCAGAATCTGTAAGCCAATAATGGAGAATTGCATTAATATACAATTCAGCCTCAGAAGCTTCCATGACCTGCTTTGGAAAATTAGGATAGAAGGGCTTAAATACACGATGAGCCCCAACCATTTCCTTTAGAATGGTAGTAGTGTCCCCATACAGATCAGTCAACTGAGGAACGGAGAGGGTCAACAGCCTGTCAAAAAGAGCCTTAGATACGGTGAAACCGTATGCTTCCAGGTTTTTGACAAAGGTAGCTACAACTTTGACCGGAGTCTCATGGCTTCCACGGTCAACAATAAGCTTGTTCTTCTTGCTCAAGTAAATACTACGTGCTGTCAACATCTTTTATCTCCTTTAATTTTTACAAACGGAAAGCAATTAAGGTAAGTTTTTCAAATGATAAAGAAGGAACCTTAAATATAGCCGTTTGTTGTGTTAAATAACCCTGCTGAGGCCCGTGAGGCAAAGTTCAACAGGGAGGAATTTTGGTCGCAGGAAAGCAATCAGGGTAAGTTCTTGCGTAGTGAAATTTTAGAAGGAACCCGAAATCATAGCCTGCGATGTATTATTGTCTGTTTGTTTCCTCAGAAACACCATTAATCTTGGGCAAAACCAATAGTGTTGTTGAGTGCTACCTTTAATTATAGCCGGTTTTTGGGCGAAGTAAAGTAGATCGGGAAAATTTCTTAGAACAGACGTTCTACTTCATCGTTCTCGAAAATCATTACAGTTGATGCAGTACTCATTCCGTGAGTAGGCGACACTTCATTTACTGTAATTACAGGAGGGTACATCAAATTCCATCCATCAAATTTTTCCATTTTCTCCACAAGAGCTTCTACTGCATCTTGGGCACCATATTTGGTGACAACGAGGTATTTAGCTTTCATTTTTGCTCCAAAATTTTCTTAAGCTTTGATACATCAATCAAAGGAACGCCAAGTTTTCTAGCTTTATCGGCCTTAGAGCCTGCGTCTGTACCTTCGACAACATAAGTGGTATTTTTCGACACGCTCGAACTGCATTTGCCGCCTTGTGCTTCAATGGCGGCTTCCCAGTGCTTTTTACCCCCTTCAGCAAAACCTCCGGTCAACACAAAACTCTTACCGCTCAACGGTCCAGTCTTGGGCAATTCAGGTTCGACATATTTCAATAAATCATCCACAGCATCAATATGCTTATGAAGATAGTCAGAGATAATTTGTGCGGTTTTAACACCTACGTCTTTCACCGCTGATAATTCTTCAACAGTTGCCTGTCTAATTTTATCAAAATTGCCAAAATGATCAACTAAAGCCTTGCCAGCACTTTTACCAGCAGATTCGATTCCAAAAGAAGCAAATAGTCTCCACAAAGGAATTACCTTTTTTTTCTTTTGAATTTTAAAAATTTGTTTTTCTAAATCTTTATCTTCATATTTTTCAGGACTTGAAATCATATGAATTCCTGCAATCGCAAGCAACGCTTGTCGATCCGACAAACCACAGGCCATCACATCATTTTTGTTTAACTTATAAAAATCAGCAGGTACTTTGACCGCTCCACCTTCCACTAAAGCAGCTACCTTAGAATCCCCCAGCCCCAAGACACCAAATGTCTTCAAATAATGACACAACCCATTGATGTTTTGTGCAGGACAATTGTCTTTATTGGGACAAACAAGTTCATACATTTCTTCATGACTACCTGTGGCAGGCGTATATTTAATCTCCACATCACAACCACAGGAAGGACATTGTTTAGGAAAGTCTACATCTTGGACATCTTTATAATTTGCCGCTTTAGAAGCTACACCAATTACTTTTGGAATAATTTTACCTGCTTTTAACACAACAATTTGTGTGCCAATTTCAATTTTGTTACGAAAAATAAACCCAAGATTATGAAGCGTTGCACGACGCACCTGAGTTCCAGCCAACGGAACAACATCGAAAATACCAACTGGTTTAATCGCCCCTGTTCGGCCTGTGTTCCATTCTTTTTCTTTTAAAATTGGAGTCGCACGTTCTTCAGCAAATTTCCAAGCAATCTTTCCTCTAGGATTACCTGTAGGTGTGTCGCCATGATGACCCAGTTGCTCTTGATCTTCCAAATCATTAACGCCAATGACAACTCCATCAACTTCATAATCTAAATCTTTAGCATTATCTTCCATGACTTGAAGATCGTAAAAATTAAACGGTCTTACTTGAACAAAAGTAATTCCCAACTCTTGGTTGCACCACTTTGCCCTTTCAATTTCCGTTTTATATGGAGGATTATCTAGACCTTCAATACCATAGGCAATAAAGCTCAACCTTTGATCTTTTACTTTAGAAGGGTTTTTAAATTGACGAATACCGCCCGCTGCATGGTTTCGAGGGTTGGCTCGCAAATCCTCTCCAGCCTCTTCTAATTCCTTTTGAACTTTATCAAAATCCTTTAATTTACAAATCAATTCACCACGGATGGAACAGGTCACAGGCAGTTTAAGTTTTTGAGGAATGCCCGAAACATATTTAACTTGTTCTGTTACGTCTTCGCCTTCAATCCCCCCACGAGGACGAAGCCCGGCTCCAACTAAATTACCATTTTCATAATACAAGCCAATAGCTGCCCCGTCGAGCTTATAGGCTTGATAAAACAAATTTCTTGGATAAGTAACAACTTTTCCATTGTATTCACGAGCTTCATATTGGACACCATTAATTTCCTTGGCATCTAAATCATATATTTTTGAATATTTTTGACCATCAACTTCTTTAACACAGTCAGATATCCATTTAAACAACTGCTCTTCCTGAAGAGGACGATCTTCATTAGAAGCCTTGGAAATAGAAGTTAATGGAGGGTTGTGTGTGATTTTCTTAACAACCGCAACATTTGAAAGAGAAGGAGTTGCTTGTGCTGTTTTTGTGTCAATTTTTTCAAGTTCGAAACGCAACGCATCATACTGTTGGTTGCTAACAATCTCACCTGTATCTGGGTGCGTGCATTCCTCGCCTAAATCCCACAGCGTATCCAAATGAGAAATAATACGACGCAAATCATCAGCACGGTTATCCATTTTAATTCCTTTTTAGAAATTCCAGCGAGCCCATAGGAAGAACGGCCCGGCGCCAAAATAAGTTAAACACATATCATATTCTTCAATACTATGTCCCCACTTCCACCATTGAGGGAACACAAAAAAATGAATAATATAAGTGTCGCCGCTCCAAGATATTGCAAATAAACCGGCGATATCTTTAAAATGAAGTTTCATTACATGTCTAATATTGCTTCAGGGTCTACTAGCCTTACCACACTGGCTATGTGTGCCCTTAATGCTCGCCCGAAATCTTTGCCAAAGTGGTCATAAATAGCATCCATGTTTTCATTAAGAAATTTCTTTAGATCGGCCACTTCTTGTTTAGGGTTTACCCCAAAATCAAAATTAAGATTATATTCTTTACCCAAGTGCTCCAGAGTTAACATTTCATAATGTAAATCTGTAACCTTGCCCAGAACACTGTTATGTTCTCTTCTCAGGTCTTTTGCTCTTTCTTTAATATAGTTTCTTAATTTATCGGGCAGAAGATTGGCAGAAATTGAACGACGAGCAATTAAAAGCGCTCGTGCTGCTTGTTCTTTTGTTTGAAAAGTAGGATGATATTGAACATTATTAGGAGTATTCAAAAGTTCAAATGAAGAACCAATGGAGTAAAAACTCCAACTTTGCGATTTTTCTTTATGAAATCTAAGAGTTCCTAAATATTCTCTATCCACATTTTCGTCATTAGGGTTTTTATAATGAACTTCCCAGTTCAAGTAAGGATAATCACTCCAATAAATAAAACCATTTTCTTCAATGGTTTTTCTTTGTTTTTCAGTCATTATTTAACCCTGTAGACAATTCTTCCGACAGTCAAATCATAAGGAGATACTTCAACCTTCACCGAGTCGCCAGGAACAACTCGAATAAAGTTTCTTCTAAGAGCACCGGCAAGCTTGCAATAAATCACACTAGGATGTTCTTCAAGTTGAACCCGAAATCCATCTCTAACTGCTTCGATAACAGTACCTTGCAATTCCAAAGCTTCTTCTTTGGGTTTGCCAGCACCATGACCGCCACTTTTTTTATTTTTTTTACCCATGATGATCTATTACACACCCGGAATTTGAATCCATAATTTCCATGTATTCCTCAAATCGAAATGGTCGATATTCTCCAAGAACTATTGCAGCATTATCAACACCAATATCCATTGAACGTCTGCCTGGGAACGCCTTGTTCAGATATTCTTCAGCACGAGCATGAGAATGTCCATAAGCATGGCAAACACCATGATGACTTTTATTCCAAATTGCCATTGCATAGTGATTCAACACTACTTTTTGGTTCTTGTATTTTATCGTTTCCATATGGTGAGTTGAAGCAAAAAATTCAGCGATAGCATAATTATCGTGATTACCCCAAATCAAATGGACATTTTTACATTTAATTTGTCCTCTAAATCTTCTGGCTGTGTTTACAATCTTATCTCTGGAACCAAAGCAAAAATCTCCAAGAATCCAAAGAGTATCTGCTAGTCCGACGATCTTATTGATCCCGTCCAACAGATAATTGTTCATCCGTTCTACGGAATCCCAACTGACTTTGAAATTTTCATTAGAATCCAACAACTTTTGCTCTTCTTTTGAGAGCCCTGGTCGTCGGCAATATTTCATTATGTTGCCGTGATTAAAATGCAAATCCGCCGTTAAAAATAAAGACATTATTCCTCCAATTTCTGTCGCCCTATTGCGACAAATGTTGCACCATTGCAACACTAGTTTTTTCTCTTTAGTTGGAGGTCATTATACACTAATTTGGCGGTTTGTAAAGCGACTAAAAATAGCGGATTCTAGAGGAATGAAATTTATCGTCTTGTCGTTCTTTTATCGAGACAACCTGCTTGTAAAGAGAAGGTTTCACATAAGTCGTGACCGCAGTTGCAGTGGGTATGGATGACTTTTGAGCATAGCCATTTGACCCCTCTTTAAACGACGGGGACACATAAGAAGGCTTTCTTGCTTTCACTCTTATATCGAGTTCTATATATTTCTTTTGATTACCATTTATAAAAAACAAATCCCCAACACTATAAACTCCTGGCTTTGCATTGTGTAATTTTTTAAATGTATCACTATCTGGGCGGAACCAATAATGATGCTCAAGCTTTGGAACAGAGTTATCTAGAATGTAATCATTTCTTGGCAAGCTTAGTAAGTTTTCAGTCACACGATCCCAAGCCCATTTATAGTCTAAAGGATTAAATTTTTCACGCTTGAAAAGCTCATATTTCAATCCTTTTTTACTTGAGAAAACAGTAGACTCCCAATCAGCATCGCCTTCTTCGTCAAAGATCACCACTTCCAACAATGTGTAAGGATAATTTACTTTTACATAGTTACGAGTAGGATTGATGATAGACAAGGTGCCAGATCGCAATTTGTTGTTGGTTTCCAAGAAAACACAAAGACTTCCAAGATATTTCTCAGTCAATATAAAAACATTGCCCAAAAATGTTCTTGGTCCTTTTCCCCAATTTCTTAAAGAATATTTTTGTTCAAAATGAAACCTATATTCTTTCTTCCTGACTTCAGTATGAGTCATTTCAAAGAAAGGACTATTATAATCAACTTCAGGAGTTTCATCATCATCTCTGTGTACAGAAATGATGAAGTCTTGATCTGGTAGAAGCGGGACCAAGTGACCATCGGTAGGATTGACAACACGAATAGGATCGTATTTTTTAACCATTTGCTTTGACTAACTCCGATAGCCAATAACAGTAATGCTTGTTATACATTTCAAAAGAACGGAACCAAGTTGGGAACGGCCCCCCACCGGGGTCTAATTGTTTAGCTAAATTATTATAGCTTTGAAAACGATCTGTTTTTGGTTGAGTGAAATCCAATGTCTCATAAATTGAACCAATAAGGCTAGGATAACTTCTAGCAAGCATGGCATCATGAGAAAATACAAACATTTCCCATGACATTAAAAGAACTTCAAGTTTATCTGCAACGACTGCCCCGTCTTTGTATTCGGTTGCCCAATTCAACAGAAATTCTTCATAATCATCCCACCCAAGTTTTACTTCGGGCAAAATAGGTTCCATGTCAAAAGCATTGGAATTATGTCTAGGAGTGCAGACATTTACAACATAATATCCGGGACGATAAGTTGGTTCTTTCCAAAAAATAGAAAGCACTTTCCACTTAGGCTTGTTCTCTCTTAAAAAGAGATATCCAGACTTGGTATGCCTAAGCAAAGGCACTCCGGTTATGGAGTGCCTTTGTAGGTATTCTTCAAAAATTTGCATGGTTTTTTCGCAACAAATTTAAGGGCGAAGCAACGATTCAATTTCACGATCTGACGGTCTTTTCACCGCATTTGAGCTTCGTGGCAATTCTTTTGCCGCTCTTTTAATTTCAGGATACTTCAAAGCTGAAGTCCCGCCACTGTGAGCCTTAACAGCACCTTGACCATAATTCTTTACAGCCGAAGGAGCGTTTGGATTTGCAGCCCTGCGAGCAACCTGATGCCCACGAACATAGTTTACGCCACTTTTGTAAGCAACAGTATAAGCATAACCATAGCTGTAGTCCAAGATTAAATTCCCCTGCGAATTTGTGGAAATCACAGGAAGCTGGCCGTTAATGACCGGAATTGCTCGTTTTACACCATAAACATTGGCATAAATATAGTAACGACGCTGTTCTTTGCCTGGAACATTGACAACGTGCATTCGTGGACTCTTGTATGTCGCATGCTTAACATATGTTCCGCAAGTCTGACAAGAATCACAATTTTCATAATCACTGGTCACATAGGAACCAGCACAACCATAACATGGTTTGGCTTCTGCTGAGGTGAGCATCCCTAAGCTCAAAACGCAGGCAATAACGAGTAACATCCTATTCATTTTTTCTCCATTCTAAAATCAAATTTTGTAACCTGGAATAAATCCTTTGTCGCAATCCATCTGCGTTCCATATCGTCCCACACAATGGGATAATCTTCTGGCAGTGTGTCTAGTGTGTCGAACAATTCTATCTTTGTTGTTGATCTTTCCGCCGACCGATGAAAAATCAAAGGGTGAATATCAGAATATCTATCTTTCAAAGCCTGTATAAAGCTTTTTTCAAATATCATTGATTGTCACCATCATTTGTTTTGTTGCCCAGCAATTTTCCAAAATCAATTTTACCTTCAACATACTTGGTGTAAATCCAGCAAAACAATATACCGCCAAGGATGCCGCTGATAAAACCAGAGGCAGAAATTGGCGAAGTTCCAAAACCTAAAACCCAATTTAGAAAACCACCAACATAGGAACCTGCCACGCCGATTAAAAGCGTCCACAGAAATCCTTTAGGTTCATCGCCTGGGTGTATTAATCTAACAATAAGACCGACAATCAAACCATAAATGAGCCAACCAACAATAAACCAAAACATATTTCCCCTTTATTTTTTCTTTATTGCCTCTATTTGTAGATATGCATCAGGACATTTGTTTTCCTTTATATCCCGTGATAAATTTGCTGCATACCTTGCAAAAGTCTTTTCAAACTCTGCAATGTTTTGAAATCCTAAATGTTTTTTTACATTGTCTTCAAAATTATCATATTTCAAAAAATATTGAAATTTAGTTTGTCCAAATTCTTTTCTTATAAACAAACACATCATAGCAGCTTCGGCATCAAATCCTCTTCTTTGTTCTGCGTTGAGAGTTCTAAACTTGCTCTCAGTCATAGAAAAAAAACTGCTGGCTGAGAAATTCTCTGTATTCACACGAACCAAATTATTTCTAATTTGTGGCAGCGTTTCATTTAATATCGGCACACCTCGATATGTCCACCAACCAATGTTTAAACGATATTGTTGATTAAATTCCTTGAGACAAATCACTGTTAAGGCAGGAGGGATCACCTCAGCAGGCTTAGAATCTAATACTAACCATAAATAACTTATGACAATCTTACCATCCTGAATCTTCACCTCACCATAAGAATTGTCTAAGTTAAATAACTTTTTCATTAATTCTTTAGTTGGAGCACAAAAAATTCTACACTCTGAGGAGAATTGAATATCCGGTAAGCCCCAGCGAGTCAAACACCACGATTTCATTTTTTCAATATTATGAAATAAAAATTCACCCTGATCATAATCAATTGAATGGATGGAGAAATTTTTTGTAGTCCATCTGTTCCATTCTATTTTTGGAATTGACGGATCATTTGAGGGCTGAACCCCTGCGGGCACTGGGAGCGTTTGAAAATATACTGTTTTTTGTGCAAAACAATTGCCTGCCAACAAAAGCAAAATAATTACAAATAAATTGAGTGTCCTAAACATTTAAGCAGCCTTTTTCAATTTGTTTCTGGTTCCTTTTAGTAATTGAGAAACCCTCGACTCAGAAACACCAATAATTTTCCCAATTTCTTTCATAGAAAAACCATCAACATAATACATTTTTATGATGTTTTTATCAAGGTCAGTTAATTCAGGGTATTCTTCGTCATTCCAGGCTACATATGACTTTTGAATAAGACTCTCAGACAACATGAGGCCATTTTCATCAGGTTGATCTATGGAGGCCATCGATTTTTTATAAGAGTTCCTAATAAAGTCCTGAATTTCACCCAAAATCCGACGTTTTGCATAAGCACCAAAAGAACCCACGATTTCATTGTATTTATTTGCTGCATCTACCAACCCAAAAAAAGCAGCAGATTTCAAATCTTCAATATCAACTCGTGGTGGCACTTGTTTCTTCTTGTGAAAAGCTAGTTTTAAAGCGAGAGGAAGATAATTTTCGATAAGTTCATTACGTTCAATAATAGTCATAATACGTTCTCCAAGTTAATTAATGTTAAAATACGTTAATATACGTTAATACGTTACTATATTTAGAGTATTTAGCCTAGAAAATCAAGCTAGATAATTGCTTTTTTGTCTCAATATCTCCGAACCGATACAAACGCTCAGCCAAGAACATTTTTGCTCTTATTAAGCTAACATCTATATCTTGGTGATTCGGATTCATGCCTGCATAATTGAAAAATGTTTTGATCGTTTTAATTCTTCTAAAACTTAATGGCATTTTTGCTGTGCGAGCAGTTTCTACAAATCTTATAAAAAACTGCACCCAGCCAACGACAGTATGCTTATCTAACGTGCCTTCGGGCAAACGAAATTCAACTGTCTTTCTAGAAGTGTCAACCATTTGGACTGCGGCGGCATAGTTTACAGTATTCAGCGTCACTTTTTTCTGAGAGTTTTCATGTGGGCCATATTTAGTTGGCTTCAATTTGTCCCACAACTCTTCGCTTTTATATTTTTTGCTTTTCAAAAACCTCTTATTGCCCAACAAGCGACAAAATTTGTTGTTTACCCGAAAAGGCGGAACCATTTGACACAATAATGGTTCTATTTTTAACCAACGAGCAAGCAGAACGCCCATTTGACTTGGAGTAAAGTCTGAAACATCGCAATGAATATGAAAGCCACAGTTTTGATTAATAAAGCAATCATTCTTCAGACTTTCAACAACCATTCCAATAAGGTCTAAGTCTTCTTGCCCAGATGCAATGAACGATGCGATTTCCCAGCCATGATCCATATAGGTGCCATTAACCTGTCCTTGGGGACCACAGGTTCTATCAAATTTAATATGCCAGTAGTTGTGATTGTTTACCGTCTGTGCCCAACTTGGCGTGTATTCAACGTGCTTTTTTGATAAGTCTTTGATATGTTTTGCTAGCTCGCCAATGTTGGCAATTTTCATATCGTTGCCAATCTCAAATTCGAGCCCGAATTTTCGCTGCGGAAGTGTTGTAGTAGACATGCAATTAAATTACTGAAAAACAGGAATCATGGCAATAGGAATTACTCCCCCGGATGGGTATAGCGAGCATCATAATTGTACACCCCTTTCAAATCTACTAAACCACTTTCTTCATTTTCAGAATATGAATTTCTAGGTTGGGCCATCGGCGGTTCAGCTTCCAATGAATCAAGACGATTGCGAACAGAGGACGCAAAATTAACCAAGAAGATTGAAATTCTCACCAAGAAAATAAGATTCACAAACGTTAAAAACAAATTAATCCAAAAAACAATCATAATCAACTTTCAGGGAATATTGTACTACTTTCAGGGAATATTGTACTAATGTCAACAGTCGGCGTTTCATCCGGTAAATCAGACTCAAATACATTTATAGATAAACTAGGATTTTTTTGCCAGTATTTATCAGAAAACAAACCCAAGTCATCATAGATGATAGAATTTCCAGCAGATAAATTTACAGGAAGAGAAACAGCCTTGGTATTTGTGTTAATCCTAAAAGAAAATCTCAATTGATCATCATCACATGGAGACTCTTCAGGAAAAGTATAAAATATTCTACTTTCTCTCACATCATTGTCAACCTCTCTTTTGACCAAAAGAGAAAACTTCCAATACTTCCCGCCAGAGAAAATTGGCTCATCATCTTCTGTTTGAGAATCTGACCGGCACGCCCATTCAAATAATATAACCCATCTTTCTCCTAAATTAGTGCCCGTGCCTTTGAAATGTTTGTTGACTCTCCAAACATCATCATAATCATTAAAAATTAAATTCAACTGGCTAGGTAGTTCTAATCCATTTCGTAATAAGAAGTTTTTCAAAATCGCAGATGAACCTATATTATGTGATAATTTCAAACGATTTGGTGTTGGATCACAAAGACAGCTAGTAACAATTAAACCAACTTCAGAAGTTAATGCAGTAGTATCAAAAGATATAGGATACACCGGCTCTATCAACAACAATTCAGTTTCAGCGCCCATATCGATATAAAAATCACCCAAAACCAAAAAACTTGTTTCTATAGAACCACCTACAGTTAAACCATCACCGGGCGTATAATGCCAATCTGGGCTGACGAATGATGATTCACCACCTAATTCAACACCGCCCTCAGCATAAATAGATATTGCTTCTATTGAATCGCCACCCAGCGTCAATCCACCGTTTGGAAGATATCGCATTAATTCAGGGTTGCTTAATGATAATCCACCTCCTGGTGTGTAGTGCCAAACTGGGCTTTTTGCCAATGATTCGCCAGATAAAGTAATGCTGCCAGCAGCGGAGTAAGTCCAATTACTACAATTAACAGTGGCAATTCCAGCCACCGACACTCCATCGCCATCCAAAATCACTACTAAATCAAATGTATCAACATCAACTTCGCCTCCTGCAACAAGTCCGATATTAGGAAGTGCAGAAGTTAAAACTACATTTGTATTTGCTGCTCCTGATAAGGTAATTCCGCCTACTGGAATTATGTCAAAATCAGAAGCATTTATATCTGCTTCGCCTGAAAACACAACGCCAGAAGTTACAACATAATGCCAATCCGGACTGCTAACGAGGCTTTCGCCAGCTAAATCTACTCCTCCATCCATGCTTACTTCATATGTAGCTTGTGCAGCGTCTGCTGATCCTGCAAGCGTGATGCCTCCAACAGGCACAACTGTATCGTATTCAGGCAAGACTGTGCCATCTAAAATTAAACCGCCGGCGGCTTGATAATTATAAAAACTATCTTGAATAAAAACTTCAACACCCATGCTGACATCGACTCGTTCATCAATACAAAAGTCGAAACATTCAGGAACATGACAAAACACCTGATCTTCTAATTCGTTACAACTATGATCGATGCCATTTGCTTCCTGTTCTTCAATATCTGATAAGTAAACTGGGCGGCTAAATCTTCGTATTCGTTTAACCGGCCACTTTACTGGATAATTTAAATACGTTGCCTGCATTTTTTCACAAAGATCGGCTAAACTAGTAGCAGCAATCGTTTGGAAAAACCTTACACCTCCATCACAGTTTGAATCATTAAAGTCAAACCCTGTGGTCTCACAAGCAGGCGGCGATTCACAATCGCCTTCAATCATATAATATCTTAATACTTCTCCACCAATATCCCATTGCGACTCCAAACTAACTGTAAAAGTGGAATAAACATTCCAAGACGAGACTTGATCTACAATAAAATTAGAAATTTTAGTTATTGGAGGATTTGTTGGACTATAAGATAGTTCTACCCCGCCCGATCCCGTTCTAAACAAATGCGACAAAGTAAGCGTGTCATGTTCGCCACTTAATTCAACCCCGCCAGATGCGGTTTCTGGGGTTAGATAATTTATTGTAAGATTAGGTCTGCTGGCAGCGGTGGGGTTTTCAAAAGAAGCAAAAGCTAAAACATTATCATCAGATGTGGAACTACTATCAACCACACAGTCTAAAATACTGCTTCTATTGTCTATTGCATCAATTACAAGATCAGTTGCATCAAATACTAAATCACCACTAGAATATGCAACAGTATCGGAAGGAGTTGTGGGATCACCTGCTTCCACACTCCAAGGAGAAACACCATCATAATTATTCCAAGTAGCTCCTGCCTCTGTCCAAGCAGGCTGACCACTTCTATATAATGTAATAGTTTGAGCCGTGGGAGTATTTGTAAGTGTTAAGGTTAAGGTGGCACTTAATATAGTATAACTAGACACCGCTGATACATCATATCGGAGCAATGCCCGAAAATCTTGCTCATCTTTTGATTCATCTATGTCATAACCAACAAATAAAGATGCGTTAGACCCGAAATTACTATTGGGCGTAAGATCGGTAACATACGTATCATCTCCGGTTTGAATGACCAACTGCTCTATCGGCATTATTCTCCAAGATTTTTATCTAATGCATCTTTTACGGCATCAAGCCTAAAAGTCGCCTGATATGTCCAAACTTTTCTTTTTGAAATATCTTCACCGGGTTTTAAAGGCTTGTAACTTTCTGGCTCTCTGTTAACAGGGGTTAATTCTTCTAGCCAGCTAATTTCATTGCAAACAATATTAGGAAACCTTACTCGTCCAACAGCGGCCAAGTTTTGTTCCACCCATTCTCTGCCTATCCGCCAATATGTTTCTTTATCTTTAGCGGCAATTCCCAACATATATTCCTTTTTCCACATGCCATAACCAATCAATTGGCCATCTTCATATAAAACATATAAAGAAAATCCTTTATCCACTTTCTTTCCAATGTGTTCAGCATTTACTATTGGCGAGAATCTCCAAATAGAGTCTTCTTTGCCGACAAACGAGTTCCAATAATCAGCTACAGCTTGATAATCTTCTGTTGTTCCTGGAATGGCTCTCATGCTTCCTCCAATTTTTCCAAAATTTTCGATACTAATTTGTGTCTAACAATACAACTAGAATCAAATTTCACCACACCTATGCCCGGCACACTCTCTAACCTTAGGACCACATCGCTAAAAGCTAAAAAACTACCACGTAAATCGCTTTGTAAAGGGTCGCCTGTAATGATTAATTTACTATCTTCGCCCATTCTAGTTAAAAACAATTTCAATTGCATTAAAGAGCAGTTTTGAGCTTCATCTAAAATACAAACAGCATTGTTAAATGTTCGGCCACGCAAATAAGCCAAAGGAGCAATTTCCAATGCCTCATCAACCATTTCTCTTTGCGTATTATTTTTCCCAACAAGCGTTTCTATATGATCATATAAAGGAATCATATAAGGGTTTATTTTTTCATGCAGTGTGCCAGGAAGATATCCCAAAGACTCGCCAGATTCAACTACTGGTCTTGTTAAAATTATTTTCTTTTTATTGTTTTGCAAAACTTCACTAATAGCGAAAGCTACTGACAATAAAGATTTGCCCGTTCCAGCAGGACCACAAAGAAAAAGGACATCCTGTTGTTGAAAACTAGCCCAAGCTAGTTTTTGTGCTATATTTTTAAATTCAATATGAAACTTACCATGTTTGGTCGTCTTATTATTTTTGTTATTTCTGTTGTTATTTGCCATAATCTATATACTGGACTATGGAAATAAAAAGGGGAGCGTCAACAGAGATTGACGCTCCCCTTTCGTTCTGAGAAATATCCTCTCAACTGCCAGGATGAGACTCGGTTTGCGTTACCGATGAAATCGACAACACGAGATTGCAGAAGATAAATGCCGCTTTTTTGGGGAGATTTAAATACCATGCACGGACTTGTCGTTTCTTACAACGGCAGCAAGAAAAGACTATTTAAATCTCATTGTTGAATTTATCTCTCGCAAAGGAACTTCTCATACCACTTCTGGCAAGTATTGGCCCGAAGCCCAATACCATCTGGTCATGGTGTAGTTGTGTGATCCCCAATCTACAAGGAATGGCAAGTGTAGCCTGCCAATGGCTCATCATTCTCGCTTTTAGGAGGAGAAGATGCCTCCACTCTTCAGTTCGAGCAGAACCCAGATTTTTCACCTCGGAGGTGGCTGCGCTGATTTTGTCCTCGCAAGCATAGGACACCCGCTAGGGGGCATGACCGTAAAATAATATATGGAAGTTCCAGATCAAAATCAACGGCAAATTTCCTAAATACTAAGATGGAAAATCTATTTCTCAGTTTCAAAAAATTCATCGAAGAAGACACCCACTTTATGGGGGATGTTAAAGCTACCATTGCAAACATCCCTAAAAGTCACCGTGATCTAATCAAAAATTATAAAATTAAGCCTGAAAATGGCAATACACTAAAAAATGATAAAGAACATGTGGGCGAAATTGACGAAAAGAAGCGACATATTAAAGTTGCTTCTCCTTGGAATTATAGCAGAGAAACAACCTTTCTACATGAGGTCGCACATTGTGTCTACAAGTATATGATGACTCCTAAACTCAAGCGAGAATGGAAAAAACTCATCAAAGACACCAAAACCGAGCAAAAGAAAGACAAAGACAAGGCGAAAGATTCCTTGGATCAAAATCCAGAAGAAATTTTTTGCATGGTTTATTCAGCAGTATATTCAAAACACCCCCATTCCACCTATGATCATGATGCATGGTTGAACTTCATTAAAACGAAAGTACCGAAATAATGCCAGTTTACATGCCTGAAGCAAAAAGATATAATAACCCCTATTTGCCTCTAAAATTCAGAACATTTTTGGTCGAAATGGAAACCTCCGCTACAGAAAAAGAAAATCTCCGAACAATTATACAAAAATTGATACAAGGAGATAAGAATTGGCTTAACCAACAAGAAATCTTGTGGGGCGATAAAGGTTCATATTGGATTTTAAATTACAAGCCCGGAGGAAGAAATGAATTTAATCGCTTGGTCAGAGGATTGGTTGTAGCAAAACCATCGTCAAACTTTGGTGGCGATCCTCTTACATTAATTAAAAGTTTTCCTTTTATTCGTTTCTACAACAAACAAGAAAAAGAGGCAGACCCTGTAGATTTTTCTAATGCAGAAATGTTAGAAAAATTAGACGGTACATTCGTGGGTCTTTTCTTCCCGCACAATGACCCAAATCGACCAGAATTCCATACTCGGAAAATGATGTCAACTCATAAAGATGATATGGAAAGAAAAGTTACCACATTCAAAGGAAAAGAAGCCAGATTTTTACCCGAAATCAAAAACTTTGTAGATCAACTACGTTTTTCTGATGAAGATTTAAATTATACTTACATGTTTGAATTTCTACATGAAGTATCTCACGTTCTCACAAAATATAATCCTGATCAATATGGACTCTATTTATTGGGCGGCAGAAACGTCTCCACACATAGAGAGCTTACAGAAGATCAACTAGATGAAACTGCTACTCGGATTGGCTCAAAACGAGCACGACGATGGGATGCAATTAAATATCACAATGAAATTGAAAAAATGTTTAATGATATGGCCAAGGAAATTCCTGATTTCGAAGGCTTTATATTTAGAGATAAAAAAACAGGAAAAAGAGTCAAAGTCAAAGACCCAGAATACGTACGCAAACATCATTTGTTATCTGGGTTAAATTACAAAAAATTAGTTCCTCGTGTTTTAGAAGGCGAAGAAGACGAAGTAGTGGCTTATTTTCCTCATGCAAAAGAATTAGTTCAAGACATCAAAACAGCTTACAGCAACTATTTAGAAAAAGTCGTTAACTCTATCTTAAAATGGGGAAATACTGACTTTGTTCAATCTCGCAAACTTTTAGCACAAAATGTAATGGGTCCAGATAATCCAGATGATAAATTTACAAGAAACATGGTTATGAAATATCATCAAATAAAAGATCGTGAGGAACTTACTAATACCATAGATCAACATTTAAAAACAATTGCATTAGGCGCAGGAAATAATGCAGGAAGTCCTAAAAGACTTATTGATATGATCGGACTACATGACGAGGATGATGATGAAGATATGGGAGAAATATAATGGGATTATTTAAATGGTTGTTTAATCCAAAAACAATAAGCCCTCCAAAAAATCCAGTAACAACCACAATCAATTTTTCAACCGCAAGTCGTTTGCCCAAAGGACCAAAAAAAAGATTTATACACTCTATTGGTCTTAATGACGGCACAATAAAAGTAACATGGAGAGACCAAAAAGAGGCGGAATACTATTCCATGACTCCATTTCGCCACAACTCTTTTATTGATAGTGGAGAATTCTATTTAATTGGCCAATTCTTACAACGAGAGCCTGAAGGCTTTCAAGTTTCCCTCAACAAAGAAATATTTAAGATATGCAAAATATCATCTTAAAAACACCTGAACAAATTGAAGGTATTAAGAAAAGCTGCAAATTAGCAGCGAAAACTCTAAGATACCTTGAACAATTTGCAGTTCCTGGAAACTCTACCGAATTAATCAATCAAAAAGCTGATAAATTTATTAGAGATCATAATGCTATTCCAGCCTGCCTAGGATATAAAGGATTTCCTAAATCAATTTGCACCTCAATTAATGAGGTTATTTGTCACGGAATTCCTTCTGAA
Organism: uncultured Bacteriovoracaceae bacterium; assembly: GCA_937952395.1. Taxonomy (GTDB): domain Bacteria; phylum Bdellovibrionota; class Bacteriovoracia; order Bacteriovoracales; family Bacteriovoracaceae; genus CALFYV01. The sequence goes on along the minus strand of CALFYV010000090.1, from coordinate 186,241 downwards.
AATACTGTGCTTCAAGAAGGTGATGTACTAAATATAGATGTCACTACCATTTTAGATGGCTATTATGGTGATACATGTAAAATGTATGAAATTGGAGAAATATCCAACAAAGCTAAAAGAATTCTAAGAGTGGCACAAGAATGTTTAGATAAAGGAATAGCAGCAGTTATTCCAGGAGGTAGAATAGGCGATATCGGTGCTGCTATCTCGCAACACGCTCACTCTTTCAGATGTGGCGTAGTAGAAGTATTTTGTGGCCATGGCGTAGGAATTGAATTCCACGAACCACCTTCAATAAATCACTGTGGGAAAAAAGGCACTGGCTCCGAATTATTGCCTGGAATGGTTTTCACTATCGAGCCAATGATTAACGAGCGAACAAAACAAGTGTTAATTCTTGAAGATAATTGGACCGCTGTTACCAGAGATGGTGGACTATCAGCCCAATATGAACATACAATTTTGGTTACTGATTCCGGCCATGAAATTTTAACTATATAACTGGCTTTACTGATTCGCTTTGAAAATCTCTGAGCATTTGTGGAATAGTGACCATTGCCTGCTCTGTGAATCTTTCATATTCATTAATATCAATGCTGAATATCTTGTAGTGGTGAGCAATCTGATTTTTCATCACTTGAGGCTTGTAACCATGATGTTGTGCTTTAATTGTAGTTAAAAATGACGATCCAATTAAAGGCAACTTATTTGGCCATGGACCAACATCATTCCAACATTCTCTCGTGAACATGATTAACCAATCACGAATAAAATCTACTTTCTTCTGTTGCAGAAAATAACTCTGCATCTCTACTCCGACTAAGCCCGATTTCTGAGATTCTGATACATTTACCAATAAATCAAGCCAAGAAGGATTGAGAATTACCACATCACAGTGCATAAAAACTAAATATTTAGATTTTTTATCTGCGGCCTCTGCTCCCTTGTTTGCAGCTTCTGACCAATATAGATTCTTTTCATTTCTAATGACTTTGACTTCGCCCTCAACATCATCAAGAAAATCTTGGCTTTCTGCTTCTGAAGCGTTGTCAACTACAATTAATTCATAATTATTGTTAAAACTGGTTACGGCAATAGATTGTAAACAAATATTCAAATGAGCCGGTTTATCTTTATGAACAACAATAATTGAAACTTGTTCATCCGTTCCGTCATGTAAATCAAAACTTAAATCAGGACGGTCGCCTTCAAGTGGATTATGTGCTTCTAATTTTGCCATTTTACTCCTTATCTTCTAGTTCAACTTCAGCGGCGCCTATTTCACAAAGACAGGACACTTCCCCATGTTCTGTCTGCATATTAATGGGAACTGCTTTGCCATCTTTAACATATTGGGCTTTTAAAACGTGCAGCAACTCATCTGCTTTTTCTTTGGTTTTAAAGGCTCGCTCGGATTTCACGAACACGTACTCGCCGTCTATCATTCTCGCAACTGTAAATACAACAAAAATTGTCATCTTGAACTTCCTTTGCTAAGATGATCGGCACTCTTCTGCCAATCTGGGGCGGATTTCATAGGGCTTAATGTTAATAGATCAACACAGCTAGATGAATATCCTCTAAGTTTAATTCCATAATTATCTAAAACTCTTTGAACATCAGCACATATTTGAGACATTTCCTTTGTATGATATTCTCTAGCTGACTCAACTATAAAATAAAAATTATCTTTCATTTCAACTTCCAATCAAAAAGGTATACAGGCTCAACCCAAATTTGGGCCACAGAATCTTTATGTTCAATTAACATAGGCGTTTCATGCCCAATATTAATCACCACTAATTTCAACTGATCTTCTTCTAAATAAGAATTAGCTACAAACAAACCTCGTTGAGCCCATTTTTTACTGGCTTCTGCTCTTACTTTATATCCAGCAGGCAATTTCATGGTAAAACCACAATCCACGACATAGGTTGCACGATGATTTAATCTTTTTTTCAACCCAGCTAAAGAATCATCACTATCTGATATATTGGCCTTAACTAATGCGTAATCACCAATGTTTGTGGGTAAAAAATCCTCATTCTCGGCTTTGATCTCTGTGGCCACCGTATACAATTCAGGCTTAGAGTAATTGGCAGCAGGGGATTTTTTGTTTTGAAGTGACACTTTGCCTCGTTTAAGTTTTTTTGTCTTTTCCATCTTTGATTTTACCTATGTGAGTGTTAATGTTTTTTAAAAACTTCTCAAAAGTATTAGAGGGTTGCCGTGACATTTTTTTAATCAAGGCTTCTTCTATTTCTGCTGGGTAGTTTTTACCCTTAATTTTATTGATAGCTTGGCTTAAAGAAATGAAATTTTCAGGCTTCTTTTTTTGATTTTTACCTAAACTAAGTCGTAAATTGATCTTCTCCGGCATCGGGTTTATCTTCAATAATTTGTTTCTTTTTGTTTAAAACTTCTCTAACCAATCCCTCTGGCATTAAAGGAGTCTGCATTTCATTTTTCTTTTCATGCAATATCTTTAAAACGCCTTCACCCAAAGCACCTTCGGCGGGATTTAAATGCTTGTCATAAACTTTTTCTTGATAAAAATTTAGGAAAAATACATCAGAACATACTTTTTGATCCTTGGTTTCCCATTCAACCTCTACCGGCTGGAGGCTATACATTCTCGATATTCTTTCGAAATTGTCATCTTTAGACTGATCTGTTTTTATTTTTATATCTGCTTGGTAGTTAAAGTGAGGTTTTTCTGTCATTGTCTCTCCTAAATAATAAGAGTATGTTTACATTAAAGTTTAAAGAATATTTAGAGCAAAATACTGTTGGCTATCATAATGATAGAGCCACAACTATTCGGCTGCCTAGTGATTGGTCGGGCACAGAAGCACCGCCAAAATTCGATGGCCGACCACCATTTCTGGCCAGCCTTGATGTATTACTGCCGTCCGTAACAGTTACATCTGAAATAAGAAAAATAGAAAAAAATAAGAATCCTATTACAATATCTTTAGCTGATGGAACCAAACTCTTTTTAACATGGGGAGAATATAAAAGAATTAGCGGTCCAGAACCAGCACCTGGAAAGAGATTAACAGTTACATTTCAAAGAAATCCAGGTGATAAATCTAACAACCTTTCTCAGGTTAATAGCATTTTATGCCATTAACGTCTTTGGCTTTCCCAAAGACGATTCCAATCTTCAGGAGTCCCTAGCTCTGGAGGGGTTTGAAAATTTGACTGGAATTGTGGTGGCCCCTGTCTGAACTGATCCACATTTACTTTATCTGGGTCGAATCCTGGCTGATATGGACCTGGAGTGTAGTCTCTTTGCATTTTTTCGATAACTCGATCACAGGTTTTATCAACAACCCAGTTTCCACCAAAATACATTAAGCCTAAAATAACCCCAAAAGCAATAATAATAGGTAATAAGTTTTTTTCCAAATTCATAAGACTCCTCACTTCTTTGTCTAATTATATAGCCAACTTAGACTTGAATTCTTTTACTTGTTTAAGTGGATATTTTTCTTCGAACTCAGCTAGCTCTTTTAATTTATCAGCATATTCTTTGGGTATTTTTTTAGGAATAAACGAATTTAATATAACAATTAAATCTCCTTTTTTACCATTTTCATTAACCAACCCTTGTCCTTTTAAAAGCAACTTACCACCAATTTGGGTGCCAGCAGGCACTTTTGCCTTCAAAATAGAATCTATACCTGGAACCTCTATTTCGCCTCCCACAGCCAACGTAGAATAAGAAACAGGAACTTCACAATATAAAGTTAAACTATGTCGTGATCTCTTAAAAATCCAATGAGGTTTAACCAATACAGTTACATATAAATTACCTCTCTGGCCGCTCCTGCCGTATTCTCCCTTGCCATCTATTTTGAAAGTAGCACCGGAATCTATAGCCTTGGGCACATGTATCGAAATAGTTTCTTCTTCTTTGAAGATAAAACCTTTTTCACAGTCTGGACATTTTTCTTTATAAGCGTTGCCACTGCCTTTACATGCATAACAATCCATTTGAATCGACCAAATACTATCTTGCTGTGTTATTTGGCCAAGACCATTGCAGACCGAACATTTTTCAACCTTGAGCCAACCAACAGCATTACATTTACTACACAGTTCTTTAATTGGAACATTGACAGTTTTATCACAACCTTTGGCAGCCTCAATAAAATCTAATTCCATTCTAATTTTAACATCTAAATTAGTTGGATGAGGGCGAGGATGCGAAGGTCGTCGGCCAAACATTTGCGCAAAAATATCGTCCATCCCGCCAAATACAGGAGGATTGTCATATTTAGATCGCTTATCAGCATCGCTTAAAACTTCATAAGCTTCCGATACTGCTTTGAATTTATCAACAGCATCAGGCTCTTTATTTACATCTGGATGGTATTTGCGAGCTAATGATCTATAAGCTTTATTTATTTCTTCAGGGGTTGCTTCTTTGCTGACCCCCAAGATTTCATAGTAATTCATTAATATTCAATTAATACGGCTTTAATCATATCAGGCAAAACTAAGTTCTTCTCACGATGATCATCTTCCAAGGCAAAGGGGACATAATTTCCCTGCAATACGACTCGCTGGCCCACTTCTAATCCGTATTTTTCAGGAACCATTGGTCCGAGGTCTAATACAATTGCCTGATTAGAATATTCATCAGAATTTACCGACAGGATAGAAGAAGTATGAACATCAGAGTTCTTTAATCTTTCTACCAATACTTGGTTTCCTAGAGGTTTAACTTGCTTTATTTTATTCATAATATCCTTTCTTATATTTGAAATATTTTATCGTGTATAATGAACCTTTCCAGTAATGTCCACATAGCTTGGATTAGAAAAATATCTCATTTCTTCTTGGCATTTTCTATCATATTCCTCTGTTTTTTTTAGTTCGCCCATAATCTTAGCGATAACATCATCTTTAAACTCGGCATATCCGGTCATGCCTTCATCAAACGCTTCTGTTAATGCTTGTTTTAATTGTATTTCACTTATATTCATATTAAACTCCAAAACTTTTTCCGCAACCGCAATCACGGACGGCATTTGGATTTTCGAAATTAAATCCTCTGTGGTTTAAATCATCTATCCAATCTATAGTTGTACCTTCTAAGTATAACATAGATTTTTTATCTACCACAACATTAATTCCATCAAATTCCAGAATATTATCCAATTTATCATCGGGCGGATCGCTTTGAAGCGTCATAGAATATTGAAAGCCACTACATCCACCGGATGTAATGGCAATTCTAACATAGTCGCCAGACTCTTGTTCTTCTTGGAATTTTTTTAATTCTTTAATAGCACTTTCTGTTAAATTCAAAGACATTTATCACTCCCAAAAACATATAAAATAAAATTTCCCATCCTTCTCTCCTAAAAGAGCGGGAACTATGCATTTTTTCTTAATCAAAAGCAAATTAAATGCAATGTGTGCAGATATTTCGCTATCAAATTCTCGGTAATTTCTCGAAGTATCGTAATAAGCCACACCAGCAGGCAGATAAACACCAGGAACTAATGCAACATAATGATCAAAAATAGGCTTACCATTAGCCTCAGGAAAACTCTCCAAATAAGAGACAATTTCCTCCATTTTATCATTATTTTCCATTTTATGGACCGGGAATATCATAGGATGATATTCATACCAATTCCTATGATGATTAGCAGGTTCTAATGAACCGTGTTCAAAATCAAAATCAAATAAAGAAGCAGGAATTTGAATAAAATCATTTCTAAGAGTAGAATCATGCATTCTAGCCAATGCCAGGGCAGCCACTGTCATTGAAACTCTTTGGAAACCGTAATATTTATACTCTTTAGCAGAACCAATTTCCTTAATGATTTTTTGCGTCTCTATCCGCAGACCAGACATGCCATATTCTTTAAATAAATCGGCCCGTTTTTGTGATTCTTTTATTTGGTCTTCATAGAAATTACCAAATCTTTCATAAGACTTTAAGCCTCCTACACTTTCCCATGCAGAAACTACTCTGTGGGCCATTGTAGTAACTTCCCTAACTTCCTTTAATTTTCTAAGGCGTGCCCTCGTCGAAGCATCAGCAAACAGTCTGACAAACTGTTGTCTGTTCCTCAGAAGATTCATGCTAAATTTTACATTAGGAAATATACTTTTAGTTACGGATTTAGTAAAAGACTTATCCAAAACTGTTAGATTATTTTGAATTGCCAAATCACATAATTTGATAAATTGTATTATTTTTTCACAACCATTTTCATGTGTAAAAGAAGATAAAAACTCTCCTGTTTGGACTTCTGGGTGGTCTAAGTCCAAATTTTGAGCGAGATTGTGTAAACGCTCACCAATACTGCCAAAGGCAAAAGAGCAAATTTCTTTATCACAAGATAAAATATGTTTTAAAAAATTATTGTCTTCTACAATATCAAGTTTCTTTTGTTGGGGCGAAACCCTAAAAACCTTTTCAAGAACTTCTGACTGGATTTTCTCGAATTCTTCAGGTTGCAGCAAAGCTGGTTTATTTTTTTTCATTTTTCGGTTCAATCGAACAGTTTAGAAATTTGCCTTCGATCCTTGGTTTTCCAGACGAGCCAATGTCAGAAAGTTCCGCTATAACTCGTTCAATTACTTTTAAACCAAGTTCTTTATGAGAATTCTCACGAGCCTTGTATCTTAAAGTAAATCGAACTTTCAATCCTTTTTTTAAAAACTTGCGAGCAGAATTTATTTTATTCAATAAATCATGATCGCCAATAGAAGAACTTAATCTCAACTCTTTTTCTTGAGACTGTCGTTGGTGTTTCTTCTTTTCTTTGTCTTTTAAACTTTTTTCATATCTAAATTTGCCATAATCCATTATTTGGCATACAGGAGGTTTGCTCTGCGGGGCTATTTCTACCAAATCTAAACCAGCAGAAACAGCAATTTTTCGTGCCTCATCCGTAGAGAATACACCTAGATTCTTGTTGTCACGAATTACTCGAACAACCGGACAGCGTATTTGATGATTTATTCTATTTCCGCTGTTTTCTCTATCTCTTTTCATACTCTAGCCGACAAACCTTCTGTCATTCTTTTGAGAGCAGGAGAAATATCCATAGAGTCTAGCATAACATTGATAACAGTTAATTTATCCCTTTTCAACGCTGCTTCAACTTCTACTTCCAACTCTCTTTCGTTGCGAACAACACATCCATAACCGCCATTTATCATACCAACAATTTTATGATAATCCCAGCTAGAAATATCATTAAATTTGCCATCTAACAAATAGCGTTCTGTTGTATACCCCTTATTATTCAATACAAAAACAATTGGATTTTGCTGTCTTTCAACAATTGTAGCAAGCTCGGTGCAAGACATCTGAAAAGCACCATCTCCCACCAACACAATTGGCCTCATGTGCGGCTGAGCTAATTGCATTCCTAATGCCCCAGGAATGGCATTGCCCATACTGGTGTAAAAAGCACAAGCAACAAATGATGCTTTGTCATGCATAACCAAATCAATGGCGCCGAACAATGAGTCACCTACATCTGCAATTACTCCGATATTTTCATTGAGAATAGAGTTGATTTTTTCGAACAAGCGAGACACTGAAATTTCTTTATCTTCGGGCTTGAACAAATTTCTAGTCGTGTCAATTTCACTTTTTATAAAACGTTCCTTCTTCGGTAAATCTGACTTAAATAATGCCTCGCAAAATTCACTAAATTGAACTTCTGTGTATGTATGGTTTTTAACCTTTATGCCTTCGACAGCACAGTTGACACAATTTCTCTTTTTAAACCTTGATGGCATAAAAGTCAATGTCATATCGGTCAATAAAGCACCGAACATCAACAAACAATCTGATTCTTCGACCGCTTTTTGCACTCCTGTTTGGCTTGCACCACCAGCATAAACACCCAAAAACAAAGGATGTTTTTCGCTAATGACCGATTTGGATAGCAATGTAGTGGCCACGGGAATATTTGTGCGTTCTGCAAATTTGAGCAATTGGTTTCCGAGATTAAATCTTGCAGCTTGTACGCCAGCCAAGATCACCGGATTTCTTGCGGACTTGATCCACTCTTTTACTTCTGTAAGAGCTTCTTCAAAATTTTGTTCATCGCTCTTGGGCGAAACAGGAGTTCCTTGACGATATACGTCATAACCAATTGGTTTATCAGCAATATCTCTGGGAAGTTCGATATAAATAGGCTGCTTATGATACATCATAGCCTCAAAAGCAGCATCAATTTTATATCCAGCAGTGCTAGGGTCGTCTAAGACCACAGAAGCACAAGTTAAATTATCAAAAATATCTTTTTGACAACCAAAAGAGCGAACCATGTGATGCAAAAGCATTCCTTCTTTACGCTCATTGATGCCCGGAGAGCCAGAGATAATTACTACCGGACAGCGTTCTGCGTAGGCGCAAGCAACAGAATTAGCAATTTTTAAAGCGCCGACATTATAAGTTACACAAACCGCACCCAACCCTTTTATTCTTGCGTAAGCATTAGCAGCGAAACCAGCATGTGCTTCATCTGTGCAATTTACTAAATCAATTTTTTCTCTATCAGAAAGCTTTTTGTAAAAATTTAAAACATAGTCTCCTGGAACGCCGAAGACATGTTGAATTTTTGCACACTCCATCCTCTCCAACAAAAAGTCTGACACAGATGGCATATTTATATCTCCTTCGTTGGGCTATCTAATATCTGAACTAAAAATCCCTCTCCGTGAGGAAATCTCCTGACCCACTCGACATCATCGCCTAAACAACATCCAAAATCCGCATTCGACAATGTACTGGGTGTAAAACTAATATTACTAATTTCGCCTGTTGAAAGCATTGACATTTCTACTTCTGTCATTTTCAACAACTTGAATTCTAGCCAATAACAACCAGGAGTGCAAGTGTCTTGTGGTTCCCAATTGTAAACCAATCTCGTTTCTACCAACTGGTCGGTCGCTGTGGACCCGTCTTCTTGAATTACATCACTCAATACACTTTCAATTACTGCTGGGGCGCCCATTGTCCTAAAGACCCGCATGGACGTTCCTTTTTTCCAACTAGAGGCTTCTGTTCCATTATATCCTCTTTGAACCTGTATTAAACAGTTGGTTTCATCAAAGCCAGTTACCAACATATACTCGGGCAATCGCACCCGATCCATTACAATTATATCTCCCGTAATAATTTGCTGAAAACCAATGTTATCTGCCAATTGAAAATAAGTGTCATCAGCATCTATGGCTGCTTTTAATTTAGCTTTAGACCAAATACTTGCTTCTAACACCAAAGTTGTATCTGTTAAATCTAACGGTGAATTGTCTGAATCGTAAACGACATATTTAAAAGGAGGCTTGGTGTCATGTCTTTTAATGAGAACATCGGCACACACTCCCGAAATACATCCAAATTCGTCTGGGCATTTATTACAATCTGTATTGTAAAAACTTGATAATCCTAATTGAACATCCATATTTTCCTACCATCTAAAACACATGGTAGAATATATAGATGTTTCATCAATCAAAAACACCCATCATTTCCATCCACTTCATTCTATCACGCATCCAATTTAAATTACCATCAAATGGAGAAAGTGTGACGCCGCCCAAACGAGCAATTTCAGATGTCTTTTCACGAATTTCTTTGTTTGCTAATAAAGAACCTTTGTCAACTTTATTACTCATTGGATAATAAACAACTTTTTTAAAACTAAATTTAACTATCCGCAACATACAACGAGAACAAGGTTCTGCTGTTACATACATAACTGAATTTTCAAGATTAGACACAGAATGGTCCATGGCATTTTCTTCAGCATGGCAAATAAAATCATATTTTTCAGGACGAGCCCAATTAATAGAATTATCTAAAATTCCTTGCGGAGGGCCGTTATAACCCCAGCCCAATGGAACATTATCTTCACTAATAATTACTGCACCGACTTGGGTAGCTGGGTCTTTTGATTTAGAAGCAGCCCAAAAAGCCATGCCCATGTAAAAATCATCCCGTGACGGAACATCTCTAGGAGCTTTTTTTGTTGTCATTTGATCAAAATCTCAGATAGTTTTGCTTGATCTGCAACTGTCGTAGCGACAGCTATGAAACGGTTAGAATTTAACCACGATTGAACTGTTTTTTCTTTATCAGGAATTCTGATTAGATGTGGCAGGTGAAATGGAATCTTTTGCTGGTCGTATTCTGTGCCATCTAAGTTTAGCAAGTCTTTGCCTCGAAAAGCAACGCCAAACCTTATCAAGCATCGACGAAGAGCTATATCATTGAAATGATCGTAGTGTTGTGTTTGTTTTTTATAGTTCAGCCCAGATTCGATGTCAAATCTGTTTTTAACACAAACATCAGAAAAATTTAAACACAGCTTTTGCAATGAATCAATGTTTTTACGGAAAAAACTGTAAAATGCATCTTCGTAAAACTGAATTCCCCATTCCCAAGAGTAAAACTTGTTTTTGGCAACGAAAATCCAAAACCAATTGCCTTTTCCAACCTGTCGAGTGACTTTGGTTAAAAACTTATCTCTATTGTTGCCTAAATCACTAACAGGAATATAATCTAACATTAGAAAGAACTTATAAATTGAATATTTTGAAAATCTACTTGATTCTTATCATATTTATTCCTAAATTTTTCGAATTCTTTTTTCTTTGAAAGTTCTAAGTTTTGACGAATAATTGAAAGGGATAAAGGAACATAAGAATTCCACTGACCAACACCATCCATTTCTAATTTACAAGAAAATGGAATAAAACCTAAAGCAAGATAATCAACACAATTTATTATGTAAGAATCTTTTGAATGGTCATAGACATAACCACCAATAGGCAAAACTCTTGTTTCATATGGATAGCCTTCTATTGGCAAAAGATGACGACAACGAAGCCTGACTAATTCATTTTCTTCTAGTTTTTTATGAACAGCCAACGAAACAACAAATGTGGGTTGCTCCGTTTTAACTATCTTCAACTTCCTCTTGATCTCCCTCTTCTCTTTCTCCAGAATCTCCTTCATCTTCCTCCGGTTCCAAATCTTTCACATCCTTCGAAGATTCTTTGTCGTCTTTATTAAGCTTTATTTTATTTTTATTCTTTTTATAAACATCCTTTAATTTATCTAAACTTCCCTCCAGGGTGTCTAGTTCTTGAAGCCAACTATCCATTTTATTGGCATCAAAACTTTTACTTACTTTCTTTTCCTTTTTTTTTTAGATTTCTTTTTAGTTTTCTTCTCAATAGATTCTTTTTCCCAAGGTGCAGCCGTGGAAAAACGATTCAAACTACCCATTCCAGTAGGAGTTCTTAAACCCAAAGCTATTTCTCTGCGTGCTCTGGTGAATGCACTAGATTCGTCTTGCTTAGCAAGCCAGTCGTTATATTTAATAAGAGACATGAAATATATATGTTTGCCAAATTTATTATAATTGCTCTTCTAAAGAGCCAAGGACTGAAAAGTGATCTTTCATTTCATATTCTAAACTACTTAATTCTTTATCAATTATTTGAATATCATGACCGTGAATCATTTTTTCTTGTAAAATTTTCGATTTAGCAAAAGTTTCTGCTATTTGGCCTCTCAACACAGAAATTTGTTCACGTAAATCCTCATATATCAATATCCTTTTGGTCATTATATTCCCCACGATTATATTTAGCTAATTTGAATTTGCCAGATTCAATTAGTGTAATTAAATTAAAATTCATATTTTTCCTGGCTTGTTTCAATGCTTTTTCCAAAGTTTTATATTTTACAAGCATTAGCTGTCGCCAACGAATTTGACAGTAACAACCAGTATGTTGCACAAAATATTTAGCAGTACCAAATATAAGATAATACCTGATAAACTGCCTCTGAATATCAGTTTTAAAGTATTTGAGTAAATATCTCTTCGATTTTGGCAATTCTAGTTCAAAAAAATTACCTGAAATTAGCTCTAAATCACGCTCTAACAACCCATTCCCTCACAAAATTCTAAATATAATATTACAATCCCTGGGATAAATCTCTTGGGAATCCTCATTCTTGCACACATTCTAAAGACTCTTAGAACTAATTTTACATCTTCTGGAACAAGGGATTCTGAAGCTTCTGTGGAATAATTGCCGTCCTTAGCAATAATTTCATAGGCTATTTTAGTGCCACTTTCCAAATCTGTGCTGGCAACTAAAGCTACTTTTTCATCTGTTAAAAGGAAATGCTCGGGTATTTTGCCTCCACAATACATCTCCTGACTGTCGAAGAATTTAATCATATAAGCTCTAGCTTGTATTAACCTATCTTCATAAGTCTCCTCAACTTCCAAGATAAAATCTAGAACTTCCTCTTCATTTTCGTTATCATTATCTAGAATTTCTTCTAGCAGCATGGGGTTTTCCTTATAAAATCCATCCTTAAATGTAATAAAAAAGCCTTCCTGTGTCAATACATACAATAGAGGTGAAAAATGTACAGATTAGGAATTCTTCTTTTAACCACAATTTTCCTCACTGGGTGTGCTAGAATTGACCCGCTGAGCCCTGATTTAAAGCAACAGCTTGAAAACCAAAACGGTAAAATCGAGGAACTAAAAAACAACCAAAATGGGCTGTTAATCGAAATGGGGAAAATCAGAAATCAGAATGAAATGAATGCCAAAGAAATTCAGGACGCACAACAAGGACTCTTGAATTTAAAAGGAATGCAAAATTCAGGAATTCAATTTTTTTCTGGCGACGGTGGCCTAGTCGTATTTTTAGGAGCCGTTGGCATGGTTTGTGTTCTCATTTACCACTACCGATCCAGAGCGGTCAAGTCTGAAAAAACGGCTGAAGTTTTGGCTCAACAAATTACCTTGAAAAACGATCCAGAATTAGAAGACGAAGTATTCCGATCCGCACTAAAAAACAACGTAGAGTCAGATGTATACAGCCTGATGGTCAAAACACAAGAATCAATGGGGAAAAATCGAACCTAGTTTTTTTTGTCATAACCTTGTTCAACATGTTTTAGATAAGGATACCCAGAACAGTTGTCTCCAATAGGATCACCCTGATCTGCCGGGTCAATGCCTTTGCTTGCACAATCAGCAATAAATTCTGCGACTATTTGGTCAATTTTTTGCTTTTGATTGATTCTATGTTTAACGCAGTAAAATTTACCGTAATCATAGTCGTCTGAATCAAGGTAGCGACATTCATCACTTCCACATCCATTCATACACACATTTTCAACTTGCTTTTTACTTAACATTAGAATACCCTGCTGAATTCTTTTTCTTTGCCAATTTGGTCGATGGTTATTTGATCGGCATGCTGTATTTCATGTTGAAACACCGCCGCATAAAAACCAGTTACATTGTAGTTTACAAGATGCTCGACATCAAGCTCATCTTCTTTGATGACTAATCTGTAACCATTAACTTCTATGCTTTTATATCTTTCTACTTCGAACAATCTAAGTTTGCCCTTAGGGGTTTTAAGAGAAAGACAGCCTTCAATATGCAATACTTTATCAGGCGATTTGGGTTGGAAATCACAATTTAGATAATACTCATAGTGAGATTCAGAATCTTCCTTATCCGGAAACTTTTTAAGCTTTACCAAAAAAAGCCTCCAAGGAATACCAGCTTGCACAGCAGCAATACCAATCCCATTTTCTTGCTCACACAAAGCCTGAAGTTGCATACACACGTTATATACCTTGAACAAATTGTCCATAGGCACATCTTCACCCTTGGGTATATCTGCAACTGACACGATGTTCATGACATAACTCTGTGCGGGGGAATCCTATGTTTGATCGCCTCAAGCAATTCTACTATTCTTTCCTCTTGGGGTGAACCAATAAGATCGTTAGGTTTTGCCCAACCCAAAAAAGTGTTGGGTTTATCCATCCAATCGTCAGGATGGTCAAGAACTTCGGCAGCCAAATCTCGAATGCTCATTACCACGGATTACCAAAAATTACTATCGCCAAGGCCGCTATAGCTGGGATAACCAACAAGGCGACCAAAACAATTATAGCCACTATTTCCATTGTTTTACTCTTGACACAGTGCTTTTGCAATGGCGTCTGTTTTGACGTATAACCACTTTCTCAGACCGTTTTCGTCCCCCTTAAGATGAGTGGGAACTTTCAATATGATTGGAATTTCTTCTCCCTCATTTACGATCAAGTTTAGATGCTTATCTACTAAGTCTCTAACTAAACTTGAAACAGAAACACCTGCTTTTTTAGCAGATGATTTTAGCAAATCATGTGTTCTAGTTTCAACAGAAAGACTCATTATTTTTAGTTTCTTACCTTCGCTCATATTCCTCCAAAATTATCCAAAATGTTCACGTAAACGAGTTTGAAGCTCTTTTTGTCTTTGGGCCTCTGCTTCCTTTTTCTTTCTGCGTTGTTTTTCTGATTTGCTTTCAAAGAATTGACATTCTTTGTATCTGGTTAATATTCCAGATTCATTTACTTGTTTTTTGAAAGCTCCAAAAAGAGATTTAAACGCTCTCTCCTGTTCATAGCGAGACGCATTAGAATTAGCATTTTTTGAAACCACTCTTATTCTTGTTACTGACATACATAGCCTCTTATTATTTATTAATATGAGTTAACATTTTGGTATTTTAATAAACTTTGTGCCTAATTTTTTCCTATTTAGTCTACGAACCGTTTCATAGGGCACAATTTCATAGGATTCTAGCGTCGAAGGCCAATTATCTCGATTTAAATCCGCCATCAGCGCATCTACCCTAGAAATTATAGCATTCAATAAATTTGAATTCCATAGAGATTTATTGATTTCTTCACAAATTGAAGGAAAAATATACAAATATTCCTTGGGCACGCCAGAACCACATAAATCATCAATTTCATAGTCTTTTATAAGATTAAATGCCACTCTTTCTTGTAAAGATACAAAAGGACACCGTGCTGCAATGGCTAATCTAGAAATACCAGTAAATACATCTAATACACAGCCAGTGCTCCTCATGGCTGACAACACCTCAAACAGTCCCAAATTATTTAAATAAAGACATTTATCTAAAAACTCAGGAGAAACGTCATGGGTGTAAAAATTGTGATAAATTACTGGCAGAAAACCTTCATCTAAAAATCGCCCGATCAAAGCTTCCCAAAACTTCTTAGAAATTAATTGTGGCTGATATTTTCCATTTTTCCAATATTGCAAATACATTGCAGGATACAAAAATATCTTTTTGTCATGCATAGAAATTTTACTATTGAACCCTGGTCCCATCACATTAGAAGATGAAATGGACGGTAAAAAGCGTTTGATATTTTTATACCGCCCTTTGAACTCAGAAGTAAAACCATTATGCCAATATGACTCCAATACCGACCCATCTAACACTTCTTCAAAAAATGTATTTAAAACTCTTTGGGAACCAATGATTACATCATGACGATTACGAAAACAATCAGCAGCATTGTAAATTGATCGCAAATGATTTGTATCTTTAAGAATTTCTGTATTCAATTCCCAATATTCATCAACATAAGGAAACAAAGCCTCGTTTCCAGGCCATGAACACAAAATGAAATATTTAGAACCTTTGTTTTCCTCTCGGAATCTTTTTAACAACAACGACGAAACATTGAAGGAATTTCGAACATCAGAAAATAAAACAAACACCACTATATTGGAAATTGTAGTTGGAACTTTATTTTCTTCATATCTTGTTCGTGAAAATCCAGCTTTTTCGGCTGCTCTTTTCAAAATTTGAGATACTGGTAATCCTTCCATCATCCTCCAATACGCTCCCTATTGTTATTCTTCATATGTTGTGCCGCATTGTCGCTTTCTAATAAACCAAATAAATCTTCATAATTACCTTGTTCAACTTCTTCTATACTTTTGGCAGCTAAATCTAGCCCTGCTTTATTGTCATTGAAAACATTTAAATAATGACAAATTACCATTTTCTTATCGCCAAAAGTACAAAGATTTAAACGATAGCCTTCTTGACCATTTCCCCAAATTTGATCTGGGGATTCAAAAATAATATACGGCGTTCCCATAATTGCGGACAAACGACTAGAAGCAGTCCAAAATTGAATTGTGAATTTCAATTGCTTAACAATAGCCAAAGTAAGTTCTAAATCTCTAGACTCTAGCGTTCTTGAAAAATCAAATATATGTTTTACAGGACACGGAAGTGTAGTTTGTTTTTCTCCCAACCAAATAGGAGAACACCCTTTATCTTCCAATAATTTAATTAAATTAACATAAAATTCAGGCTGAAGGTTTCTCCCATAACACTTTCTAGCTCGGGCAAATATTCCTACTGGGTTCTCTCCCAAATAAGATTTAGCTTTTTCCATCTTTTCCTGAGAAGGAGATGGAATTTTTTTAGCTGTGGGTTTGTAGTGTGCTACATCGCCAAAAAGTGACTGAGATATATCTTCGCTTTCACATTTTATACATTTTTTAGCCTTGGTAATTTGAACCCATAAATTATTGCAACTATTACATTTAGCTCCGACAGCAACTCGGCCCAACCATTTTGAATCAACAACCCTTCCAAATTGGGTTAGTTTCTTTTCAATTTTAGCAATATTTCTAGATTCGTTGTGAAATGCTCGGGCATATTCTCTGAGCCACATATGCTCTTCTTTTAATTCCCAAAATTCATCAGCTAGGTGGCGATAAAGATATTCTCTCCCATACCATCCGACAATAATTACATATTTACCCGGATTTTCTCGTAGAATACGAGGGATACAATACATGGCTCCCACCATTTCGCATCCAAATTCAGAAAAACAACAAATAATTAAAGTTTGTTCTTTAGGTGTTTTTGGACGATTGTTTAATTTAAATACATTAAAATTTAAATTTTCAATACGTTCTTCCGCTTCTACTTCTTTTTTATCTCCTGGGTTTAAGCGTTTTACATTAAATAATTTCATGAATTTCCTTTAATACGAAACTGTTTTGCAACCTTCCCGCACTTAGGACATTTGAATTTTCGAGGACCACCACAATTATTGCATTTTTTCACTTCTTTTAGGTCTTTTAAATCTTCAGAAATCCCGGTGCTGAGCCGCTTCCAGCCACAACTACATTTAATTAAAAATCTATTTTCCATACATTAAAATAGTAATATTATTTCATTTCAAGATTTTCACGCAATTTAGTTAAAACTTCACCAAGCCAATTTGTGCCTTTCCAGGGCTTACCAGCCCGAGCAGCAGTAGCATCAATACCTATGCCCCAAATGCGATCATACGGACTAGCTTCTACTAATAAAGTCTCACTGGTTTTCATTAAAGACTCCAGCATTTTAGGATTTTGTGTATATTTAGCATAATTGCCTTTATATACCACATTTCTAGCCACAGAATCCCACTCTGATTTCACAAAATTACTAACCTGTTTACCTAGTTCTTTTTGCTTTCGTGGATCGGTTTCTTTCATAATGGCCAACAACTGATCTTCATCTTGGAAAAGAATTGCCTTTTGTGCCATCATATATTGCTCAGCAGTGCAATACTCTATATTGTCAATAACAAAATAAGAAGTAACCCACTGAGAAAAAGGCCCATCATTTTTGCCCCAAAAATAAGTAAACTTACTGTATCCAGGATTCCAAATATTCATGTGTTTTCCTTTATCAGTCGAACCAACACATCTCCATGGCATGCCTTTGGCGAACACCAACAGCCTAATACCTTTCCTTTTAGTTCATGCAAGGCATTCAACAAATGGGTTTGAGTTAAAATCCATTTTTCATATTGAACAATCACTTCTTCTCTATTTCCATCTCGGCCAACTACGAAAGGGTTGCCCCATTTCGATGGACGACCAATATAAACATCATATGATTCTTTTTTACAATGAACCACACGAGCCTCATCATTGTTTTTTCCCAATGTAATTTCCATCTGCATCTTCGAATCGGGTAATACCACTAGATATCTTGGCTTTTCCAATAAGTCTACCGCCTGCGGATTTAAATAAAGCTGTGCTGCCGCTTCGTTCTATTGTGGCAGCTAACGCTCCATTTTTGTTATAAATTTGTGTTCGACTTCCACTTTTTTCTGCACGGCCTGTGAGTGCGCCGCCTTGATTTTTAAATTCAACAATTCGACCCAATTTAACCTTACCAGAAAATACATTGCGATCATAAACTATAATCGTATCATTTTCCAGCCGGGTGCGACCTAAGACAACACCGTCACCATCATAGTAAGTCGCTGTAGGTGAGCCGACCAAGATATGTTGAGGCTCAATTGCAACAGCCACATTACAAGCAATAAGACACAATATTGTTATAATATATCTCATTTTGATTGCTTCATATAAAAATACCATTTCTCAGCATCTTCTAACTCGCCAGCGGCGATACAAGTAGTATAATGCACGGTTTGCCAAATTCTCAATAATCTTGCTTCATTTTTGAGATGAACATGCTCTAACAATTGACTAAGCCGACGATTAACTTTTTCAATATCTTTCAATTGATCAGGTGTTATTTCCACTTGATTTTCCAGTGAAACAACAACTAAGGCGATGCAATGCATCGCCTTATCAAGCATTTCAAGATAGTCAGGCGTTAGGAGGCTGCTTGCCAGGACATTGCTCTGATCTGGCCCACGCTTCCATAGCCTCTGTGATTTCTGCTTTCGTCGCCCAGCCAGTGAACGCTTTCGACCGAATAAAAATCCGGTCTGAGGTCACCTGCTCGACAACGCCCGTGCATTCCTCGTTAATGTCCAGTTCCATACCGACATAGAATTCAATCGCTCTTTTTTTCATCCCACACACTCCCTTACCAGTGCCCCTTCTTCGTTCTCATCCCAATAATGCATTATTTTGCCATTATTCTTTGAATGCGTTTGATTTCTTTTTTGTTATAGAGTTCCCATGTATCATTTCTTGTTTCTTCATCATCATCTTCATCAATTGAGCCACCTGCTAAATCATAAAGATATGCACCTTTTCCTTGTTTGCCGCCGCCTCGACCGTGTTTTCCAGCCAATTCCTTACATAAATCAGAAACAATAAGAGAAGTATTAAGACTGCGGACTGATCCTTCTAAACGATCACCATCAACAACTGCAAATGCAACAGCAGTATTTACATCTTCCCATGTCACCATTTGATCAGCCATGTCAGAAATAATATCCCTGTGACGGGCTGGGATAATGCCAAGACCTACAATTCCAACGCCATCATAAACTACAGCATTTTTGACCGCCTCGGCTTCGTGGTCAATCCAATACTTAGGACGTTCCCAATGAATAATTTTTTTAATGAAGTTATGATTGCGGAATTCAAATAATTCAGCCCAAGCATCAAACTCTAAATTAGTAGCATCATCACTCATCAACGATTCAGTATCTGTAGAGATACCGACCATTATGGCCGTAGCTACCTTAGAGTCATTGTCGTTATCATCTTCAAAAGTCAGTCCTAAAAACTGTATGAGGTGGTATACGGTAGCACAACAACTACCGGCTTTTAAATTGATGAATATTCCATCAAAGCCGCCATTTGGTATTTCTCTATGATGATCAACAACCAAATCAAAGTTAATTTCAAAATCTCCTGTACCCGCATTGGCCGGTACAGAGTCTACTAAAATATGAAAATCATATTCTTTAGAATTATATTCCTCTACCGGAATCATTCCGGGGTCTAAGAGGTTCACCAGGGCTCGATTTTGAGGGTGCGATACCACGCCTTCAAAGAAGGCTGTAGCCTCAATCCCAGCCTTTTCTAACATCCACCTAACTGCCATCATGCTACCGATGGCGTCAGGATCAGGAACCGCATGAGCAAATATAGCGGCACTCTTGCCTTTTTTAGACTCTAGCAAAGTTCCAAATTCATTAAAGCAAACAGGAACAACGCCTTTCGATCCTGATTCTTTATCGATCTCCATTTTCCCCTCGACAAAAAAATAGTCTGTCCGATTTGGCATTATACCTCTGATTGTGGTTTTTGTGAACTGTCATCGGTATGCCAAATTCTTTTCCTGCAACCACTTGGATAAACTAACTTCGATGTTTTCATCCTGAGTGGTAACATATAGTTCTACGAGCCACAAATGATTCCCCAAATCCTTTTTAAGAATAGCTCGGGGATTCTTGCACCTGTTTATAAATTCTAACACTTTGGATTTAGCCAAAGGCGTAGTTCTTACATCAAGTTTAGCATGAATTCTATCACCATTGTCAAGAATTAAATCATATTCATCACCAGTTAATACATGTATTTGTTTTACAGACACAGGTTCTTGAAATTCAATAATAGCATTAACAAAAGGGTCAGATGAATGATGAACCGATAAACGGTGTTGGAGACTAGCTTGAACCGCTATTACTGTAGCGACTGCTATTATCGCAGCAAAAATAACATATTTATGTTTTATTCGCATTGCAGTTTTCCATAATAGCATAAAAGCCGCACAAGGCGGCCCTTATAAAAATTAAATAATACAATAGTTTAATCGCCTTGTTGTGAAGGAACACTACGATTTAAACTATCACTTATTTCATCAAGTTGTTTACTTAAAGAAGCAATTTGTTGTTCTAATTTAGCATCAGATTTGCCAACAGCTTCCATTCCATTCAATTTTCCAATTAAATTATGAAGCTTAGTTTTTACTTTTTCCAATTGCTCTAAATCAGAAACGTCGTAAGTAGCGCCAACCGACACAGGACTAGATACATCCTGATCTTTGCCAACTGAGCTAGGTCTTACGGGATTGGCAGATTTCAACATAGAATCGGCCATATATTTTGGATCGACATCGATATCCTCTTGAATCAAATCGCCATCTAAATCATCAGCATGAGGATCATCATCAAGCTTTCTTTCTTCGACACCACAATCTTTAGACAATTCATATACCGAATCCCAATAATGAGCATCAGGCTCTTCGATAGAAGAATCGGCATTTAAATTGTTTGTGTATCCAAAAAAGCTGCTATCGGCAGATTGAGCAGACGGCGTATGTGGGGTTTCAGGCTTCTCGAAGATTCCTTCCTCTTGAGCCTTGTCCCACTGATCTACCCATTGGTCAAATTGATCATATTGGTCGTTATTTGTACTCATAATAATTATATAGTTGAAATTAAGGTTTTTTCAACATTTTATTCAGATCAAGTTGATTGCGAGAAAACGTCGAAAGCCACCCAGAGTAAGCATAAGAATGCTGGGTTGTGTTGCATTTAGTATTTCCCTGCAAAAATCGATCAACCGCTTTTTTTGTTCGTTTAATATATGCATTACTCTCAAGGGTTTCTCTATAATTTCTCTTAGAACATTTGTATTTTTTAGCTGCTCTCAATAAAATTGTAAATAAAGAAAATCGCATTCCATGCCGAGTCCAAAAAGATGACGGATACACACAAATAGTTCTTGTTTCGTTTGTTATGCAAAACGTAGTCATAGAATTAGGTTTGATTCCTAATTTTCTTTCAATTCTACCAATAAATGCGGCAATATCTCTGGGGGTGGTTTTTGTTGAATGTTTAATTAAAAACCTTTTAGTGTTTGAATCCACAAGTGTATGAAAACTTTCTCTACATGAATTCCAATTCACATATTTACCAGAAAACACACCATACACAATCTGGGCACGGTAATAACTTGGACATGGCCACCAAAAAGAAACAATTTCGTCAGAAAGATTATCTAATTTTTTGCTCATTTTTTCTTACGCTTGGATTTTTTAGGACTTTTTGGTTTTTCCAACAACTTGTCTAAATCAATATTTTTACGAGAAAACGTCGCAAGCCAGCCGTTATAACTATAACCGTTGCTTTTCTTAGTGTAATTTGTATACCCTTGTAAAAATCTTTCAACTGCTTTTTCAGTTCTCTTGATATACAAAGCACTATTAAGGGCACCTTTAAAATTCCTATCAGAACATTTGTAATATTGTGCTGCTCTTAAAAGGATAGTGAATAAAGAAAATCGCATGCCCTTACTTGTCCACCAAGACGAAGGCTCGACCCAAATTGTGCGGCGGCGACCTGTGTATTGAAATTGCGTTCTAGGACTAACCTGTAATTTTCTTTCAATTCTACCAATAAATGCGGCAATATCTCGGCCAGTCGCACCACGCCTATATCTAAGCAAAAATTTATCAACATTGCGACTAACATAATAATGGAAACCTTCTCGGCATGTTTGCCAATCCACATAGGTTTTATACACAATCCCATAAACAGGATAACGACTATTTAATGATGGGGCTGAGGCGCCTTTAAAAGGTGCTTTTTTCTTTGAATAATTATCAAGCTTTTTAAGTTTTTTGCTCATATTTAACTCATAAATTTAAAAGTGAAATACTTGACCAATGAGGATCGGCAGGAAGATATTGAGGCTCCGTGTAGAAAAACATTTCCATTTTATATTTATATGGTTTGTCCAACACCTCATCATCGCTCATACCACTTTTTAAATCTTCAAGAATTTGTTTGGGAACTTTTATAGCATCTAATTCAGAAGCAAATAAAAGCTTCCTCATCACTTGAGTTGCAGCATAAGCCTTATCGTGCATTCGCAACAAGTCCATCATTTGTTTTTTTTCGTTGCTACACACCAACTCTGCCATTGCGGAATAACAAGCCATAATCTGTCCTTTTTTAGGCTTGTGTGTCCTTACATCAAAAAAATACTGATTAAAGTTGTTTTCGTCAATAACAATTTCTTCATTAGTCATCATTGTCACCAAATTCGTAGATTGTCAAACGGTTATAAGTCTCCATAGAAATTAACTGTTCGTGAGAAGTGGTTTCCACTTTTTCAAACTCATCCAAAATGGTCGGGCGAGCCAATACAATCATTCTATGGTCTTTGTCTTTGTCTTTTGGAATTTCCTTCCACCTGTTTTGCTTAGATGGAGCATCAAAAGTATAATTTCGAAACCCAAAACTAGGTTTTTTTAGCCGCATAGACACAAAATTTCCCTTACGAGCGTCCCCTTCCCAATATTCTAATTCATCTTGAAACCGTTCATAATCATCTTCCCAAAATCGAACTAATTCCGATCTAGAATTAGCATCCTCTACTATTACATCATAATATGTGGTGCCTTTCTTAGAAGTTTTCTTTTTAGGTTTTTGAACAATATGAACCTCACAAGCTCGAACCAATTTGGTTTCATCTTCATCAAATTCAGAAAAAGTCCAGCCGCCCTGATAATCTGGACTGCTTTCTAACAAGTGGTCCCAACTAAATCCATAAAATTCACTTTCGGCTACTTGAGGCACCTCACATAAAAGTTGCTTCATACTATCAGGAACATTTCCAGAGGGAGCAAATTCCTCAAAAGAAGCAATATGATTTTCAAAATTCTTATTTTCATAATTGTTCTTAGATCGATTATACTTCTTGATAACTGTTTCTAAAATATCACAAGTATCTTCATCCAGAGGATTAAAAACCCCCTCTGTTTGTATTTCTTCCAAAATATGCCAATCTCTTGACTCTCGCTTCAAAGCATCACAAGCTGTATCTGCCAGGTTTTGTCGAGTGGTTTCATATCGTTTTGTTCGTTCAACAAACTTTTTATTTTCGGCCTTATAATACTCATAATATTCATACAAAGCTAATGGGTCGCCATCAAACAACCTTAAAGCAATCAATGGTTTAACCACTTTGGCATCTGTTCCGAAACGATGAAGAAAATCTTCGAATGAAGAATAAGGTTGGTTGGATACCACTTTTTCTGCAATTTCTTCACCCATGCCTTTGATATTAGAAAACCCCATATAAATTGTCTCGTCAACAATGGCAAATTTTACTTTAGATTTATTTAAACACACACGCTTAATAGGAACACCAAACTCTTCTGCCTCTTGTTTATATTCTTTTACTTTACTATCTTCTTTTTCACAACTTAGAATGGCTGTAAAGAACTCTAAAGGATAATGAGTTTTTAGCCATAGAAGACGACTGCTGATAACACTGTATTCTACGGCATGAGACTTGTTAAAACCATATTCAGCAAAAGCAGCGATTTGATCCCATAAATCTTCTACTTGTTCTTGTGACCAACCTAAGACTTTCTGGCCGTTTGAAACGAACATGTCTTTATATTTGCCAAAAATCTCCGCTTTCTTCTTACTAATGGCTTTTCGCACAATCTCTGTGTGCATTTCGGGAATCTTACCAACTACATTCAAAATCTTCAGAATTTGTTCCTGAAAGACTAAGACGCCGTAAGTACTGCCCAGAATTGGCTGTAATATAGGATGCAATTCATATTCCTCTTGGCCTCTTTTTCTTTTGACATATACGTCATGCATTCCCTTGCCCATAGGGCCAGGACGATAAAGTGAAGCATACGCAACTAAATCATCAAAAGAACCAACACCGCCCGAACGAACAAGTCTTCTAATTCCATCACTATCAAATTGAAATATACACTTCAACTTCCCTTCGTCGGCAACAACCAAAGCTTCTGGATCGTTTAAATAAGTGGTATCCGACCAATCTGACTGGCCAGGGAGAGCACATATAGACTCTATATTGTGTCTTTCCTTAATTAATTTGCAAGCAATTGCAATTTGCATCAAATTAGTAATTACCAATAAGTCAAATTTAATCAACCCTAACGGTCCCAAGTCAGTTCCATGTAATCCTTCTACAAATGCTGAGACATGTTGACCATCTTTTCCTCTAACTAATGGAACTAATGAATCAATTGGCGTATTGGATATAATTAAACCACCAGCATGCACACCCATGCCACGATTACGATGCAATAATCTTCTAGCCGCATCGGCTACGTCTGGATTTTCTTCGCAATATTTTGCCAAATCAGGATGTTGTTCTAAAGCTCTTTCCCAAGTAAGAGCTTTGCCATCATCATCTTTCAATCCTAATTTGGTGGTTAATTTAAGAATTTCTCCACGATCTTTGCCGTGGACACGAGCCATATCAATCAAAGAAGATTTAATGCCAAAAGTTGTGTAATTACCAATGGCACAAACTTTGTCTTCGCCAAATTGTTTGATAGCCCATTCATTTTTCAGATAGTCACGAACAATGGGATTAAAGTCAGAATCAATATCCGGCATGTCGCCCTGGATATATGTCGGGTCTGAATTGATGTCAAAATCATCAGTCAAACCAAGAAGATATGCCACTAAAAGATTATTTTCATTATAAGCAAACTTGGCTTGTTTCTCATAAAGATCGTAGAAATATTCATGGGCAATTTGTGTGTCTATTTCTTTTATTTCTAAGAGCAGACGATTATTATGAACTTCGTCATCTAAGCCAAGCTCTTTTTGCCTTGTGCGGCATAGTTTGATTATTTTATTTCTTACATCATCTAACATTAAAAATATACTAACTGATATATCGGAAATTAACTAGATCATTTTTGCTGCTTCTTTAGTAATGACAATTTTATCATAACCAGAATGACGAACAATTTTCTTGGCACATTTCAAAGCAAATTGAAATCCATCTTTACTAAAACTGCTAATATCTTCCTGATTGCTTCGCCGCAAAGTAAAGCCAAATTTTTCATCAAAATCAACAATTAAATCAATCATTTTCTTTAAAATCCAATAAAGATAAAACCTCTTTTAAATAATTATAAACAGCTTCTTCCGTCCCTTTATAGGTTTTTTCTGAATTACCTGCAATATTGAGTGTTTCTATACTGTTGTCAACAATCCAATCTGCAACTTCCTGGGCAGGACCGGGGTTATTCAAATCAACATCCATATAAGGCTTCAAATATTGATCCAAAGCCTTCAAAGTACATATCTCACCTGGAGAGTTGAAATTAAAAGCCAGCCGAATAGTGCCATCAGAATCACGAACATTTTTGAACGTTCGTGGAGGATATTTTGGACTATAGTGTTCAACAATATTATATAATTCAGCGTATTCTGGATGTGGTCCGTCAGTAGTAATCCACCCCTTAGGAATTGAACCGCCCGTCTCTAAACCGAAATCTTTAGCAACTTTTAATCCCGCTAAACCTGCCCCGCTTTGAGCGCCAGAAATAATTCGTTTAAGCATAATATCCTTCTTATTTTACCAAGTTCTTAATACCACACATTTAGTTCCTGGTCCTGTGCAACCGCTTCTCCTCGTTCTGTCTTGTGATTTACTATGAAGTTGATATGAGAAATTTCTATCCAATTCAATTGGATAAGCACCATTTATATCTTCATATAAATCAAATCCATCATCAGATGGCATAGTCACCTGTAAATCTTTGTCATGTTGTTTCAATGCTTGAATTAATTCGCCAACAGTCATGATATAATTGCAACACCTTTTTTAATTTTAAAATCTTTACATTTTCCTATCATAACAAATTTAGGAGAACGCTTAGGATTGATCCGACTAATTGTTGGAACTTTAACCTCTACCCCATCTACCAAATGACATTTATTATCATAATGCACCGAAATAGTTGGTTTGCCCCTTTGTTGAGAGGCCGGGCGATTGTAGTGATAAAAGAATCTTTTCATCAATCTTCCTCGTTTTTAAATTGGGCGAAACCGAGATTATTGCCATCTTCATTAGAAGAAACAGTCTCTTCTACCATTGTTTGCAATGTTTTAATTACGCTTTTATAATCATCTTCTAAAATACAAACAGCAATAAATAACTCTTTAAGATGGGAAATTGACATTCCCTCGGTGTCTTTTACCCACTTGTCTATATCAATTTGATATTCATTTGTTTTTAACAAGTGTTCAAAATAAAGGCGACGAGATTTCCTGCCAGGATGTGGCATTTTGAATCTACGATCAAATCGACTTGGACGATTAATGATTCTCTCGCCAAGTTTTTCTGGATAATTGGTTGTTGCTAAATATACAACTTTGTCTAATACTTCGACACCATCTAAAATATTAAGAACATCTGTTTCACCCCATTCCTCAATAATTGCATCAATGTCTTCCATCAAAACAACAAGAGGAGTATTGGGTTCTATTTTTCTGAAAATTCTAACAACCTCTAAAAACATTGGAGGTTGATCGAACTTCATTGCAACTCCATTTCTTTCAAACACATCCTTTAATACAAGTTTTATCGTGCTGCTTTTACCAGAGCCAGGTGGACCCCATAATATGATTCCACGTTTATACACAAGATTGTTTTTACGAAAACGTTCTTCACGATCCCAAAATTTTCTAATTTCTTTAACAACACGTTCACAATGTGTTTCAGGAAACTCTAAGAGATCATTTGTATTACATTTAAGTTTCTCGCAAAAATAACCTCGACTATGGCAATATTTAGGCTCCCATAAACCGGGTGGCAATGTGTTATATGGACGACCAGCAGGAAAAAATTTATCCCCGTCAGAAGATGTCCATTGATAGTGAGATGATGACTCGTTACTCAAAACTTCTCCTTGATCATTTCGACGCCGGCGAACGTGAACAGCAGGCCGACCCGAGCGGCTCAAAATATCATTTAATTCTAAATCGTCAAGATTAACCATATGCTTGTGCTATTTTTGTGACTACTTGCCCAGATTCCAATTTAACCAAAAGTCGCCCGTTAGCATTTCTAGTTGTCTGCCTAATGCTACTTGGACCGATCCTAAATATACCAATATCAGTAAGAATCAAAATATCATTTTTATCAATTAAACAAGCCCCAACAACATCACCAGTTTTTCTCAAGGATGTTTTGCTAACTATAGAAGAGCCTCTAATTTGGCGATTATTAGAACATTTGTAATCTTTATTACTATTACGTTTGCCAAATCCATTCTCAGTAATTACTAGGATATCAGATATATCTTTTGGGTCAAGAGTAAAAACTGCTGCTACATCATCTTCATAATCCATTTTTAATGCTCGACTACCTTTGGTTAATCTGCCTTGAACGGGAACTATTTCTTCTGAATATCTAACAAGATAGCCGTGTTTTGTTACAATGAAAATGTCTTTCTTTCCATCAGTTATTCCAGCAAAAACTACTTCATCACCTTTATTCAAATTAATTCCACCTATACCGTTGGTGCGAGTAGTTTCATATGTTTGTGATTCACTTCTTTTGATAACCCCATTTTTGGTTACAATTAATACAAAGCTTTTTTCCTCTAAAAGGAACATGCTAACGACTTTTTCATCTACCTTCAAATCCAGCAAGCTGCTGACATGTAAGCCTTTTTTCATCCTTGAATCTTGAGGAATTAAATAAGCCATTCTTTGATATACAAAACCTGTATTTGTTAAAAACAAAACACTATCTTTACTTTTAGTATTCAAAACAACAAATGCATCTTCTAGAGAGGGAGTTTTGCCCGCAGGAAAGGCTTTAATATAACCATTTCCAGTCAGCGTAATGGTTAGATTTTCATCCTTGATTAAATCTTCCTCTGAAATCTCTTCTACATCTTCGACCATTTCTGTTTTACGATCATCGCCAAAATCTTTGATAATTTCATTTTGTTCTTGTACAATCAATGCGAGAATCTCCTTTTCGTCGGCCACTACTTTCTTGAGCCACTTGATTCTTTTTTTAAGTTTATCACGCTCTTCCAATAATTTTTTACCTTCGAGTTTGGTTAATTGTCTTAAAGTAATAGACAACACAGCTTTAGCTTGCTCTAAGGTTTTTACAAACTTTCGAAAAATTAACTTCTTCTCAGCATCCTCAGGATCATCGCTGTTTCTAATCAACTCAATTACAGCATCAATTTTATCAACGATGCCAATCAAACCTTCCAAGATGTGAACACGAGCTAATGAACATTTTAGTTCAGCTTGATATTTGTTTACTAATACCTCTTTACGATGATCTACAAAAGCTTTAATTAGCTGGGGGAGCGAAGCTTCAGGAACAACTTTTCCGTCAATTAAAACTGTTTGATTAACTGATATCGATTTTCTCAAACACGTATGTTTAAGCAAACCATTCAAAATTAAAGGAACATTACTGCCTTTACCAGTTTGAATTACAACATTTATACCTGTTTTTTTGGAAGACAGGTTTTTTAAATCGACAATACCATCAATTTTACCTGATTCAACTAAATTTTTAATTTCATTGCAAAGTTGATCAGGACTAGATTGATAAGGCAGTTCTGTTACTACAATTGATTTTTTATCAATTGCATATGTGCCTTCTACCTTAATGGTTCCTCGGCCACTAGTATAGTAATCCAACACACCTTGTTGACCTAAGATTTTCCCGCCAGTAGGAAAATCCGGACCTGGCATTAATTTCAAATAGCTTGATATTCTGGTGTTGGGGTTGGAAATATATTTCTTTACTATTGCTGCGAGTTCTTTTATGTTGTGAGGCAACATTTTAGTTGCCCAGCCAACAGCAATGCCTTCGCAACCATTGGCCAATAAATTTGGAAAGAAAGCCGGAAGTATTGTCGGTTCTTTTCTTTTTTCATTATAATTTGATTCATAAGCAACAACATCTTCAGACAAATCACGAAGCATTGCTTCACCCATTTGTGAAAGCTTTGCTTCAGTGTATCGCATCGCAGCCGGTGGATCGCCATCTACATTTCCAAAGTTACCCTGTCCTATGAGTAATGGATATCTCATTACCCAAGGCTGCGCCAGTCGATACATCGTAGGATAAACTACGGCTTCGCCGTGTGGATGATAGTTGCCCGATGTATCGCCACAAATCTTGGCAGACTTCTCTGTAACACTGGTAGAGGATAAATGAAGATCATTCATTGCCACCAACACCCGTCTTTGTGATGGTTTTAAACCATCTCGGGCATCTGGAAGGGCACGATCTTCCAGCGACATAAAAGCATATCGAGTAAATCTAGAATCTAATACAGAAGAAAATTCTTCTTCAGAAAGAAATTTTTCTTTATTCATCTTTTTATAACAGCAGAAGTTTGGAGTGTTATGCGATCCGGTGGGTAACTATTTTTTAATTTTTGAACAACCTCTACTACAACTTGATCTAGAGATTGTTTATTTTTATTGATGACAACTCCCGGAATAAACGAGACAATCTCACCCATAACAAATCTATTTTTATAGATGAAAACAACAGTATCTTTTATGCTTAATGGATTATCGAATGCATCTTTCATTTTTTAATCTTTTTCTTAGATGGCACAATTACTACAGATACATTGTTGTAGCCCGCATCGAAGCTAAGCAATGATTTAGCTCCATACTTGTTCTTCAACTCTGGAATTAATTTCTCAAGATCACTTAGACTAATTTGAAGGTTTCCATCCCACTCATCAACATAAATTTCATTTTTCCTAATCATGATACAACCACCTTTATCCCAGAGGCAACAGCTTTTTGATTAAAAATGTCCCAAAATTCATCCATATATTTCTGAGAATCTTTATGGCGTGGATATCGCATTTTAGTGATTCGTTCTCCAACGGCTTTCATTATTTTTTCTCTAGTTGGGGTATCATTTGCTCCCCAATTAGCAATATCGATAAGAATATCATTTTCATATTTCATTAAGTCACGAATTTGTTCATCTGAAGGGGATATGCCCATCCATGTTGTTAACACTTCTCTAATATCTTTTAGATCATTTGATTCTAATTCTGCTTTTATTTTCATTTTTTTACCACACTGTTTACTTGGTTCACAATATGTTCCTTCCTTAACTGTGCATTGCTACCCATCAGCACAGACACCATATGCTCTGTTTCACCTTGATCGTCTATTTGCAATCTAATTAAACGGCGACCATTGGGATGCATTGTAGTTTCAGCCAATTGTTCTGCATCCATTTCACCTAGCCCTTTAAACCTGACAACTTTACATTTACCAAGTTTTTTGACCTGAGATTGCATCTCAGCTTCAGACCAACAATATACTTTTCTCTTTCCGTTGTCAACACAAAACAATGGCGGCTGTGCCAGATAAATATATCCATCTGCAACGAGCGGTCGCATGTAGCGATAGAAGAAAGTCAACAACAAAGTGGCAATATGGTTGCCATCCTCATCGGCATCACACATAACTATGACTTTGTTATATCTTAATTTCTTAAAATCAAAGTCATCTTTAATACCAGTGCCAATTGCAATAATTAAAGATTGAACTTCTTTGTTTTTCAACAGGGTTGATATGTCATTCTTTTCAGCATTGATGATTTTACCACGAATTGGAAGAATTGCCTGAGTTTCGGGATCACGACCATCCTTTCCTGAGCCACCCGCCGAATCACCTTCCACAATAAATAGCTCTCGTAAATCTCGCTTCTCTGAATCGCAATCGTAAAGTTTTCCGGGCATTCGATTATTTTTGCCGAGGAACCCTTTCTTTTTTACCAAGTCTGATTGCTTCTTTGCAGCAGCCCTTGCTTGTTGTGCAACCAAAGCACGATTAACAATCTTTTTCAAAACACCAGAGTTTTTATCAAAATAACCAGACAACAATTGACTGGCTATTGTGCTAACCACTGATTCTATCTCAGTAGTTCCTAATTTTGATTTAGTTTGTGAAATAAATTCAGGACGAGCAAACCTGACAGATACTACAGCCATTAAACCTTCACGAACATCATCCCCGCTTAAATTGTTGGCACTTTCTTTCAACAACCCATGTTGACGAGCCAATACATTAATGACTCTCGTGTAGGCATTTTTAAATCCCGTAACGTGCGTGCCACCATCCCCGGTGTTGATGTTGTTACAAAAAGATAAAATAGTTTCATCGTCCTCTCCCGAATAGGCAAGTGCAATTTGCACCTCACAGTCTCCAGGACGAGAAGTCAAAGAAGATTTGCCTTCACCAAATAAAGGCTGTGATGGGTAAACTTCATCTTTCCCATCACAAAGATACTTAACATAATCTGAGATTCCGCCATCAAAACAAAAAGACTCTTCGAATTTTGTGGCAATATTTTTATAGTTTATTTTTAATCCACGATTCAAAAATGCCATTTCTCTAATGCGACGAACAATCAAGTTATCATCGACTTTAACATTTTTGAATATATTTTTATCAGGATGCCAAGAACTTTTAGTTCCTGTTTTTGTTTTGCGACATTTACCAACTTTTTTAACTTTACTTGTGGTTCTGCCAGCGGAGTATGTTTGTTTCCATACAACGCCATCACGACAAACTTCTACATACATTTGATCGGAAAGAGCATTAACACAGGAGGCACCAACACCATGTAAACCACCCGATGATGTATAAGAACCACCTGCTTCTTCAAATTTCCCGCCTGCATGGAGTGTGGTCATAACCACTTCTAAAGCAGATCGTTTTTCTATTGGGTGGGTATCAACTGGGATGCCTCGCCCGTTATCCTCTACTGTGATGGTTTCACCATCTTTATCTACTATAATTGAAACCTCTGTACAGAAGCCTCCCATAGCCTCATCACAGGAATTATCTAATATTTCCCATAGCAAATGGTGAAGCCCTTGAGAAGAAAGGCTCCCAATATACATACCTGGATTTTTGCGAACTGCCTCTAATCCCTTGAGAACAGAAATTTGAGAAGCATTATATTTAGACATTATCCAACCTTGTTCTTGTGGCTTCGAGCGCAGCCATAAGCATCAAATGATGTGCTTTAATTCTATCTTCGAGCGGCCAAGACATATCCGTTTCGGATGTAAACGCTTGAGAAGTATAATGAGCCCAAAGCCATGCATCAAAAGAATTCCCCTCAGCATATTCTTCACTTTTCATTGCTTCGGGATATTTGATCCAACCATTATCACAAATATCATCATAAACAATATCTTTAGAAGTTACTTCTAGACCTTCGTTTCGCAATGCTTGCAACATTTTATCGCCCATGCGATGAGACAAAACCTTACAAGATTCATAAAGCCACGCACCATGAGGATTGTCTTCTAAAGAATAAGAACATTTAATTTTTTTATTGTTATCTAATACTTTCCATATAGTATTGGGAGAACCTTCATGAAAATCCATGGTAAAAATATATTTGTAATTTAATTTTTTAACATGTTCAGCAAAAATTTCAACTTCACGGCCTTTAAGTGTTTCCTTGAACCCTCGATTCAAATCAATACCTTCAGCATTCTCACGTATATTATATTCATATCCGTACGGATTCATACATGGATATACATGAATAGTAAAATGGCCCCCTGGAACCGTGAATAAATTTTCAATTATATCAACCGCAGCAGCACATCCTGCAATTTCTTCGCCGTGTACGCCTCCTGAAATCAAAACATGATGAGGACCATTCCCTATTTTTTTATAAAGTATAGGGTGTTTGCCTGTATAGCCAATGATTTCAGGATTGCTTGATTCAAGCGGTTTAATTACATCTCGATAATATGACCTAAAAATATCTCTACTCATATCAATGATTATACCCAATTTTTGAAATAAATCAATTGTCAAAAAAAATACCCTATGACATTTAAGCCACAGGGTATTTTGGGCGTGGCCGGATTGCCGGTCAGGTCCATAGGAAACTATAACAACGACACCGAGCCCCGAAGGGCCGGTGACGGAACTCATTTACGGAAGTAAATGAGTTAAGTGGAGTCGGGGGGAATCGAACCCCCATCTTCTACAACTAGTCGAGCGGCCTCTACATGCTTATCTTTTTGCTAAATCTTACTCTAAAAACTGCAAATAGCAAAAGTTATTTAGAGCCAGCAGAATCATTTTATCTCACTTCAACCTGTATCTGCAAGGGTTAAAGCCAGTTAGCATTTCGTTAGGATTTAAGGACGCAGCTAACTTAGCTTCCCAAAACCCTTGGCTGATTAAGCAGCCTGAGCGTAAGTATTGCCGGTTAAGGCTTGATCGATTTTTAAAGTGGCCGTTCGATCAACCACTGCATGCCACACATTCAACCTCATTGCGAATCGAAACCTAACGACCCCGTGAGACTGATTTTTCAACTCGGCTGGGTCCATCAGTCTAAACCATACCGAGAGACACGATGGCAGCCCAAATAATCCCGACAATCCAGGCGACACCTTCTTAAAAAGAATAGGGCGCTCTGGGGCAGGATAATAGCCCCGTCGTGCTCTTTCATTATACACACAAAAGGCGATTTGTAAAGTCGCATTCGCCAAAATTATGTAGAATCCTACTCAATAAATTTTGGAGGCTTACCCCTAAATATACTAGCCTTCAAAATTTGTGGCGAAATGCCATAACAAAAGGATTTACAATGAAGAAAAATACAGAAGATAAAGTGCTTCTTGGTGTATGTTCGGGAATCGCTGACACACTAGGAGTTGATTCGCTTTTAATACGAGTGTTATATGCCATAGTCACATTAAGTACTGGCTTTGTTCCAGGCTTAGTAGTTTATATTGTGCTAGCTCTACTTATGAAATAATTTTGGAGAAACATGTTTAAAAAATTCACAAATTACGTCGAAGAAAGAAAAGACGGCGTAAACGCCACTGGTCTTGCTGGAAACCCAAAAGTTAAATTGGTTGCCGATTATGAAGGTCCAGACCCTAAAAAACCAACAAAAGGCGAAGGCCAAGGCGATTTAAATCCCTACAAAGCTGCAAATAAAAATGCTTCCGCAAAAAAAGCTGAAACTGGTGGTTTTGCAGATATGGGAGATAAGAATTTAGAGTATACGCCTGACACAAAAGGCGGCAATTCTAAATTAACATCGCTCGGCACTGAAATTAAAGATGAATGGCCAAAAGGATTGCCAAAAACTGAGCAGTTCTTTAATAAAACAAAAAACATGTCTACCAAAGAATTCGCTGAATTCATGGTTAAAGAATGTGGCACAATCGAATTAACAGAAGATTTGCCGATGGTTAACGCAACTAAGCCAGGAGCGTTTCATCCACATCCTTCAGAAGCAATTAGATACGTTGCTGCGTTAAGCAAGAAAAGTCCAAAAGTTGTTGAACAACTCATGCACGAATTAAAAAGAGCAAATATTCTAGGCGAAGTATTCAAAGCTGCTTTAGAATATCCAGAAGCTTATAGTGAACTCACCAATTTATTCGAAGAAGAAAATGAAGATGGTGAAAGACGATCTCGCAGATTTGCTCGTGCCCTAAAAGAAGCTGTTGGTCCTCCAATGGGATTAAAAATGGAACCTGAGGAAGACGAAGAATCTCCAGAGGACATGGATGGCGAAATGGGAGATGAAGAAATGGACATGGATGATGAGATGGGCGATGAAGAATTTAATGACGAAGGCGATGACATGGATGATGATGACATGGACTTCGACGATGAAGGCGATGACGACCTAAGTGGCGACATGGATGATGAGATGGGTGATGAAATAGAAGACGAAGATTCTGATATGGAAATGGGTCCACCATCTAAATTCGCCAAACCAACTAGAAAGCCTAGCAATTTAATGAACTCTATGTCTAAAATGGGCTTGAATTAATTAGGCATATATTGAGAAGAAATGAAAAAACACACCGCATAATACAAACACTAATGCTGCTGCCCAACAAGCAAACAGCAGTTGAGGATAAGTAAAAGCAAATATTAATGGCAACAAAACAAATGCTAGTTGCAATCTAAGAGCCCAAGCATATCTTTTTCGCCATTTCATTCTGGAGTCACAAATGGTTGAAACTCATCTGAATATTTCAAATGACCCAAACGTATACCTTCTTGGATCATTATTTTATGAACCAGTTTATTTGGTTCATATTTCAAATAACCGCCTTCAAAAGAATTAAAATATTTTGCCGGAAATAGCTTAGACTCCAAACCAAGAAAAGCCTGTTCTAATACACAGGCAATAGCAGGTGATCTTGAATAACCAGCCTCACAATGCACCAAAAGTAATTCAACATCATTTTTTTCATGCATAGATTTCACAAAATCATAAATTTGTTTAGCATGCTCAGGCTTAAACAAAATTTCATCTGCCAGTGAATAGTATTCCAATTCCACATCTGCAAACCAAAGCTGTAATAAACCTAACCGTTTGGTTCCATTTAATTTCGGCCAGTCATCCTTATATGTGGTAATACTAATCGCAGCCCAAGGAACATCAGAAATAAATGCCTTAGCCTGCGATTTAGACGTAACTTTAATCTTCTTTATCATTAAAAAGGACATTCCTCTGTTGCGTTTACAACTTGTTCTATTTGAGAAATAGGGTCAGAGGCAAACTTTAACTTAACTGATTTACCGCCACGGGCTGGACTTAAAAATCTAGAAAACAACAAATCGTGTTTTATAGGATCAACATCAGTAATGCCTAAACAATAAGCAACCAAACTTCCGCCAACACTACCTCGACCTGGACCGCAAGCTTCAGACCCGTCCCCCCATCCTAACAATTCTGGACACTTTCGTCTAGCCTCATCTGTCATCATTTTCTGTATGAGGAAATAAGACGAGAAGTCTTTTTGAATAATCAGTGATAATTCTTCCAAAATCCGATTATGATACTCTTTATTTTTTGGCAATCCACGCTGAGCGAAGCCTTGCATAGTATATTCTTTTAATTTATCGTTGGCATCGTCAAAACGAGGCAATTTCATTGATCTGTCTAATTCAACACCTTGAGCTAACTCACAAATTCTAACAGTATTTCTTTTAGCTTCTTTTAACAACTCATAATCAACAATATGTTGATAATCAGATTCCCACTTTTCATCTATTTCTTCTTCAGACTTCATCCAAAGATTTTTATCCTGTAATTCAAAAAAGTCGGCGGTTTCATCTGCTTCTTTTGCTTTTTGAATATCTTGGATGGTCTTGCCAGTTTGAACCATTAACATCAAACTCTGCATGTGACTATCATCTTTATAAGTATAATGGCAGTCCTGACTAATGATGAGAGGGATTCCATATTTATCATGCATTTTCATGATAAATGCGTTATAAGGCTTTTGTTTATCAAAATCCAACAATATAAACTCAAGATAAAAATGTGGGTGAAACATTTTCATATATTTCACCAACATCGCCTCGCCAGCTTCTTCGCCACCTTTATCAAAAGCTTGTCCAATTTCTCCGTTATAACAACATGATGAAAAAACAATTCCTTCTTTATATTTCATCAACTGCTCATGATTAACCCGAGGACGATAATAAAAGCCCTTGGTCCAACCCCATGAAGAAAGCTTAACAAGATTGCTATAGCCAGTATTATTATAAGCTATAGCTAAAAGATGATATGATTTACGAAACTGAGCTTTAATATCAGGATCGATATTTTTAATGAATTGAAGTCGCTCGGTTTCAGTGTTGAATTCGGGTTGTATGGGATTTATGTATAGCTCGCAGCCGAAAATAGGGCTTATTTTATTTTCTTCACAAGCACGAATTTGACGAGGTATGGCGCCCATAGCACCATGATCAGTTACACACAGAAATCTTTGATTAATTTCAGTTGCTCTTTTAGCATGTTCCTCCACCATGGCATAGCCATCTAGTAAACTAAAATCTGTGTGTAGCTAAAGGTGGAGATGTTCGAAACCGACAATCTCCACCTTTTTACCTCCATTTTTTGAAATAATGTCAACCATGAATTATATTTAACTTAACTGCTAATAAATGTCAATAGACTATTCTGAAACTTCACCAGACGATCTGCCAGCTTTAAAATTTTCCCATTCCTGATAAAGTACGGCAGCCTCGGCTTCTAATTCTTTTAGATCATCTTTAAATTGACTATAAAGCTGCTTCATCTCAGCTTCTTTAGCTTTCTTTTTATCTAAAACTTCAGAAATTTTTTTTGC
The DNA here is from genome assembly GCA_937952395.1 of uncultured Bacteriovoracaceae bacterium. GTDB lineage: Bacteria > Bdellovibrionota > Bacteriovoracia > Bacteriovoracales > Bacteriovoracaceae > CALFYV01. The sequence goes on along the minus strand of CALFYV010000090.1, from coordinate 148,648 downwards.
AAAAGAAACAAACTCATCTGTCAAAAATAACTCTACATCGGACATTACGAACTCCTTAAGGCATCAGCCTCGCTTACTTTGTTTTTTATAAATTCACTATCTTTACTATCAAAATTACATTCCCATTCTTTGTAGTCATAGGGAATATACATGTTAAACTTGGGAAACCCTTCATTTCTATTTTTCTTCCACCAAATTTCTCCATCATCTGTGCGGAAAACACACTTGTTCCAAATGCCTTTCTTCAACCACATTTGAACTCGCTTTGAATCAAAAAATCCTACCGGAAAGGTTTCAAAAGCTTTTTCAGATTGACTCCATTCTTTATCAAGCTTCCGAGCTATTTTTTTTAATTTCTTAGATGTAATTCGATATGCTTGACAAAATCCAGTGCCATTTCTAATGGCCACATAATAGTATTTAGAAGCATTGTCATGTAATCCACGCCAATCTCGACCTTCCACCGTAGTTTCATCATCGGTTCCTCTAAACGGCTGATATCTAACTAATGGCATATCTTTCATTTTATCTCTTAGTTTAAATTGAATAGGAGATTCCTCATCTTCATCAGGAAAAACAACCCACCAATCAATCCCTGCTAAGTCTTCTTCTCTAGTGGCTTTTCTGAAACTTTTAAAATGTTTTTTCTTTTTTAAAAGTTGCATTAAAGCATTTGTATAATTATCAGAAGTATTCAGTCGTTTATGAAAATGTTCATGGTGTAGATTATCAATTGTCATATTTTACCTTTATATTTAGTTACAGTTCGCAACTGATCGAAATCTATTTGTTTGTCAAGTATTTCATCAACAAAACCATAGTACAATGCCTCCTCAGCATCTAAATACCAGTCACTTTTGTCTTTAATTTTTCGGTCGATATAGCTTTTAATTTTACTTTCACTATATTTTCTTTCCTTAAAGAATTGAGCATTTTTTGCTCGTCTTGCAAATATTTCTAACATTCGACGGCAATATCTTTCATTAGTTTCCACTGCCGATCTAACAGCTATTGAATTGTCCTCCAATGACACTGAACCGTGATGTAACATAAATTCACAGTCAGGAGTAACAATTCGCCTGTCGGCGGCTTGCAGCAAAATGCCTGTCATAGAACTGGCTTGTGCATAAGCTAAAATAGTTATTGGTGCCGTAGAATATCGAATAGCATTGAACATCGCCATTCCATCATTCCAAACACCACCAATGCTATGCATATGCACCAGAATGGGCAGAGTTGCATTTTGGTTTAATAAAATATGTAAATTCTTTACAAAAGTTGTCGCCATTTTAAATTCCACACCCCTCTCAGAATCTCCATCCTCATAGCCAGAACTATGAAGATAAATATCTCGGGTGTGATAATTTATATGGTGACAATGAATATCATTTATTAATTGATCTAACTCCGTCTTTTTCTTTGTGGGCATTTATATCTCCCTAAAAATTCTACCAAACTATAGTAGAACTTAGGAAGATATTATAAATCTAAATACCAATTAAAAAAAGACGTAAATTCTTATATTTCAAATATTTAATCTTAATTTAATATTCTACAGGTAAATTCCCTTATTTTGCCATATTTTGTAGTTTGAGTTTCTATTAAATGAAACTCCTTATTAGTGTACGGGCTAAATTTACTATAAATTCTATCTTTAATTTTTTCTAATTGCTCATCATTTTGAGCCCAGACATAGATACGGGACTCTTTTACCAATAAATAAATATCTATTCTTGGTATTTCATCCTCCTTGGGCGCAACAACCTCAACATACCCATCATTGTCCAGTTTGAAAAACTCCAAAACTGGGACTGATTGGCCATCTAAGGTAATATTTAAAAGGTGGTCGGAAATGCGACTCATTTTCGTTTCATTGACTCTTCGTATTTTTCCCGTGTCATGCATTCTACAAGCCCATCTTCGACACCATAGGCAGCCCAAACAATCTCATTTCCATCCTTGTCTTTAGTGGCAAGATACACATCATTGTTCCAGAAGAAATACAATGATTGCATTACAGCTTCTACATATTTTGGAAGTAATGTTTGACCCTCCCAACGATGTTGGAGAAGCATATATCTTTTACCACGATGATTTGGATCAACTAAGAAAATCTCTGGCAGGCCGCCATTCGCATATTTGCGGAGTAATTTAGTTTTAATTTCCCTGAAATTGCGATTCTCTAACATGATATCACCATTTGGATGGCGTTTCCAGTTAAAAAACTCATATTTATTGCAAAATTCAGGAGTAAAGAATTCAGCCAGCATCGTTAAATCATTATAATGCTTGCGAACTTCAAAAACCTTTTCTTGTCCCAACCCAACATTTGTATCCCATTTTCTCTTCTTCTCTAAATCATCACACTCTTCATATTCTGTACCAAAACGGCCCTTATTCCAACGCTCTTCAATATCTTGGAATAAACAAAAACCTAATTTATATGGATTAGTCGAATGTTTGCCGCCTAAAACACCCATCTTGTGTTTGGAATATTGAATAATTCCAGAATCAGGAGTTTTTTGACCTAATCCGCACAGAGCATATTTGCACATAATGTTGTAATCAACAAAACTGGCCCAGCCTTCATTGGCCATTTTTGTCAATCTTTGAGGTGCAAAATACAAAGCCTCTTGATATAACATAGACAAAACATCTGACTGCCACGCTTTGAGCGGAGCATGATCACGCAAAAATCCCATAATATTCTTGGTGGGATTATTGAAAATCTCTAATTCATCAAAAGCATCTTTTCTTTCAATTTTTTGTTTTTGTTTGTTTTTCCACTCTTCAGTGTTGATGTAAGGTTCCATGTAATCACGATCTGTTTCCAACCGTCTTGGATGACGATATTTTCTACTATCTTTGATCGTGACTTGCTTTACCTTTCTCTTTTCCCATGCTGTGCTGAAATCAATAAGGGTTTCAATTCTTAAACAGTGATCAATGAAATCTGTAACTCTACTCCTTCCCCAGCGAGCCATGTATTTACGAACCCTTGTGCCGTGATTGGCCAATTGGTTCATCATATTTTGACTGGTAGGGGAGAAGAAAATATTATTCTTAAAGAAATCATTGTGTCCTAAAGCATGAGCAATAACAGTAACATTATCTACAAGAGCATTGGAATCTAAACAATAAATGTAGCATGGATTAGTATTGATAACTAATTCATATATACGGTGCATTCCGTACATATAACCCTTCTGCAATTCCTCATATTCCATACCCCATTTCCAATGGGGATAACGAACCGGAAAACCACCATAAGAAGCAATTTCACTAATTTCATCATAAGCCAACATTTGAACAACAGTCGGATAAAAATCCAAACCGAAATCCTTACAGGCTTTGAAAATATCAGGAATTAACTTCTTAAGTTCTTCCGGAATTTGCACGCCGGGAACGGTATTGTCGCCTAGCAACAAAGAACTGCCATGCAGAAAATCATTTGACATTTAAATACCTTCTGGTGCTCGTGCTTTTTTAGACTGATTAGTTCCTAAAATATCAGTAATTGCTCTTTTAATTTGAGCATCTCGCTCATCTGAGGTCAATTGGCCTGGTCCCCAGCCCCAAGGATTGTAATTAGTCACACTTTGATTATTAGAAGGACCAGCCATTTCAGGGCCAACCGCCGTAGTTTTTATATTGTTAGCCCCTTTTAACGATCCTTCCGCCATCTCGTTTATTACAAGTTGACGAAGACTGTTTTCATAGCCATATGCCATTACCTGGGTAATTCCAACTAAATTAACAACCTCTGGAGGGAATTTCTCGTGTAAAGTTTTAATTAATTGGTTGTTATCTTCATTCCAGTTTTCACCATCAGTAAAATAGAAAACATAAATATTCCATTTGTTGGGCGGAAATCTGTTTTCAAACTGTTTGGCAATTAATTTGAATGCTGATGAACATTTAGTACCACCACCATAGCGGTATGTATAAAATTTGTTTTCATCACATTCTTGAGCATAAGTATCATGCCAAATATAACAACGTTCAACTCGCTCATAGAACCGTCTAATCCAAATGTCAATCCACCACGACATATCAGATACAATATCGCATTTATATTCATCCATCGAAGCAGAACCATCTCTAGCAAAGAATATTACTGCATTACTAGAAGGTTTTTGAATAACACGATATTGGCGATAACGACGATCTGTGTTGATTGGCGTTATCATTTTCACAGGCTGAGAAAAACCGGGAATCCAATGTAATTTATCAAGATTTCCGGCAGCCGCTTGTCGTTTTAACGCTTGCAACATGGTGCGGCGATTATGACGTAACGATTCAGGGCCTGTCAAAGAAATGCTTGTATATTTAATTTCTTCTTCTTCAAGCACTTCATTTGGTTTGGGTTTTAGATTTGGAAGTTGCAATTCTTGTTGTAGAAATTGCAAAACATCTTCCAAATTCAAAGCGATTTCAACTCCCTCTTGAGTGCCATCGCCACCTTTATTGCCTTTACCTTTGCCTTTCTCAGGGCCTTTTTGGATTATATCTCCATCTTCCCCGCCACCACGGCCCACTCCATCTTTATTGTTGCCATGAACAATATGAGGAATATCCATCCTAGGAATTGTAATAGGAACATGACCGCCATTTGGGCGTGTTCTAAAAATACGCCCATTGTTGATGAATTTTTTAAGCGAACTACGAATTCGTCCTGAATACCTGTCACGGAAATCACGACGATCTTCTTCAATTCTGCGGGGCATTTTTTTCTCTTTTTAAGGGTGAGTTTACTGTCTAGGTCTCACGCCGCAATAAACCATTCCACGAAGAAATATGGTAGCCACTTTTCGCAATCCATGCAAGGCATCTTCCACTACTGGACCCGGTTGATCAGCCCAGTCATCTTCTATTTTTCTAATATAGCGGTTTCCTAAAACCACAAAACCGGGAACGTCCTTGGCTTCATCAGATGTACGACGAGCTAAATTATTTTGATATTCAATTTCTGTCCACAGTGCTTCGACAGCCTCATTAAATTCTTCTCTTGTTACAATTTTTGGATACATAATATCTCCTTTATATTCAATGAATATTATACACCCATCTCTTTTTACCACAATCCCAAATTCGGACCAAACCTCGCTCTAAAGCCCATTCCTTTTCGGTCATTCCAGAAGGACAATTTGTGTTTTTCTTTTTCTGAGATTGTTTGGATAATCTTTTCCCGCCATTTTTTAAATCTACATAGCTATAGTCTGGTGGGAGTTCTTTGTCTAATTGAAAATTTAAAGCTTTATAAACCCCTCCTAAACTCCACCTATTATCAGAAAAGCTAATTATATCAGAATAATTATTTATTTTTGCCCATTCTATACATCTGCTAAAAAGCTTGCTTGCGCCACCTGGAATTTGCACGCCTCGTTTAAAACACAAACGATCTAATACTAAAGTTTTAACCTGTCGGTGGTGCCGTCCCAGCGACATAACCCCCAACAACTCGCCTTTAAATTCCAGTCCATAAAAAATTAAACCCAGTCTATTAGAACCTTGAATATGATAAGCATCGCAAAACTTGTTAAATTCAACTTTGTTTAAATCAACTATTGAACACTTTCTAGCAAAGACGGTTCTTTCTTTTATCCCAAACAAAGAAAGAATATGAGACTCACATTGCGAACGTCTATCATTCCATTCATCTTCAAAAATAGTGATCAATTGAACATTGTTTTCTAAATATTCTTTGTATTTATTATAATGATACCTTTCAGGAACTTGTGTGTGCCAAAAAAAGTCACAATACTCAATTGTTTTATCTTCAAGCTTTAAACCAAATGAATCTAACCAAGAAGCAATTTCTAAATGTACTTTGTGTTCTGGGAGGTGTGTTTCGCTGTTAAATAAACGAGGTTTTAAATTGTGCTTATCATATTGGCAATTAGCACATAATACTTGCAATGGCGGATCATTTGGAAAGTTGTTTTTTCTCAACCAAAGATAAAAATTAAAACCTCTGCGACCTAATTTTTTTCTATGCTCTGCTCCGTTGTCATTTATATGATCTAAGGTTAAAACTACATCATCTGATTCTCCGCAGGAGCATGTTGTTCCATAGTGTGATAAAACTTCTTTTTTAATGTTTTTAACATACTCTGCTTGTTTTATTTGATTGGGCTGTGGGTTTTCAGGCTTGGCCTCTTCATTCTTTTTTCTAAATTGACAATTCCAACAAAGAACCTGAAAGCCTTCTGGAAAATTATTTCGTTTAATCCAAGAATAAAGATTTTTGATCCTTCTCTTATGTTGGGAACCACCACCGTTAACATGATCAACTGTCAATAAATGCAATTGATTTTGCCCACAATTTTTACATTCAATATTGCAATTGCAATAATGATTAAATATTTCTATTTTTAGATTTTCTCTTGCTGTTTTAGAATAAGCTTTAACCTTATCAGGATTGTGTTTCTGATATCTTACTGTTTTACACTTTATATGATCTTTATTTTGCTCATAATACAAATGTTTCTTCTTTTTAATTTTGTCTCGATGCCTTGCTCGATATTCTCGATCTTCCTTTGCCTTACAAATCTTACAACAATAGTAAAGACCATCTTTAGATCGACTGTGCTTTGAAAATGAATCAAAAGGAAGTTCTAATTTACACTTGCTGCATATTTTCATTTTACCACTACCAAAAACAAACCGCCATATATTTCCACTGCCGAAAGTGTTTCTCGACAATGTTATATATGGCGGTTTGCTCTATTTTTCAGGCAAATTTAGATATTTAATTAATCATCATCAGCCACATCACCTCGGGCGAAAATCGAGCCCACGTAGTTTAGAACATCTTCAGCAGACTTCGAATTATAGCCATATTGCTTGATCAAACGCTGCTTAATTGCATCGATTTTTTCTTGCAAGTCTGGCTCAACTACACTGGCACCGGAGGTGCTTAGGGCCGAAAGTTTAATGTGGTCCTTGGTATCCTCGAACAATTTAGCCTGTAAGGCGTCTTTTAGTTCGACATTACTGTCCCACTTGAACTTCTCACCTTTTTGGGCCAAGGTTCCAATGAAGGCTGCGATGCTGCGGCGGAAGTCATCGACGCCCACCTCAGGAATATCAATCTTTTCTTCAATGGAACGCATTAGGCGTTCATCCGGCTCTTGCTCTTTCTGAGTGTAAGGATTGATGACCTTAGAATCATTGATGAATGCGATAACATTATCAATATAATTAGTGCAAAGACGGTTGATGGCATCTTCGTCACCTACTAAAGCCTTTTGCACTTCGGTCTTCAGAATTTGATCTAATTCCTTCATTACCGCATCCACACACTCAACATACTTGCCCTTATCTTCTTCGTTGGTAATCAACGAAGAATGTTTCAGTCCGTCACGAATCTCGTTCAAGACCATAAAGGGGTTAATGTAATCATAGTGCGAAGAAAGGCAATTTGAAATTTTATCTTGCACATAACGAGCCGAGACACCAGCGTCCATGCCCTCTCCAGGATATTTGTCCCGTAATTCTTTTACGGTATCTTCAGTATATCCTGGGAGATATTTGCCATCATAAAGCTTGGCCTTCTCGACCAAAGACAATTTATTGTCTTTATCATTTTTAAGACGGGTCAACACTGCCCACAGGGCAGCGATTTCAATTGTGTGTGGGGCAATATGTTGACGCACCTTATCTTGTCCATAATCCTGAGATAGGACACGAATTTCGTCTGACCAGCGTAGCAAATAAGGAACATCGATTTTCACCGTGCGGTCCCTCAATGCTTCCATCGTCTGGTCATTCTTAAGTTTCTCATACTCTGGGCCGTTGGTGTGACCAATGAGAACTTCGTCTACCGAAATTTGAGCAAACTTTTTCGGCTTGATCGAACGTTCTTGAGAGGCACCCAGCAAATCATAAAGAAATTCTTTGCTGAGCTTCAACATTTCGATGAATTCGGTTAGGCCACGATTGCCCACACAGAATTCACCATCAAAGTTGAAAGCACGGGGATCAGAGTCGGCCCCGAAGTGAGGAAGCTTGCTGTAATCAATATCGCCAGTAAGCTCAGTGGCATCCTGGTTTTTCTCATCCTTGGGCTGAAAAGTTGCAATTCCAATGCGATCCGCTTCGGAATAAACTTTACGAACCACAGTGATGTGGTTTTCTACAACCTTCTTCCAATCGCCGTCATACTTCAACAGCAATTCCTGCATGAATTTCTTGCAGCGAGGATTTAGTTCACCTTCAGACTTGAGAGTATATTGAGCCTGACGATCTTTCTCCGGAGTTTGCTCCATATGAATTTCGTTAAGGCGAGTGAAGAGTTTCCTACGAATATTCATAGGAATTAACTTCAAAGGATCGTCGTGCATTGGGCACTCATCATAAGTATGAGTATAAATTCCATCTTCTTGCCCAATGGGAAGATTAACCCATTTGTAGGTATACCAAGCCCCAGCATCCGTGCGACTATAATTTTCCATCTTTCTCTTCAACAGGCGACAGATTGTTGATTTAGCAGAACCAACAGGACCGTGAAGTAAAAGAATTCTCTTCTCAGTGCCATACCCGCCAGCGGCACCACGAATAAAACGAACCAACTCATTCAACGTATCTTCTAATCCGAAAATTGGCACATCAACGTCATCGAAGAATTTATAATTTGTATAAGTCTTACGATAACGCTTAAAGGTAGTGGTCCCCTCATCCATGATCATATCATAGATACGCTGATAGGCAGAACGAGCCAGCTTGGGGTTTCTGATAACAGAATCTACATAGTCAGAGAAAGACATCTCTTCATGAAGAGTCTTAAACTCAGAAGCATCAAACTGTTCGGATAGCCAATTAAGCTCTTTGGTCACTTCTTGCATTATTTTATTCCTTTGCCTGGGAGGTTTGCTCAGCATTCGTGAGCTTATCGGAAGGACAAATTTAAAGCAATGTCAAAAAACAGAAATTTGGAATTCAAGAACGAAAAATCATTTAACTTCACCAAAATATCGACCGTGCGAAATGTCGTCAATATCTCTATATGGCTTTTTCCCAACCTTCGAAGTTTTTTCAGCCATTTTTCGTTCTTCTTTAGCATTGGGCAGATTGTATTTGAACCGATAATCATGTCCTTGGCTATCGGAATTCCAACGGTCTGTGCCTTCAGGATTTGAAAAAGCGAAATTTGAATTACTCACTAGCTTGAACTTTTTCTTCGATTCACACTTCGGACAAACAACGCCCTTGTATTTCCCGGTTTTATCAAAGGAAACTAGTTCTTCATAGATCAAATCACAATCTTTGCATTGGAATTCATAAATTGGCAATTTTACTCCTCTTCATCTTCTGGCTCAGAGACCAAGCTAGAAAATGCCTTATAGGTTTCAGCTATTCTCTTTAACTTAGTTTGATGTTTGGTAAATTTCCAAAACCATGAAGATTTCAACATTTTAATGCTATCTAGGAGAATTTTGCGATTCAAATTGACTTGTGAAAAATACAAATCTGCTTGTCTCAATTCATGGCTTAATTCTTCAATACTGCCGAATTCTACTTCTTCTCCTTCAAAATCATTTGGAAGAAATCCTTCGTAGCCATCATAATTTTCATCATCCTCAAATTCTCTGTATCTCATAATATCTCCTAAATGGTGGCATTATAAATCTTATGACATTTCTCCCATAATTTTAACACTCTATATTCGTTGACAGTTAAATTGTTGGAGAAAAATCTCCCCGTCATGCCAAACGGATTTCTAAAAGTATCTATCCATTCCGTTAACACAAAATTACCACATCCATGTAAATAAGTGATAAAAGTACTTTTTTCTTCCAAACGCACATCAATAGGCCCAAGTGCATCTTTATCATAAATATCAATGGCCATAACATCTGGTGTGATTTTTAACTCATTTTCACGAAATACATAATGATCAGTATATTGAATAAAAGGAACTTTACATTTAAACGTCCATTTAAAGAAATCACTAACAAATTGTGTTCTTTTACACAATATTCTAACTTTAGCATCTGGTAGGTTTTTATAAATAGAATACCAAGAAGCAAAAGACATCCAATTGTGATGTGGAAGGAAATCACAAGAAATGACAATATCTAAATTTTTTCCAGTAGGAGAAATTATTGACATATTTCTTCGCCCGTTTCGGCATTTACAATAACAAATTCTTTTTCATAATCATCTAAATCAAAAGAATTAACATATTCTTTGCAGCTTTGCAACATAGATTTGGCTTCTTGATAGTCTTTAGTATACCAAAGTCCGATTTGAGGATGTACAAGATATTGATCTAATTTTTTGTTATAAAGAGTATAAAACATTATTTCTTAGGATTAGGAATTTTTCGGACTTTAATCCCAAATTTATCAGCAGTAAGACCTTTAAAAGGAGCAGGAAATTGAGGTCTAAATCCCTGATTCAAATGAACACCCTTAAGCCGCTTTTTTTGATCTGCCCTACTAAGTTTAGGATTGTCTTTAATTACTGGAGTTTCTGGCTTCCAAATTTTCTGGGCGGCTCGGCCTGTTAATGTTTCTAAAAACTGTTTGAAGTGTAACTCTATCATTTTTTCTTCATCTTGGACTTCATTTTAGCTTTCATTTTATTCAACGTGGTGGCCCTAGGCAACACTTGTCCAAGCTTGTTAGAAGGCACGCCAGCGTCTAATACAGCCATTTGAGCCGCTTTCACAGGGTCTTGGCCTTTTTCAACAGCAGTTCTAGCTGCCATTTCAGCACCTTTGGCTGCCGCAGATAAAGTGGGGTCAGCAGCTACGGCTTTTTCAGCATCAATATTTTCAAGCCAAGATTTAAAGTTTAATGTGTCCATAGTAATTTATATATTGCTATTCCCACATTTCTTTGCCCTCTTCATTTATATAATATAAAATATATCGACCAGCAGTGGAATAATATTTGCCTAAGATTTGAATCTTGTTAGAGTGAATTTTTCGGTGGCATAAGGCACAACAGACCAAAGTGTTGAAATCATTGTATTTGCCGCCCTCTTCACCCGGCACAATACGATGAACATCTAAAAGCTCATATTCATCACAATCACAAAAATAACACTTCTTTGATGTTCTTTTTTTTAACTGTTTTCTTGAAAGCCTCTTTCCCATGACTATATAAAATAGTCATTTAGGAGAATATTATGAAATCAATTTTATCACTATTAGCAATCGTTGGTTGTTTGGCTTTTGCTGGTTGTTGTGACAAATGTCAGCCAGTAGACAATTCTTGTTGCCCAAGATGTACTTGCGGCCCAGACTGCCATTGTGAAGATGGAAACTGCACTTGTGACGGCTGTAAAGATTGTCCTGTGTGCAAATAATTAACTATTTTTAATTTGCTTTATTAATTCAGATGTAGATTTGCCCTCGACGTACGGAAATATCCGTACGTCTTTAACCAAATTATGCCCTACTATTTCTTCTGGTGTGTAATCACCTCCTTTACAGAGAATATCAGGCTGTATTAATTCGATTAATTTTGAGGGCGTATCTTCATCAAAAGACACAATAAAATCTACAAATTCGAGAATAGAAAGCATTTTCATTCTGCTTTCTAAGGCATTTACAGGGCGTCCAGCCCCTTTTAAACGTGACACACTTTCATCCGTATTTAAAGCAACAACCAACTTATCTGCTGTGGATTTTGCATACTTTAATAAATCCACATGAGCTTCATGTAAAATATCAAAACATCCATTAGTAAAACATAATGTAAAATCACGCTCAACTAATTCTTCTGGGTCTACCAGTTTAGCTGCTACGGGGTCATCATGTAACAATAACTCATAAGGTGTAATTGGCTCATTATATCTTTTTTGAACATAAACTGAGCCGGCTTCATAAGCCACTTCAACACATTCGCTTATAGACATTCCATGAGAATAAGCTAAAGCTAACATCGCAGCAAAACAATCTCCCGCACCAATATTGCTTATGACCTTTACTTCTTGTGTCCCCACATAAGTAAAGCCACCCGGCTTTGTGCCAACAAAAACACTATCACCAGCATTAGTAATAACAACAAATTTAGCATCTGTTTCACTAAGCAAAATCTTTAATTGTTCATCAACATCTGTGGTTCCGGTTAATTCCTCAGCTTCTTTAAAATTGGGCTTAAAAATAGTGCAACCCTTCCACTTGCTTGCTGGTCCTTTTTTAGGATCAACTATAGTGGTTCCTTTTAGCCAATAAGAAACATCCTCACCAAAAAATCCTTTATTATAATCGGACAGAATTTTAATGTCTTCACGACATTTACCATAAATATATTTTTGTTCTCCACATCTTAGCTCTATCGGATCAATATTATAATTTTTTGCTTCAACATCCCATCGACAAAGAGGAAAGTCTTGGTAATAAAAACGACGTTTAATAGGACAGGCTAAACCCTTGATATTCATATATTGAATATTTAATCCGTGCTCTTGGGCGAGATTTTCAAAATAACGGTCGGCAAACCCATAAAGAATAGCATTGACATTAAAGTGTTTAAATTGATAGGCAACATTTCCAGCACCACCTGGACGCACAATATCTGGAGTGCTGGTAAGGGAGAGAAACACCGGAATTGGGAATTCCGGACTTATACGATTAGAATCTATAAAATAATATTCGTCGATTAACGTATCACCAACGACAGCTATATTTTTTTTATTTTTCCTGTTTAACTCCAGGAATTTTTTTAGTGTACTCATTATACCATATTTTATATTTTTCCCAACACTCTTTGTGAGCATTAAGACAAGTTGCCAAGAAAGGCTCTTCGATTATAGGATCATCTACTTCTTCGCCACATAAACAACAAATCATACCTGATTCCCATAAACGGTATTGTGTGTTCTGTTTACTCTTATAAAAGTGCTACATTTACTTAAATCTTTGAATTTTTCTGTTCCCACCATTGTGCAAGCACTTCTAATTCCACCTTTAATATCCCTTATAATTTCAGTTGCTGTGCCTTTATACGGAATGGTGACACACTTGCCTTCTGAGGCTTTATAGTTTGCTTGCCCACCGGAATACTTGTTCATAGCTTCACGACTGGACATTCCATAAAACTTCAGCTTCTTTTTTACAATATTAGCTGTAACCGTTGGGTGTTTTCCGTCCCAATTAACATCATTTCCCATCTCCCACTCGCCCTCACATTCATCAGCACCAGCTAACATGCCGCCCAACATTACAAAGTCAGCACCGCCTGCAAAGGCTTTTACCACATCTTGCGGTTGTTTACAACCACCATCTGAGCAAATATGTCCCCTTAGCCCATGAGCAACATCAGCACATTCAACAACCGCAGAAAATTGTGGATATCCAATGCCTGTTTTTACCCGAGTAGTACATACTGAACCACTACCAATTCCAACTTTTACAATATCGGCCCCACCGGATAACAATAGTTCTTGAACCATTTCAGGAGTAGCTACATTTCCAGCTAGAATTACTGCATTGGGGAGCAAATCTCTAACTTGTTTAACTTTATCTACAAAATACCTTGTATAACCATTTGCGACATCAATAGTGATATACTTAAGACCAGGAACTAGTTTAACAACCGCTTTTAACTTCTCAAAATCTTCTTCCTTAATTCCAAGTGTGTAAAAGGTATGATTTACATTACTGTCCACAGACAGAAAACTTTCCAATTCAGGGATAGAATAATGTTTATGCAAACAAGTCATAGCACCTTCTTTTGCCAAAGCATCAACCATTGCAAAAGAACCTGTGGTATCCATATTTGCTGCAAGGACGGGAAAGCCTTCCCAAGTAACTTTAGAATTTAAGAAAGTATATTTTCTAGTTAAATCTACGCTTTTACGACTGGGAGCTTCTGATCTCTTAGGGACAATTAATACATCGTCAAAATCTAATTTAACTTCATTTAAAATTCTCATACAATTTCTCCACTGAGTAATTTGGCTTTATTTTCTGTTAACACGCCACCGCCCGCTGGTAAATCTAAAATGCCACGAGTATATCCATTGCCTTTTATTTTATTGTATTTTTTAAATAGTTTCCCACATTGATCAATCAAACTTCTATCTCGAAGATAAAATCTCTGACCTTTTTCGGAATAACTTATATGATCTTCAAAAGCCTCCCACGGAGCATTAAAAATACCTAGAGACTCTACTTCAGATAATAAATGCTTATCTAATTCTTGATAAAGAGTTCTTAACTCTTCATCCAAAGTTGTTCGTTGTTTATTCAATTCATCTATTTTAAACTTCAAATCTTTCACGCTTGCCATATTTCAATGCTACTCTAATTAAGCGAATTACATCTTTTGCGTCTTCTATTGCTGTGTGGGCTACAGGATGATTTATCCCAGCACGTTCTAAACATGTTTTAGTATCTGGAAGCCGTTCATCTTTAGATGGATCAAAATAGTATGCCGCTGGGTCTAGGACTCTGCTAGCAAACTCTACACTCCAATCAGGAAGCTCTTCCAAGAATTTTTGATCAAAACTTGCAAAATTCTTTCCAGCTACATTTATTTTGCCAGTTATACCGTGATCATCACGCAACCAATTTTTAAAAGCTAATCCTAGTCTTTTGGGATATAAAAATAAATTACCTTTTACTGCTTCTTTTGAAGCATTTGATATTTTTTTAAAAATCTCTGCATTTAACCATAATGCATATGGTTGACCATGATACATGCCATCTTCAGAAACAATATAAGCATGGAAATAAGGCAAAGAATCAACCGCCACTCTCTTTTCCCCAGTCCACCAATTTGTATCATCTAACACGGCACCAAATTCTAATATTTGGCAACTTTTTGGGTCGAGACCTGCTGTCTCTAAATCTATCGATAAATACTTCATATTATACCTTTATATTTCTTTATGAGGATAAGGCAACAACAACATTGTTGCAACGTCAATTGCCTCATCACAAGTTTTTACTCTGAACCCAGTGCATTCATTGACCATAGCATGCTCATGGACGTTGCCCTTTTCTTCCATAATCAAAACCAAAGGAATATTGAAAGCTTTTGCCCAAGCAATTTCCATGACTGTGCCTATGGAAACTTTTTCTGCTCCCAAAAGATTAACAACAATAACATCAGAACGACGGCAATCGTTAAAATCTCTTGTAGTAATACCTCTCATACAAGACATTACATGACTGAGATGAGATACACTAGTTTGTTTTATAACACCAAATCCTTGACCTGCACTGTGGTCGTAAGAATCAGCTATTTTTTCTACATCTTCCAGATAGGTTTTTCCTCGCATAGGGCTTAAACCTACAATTTCGGACGGAAGTTTTTTAATCATATACTCTCGCCAATCAACACACTCATCAAAAGAACATCCTGTGATTGGCCCTGCTAAGTATGCTAAATATTTCATATATTACCTCAATAAAAAATATATCGTTCTTTCCCTTACTTAACTAACATCGCACGGCCTTTTAATTTTTCAAAATTAGATTGGCGAGTATTGCATAAATACGTTTCGCAACCAAGCTGAACTAACTTAACTAATCCCCAATAAACACGAGCTTCATGTGAAATATCTTCTATATCAAAAAAGGCATGCTCTTTAGGCAGAAACACTAATTTATACCTAGTGTTATTCGAACTATATGGGATGTCCTTGAACAACTCATCTAAATTGTTAAGCAACTCGCCGTCGTCAGCAAATTGAACCGTTGGCAACAACTCTGTTTTCAACCATTTGTTCATAATTTCCTCTTATATTCGTATAAATCAAATTCCTCATGTTTGGACAACAAACTAACTTCCCACCTACTCTCATCAAATTCAGGAAAATAAACATCACCTTCATGGCTGCCATGTATATGTGAGACAATCATTTTGTCTACTAAATCTTTTTCCATGGCTTCCTTGTAAATTTGAGCACCACCTATAATAAACACTTCCTTCTGGTCTTCTACGGCTAGTCGAGCAATTTCTATTGCCTCTACAAGATTCGCATGGGCAACCGAATGATCTGGCATGGCTCGCCAATCAAGTGTTTTAGAAACTACAACATGCTCTCTTCTAATTAAAGGTTTACTGCCAAGGGATTCCCAGGTCTTTCTGCCCATAACCATTGCGTGATCGGCAGTTCTAATCCTAAATTGTTTCAAATCCTCCTTAACTTTCCAAGGAATTTTGTTTTCGCTTCCAATAAGACGGTTATCGTCCCATGCAACAATCAGCGTGTTCATTTGATACCCATTAACTTTCTCGTATGGTCTAATTGTTCTTTCTTAAGAACTTTCCAAGATTTATTCCCCCTATAAGGGAAATAAATAGAATCATTATCTTTCATAAACTGTTCTATCGTTGTCTCCCATATTAAACCAACGTCCAATCTACCTGCTCTCAAATATTCATACTGAAAACCCAAATCTTTTTTATACTCACCATTTGGTTCTCCTATCACCATGGCAAAATAATTCTCTACATCCCCATCTTTAACTAAAACAAGAATGTCGCCAGCCTTATATTTTGGCTTAGCAGGTGCATCAGGAGCCATTAACATCAAACATAAAAGTAAAGAAATCATACAGCCACCGGAATTTCTATTTTGGAAAGAGGATTATAATTAACTAATTTAAAATCACTAAGCTGATAAGAATAAATATCTTTTGCTTTATTTAATTCTAATTTGGGCGACGCTGGTTTTTCACGAGACAAATATTCTTCAACCGCTTCTGTTTGATCCACATAAATATGAGAATCTGCTGTTGTGTGAACAAATTCATATGGTTCATATCCACACTGTTGAGCTAACATATAAATTAAAGCGGAATAAAACTGAATATTTGCAGGAATGCCTACGGGGAAATCGCACGATCTTTGCGTTAACATGCCACTCAATTTATTTTCATGTGTAAAAACTTGAAATGTATAGTGACAAGGTGGCAACCGCATTGCACTTAATTCTTTGGGATTCCACAAAGAAAATAAATTGCGACGACAATTCGGCTTATTCTTAAGTCGCTCAACCATATATGCCAATTGATCAAAGCCATCTTTGCCATACCTGTTTTCACGAACAATTCTGCCAAAGTGTGGCCACTTAGAAATAGTAGTTAATTTATCTTGAGTGTTAGGTTGACCACCTAAGCCGTTTCCATAAAATCCACCAAAGTGTCTTAATTGAAACCCATATACTGGGCCAAAGCACCCCTCGGCATATCCATGCTTTTTTTCAAACTCAGCATCGACCCATGGAGTCCAAATATTAGAGCCTAATTCTTGTAAGTCTTTGTTACACGTCGATCCAGAAAGGAACCAAAGAAGTTCAGCAAAAATTGCTTTTGGCCAAACTTTACGACCTGTAAGCACTGGAAAATGTGTATCTATTCGATATCTTGATTGCATGCCAAATATGGCAATAGTATCAACACCTGTTCTATTTTTCTTTAAAACACCATGCTTAAGAATTTGTTTTAGGCAATTGTCATAAGCTTCTAAAACATACATTAAGCTGCCTCCGTAATATAACCATTATTTTGTAAAAATGTTTTAAACGCCTTCCTTGTGTGTCCATTACGATTTAAAAGTCCACGGTTAACCTGAGTTATCAACATTTCATTTTCAACTACCCAATAAGTCCACTGTCCGTATGGGCGAATATCACACACAATGGTAAAATCAGCTTTCTTCAACGAATGCATGAGACCGTCAGCGGTACATTTTCGTTTAGCACCTTGCAAGGCAGATTTATGATAAAGAATTTTACTAGTCAGACATCTTAAAGATGTTGGATATTTTTTATCACAGATTTTCAAAAATCCATCAATATATTTGGTTTCTTTTTTATTTTTGATAAAATAAGCAGGATTCCCACCAATTTTAAACAAAATATCTTGAGCATATATTTCGGTCATTTTTGATTGAGCACGGCCATCTTGTGCCCAATCAAGCAATTGTTCTTTTAATAACTCCTCATCCAATCTGCAAACTTGAAAAGTAACATTTTTATAATATGGTTTATAAAAATACGGCTTGCGCTCACTTTCATTTAACATAAGAAGCTCCTTATGTTTGATAGTATATGCATCACCTCTTAACTAAACAATATCATTTTCCAGCATTTCTTGAGACATTTGACAATAATCTTTATCTAACTCAATTCCAATTCCTTGAACATTCAATTTTTGACAAGCAACCAAAGTGCTACCTGCACCTAAAAATGGATCAAGAACAACTAAATCAGATCGCAAGCCGTGTAGGCGAATGCACTGCTCTGGGAGCTTGGCAGGAAATCCAGCAGGATGTTTTTTCTTCTTCTGTGTGGTTTCATAAGGGATAAACCAAGTGTTACCTCTACATCTTCGATCTATTTTTTTACCCTTCCATCTGTTTATATTACTTTTGTCTGTATAGGCGACGCCGACAGCTAATTTATCCACTTTTACATTTCCTGTTTTAGTAAAATGAAATATATGTTCATATTGTTGATTAATGAATCGTTCGCTATTTATTGGCTTGAAATGACCATAACTTAAATCATTTCCAATAGAAATGGATTTAATCCAAGCAATATCGTTTTGTAAAACAAACTCCTGAGCGGCTACATGGCCTACTTGATAGGCTCGCCAAGGTTCTTTGCAAGTTCCACCAACATTTAGAAAAAAGGAACCATCATCTTTTAAAACTCTTTTTATATTGATAAAAACTTCTTTCGTCCAATTTAAATACTCTTCGAGTGGAAGATTATCTTTATATTCATTATAGGATATAGACAAATTGTATGGTGGTGAAGTGATTACTACATCCACTGACTTTTCAGACATAGTGGACATCTCTTTAATACAATCATTACAAACAATTTTTTGCATAGTACATAAATTAGCCCATCTCATTCAAAGTGAGATGGGCTAATTTTTTCCTTAAAATATAATTTATCCTATTTAATTAATGAGGAACTCATCTTGAAATTACTCAAACTTCGGCGTCCCCAGCCGCTGACACGAAGGCGTCAAGTTTTTAAAAATTTAAAATAATATATAACATTCAATACTGAAGTCATTATAGTATTCAAACCAAAAAGATCAATACTATTTTTTCTTCTTTTTCTTTTTTCGCTTCTTTTCAAATCCAATTGGTTCTAATTGTGCTGCATTTCTTCTGACAATGCCCATAACAGGACGAGCAAAATGAGCCACACATGCTGTAGATGTTCCAGTTTCTTGCATTAACCAATTTTTAAAATCTAATATCATAGTGGCACCGATCCTGGCAACATTGTATTCATTTCACCGCCTCCAACACCTCCCATGCCGGGCGACATACCTTGTGTCAAGATTTTATTTAAATCTTCCAAACGAACAAAAAACGGCCTATTAGGCAGTTTGTTGTTCGGCAGTTTTATTTGTTGATCACCTTTGCTTATATAAGACTTCAAAGTATTGATGCCTCCTACATTCATCGGTTTAACCATCGCTCCACTAATGTTGCCATTTTTATAAACCAAATTCTCAATTTTGTAAAGCATTCCATTATAAGAAAACTTGCCAAGACTCAAATTGGCAACCCAGCCCGGACTTTTTTCTAAAGCCTCAGGATTTATGCCCAATTCATCTTTGAGAGCATCTAGGTAATTAGGCTGACGTTCTTCAAGTTCTAAAAAAAGCTTAAAATATAATGGTTCCATACACAGTATATACTATTAGCAAGAGGATTTAATTATGACTAAATCACCAGCATTTTCGTCTTTTCGACATCTAATGGATGTCTGGGATGAACATTTGAAATTGGAAAAAATCAAAGCTTTAGCAGACGGAAATCTAGTTTTGTTTTTCAAAAAAGATGACGATTATTTTGGTTGTCCAGAGGAAAGCAGACTGGTTTTTGCAAAATTAAAAAACCCAGATGAAGATGCAGATGAAGGCTGGGCTGACGAAGCCGCTTTTTTAGCACTAAATTTAAGTAGAGCCTTGTCTGATGATTACGAAGAACCACCCAAAAAATTATTTTATAAAAAAGACTTAGATGATCTAAAAATGGTTGATAAAGAGGAAGTAGATAAAATTCTATTTAAAAATGTTTAACACACCTAAGAATATAAGAAAATTCCAATGTTTCGTATGTGCAAGACAATTTGAATCATTTGAAGAATTTGTCTCTCATATTGTTGAAACTCACGAAGAAGGCACAGATTATGTTTTGTGTCCACTAGAACGATGTAAAGCCCCTGTAAGGGACGTTAGATCACATTTCAAGGTGAAGCACCCAACAGAAAAACTTCCACAAAAAGGTATGTTAAAAGCTACCGTATGGAGAGATGTAACACCTAAAGGAAAAATAAAGAAAAGAAAACCTAAATTTCGTGAGGGCTGGCATCATTCCACAAAAATGGAAAAGAATTTCTACTATCGCTCTGGATACGAGAAGACTGTCTATGAATGCTTTGACTCATGGCATGAAGTCTTGGCTTATGAGGCTGAGCCGTTTCAAATCCCCTATATCCACGAAGGCCAATGTCATCAATACACTCCCGATGTATTTATAGCTTTTATCGACGGCCACAAAGAAGTTTGGGAAGTCAAGCCTGCTAATCAAACTCTGTTAGAAAAAAATCAAAACAAATGGTTTTCAGCGAAACAGGCTTGCGAAGCTAGGGGATGGGAATTTGTTGTGGCTACTGAACAAGTGATTCAAAAACTAAAGAAAAAAGTCAAAAATCAATTTTTAGATTCACCCTCTGAAGAAACATAATGGTACTCTGGCCAACTTTTTCCAGTAGGCTTCATTGTCATTCCTATAGAATCTAAATAACGAAGCCAATTTTGTCGTGCTTCTGCCGCTAGTTTATTCGCATGTTCTTGTGAAACCAATGATTGAACTTTAACAGTATTGGGCCAGTAGTCTTCAGAACGAATAGTGCCCATCCATTCTTTAATATCATTAAAATCTCCATTACCATTAAAGGTAGCTTTCCACGTTGATTCTACCACTCTATCATTGGGTTTAGCAAAACAATAACGACCACTAGTATCTTGTTCTGTAATTTCTCCTGTGGGTAGGTAAATAATGGAAATCCAATATTGTCTCGGAATTTTTTCTGTCTCTTGATCTGCTTCCCATTCCTCGACCTGAGCATTGTCGTCTCCATGCACTAATTTAACATCTTCTAAGTACTTATATGCTTTTTCTTTATCAGTAAAAACAGCTTTAATACTATAATCCGAGTATGTGCCATTGGTAACAATATAAATTTTCATTTTCTATCCTTCTAATGCTTGGCTAAATCTTGGTTCTGCAAGTCCTGTCCCGTATATCCAGTGAAATCCATCATAACATCGATATCCATATGATCCTACTTCAATACCATTGATATATAAATCTTTTCCTATATCCGTGTCCACTACTTCGATTTTGAATTTATAATCCATACATTGTAAAAACACAAAACTAGCACAATCTAAACATTGCTTTGTTTTTGTTTCTACACAATCGTCAGGCGATATTACCCAAATTAATTCGTTTTTGAGAAACCGCTGCTTGTGGTATTTATCATATTTCTCATCTCGAAAACAAGGCGTAACACATTGATACTTACCTCCAACTTTTAATCGATCACGAATTTCTATGAAAGACTGCTCGCCAGAGGCAACTAAATTTCCAGCAAAAGTTTCAAAAGAACGAGCTTCGGGAGGACGAGTAACATCTAAGGCATCATTAGAAACAAGCCAAGGAACTTCAACATATTTAAAGCCTAAAGATTCATAACACAAAATAGCCTTTGAAATAAAGCTATAATTAATATTCATTTCCTGGTTCCAGAGGCAAAAGCTCTATGCGTAGCTTCGGCCATTGTAATTAAATCATCAATTTTAAAATTAGGATAATGTTTTTCTAAATATCCACTAACGGCACCAATTATGTCTGATAATTCCACCAACAGCATAATGCGATTATTTTGTTTTTCACTATCAATAGCCTCTAAAACTTCTTCCTGAATTTTAGAAAGCTCTCCAAATTCACCACGAGGTATTTCATTAATATGATAAGTCATTTTTTTGAAGCCGACATAATCCAACTAGTCAACTGTTTGTTAGCCGAATCTACTTCCCACTTTTCAACAACCAAAGAATCTAAATCTTCTAAAAGACTTAAATTAGACACATAAACTTCAGCTTTATTTTGTGTAGAAAACACAGCTTTAATTTTACTGTTATCTAAAACAATATAAACTTCTTTCACTTATGATTCCTGTTCCTCTTTAAATTCCTCGCCTCTAATTACATCAATTGGAACTTCCTCTTTCCAAGCAATCTCTTTTAATGGCCAAATATCCCCATTCTGAGCGATTTTCTCATTCTCGTAAACAGAAGTCTTCCTACGGTACATTTCATCAATTACATCTGTAAATACACCTCTTAAAACTATCACCAATCTATCAGAGGCGGCACCATTAATGCCGTGGTAAATAGTCCACAAAATACCTTTTATAAAAGTTCGATAACCATACCGTGCCGGTTCGGCACTTAAAGAATCACCTAAAACACCCCAAATTACACTGGATAATATGTAATTAAGTTCCCCGGCCAATTTAAAAAGATCGTTTTCAGGAAACAACGAAATAAAATGATTGATATTTTCCAAAAGCTGTTCTTTTTGATTTGGGTCTAAAAAATCAATTTTAAAAGAAGGATAACCATGATCAAGCTTTTGACGCAAATGATCGACAAAAAACGCCAATGTCTCCAACTGGGCGTGTTTGTCTTTTTCGCTACAAATTAAATCCACTGTGTTTTCAATGACAAAAATATATTTCTTACGATCTTCTTTAGCAATGTATGGCATTAATACTCCTCTTTATCAAAATCATGATCCCAAACATATGATGATAAAATATCTTTATAATTATTGTTTATTACTATATCAAAAATTATGCCTCCTTTGCAGGCAGTAGTGCAGAAATGAAAACGTTTAATTTGATTAGAAGCCACCAAAGATTGGAGATACAATTGTAATTTCGTTTCAAGAATAGCACGATACTGTTCTACAGAACCTGCTGTGGTTTTGTTTTTATAATCACTAAAAACATTAGCAATTTGACTAAGAGAAACTTCTTTTTGCTTCAACCAATGATTAGACATCTTTATATCTCTCTTTGTTTTAAATAATAAACACTATCTTTGTTTTGAATCGTAAACACTATTTCTTTATCTAATAAATTAGCCCCATTCTTTATCTAATAAATTAGCCCCAAACTTAAATTGCTGAGTTCTTGGGGAGTTTTTCTCACGCCGCCAACTATAAGTGTACCAAGCAGAATTTCCTGTTTTTTCCTCTAAGAAAGTAATTGCTTTCTCTACAAAATCCTTCTCATGTTCAAACAAAGAATCTATCACAAATGCATAAAAATCATTATGAAGTTTAGAAAACTCCATTTCCCAATCTTTTTTTAACAATAAATTATGCTCAGGGTCTCTCAACCAATAATTAGACATTAGCATTCCTTATGGCGTTACCAAAGTTCCATTAAACCGAATTTGCAGTTCTTCATCAAGATACAATTTATCCTCAATCCAACGGATTTTTACACCAGCCTCTTTCATCATCCCTAGAGCAACTTCAATAGATTCTTTCCATTGAGGATGGACTGGCATACCAAACCTTTCTCCACTAGGAGGGTTTGGATTATAATGAGTTACAACTTCTGATATCCTTGCTTGAATTATTGCTCTAGAGCAATCCGCACAAGCGGCCCAGCAACAATACATTACTAATCCCTCAGTAGCCACACCGTTTCTAGCTGCCGTGAAAATACAATTTCGTTCTGCATGTTCTACGTAACTGTATTTTATTGGTCTTTCCCATCTTTCTGATTTTTCTTCAACACCTTCTGGGAAATGGTTGGCACCATCAGCAACTATTTGACCTGTATTGGGGTTAACTAAAATAGCTCCATTTTGTGTCGAAGGATCGGTAGACGCAACAGCAGCTACAATATAAGCATGTTTTAAGTATTCTTGATCGTTTTCAAGCATATTTCAGGTTCCCTATATACTTTTTAATATTTCACGCAACATCTTTGCAGATGTCATCTGATAATGATGTGTTTCAATTGAGGCCATACATCGGGCTGTCAAGTCAAATCTTTGCTCTCTAATTTTATCCAATGTAAAATGAAATTTTCTTTCAAATTTTTCTTCTTTTTTTAACCAATAGTTAGACACTTGTAGTTACCCCTTTCAAAACTCTATAAGAGTCTTCATCGAAATGTTCAGTGGAAAATTCAAATAAATGACAATCTAGCAAACCAAACAACGTATGCCGTCTACCTTGTGGCACATGGAAAGAATCTCCAGGTTCCATAATTATTTGAATTAATCCAAAATATTGTCGTGGAGGATTTTCGCCCCAAGGAAACAAATATTGATCCCAAAACAAAAAATCCCTATCAAATTGAGGGTTATCATAGTAAGTAACACATAATCTGCCAGAGTGTAAATAAAGCGTTTCAGTCTTTAATTTATGATAATGGAGACTAGTGTGTTTTTCTTTTTTTATAAAAAGCAGTTTCCCACAATATAATGGGCTGTTGACAATCCAATCCTCATATCCCCAACTTTTGGGAACAAAAACTCGATTTTCATTCATCAAATTTTTTCCGAATAAAAGGAACTAATTCTCTATCAATTTTTTCATATAACTCATCTAAGGTTCCATTATTTTTCAAGAAATAATGAACATAAGGGACGCCTTTGGGTAAATTAGATAAACTAGTTGCAGGAAAACTTAATTCACTAGTGTCACCTTCAAAATCTCCTAAACTATTAAAATAATCAACCACTGGTCTTATTTCTGCTTCTGATCCGTTGGGATCGTCATTTTCCCATCCTGGACGCCAAGCCAAGACGTTTAAACCACCTTCTTTAGATGTCTTAAATAATTCACTAAAATATCGACCATCATCAATGAACATAGGAGGCTTATTATCTTTAAAACAATTCCGAACCCACACATCAGGGTCAATTTGACGAAAACCATCGCCAATAAATTGAAGACTTTGCCTAACCGGCAATAAAAACCCCGGCGGTGGTTCTTTAATTACTTTCCACTTTTCAACAAAATCCAAGTCTACGCCAAAAGTATTACAATAAATTTCCTTTACTTTTTTAGCAAAAGATACTTTTGGCCAATTAAAAACCTCAGATAAGTGTGCGGCGGCTTTTGTTTTTCCATTTTGTAATTGACCGCATAAACATACTACTTTCATATTGGACTCCTAATTACTTTTAGGTATAATAAAACAATCATACAAATAAGTAAATAGACATTATGGCAAAAAAGAAACCAATTGAAAGAAAATGTAAAAACTGCCGACTTTACAATATGGAAGAAAAATATTGTAGAGTTGTAGTTTTACATAATGGAGAAAGAATTAATCCGCCGACCGATCCAGAGGATTATTGTATCTTCGAACAAGAAGATATTGCAGAAGAAATAAAAGAAGTTAAGTGGTGGGTAGAAGACCCAGAAACCGGCGAAAAATGTAAAGAAGGGGTAGTTAAAGTAGAATATCCTATTGGATTTTTTGGGAAAGAACCTAATGATTAACCTTTATATCTCTCAGGATCATTGCCATAAGTATATTCTATTTGAATTTTACCATCTCTTTTATGCACAACTAACTGCGAAGGTTTATTGCTCTTGGCTCTTGTTCTTCCGAATGAAACAGCACCTGCTTTTGTATTAAAAAACTGCAAGTCTTGACTGTTTTCCTGCAATCTCCAGGTTTTATTGACCCATTGTATTCTGTATATCACTCGTTTTCGATCACTCATATATCACCCCAATAATATCTGCCCCTTTGCAGCCTCGACAATTTCCATTATTTTTTCAGACTTCATATTCAAAACTGTCCGCACTCTATCTGGATCGGCTACTATTGCTTGTAAGCTTTTAATGCCAACGCTCCACAATCTTTCGGCTCGTACTTTTCCAATCCCTGGTAATTTTACAAATGGCAATAAATGTGGTTCAACACCATAAGAAACACGAGCCTCTAAAGTTTCAAAAAAGTCTTTTCTGTCCCATTTACATCCAATGGAATCCAAGGCATGTAATACTTGAACCAACCTTGGAAAATCCCATTGAAGCGTTCGGGCTGTAGAGGCTACATTCCCAGGATTTTTACCATTTAACGAGCAATAGTAGCAAAAACCACCCTTGATAGCAGCTTCGTAAAAATTATTTTGGCCATACTCTCTACGTACACGAGAATAAAATGGCCCAATTTCTGCACGTTCGGCTTTACTAACAATTCCCATACGAAGACTATCGATATCTCCCAAAGCCATCGACAAATGTAATTCATCATCTTCTTTACCTCTGTTAAATAGATTGGTGAAATTTCGTCTTAAATCTGCTACGTCAAAAGGAGAATAGTAAAACATACTCGAAACAACGCCAACAGTCGTTGCTTTGTAAGTTCCATTTTCCTCTTTTATAGCACCTCTCTGCAATAGCAAATCTATTGTAGAATCAATAATATCATCATCTAAGCCTTTAGCTTGAAAGTGTGCGAGTGTTTTCTCATACCAACTCAACACATCTTTTCTATTCCTAATTCCTCCATGATGAATTTCACTAACCAAGTGAAAAGCAAGGGTTTTATAATGTTCACCTACATTATCTAGCAATCTTGATTCAATAGATTCAGATTTTTTAAGTTGATTATAATACTTATCAAATTGACTTTTGGGCAGTAAAATGTAAGCGTCACCACGAGGATCATAGCCTGGACGGCCTGATCGACCTACTTCCTGAAAAATATCATAATTCGCTACTTCAGATAATCCTCTATGCACGCCTAAAATTACCACTCGGCGGGCCGGAGTGTTGCAACCCCAGGCCACCGTACTAGTAGCAATTAAATATTTCAAATCACCTTTTTTAAACCTATTTTCTAAAGAAGTTCTTTTAGATTTGTCTAAGTCAGCATTATGAAACTCAGCTATAAAACCCAGATTTTTCAACTCTTTTTTCAAAAGATCGCCCGTTCTTTTTGTGTGAACAAAAAGTAAAAATTTATCCTCTGGATAGTCGTGGATAATATCGACAGCAGCATTGACTTTTTCACGCTCCTGTTGCTCATATAAACCCACATCTTCATACATTTCATAATGCACACCCAAAGGACAAGGACGATAAGAAGATTCAACTAAATATGTTTTCTTTTTAGTTAAAACATCGCCAACCCATTCTGCTATTTCTTCTACATTAGGCATCGTAGCAGAAAGAACAACAAATCTGATATTTTTGTTTTGAGTAGCGAGATTCATCATGCCCACTTCAGCATGATCACCTCGGCCTGGGACAGTGAGGAGATGACCCTCGTCACAAATACATAGTTTAGTATCTTTGATGAGCCAATCATTTTGTTCAGATTTATAATTTCTACACCGGCTATTTACCATTTCTGTAGTTAAGATGATAATGTTTGCAGCTTCTAGTTCTTTCTTTCTTTGAGGGGTTAAACGATAATCGCCTGTGCAGATGGCGATGTTCAGATCAGAAAAATGATGAGATGGATCGGTCCAATCATCATATTTTTCTTTAGCCAAAGCTCGCATGGGGGCAAGGTAAATCATCTTACCCCCATTCTTCCTCAATTGATGGGCAGCAACCATTTCAGACATTACCGTCTTACCAGCCGAAGTCGCTGCTGAAATGATTATATTACATTCCTGATCGTATATTTCAAATATACGGCTTTGAACCGGATTGAAATATTCGAAAGGAAATTTAGCATACTTAGGATATTTAGATGTTTTGACCACCTCATGTTGGTCTGACAATCTTATAACCGATGACATATTTTACTTAGTCTCCAAAGTTTTGAAACGAACACCATGAACTTCTTTTACAATTTCACCGATTTCATCAACCATATTGAAAAATTCAAATGAACCAGAGGCAGTTCCCAACCAGCGATCAATCTCTTTATTTTTAGATAAAAAGTTTGAAATTTCTGCTCTGTCTCCGCATAAAAGCTGCGAGTATCTATCAAAAAGAAATTTTAATTCATCATCGTTTAAACGATTAACATACTCTTGTAACATAGTATCGGCATTTTTCATAATACACCTCATGATACATAAAGAAAAATTAGAGAAACTTCTCGTAGCCCATTGGGCTGAGATATTAGATATAAAACAACTACTCCGCTTCGTTAAACTTTATAGCGAAACAGCTAACAACCTTACAGTTTCTAGATTTGAACCTTTAAAAGACAAGTTCTTAATATGGTTTGAATTCCAAAATTCAAAGAAAACCTTTATAACAATTGAAGCATACCTTGATTTATCCGGACAGCTTCAATTTATAAAATCATCAGAATTAAATAACACTAAATGATCTTATACCTTCATTGATTTCAATTTCATCTTCGACGATAATCTTACCATTTTCATCATTGAATTTCAAGCCTAAATTATAAGAATCCATGGAAACTTCTCTGTCCCTTTGTGTGGCAATAATCCAGGCATAATCATTAGTTTTTACGAGATCGCCATACTTATCTTCCTTTAAAATTCCCAATTCAATTTCCATTCCATCTGGGAGATTTAATTGAATTGAACCCTCTTCCAAAAGGTGCGAGATTAACAAATGTTGTATCTTATCTTTGCGGGACATAGACCCTCCAATATTAGGGTGATGTGTTATGTTATATATTTTTAAATAACACACAAAATTGAAGATAAATGCTATTAAAGCAGTATAATAAATTAGTGAAAATTTACTTGCGAAGGATACATGTAATTGTATCTTAAACCATCATATTCACAATCAGTTGTTTGTAATGGAATAGGTGGTTTAATGGGCTTGCCCGTTTTATCCAAAGTAACAGTCCAACAATAAATTTTACGATTGTCTCGAATAATTTCAACCAAATAAAGATTGTGGCCACCAAGAAATTTCTGGCCTAGTTTTGCTACTAAACAAAATGGAAGAAAAGAAGCTTTATCGCCAAAAACTTGTAAGGTTTCTACGAAATGACTTCCATAGTCTGATCTGCTGAAGTGAATAAGAACAGAGTACCCATCGATGTCTATACTTCTAGTTTTTAAAACTGAAATATCATTTTCCAATATAGGATCATTTTGAGGCCAATTATATGGCGTCAACATATCTCCTATCATCTTCATTTCATCGACTAGTTGCTCTAAGGGTATTTTCTTGTTCATATATTATATATTCTAGCGATATATCAATTTTTATATTCATTAGAATAAAGCAATTCACGATTTGCAGGTTTTAAGAAACCCTGAATATTATTTTTATCTAATCCCAATACATTCATCATGCCAAACAACTGCTCTCTAGCAATTTTTCTGGCTGTTTCTGACCACAAACCTGGCAATTCTACTCGTTCTTTACTGGAAATGTTATTATACAATCTAGCAAGAAACCAATTTCTGGTTTGTTCCATACCTTTAGACAAAGGATTGTTGTCTAAAAATCCAAGAAACCTCATTACATCTTCTGGGTCTAGCCAACAGAAACCAGACCAAGGATCATGTGGCATATATTCTGAAGGAATGCTAGCTTTTCTTGCACACTCCACAAAGTGAACAATTAAACGAATCCAGTTTTTGATTAAATAAGGATCAACACAACCATAGTTTTCAATAATTCTAAATTCTATTGATGCTCTACCTGAGTCACTTTTCTTAAAATAATGATAACAATTGGCTGTATAATACTTATTATTACCAAGGGCTCTAATAATTTGATCAGAATTCCAAGGAGTGTTCACATCGAATAAATCAGTCATGCCAATACATTGACAAAACTGATTTCTTTTACGATAGTTTGGCACGGAGTCCAAAAACACACTCTCACATTTAACCCAATAGGTTAAAATGTTAGCAATTTGTTTACGGTCGCAATCAGCAACATCTACATGTAAATGCAAGCTGCATCTGTCGTCGATAGACAAGCATCTTAATGAACGTAAAGATTCGGCTACTTGACAAATATTTTTAAGACCGGGCCAACCTTTAGAAACAGGAGAACACAATTCCATACCACAACTACTATCTGGTTTTATAACCCAATTTTTATTGTTGTGGGTAGAATGCCACCCTTTAACCTCGACATTATTACCAGTCATTGTATGAATATGATTGGCTACTTCTAAAATACCTTCAGGCATTTCATGGTTTTTATTGTTCAACGGATGGGTTTTAAAATCCCGGAGATCAAAGGCATTCATCTCCATTTCAACCCCAAACCGTCGATCATAACTAAATGATAAAATTTTAGCAGAATCCATGTTTTTTTGCCTCAAATTGTGTATAATAAATGTTGAACTAAAAAGGAGCAATTATGAAAAAAGAATGCCTAATGCTAGAAACACCTGATAAGAAAAAGTTCTTCACTCCCAAAAGGAATTATAGCAAATTGCTAGAATTCGCAAATAGCTTTAATTGTGAAATCTCTACAGTAAAACTCCAGGACGGAGAAATTCTTGATCTAACCTCGCTGGCCGAGGCTGTAACAACAGAACAATCATGCAAGCGGGCAAAGTTTGAACTCATTGAACGAAAAAAGCCCAGAAAACGCAACCGCAATTAACCATTTTTCAACTTTGAAAAACGACTATTCTTCTTCAGATTTTAATTCGCTGATGAACTCGGGGTCTTCGTCTGCTTGTTTTTCAACCAAATCATCACCAGTTGCCAATTTAATGGCCCCCTCGTAGGGTTTTAGCCATTCTAAAACCTCTTCTTGGTTTTTCGCATCAACAACTTTTGGCGTTTCCAACAACAGGTCCAAAGGAACATCATTTCTGGCTTGGCTAGAAGTGAACACATATTCTTTACCATCAGCCCAAGGCTCAAGGACTTTATAACGGCCACGACCAGACAATTCAATACGTCCTGATTGTAATAAAATGGATAAAAGTCCTCCCAAAGGATTTACACCTTCTTGGAAAAACAACTGTACTCCAGTAGTTTTCAACCCTGGAATGAAGCTTCTGCTTTTCTTGTTTGCAAAATTTAAATTGATGCCCAGTGGTAAGCCACCTTTTGTCTCAATGTATTTTCCAACAGAAGTTCTCAAACGACAAGACGCATAAAACTTCAAAGCCTCGCCGCCGCCAGCAGGAATTTCTGGGCTGCCGAACATTACGCCAATGGCATTTCGAGTCTGATTTATAACAAACATCGTAGCATTTTGCTCATTCAAAAACGGATTTATCTTTCGCAAAAAATCACCCGCTGCTTTGGCTCGCTCGCCCGGCCTTTGGTTTCCACCAGCATTTTTAATGTCTGTAGCTGTGGGATTTTCAGGAAGATCAAGTTCCTTCCATTCTCTTTCACATGACACCACGCCAATTGAATCCAAAACAAAAAGAATTGGCTTATCAAGCCCATAATGTTTACGAATAGCTTTAGTAGCAACTTTCACTTTGGCTTCTAAATGCTCATAACAATTAGGTTCATAAACAATTAATTCATCACAATTAACGTGACCAGCAGTGCTTGCGAATTCAGCACCCGATGCACGTTCGCAATCTAGTAAAACACCAATACCGCCAATTCTTTGAACACTACCTAAACAAGAATAACCCCATAAAGATTTAGCTGAGGCTGGTGGGCCATAACACTCAGTAATTCTTCCCCCTGGGATGCCTCCTGTGATAAATTTGCCCGAACAAATATAATTTAAACTTAGGTTTCCTGTATTAATGTAATAAGGAACCTCTCCTGCCAATTTTAAACTCTGACCACCTGTTTCTTTTTGAATATCATCCAATAAACTCTTTTGTTTGCTCTTTGCCATTATATTTTCCTTTTTGTTATGTCAAAAGTATATAAAAAAATCTCATATAGCACAAGGCCATATGAGATTCTTTTATTGAAATCAAGATTAACCTATCTCACGCAACTTGTTGATGAAATCATCATCATCTTCAAGCTCCTCAACAGCAGTTGAAGATTCAACCTTAGACTCCGAAACAGGAGCTTCGGTTTTTTCAGATGGAACATCTTTTTCAACACTCACACTTGTGCTGGTATCTGTTTGAAACTCAGTAGGATCAAACGATGTTCCCTCTGTATCGGGGATCAAACCCAAATGCTTCTTCAATTCTAATTTAGCTTCTTCAGTCTCAGGTGGATGACGAAGCGTAACTAGATTATGAAGATTCTCCATACACTTCTTGGCTAAATCAGGATCAACCGGGCTTGGCTCTAAGAACTTCGATTGATCATAATTTGGGAATGATCTTCCATGAGATTGACGGATAGTCTTGATAATCTTGAAGTCCCGTCCAGTTTTAAAATCGGTGACATCGCCCAAAGCAGGCTCTTCCATTTCTTTATCACCAACAATTCCGGTGATAATTTTCTTTAGAAGTGTCTTGCCGATACTTAAAATCTTTGGCCCCACATTTTCACGGACTTCATTTGTCTTTTCATCGACTTCTTTGCGGACAATACAATTAAAGTAATAACGCTCAATAGGCTTAATTGCTCTCGCCTGATTTTGCAGCTTTTCGGCCTCGGCAGGGTCTTTTGTCTCGCTTTCTTTCCAAAGCCAATTGTAATAAAGACAAATAGGACAATCTCCTTCCCATTTGTTGTTATTTAAAGTCTTCAAACAATGAAGGCTTTTTCCATTGACTCGGTGAATACGAGTGCTTTGATAGAAGGGGTTTGTTTTGTTGTCAAACATTCCAGGGCTAGCAGGCCCGAGCAATCTCACAACCACAACACCGCCATCAGAAGGAAATTTAACAAAGTTCTCTAGAAAGTCACTTGAATTATTTTCCTTACTCAGACGCTCAGCGTCTTCCATTAATCCTTGAATATCCAAACTCATAATACGTTACTCCAGTTAAAAAAGTTATCTACGTTCTATAATGTATATCGTATCAAAGGTCAATAGACTTTAATGGATTTTCATTTTTTTGAAGATTTTTCTTCAAGCGGCATTATTTCATCGGCAATTTCTTTAGAAACTTTCTCATTTTCTACATCTTCTTGAAGCTTGGCAACCATCTCAGCAGATTTTTGCTTGATAGCCTCCATTTTTTCTTCAATGCTAGAATATCCTTCTGCTTCTAATTCTTCTTGTAAATTTTCTCGCTTTTTCATCGAGTCTAAATATTCTTGTTCTAATGCTTGAAGAATTTCCAAATTATGGTTTATATTTTCTTCAGTTTTTTCTAAATCGGTTTTTTTACAAATAGGCGATAGTTTGTTCCGATGCTTGTGTTCCAATTTCGCCTGAGCCCTTTCCGATCTCTTTTTTCTCATAGCAAACAGTTTTTTCTTATGTTTTTGCTTTGCTGTTGCTCTTTCTTTGGCTTTTGCCTTTTTCTCTTTTAGTTTCTTTTTTGCCATAATATTTCCTTATCTTAAATTTGGGATATTGTCTTCAACAACTCCATTCCAATTCAATTGGCCTTCGGCCTGACTTTCTTGCACAGGTTCTTCAAAGCCCGTCAGCCCTGCTGTAGGGGGTAGAAAAAACTTATCGGCTAATCGACAATTATGCCCATTATCGTCTTTAACTTCATATACCATGCCAACAGGACCAATTTTTTCTGAATAGATTGGATATTTCTTACCTACAGTAAAAGCCAATCCTCTTTTCTTAGCATCTTTCAAAAGAACTGGGTCTGGATCGAATATCTCTTGCCGCAAAGCCTTTTTAACACCTGTTGAAGGAGGAGGAGGCGGCGACGGCGACACGGCGGCGGGTGTATTGTGAGGTTTAACACCAGAAGAATTTAAGGCTGCCTGGATTGCTGGATTTGCCAGTAGTTTCTGAAGCTGAGTTTCGGCATTTTCCTCAGCATCTTCGGCTGCTTCTACTACTACCGGCCCATCATCAAACTTAAATTTCTTGTTTTTAATTACAACACCATCATCGGCTTCACGATAATTCAATTTCTTTTTAGTAAATTCGTATATCTCAACATCTACAACCAAAATATTGCGACGGGCCAATTGTGCCATAATGCGACCAGCCAAAACCTCTAATGAAACTTCTTCATAAGGAGACCCTACTTTACTAGTCTTGGTTTTAGTTTCCTCGTAGTTATATTCTCCCTTTTCTACTTCTTCGTGGTAGTGAAACACTACTTCAAAACCCATGATAACTCCTTATTTCTTTGCAATGCCTAATTTGTATCTTGTTTCAATAAATATTGGTTTTCTATTTTCTATTTTACAAAAATTTTCAAATGCTGTTGATGTGTTTTTCGAACTAATATGATCTATAATTAAATATCCATCTTCGTCTAAATGTTGCCAAGAAATATCTAATTCGAACATATGTTCATCATAATCTTTTTCTTCGTGCAAAATAGCAACATTCCATTTACGTTTTGAAACAGCCTCAAAAAACTTCTTATCTGCT
The DNA here is from genome assembly GCA_937952395.1 of uncultured Bacteriovoracaceae bacterium. GTDB lineage: Bacteria > Bdellovibrionota > Bacteriovoracia > Bacteriovoracales > Bacteriovoracaceae > CALFYV01. Next base: position 114,287 of record CALFYV010000090.1, on the reverse strand, counting down.
GGTTGTCCATAATATAAACTTATATTGCCATTTAGAACTTTTTTAATGTTTCGCAAAGCAAATTTATCAGAATAATACTTATCAGTTTTTTCCTGAAATCCAAGGAAGTTTTCAACTGTTTTGCAACTTTTCATAAAACAAGTGCTGAAAAGACCTAGACCAAGGCCAAACTCTAGTAAATTATTTGGTTTTAAATACTTGCCTAGATGATAATATACAGGAACATATAGTGGATCGACATATTGACTTAATTTCCGATCACGCTCATCAATTACACTCAAATCATCTAAAAGCACAGAAGGACTAACTAGACTTCTTTCTAAGTCCAAATCTAATCTTTCTTTTAGTTCTTTTAGCTCCATATATTATAATAGTTTGCGCATAAAAAAAGGGATTTTAAAAGAACAACCTTTAAAATCCCTTTTATCCATGTCGGCGTGTTTTTGCCTGTGAATTTCATTTAAACCTTGACGCAAAGCATCATCAGATTTGAGTGCAAATCCATTCTTTTCAGATGTAGCGATAACGAGCTAGCACACATATCGTTAAAGCTATTTTCATCTAAATGAGACCACATTCATGGACAAAGTATATATATTTTTTATAACACAAATTGTTATATGCAACAATTTATTTATAATTATTTTTACTTGTTGGATTCGGCGTATATAATTTATCTGGGAATTTGAATGGTGTATATAGTTTGTTTTTAAAGTCAACTAAATCATCGATCTCTCCTAGATTTTGGGCATAAACTCGAACCGATGCAGGCGAGCTTGGTTTAACCGGAATCCAGAAATCTTTATTAATTTTGTCAAGCCAATAATTACTCATTTTAACCTTCTTCCCAATAAGAAGCATCTTCAAGAAAAGCTTCTTCTGGAGTCATGTTGTCTTCATAAGACAATCTCCAAGCTTCCTTATCACTTCTAACATACTCTTCCCATCCATAAGTTCCAGCATACTTACAAAGTTCTTCATACCACACATCATATGAAACACTCATATAAACTGGGTCTGCGGACTCTTCTACAGGCCATCCAATTTCAATTGCTCCGTTGTTGCCACTAGCAGCAGCCCAAAAAATTTCATACAAATTCTCTGTTGCCTCTGGGGTGTTGACAATTTTGTTTTTACTTAACCAATAATTAGCCATATTTCCTCCTATAAAATGTATATAATAGTTAGTGAAACCGAGAGTCATTATAGAAATCAATTTTCTTAACAATTTCTATCAATGAGTCTCTTAAATAATGCGAATATTCTCTTTCAAAAGATATTTCTGTTTTATTGCCTTCATTGTTTTTTTAAATTAATGTAATATTATTGTTCTCAAATTTAACATCTAGACTAAACATATTAATCCTTATCATAATGTCTCTTTGCCATATCACCATTAGTTCTGTCGCACCACTCAACTGCTGATGCACAAAGCGTAGCGGTTTTTACCATTTGTTCTTTGAATTTTTTGGCATCCCAAGGCATCGTGACCGTTTGTCCTAAATATCTAGTCACATAAGCTACCCAATCATTAGGAGTATTTTTTGCATCAAAATCATCTCCCCATTGGGCAGCATATTCTCTTTCTTTTCTCATAAGTTCAAAAAAATTATCTAAATATTCATTTTTATAATTGCTCATAATCAACCTTTCTTATCTACCTGAGTATTCACGCCAAATTAACAAATCAAATTCTGCTACTGGCAAGTTTGATTTATCTGCTAATTTTAAAAATATATTTTCTAATCTTAAATATTCTTTTTCGCTAGAAGGCGTTATTTTAGGTGCATCATAGCCACTGTCTCGTAAAAAACTTAAAATATGTACATCAAGCCCAGCATGGCGTGCATTTTTGCGACTATGCATTATAAAACAACGTGAAGTCTTCCTGCCAATCCCTTTTATCGTTTCTAAATCTTGTGCAGAACAAGTCCTCAAATTTATATCGGAATTAGCCAACGACCAAAAAGCAGCAGCCTTGTTGTTATAACATCCAATTCCACAGCTTTTCAATAATTTAGGAAGCTTTTTTAAACCAACAACACGAATTGCTTGAAAAGGATTGTCATGTCCATTGATTATCGTTAAAAAACGATCTAAACCTTTTGCTGAGGATATTGCGTTTTTCCCGGCTGCACATATCCAAAAAAGAATTCGTTCTTCTAAGCGAGGTTTACTAAGTTTAAAATTTGTTATTTTAGAAGGATTTACCATGTTACTACCAAACAATGACGATACATTTCCTGATGAAATCCAACAGGCTCTTTATAATTATAGACTTTATATTTTAATCCAGCATCTTCACAATATTTTACAAGAGCTAAATGAACAGGATCGTTTTCCCAATTACTATGGATATCTGATCCTAAAGAAAAACGACAACTATTTCCTTTTTCTACGTGTTCTAATAAAACACGCTCAAATCTTTTAATCTCTTCAGGAATTAAATTTCTTCTTCTATTTAAATGATCTCTAACTTGTTTTTGTTCATTATGAGATCGAATAGTTGGAAATTCATATTCATTTTGAACTCTTTTCAATTGACATTCTTTAGTTTTCTTGCGAAGTTCTTCAGCCTTAATCATTGGTATTCTCCAATATCACATTTCTAAATGTCAAAGATACTCGCCTTTGACGAGGGATGCTATGATCTTTTTTGCGACCCCGTATTTGATGAAACCGTTCATATCTTGCTTCGCCACTTATAACTAAAGCACTTCCAACTTCTAATTGAATATATTTTATGTTTTTCTCATCATTTTTAAATGTAAAGAACTCCATTTCATAAGGCCAGCCTAAACTAATCGTGACAATTGTATCTTTAAAACAAGGTTCACAATCTATATGGGCCGAAATTCCTTGACCCGGCAGATATTCATTAACAATTGCTTGATCCGGTCTTTCAGAAACTAAGTTCCGACTAATTAGTTTATCAGCAATATCTGAGATGAAAAAGGGCAATTCTCCCAAATACATCGAATAATCTACTGCTCTTAATTTATAGTCATAACGATATCCATAATGCTGAACCCGTCGTTTTAAATCTGTCATCCATGGCATTGAATCAATGTAATGAAGCAAAGATTCACATTCTTGATTCGTTAAAAAATTAGAAACATAATTTAAACCAGATACATCAGTCATTGCCTTTGCCTATGATATCATCAATGTTGAAATCGCCACGAGAATGATAAATGTCTGAATTCAATTTTTCCATCTCTTTACGAATCATATAACCACGATTTTGTGCCATTGAATGAGCTTTGTCAAAAGACTTCAAATATTCTTTAAGATGTTTTACTGCTGATTTGTATTTTGTCACTTCTGATTGTTTTGCTTTTATTGCAGCATCAGTGCGAGCAAAAGCATCTGCTCCTTTGTCCGACAAACCCTCTTGCTTGCCTTCTAAAAACTTTTCTAGATATAGCTCTTGATGCTTCTCCTCGGCAGTCAACATCAATTCTTCAGCCTTGGCTGTTTTGGAAGAATAGTAATCATACCACAAACTAAGTCCTTCCATAAATTTATTCAATGTACTATCGTTGAATTGAAATTTCTTAGGATCAAGAATAACTTCTTCATCACCTAAATCAATAGTTCTAATATTATCAGTTGGATTCATATTTTTCCTTAATCATTTAAATAGCCAACATCATCTTGAAATTTATTGCCGCCGACTATTCTGTTAACTTTTTGTTCTTCTGTTTCTTTGAGGGCTGCTGTTACTGTTTCTTCTTTTTTGTTTTGATATTCTTTGTGTATTTTAACATATTTATTTTCAGATATTTGTCGCATTTTTAATGTATTATAATCAAATTCAACATGAACATCAAATCTACTTTTACCATCACGATGTTTAATTACAAATAATCTAGCAAGATTACATTCTCGTTCTGTTTTTAATTGATTGATAGACCACAAAGCATCCAACGGCCTGACTTGCCCTTTAGATTCCGCCAAATTTTCATCATCAATAATACCGCCAGAATTAATTGCTTCTCGACTTCTAGAATCAGGTTGCATAGCGGTAAAAACGACAACCTGTTCTTCTACAGCGAATCCTCTTAAATCTCTAACTATTTTCTGACGGCTTTCCCAGGTAGGCATACCAGGATAATCTTTCATTTCTCCCACATAATCTATAATAACCACATCTGGTAGAAAACCAAGTAATTTTAGTTGGGAAAAATAAGCTCTCAAAGTAGATAAGTCTAATTGACCAGCAGGAAATTGTCTGATAACCAACAATCTTTCATCGTCTTTATCAGAAACATATTCTCTCAACGCATTAAAAAGAGTTTCTTTATTATCGCTCAGGTTTTTAATGGTAACTTGATTAGATTCTTCTCCGAAAGGATTAGGATTGGCAAATTGTGCATCAAATCTTTCGGCACATTTATCAGCATCAATTTCTAGAGAAATATATAAAACTTTTTTATCTCGATGAATATTGGCGACAGCAATGTTCACCAACATGATACTTTTACCAGAACCACTTATACCAACAACCGAACCTATTTCCCCACGAGCTAATCCACCATTAGAAAGAGATTCATCTATAGCAGGAAATCCAGTAACAAATACTTCATCAGCCTGTTTCTTTTCAGCCTGTCTTTGATACCGATCCTCAAATTCCCTAAAATAATCCAATCCCATATCAAAATTACGATCCACATTCATTGCGTCTCGTAATAAACCTTCTATCTTTACCCAGGTCTCTTCTGCTTCTGGGGCTTTTTGAAACTCTTTCAAAGATTCATTGAAAGCTGATTTCATTGCCATTCCCTTGGCAAAATTTGTAATTTTATCTAAATAATAATCCCTATGTTCAATTCCAGGAACATAGTAATCACAAACAGTATTTAATTCAGATAAATAGTAAACAGTATGTTTGGGTTCTCTATTTTTAAGCTTTTCTTTTAATTCATAGACTAACTGTGTTTTATTAGGAAGGTTTTTATATTTCTCGAAATAATTAAAGATAATTCCAGAAGTTATTTTATGACATTCATTAGTGAAATAAGAAGGTTTGACCAAGCCTTGACTTTGAGTGACAAAATATTTGTCATTCAACAAAAGCCCCATTACTTCTCTTTGTAGTTCTTCATCCCAACTATATTGCCCTTGTGTCTCGGCATCTGGGTCTGGGAGCTTTTCTAGCAACTTTTGTTCTTCTAAAGTTAGTTCATCCAATGTCATATCTTCTCAATTTCTAATCAATAACTATTCATTATTATTTTCAATTGGCCAACCATTTTTTACTTCAACATCAAAAGAATGCCATTCTTTTCCCCAAGAAGGCCCTTCATCATAAAAATTCCAACCTTTTACTCCCATTCGAGCCAAAGGAATGATAACTTTTAAATTAGGAAGAAGTCTAGGATCATCTTTTATGTCGTGCCAATCTTTCCAAAAGATATTTTCAATTTCATTTTCTCCAGGAGATAAAGGCTTTTTTTGATAAACTCCTACTTTAACACAATAAACCTTACCCCAAGAACCATTAATCGTTCCTATAACCTCGGAAGAAAAAAAAGCTTTAATATCACCAGCTTCTTCTTTCAATTCACGTTCGGCTGCTTCTATAGGACTTTCACCCAATTCTATTTTTCCGCCTGGAAGATTCCAACGATTTTTTTGCCAATCTGGTTTTTGCTTCTCTATAATTAGAATATCAAAATTAACCCGTTCAACGGCATCTGCATATACTATAACATATTCTTGCATAATAATCTCATATTAAATAATCACATTCAGATAAAGAGCATTGTCCTACTCGTATTGCCTTTTCACGAGTAATTTTCTTACCCATTGCTTTAACCTGATTCCAAGTAATGCTTTTACAATAAGTTGTAAACTTTGAATCCATTTTTAATTCAGCTTTTTTCTTTGGTCGCAATTCTTTGGGAACTGTTTTTCTAACCAAACGATCTAAAAGCTTCTCTTGATATGGTCCAAACTTTTGCTTATTGGCACCATGTCTTGTTTTATTTTCCCATAATGTTCTTAAACTATCAAATAATTCATATAAGAATTCATCTTCAATATATTCTTCACATAACTCTAAACATTTTTCAATATAAACCTGACGTTTATAATAAGAGCCAGCTTTCATTAAGGCAATACGTATATCTTGTGATATGTCTGTTTGATCCTCCGTATGATTGCCTCTGGAGTTTTTGTTATAAAGCTGCCAACTTTGGTATTCACAAAGCAAACCCCATTTTTTATCCATCTTTTGATATTCTTCATCCGTAATTTTCCATGTCTTACAAATATAATTATTTTCCAAATTACCTCTCTTTCTAAAGGTTGTAACTAACCAATTCGTTTAAACTTATTCCTCTTCTACAATCTACATTTAATTTCAAGCCTGAATACAACTCATTTTCAGACTCCAATATTTCCTTAGCAGTTTTATAAGCCTTGGGTATAAATTCATTTTTACATGAAATTACATAACCGTCATGAATATGCATGCAAACGTCGGCAATATCCAATTTTGAAATCAATAATACTAATTTGTGTAAACAAACTAATGAGGCAGGCGATTGCACTACAAAATTTCTAACCTTGTAAACATTGTCAAATATTCGACGACGACCAAAATGATCATATACTGAGCCATCTTTGCCTAGTTGATAAGATTTTATCCAACTCCAAGCAGTATGAAAATATATTTGTATTTTCTTAATTAGTCCCCGACAAGATTCAACAGGCCAATTTAACTTTTTCGATAAAGACTCAGCACCCAACCCATAAAAAACAGGTAGGAAAAATAACTTACAAAGCCCTCGTCTCTCTTTGTTGCATGGTGCTGCCGTTAGAAGTTCCCACACACTTTCATAAAAATCTTTTCCAGAAAGCAATATTTTCTTCATTTCTTCATCTTTTGATAACCATTGAAGCATATTGACTTCCATGTGTTTAAAATCAAAATATAAGAAATTATAATCAAACCCTGGACATCTTAGATTGTTTCTTTCAATCTCAGCCATTGTGTGAGGATTATAAGAATTGCTAGATATATTGGAGCATTTCATACGGCCATTAATTTGGCCATCTATTTCATAATGTGGATAAACTTTTATTTTTTTCTGTTTGTGTGCTAAACCATATGTTTCAATTTTAGGAATATTTAAAATCAAAGGAAGATAAACACTTTGATATGCCTGATAAGCTTTTTCCCAATTAATATGCTTAGTTAATGAAACTAATCGCTTTTTAGCTTCAAGAAAATTTGTTGGACAAGGATTCTTCTCACCACAATAAGATTCCAACATGTTTAAATCAAATATTTTTTTGCCAATTAGAAAATCATTTCCAACTTTACCTCGTACAAACGTGAGCAAAGACTTTAAGTCCCAAGCAATTAAAATAAGATTATCATCATCTAAAAACTTCAAAGAACCCAAAAGCTCTTTAATAGATTTCAAATCACTGCCTAAAGGGATTTTCAGGCGTGTGTCTTTTGAATAAATAAATAGATTTAGAGCCTGCTTGCCACGAAAGTCAACAATACCAGGATCACAACATAGAAATAAATCCTGGCCTTTGATTTCATGAAGCGCTTCGTAAAAAGCATCATTCATGCAGGAATAATATCAGAAAGTAAAACTTAAAACAATAGCGAAAAGAGCAAAAATAAACCTATCACTATTCCCAAAACTACAAATCCAATACCAGGACACAACCAAAGCAAAAATAAAGAAGCAGCAATAACGACAAAACCTTTTTCTTGTTCTTGTTTTTGCTTGTATTGAAGATATCCCCAACGTCCTAAACAACCCAAGCCAATTAAAATTGAAACTACCCAAAACCAAAACATAGAATTATCCTCCTTGATATTTAGAAGTTTGGCACAAAATTTGCCAATAAGTACTATTAAGTCCTATTGTACTTATATTAATATATACTTCGCCCCTTTCCTCTTGTACCTGGAATACTTTTAATATGGTACAATAAGATTATAGATAAGCGGAAAAAAAGAGTTTTCACCCCCTAGAGGTTCAGGGCAGCGTGACGGCCTCGTACATGATTGATTTTTTGTGTATTCGTATTCCAGTGGCGTCAAACCAGGACGTAAATCCCTCGGGGCGTAAATTGACTACCGACGCATATTTAACGCTAGTCAATGCTAGAATCAACTATCTAGCCCGGAGCCTGGGAACAAAACTCTTTCGAGAAACAATCAATTCGCTGTCTTTTCCCTTCGTCTTCGATCAAGTTCAAAAGACGACGGTTAAATACGTTCTCTACGTTAGTCAAGTAAGCGCTGTTATCGAAAGTTGAGAATAGTATAGTGATTTAAAAATGAAAAACAAGACCAATAAATATAAAAATGACAGTTAAACGATTTGAAAATAAACCATGTTATATTTTTCTTGCTTGTAAAGAAGAAAATTATGATAGGATTAAAGAACTTTGGACTAAAGATAAGTTAGTTGGATGGCGAACTCTGTCACCATTAAGATTAGAGGTAGATCAAAATCGATACTGCTACGGAGAATTCTATTCCGACACTCTTTTTTTTAAGAAAATTGAAATTTTCATGTTGAAAAACTCGTTAACGGTCGGCCCGAAGGGAGATTTTTTAAAATTATCGAAACATTTCAATTTAAATTATTATGAAACCTCTAAATTTGTTTTAGAGGTTAAAGGTTTGACCAATGAATAATTACTATGCTGTAATTTGTGCAGATAAAGTTCTGGAAGACGTAAGAAAACTCTGGAATGATAAAGGACCAGGAGGATTTCATTATAATATATGTCCATTTCCAATTAGAAAAAATGGTGAAATCACTCATTGGGCTTGTTGTTTACAATCCCCAGGTTTATATGAAAAAGTTGAAAAATTTTGTAATGAAAATGATTTTAAACTTAATACAAAAGATGATTTCGATTTGTTTGTCAAAGAAGGAACAACTAGCTTGGCAAAAACATTAAATGATGCTATAAACATGCTTAAACTAAGATAGGAGTTTTTATGCCTTTGTCAAAAGAAATACTTGATCAAATTGTTTTGCTAAGTCTTTTAGGTTTAAATGTGGTTAATTTCTTGTTTTTGGTTTTTCTTGTTTTTAAAATGGCGAAAGAACTTTTCAAAAAATGATAGATTTAGAAGCCATTTTAAAATACGAAATGACTGAAATAGAAGCCAAAGCATATAAACTTTGTCTTCTTTGGCAAGAAATAATGGATCAGGAACTCCCTGACTACCATAAAAATAGACTTCCAAAAGGCGATCCACGTAAATCGTTAATCTTCAAATATTGTTATAAACTCGCCCGAGAAACCCAAGGTCTAATTCCCGATAGTCAATATCGACTTTATATTTTAGCTCAAATTCAAAGCTTGAGGTTAATATCAGATGGAACCGTCCACGCTCTAATAGAACCAGGATGCTTAGTTGGTGATAAAGCTTGGAGAAGATGGAAAATCTGGAAAAGGAAGTTTGACAGAAAATACGAAGTTCTAAATCCCTCTGTAGACATTCAGACCACACAAGAATCTGCAATAAATGAATTAAAAAGAACTAGAAATTTTTATATTGCTAATTTCAGTGAGGATTATGGCAAAAAAGAAGTAGAAAAAATAATTAGAAATAAGGATATTATAAAATGGGTTGCATTTAGCAAGGTAAGCCCATTCTACCTAGCTTTATCTCCATTAATTAAAAATCATTTCAATGATATTGAAAATTCATTTTCGGTAGACATTGAATTCTATCAAAAACAAATCACATCCGAAATTCAAGATATTTTTGTTGAAATGTTCCCTTGGGATCAATAAGTTCGAAGAATGTTCAGTAAATTGGTAATGATTTCTTCTGTTGATTGAGTTGGAGCAAAGTGTTCGTCAAATTCAGATACTTGTGCTTCCCATTTATGAACCTTTGTTGGCGATTCAATTCCTGTGCCGTAACTTCTTACCAATCCTCGACTTGGGTCGAAAAATAGATGTATATGGAATTGTTCCATTCGTCTTTGTGTTGGTGCTTCTAATCCATGCCCGCTGAAGTTCATAGCCACGATATAATGATTTTCATTTAATTTTTTTATTCTATCAAAAATCATGATCTTTACGGGTCGCTCTAATTTTATTTTACCTGCTAATTTTAAAGCTAAATGTTCTAGATTATAGTCTTTTTTTGGAGAATCGATGGGGCTTTTATTAATTTCATTTACTTTATCAAAAACCTCCATTGCTAAAACAGTTTCTTCTCCATCATAATGTCCATCTGGCAATGGTATTGCGTCTTTACAAATCCAAGTTTTATTTCCTTCTAAATCATTTACAATCCTTCTGGTTATAATTTTAAGTGAACCAAAAGGGCTGATATCTAGACGAATAGCTTCTCCTAAATTGACTTGTCCCCAAGTAATTTCATCACTGAAATTAGAAGAAGGTCTTTTTAAGCCAACTGGCCGCCATAGTTCTTTTATTAAAAGTTCACTGTTAAGCTGTTTAAGGGAGCTTAATCTTTTTTGACGATCAATTTCCTCTTCTTGGCGATGTCGTTCAAAACCAAAGATATCCTTACCCTCAGAAATCAACCATTCTTTGAATGTTTTGTAACTCATATTTTATGTATTGCTTTTCGAATCAAGTTGTATTATTATTTATCACTATGAAAAATATAATTTCTATCGATCAGTTCTCTAAAATTCAATTAGATAATATCTTTATTTCTGCTTGGAATTTACAAAAAAATGACTGGAAGTTATTTCCTCCGGGCAAAGATCAATTTTTTGTTGAACAAAATGACATAATGTATGGCCATACAATGGCTAGTCTTTTTTATGAGCCGTCCACAAGGACCAGACTTTCTTTTGAAACAGCCTTTTCTAAACTTGGCGGTCATGTCGTTAGTGTAGAAAATGCTTTTGATAATTCTTCTTGTAAAAAAGGAGAAAACTACCTTGATACAGTTAGAGCAGTATCTGAAATAGTAGATGTGATAGTCTTCCGTCATCCAGAGAATGATTCGGCTTTAAAAGCTGCTGAGGTAGCATCTTGTCCAATTATAAATGCCGGCGATGGCAGCGGAGAACACCCAAGTCAGGCTGTTATTGACTTTTATACCATTTGGAAAGAAAAAAAGACTTTGGATGGTTTGAATTTAGCAATTGTAGGTGATTTAAAGTATGCCCGAACGATCAATTCTTTGAAAAAAATGGCACAAATTTACAACATTCCAGTTTCAGAGTATGATTTAAGTGAGAACCCGGATTTAAGTCAGGCTGATGTTGTCTATATGACTAGAGTTCAATTAGAACGCAGAACAGAAACAGTTTGTAACACTTCTGTTGAGCCTTTAAACCCAAATCTTTTAAAAGAAGACGCCATTATATTACATCCCCTCCCCAGAGGCCCAGAATTACCAGCGACAGTAGACTCTGATCCCCGAGCATGTTATTGGAAACAGGTAAAAAATAGCGTCCCAGTAAGACAATCTTTGTTTTTACACTCTTTTGGCGTAGCGTAATTTTGGTGTCTAATCATAAATAATTTATTATGAATTTCAAATTATGGTTAGAAAACATAGAAGCCAAACGAGAAGGTATTAAAGGGACCATTCTCAATTTCTTGAAAGACAAGCTTAATCTCGATGATGATCAAGCTGTTTTATCGCTATCTTTAAGCTCAATTGGACACGACGTATTGACAGATTTGATTCATCGTGGTTTGATATCAACATCAGATGACATGACTATTCAAACCATTAAAAACCGAACTGGCACCGTGCATGATCTAATTGATTTACTAGCAGATAGTGATTCACAACTTCAAGAACCACCTTTAGCTTCGATTAGTAATGAAACATGAAAAAATTTAGTACATATATGGAAACACAAGAAATGAACAAAAAAATTGTGTTTATCATGAGAGGACTGCCAGGAACAGGTAAAAGTTACACAACTCGTGAGCTTTTACAACAATATGGTGGCAATGCTGAAGGTCACGTTTTCTCTACAGATTCTCTATTCCATCCAATTGCCAATAAATTGAAATCAAAAAATATAGATTCTTTGTCTTTAGATGACGCTTGGCAATTATGTGAAGAAATTAAAGAGATGTGGTATGGTGCTAAATGGAGTCGTCCTAAAGCTGATAATCAAGATATCTTTTTACAATTCAAAGAATTGTCCGATAAAAACAAGTATCACGAAGCCTTACACATTGCACAGCAAATGGTGGATGTATTAGAATCAGTTGAATATAGAACAAATTGGCATGGTTCTAAATTAAGAAAAGCACATGGTGATAATTTAACTCGGTTCAAATTGGCGGTCGATCAAGGAGTCACCCCTTTAATTGTAGATAATACCAATACCACCGCTGGCGAGCCTGCCGCTTATGCTCGTTATGCTAAAGAGGCAGGATATGAAATTCGTGTTCAAGAACCGACTTCACCACATTGGAAAGCACACAGAGAACTTTTTGGAGATAAATATGTAAATCGTCAAAAATTAGATGATTTTGCACAATATTTGACCGACAAAAATACTCATGGTGTTCCATTAGATTCCATTAAGAAAATGATGGCAAGGTGGCAACATAATTTAAAAACTAAAGATATTTTAGATGCTGGAGGACGATGAATTTGAGTTTTCGTCAATTTGTGGAGAACGAATATTCTTCTGCATTTAAACTTCTTGAAATCCGTGGAGATTCTTCTGGCTCTTATGGTTGGGGTGGAGGCGATGAGGTTCCTGCTCGTGATCCAAGAATATCTCCTTTAATTGAAATTAATATTACACATCAACACGAGCCGTATTTAGAAGGACTTAAAGTTTATTTTATAGACGAAGGGGAAGGCGGTTCTTACCATGAACGATGGTGGAATGGTTACGCATATGTCCAAATACCAGACGAAGTAATTGAAAGTTGGGATGCCCCTAGTCTTAATTTTTTCAATAAAGATGCCTCTCCCGAAAGAAGAAGAAGAAAGAAGGATTTGGTTGGAACATCTGTATTTAAAAATATTGATGATTTGTTAAGATATGCTATCAATTATTTTGATCTAACTGGTCCGTATCAATTTACACATAGTCATAATTTTGATGCAAAACAAGCACCAGACTATTGGAAGAAATTAGCAGCAAAACAATATCATGATGATCTTCCTAAGTTAAATCAACCTAAACGAAAAAATGTGCCCAAGCCGGGAGAAAGTTCAGAAGAATATTGGAAACGACTTGTGGATAAAACTTGGTCGCCCAAACCTAAAGATCAATGGGAAGGCGATTAACATTCTATAATTTCTGGCCTATCCCAATTTTTTAGGATTTTGAAATCACCAATCAACTTTCCTGGATTGGTGATACCGTTAAAAAATGGAATTTTTTCATATCCTTTGGCTTTCATAAATCCTTGAACGATCTTAATTACACTGTTGTTAAGAGTTGGGTCTCTTAAGACGAGATATTTGACAGGTAGCACACACATAAGATTAGATGCCCCACCATAACAAATATATTGCCAATTAAGAAAATTAGATGCCAATATTTGAGTTGACATGTAGTTTTCTTTGCCTACTTTATCGAGCAAGTCTTTTTGGAAAGAATAATCAAACCCAGAAATCGGCAAATCTTCATTGGACAAACATCTCTTTAATGCATATTTGAATTCTTGTTTACATTCTATAACAATTATTCCAGAAGAAAGTTCGTGTTTGATTTTTCTAAAAAGATCATAAGCAGATTTTAAAATACAAACTGTTTTTTGTTTATAGTTTTCTATTACCTCATCGTCTGATATTTCCGAAGAGAAGACAGTTCTAAAGTTACCGTTTTCTATATCGACATGATCGTCAGATATCTTTTTTACAGAACTACCATTGGTGGTAGCGTGTTTGTATTCATACCAAGAGGGATTGTCTTCGACGATGGCTATATCATCTGAGAAAAGACTGAATAGTGGTATTTGATTAATAGGACAAACACCAGTAACGTGTATTTGTTTTTTTTGGCAATATAATCTAAATTTAAATAAATCAGTGCTAATCCAATGTTCAGCAGCACAGGGAGAGACTATGATATTTTTATCATAAATTCTATCATTTATTTTTAAACATTTCATTGAGGGGTTGATATTCCATTCAACAAAATCCTCTTTAATTATTTTAATTTTATCTTTCATAAATCCAATTTATCTTTAATGATGACTTCATGTCCTTCTTTTTTGAGAATACGAATTCTCTTTTTAGAATGTTTCAATAAATAGTCGTTAATATTAAAGATAAAATCGTAGTAATTGAGAACATCTTTATCTTTGGCTGTTCTTAATCCTCGTCCCATTCTTTGAATAATAATATGTTCAGCCTGCCCGCCAGCAGCATTAATGAGATTATGAAGATGAACATTAATCCCAGCGTTAAAAATTCCCTGAGAAGCCATGGCAACTACATCTTTTTTAGATGATTTTTGTAATTTTTCAATAATTTCTCTACGAGTCTCGATGTCATCTTTTCCAGCAATCCAGAAAACATCTGGCATGAGACTTTGCAGTGCATCACCATGAGCAATTCTCTCTACTAAAATCAATGTTCTTCCTGTGCATTTTTTGGTTATTTTTTGTACAATTTCATGAAAATGCCAATTATTGGCGATGCCGTTAGTTACAGCGTCCAGATAAATGTCGTAAGGAAGTTCTGGTTCATTAATTGGATAAAAAGTACATTTACTTTTAGATAAAGTTCCTCTTTCTTGTAGTTTTTTAGTTTTAACTACACCTTTTTCAGCTACGTCACAATTAGTTTTAAATACAGGGCCGAAATAACCTTTGACTGCATATCTTTGACTTTTATCCCTTCCGCCAAACTTTTCCCATGTAGCAGACACAGCAACTCTTACTGAAGCATTTTTGAGTTTATTATAATACTTCTTTGGAACTTTACTCATCATATCATGAATTTCATCGACAATTAGACATCGCACATGAGGTAAAAGTTTTTCAATTTTATGTAATGATTGGACGGTTGCACAAGTAAATACATTGGGTTCAACATATTTGTCATATAATCTGCCAAATTTCTCAAATCCCCATTCTTGAAGCCTTAAATAGTTTTCATTTACAAGACTTTTTTTGTTGGCTAAAATTAATGTTGGAGTATTTGGAGGTAAGGCTTTAAGAATAGAAATCATTATTTCAGTTTTTCCGGCCCCGGTGGCAGCAGACACAATGCCTCTATGGTGTTTTATAACTTGATTCACAATATCTACTTGATAATCATATAGGTCAAAATTATTGTCTTTATTTGCCCATTGTTTTAGAAAATCTGGTTTTATTTCTTTGTAAAGAAAATCTACTTTATTTCTTTCGTCAATAATTTCATAATCAATATTCCAATATTTAAGGGCAGAGAATACTTCCGGCAAAAGACCAGTAAGAAATCTTCCGGTGCCTTTTTTAAAGTAATCTGTGTAGCCATCCCACAGCCTTTGTTTGTAAAGGCGGCTATGTTGATAATTAAGCTCTGGGACTCTTAGAGCTTTCCACAAGTCGGTTTTAAGCTTGTCGTTATCAGTGTAAAGCCAAGAATAACAGTTTTGTGTTTTTATTTTACAGTACATATTTAACCCATATTTTACTATCTAAATATAGGTTATTTTTCTTTTTTTGTCCATAGGAATTTCATGGTAGACACCTCTTGTTTCGGAGAATGTTGTGATTGCAAATGTTACACATGTGATGATTGCATATGGTGTTATGAAGATTCATCCACTGGATGTGAGTGTAATGAAGTGTTTGAAGAATGCTGTGGGTGTGCTCCTCAATGTCTTTTTTTGGCTGTGGGTGGAATGACTTATAATGACAATCGTCATTGTGATGATTGTTGGAAAGCAACAGGAGGAGACCCTGATGATCCTTGTCCAATTGCGGAATATGGGTGCATTCCTTGGAGTGATGGAGTTTGTGGCCCATTAAAACCAACTCCCGATCCCTGCGAACCCGTGCTGCTCCCAGGAGGAGTTCACTGTTCTGGACAATGTGCAGACAATGAGTCTTGTGATTTTGCTAATGGCGCTTATATTTTAGAATATTCAGGATTTGGAAGTTGTTTTTGGCAAGATCAAGGAGAAATAGAAACAGCACAAACATTTAACACAAATTGTTGTCGAGAGGATAAAAGAGACATTTGTGAATGTTTAAATGATCCTGGTGGTTGTTGTTGTGCTGCTCCTGGGTGCAGTGCTGGTGCTCCATGCCCTGTTTTTGAATCATCTTCATGTGGGACATATGCAGATGTTGATGATTGTCTTGATGATTTTTGCGCCAGTCCAGATTCACCTAGAAGTCCGTGTCTATGCATGACTCCATCACAATTATTAGTTACATCTTATTTTTGTGATTGGACAGAGTTTTGTCCAGCATCAGAAGTTATGTTTGCTGAACCATGTACTACCACTTGGTGGACAGTAGTAAGCTTCCTAGGATGCAGTTGGTATTTTGCTTATACCATTGATTATTCTATATCACCTGGTGTTTGTGGTGATCCTCCTTATTATGGATTTCCATGTAATGGAGCACCGGATATGATAAAGGTTCCTTATTTGTATGAACGACAATGTTGGTGCGATTGGGGAACAGGAAGTGTGGCACCAACTCCTATAGCTTGTCCAATACCTTTTTGGAATACAGCTAAACCATTAATTGAAATAAAAGATGGTGCTCAATATATCAACATAAGCGAGTTAAAAAGAAGAAAATGGATGAAATCTTTTAAAAAGAAATTAAGGACAATGAAAGTTAAATACGAAGAAAAAGAAGTAAATACATCTTTTGATACAGTTTTTAAAGAAGCAATTCATAAAGAACATAATAGATTGTTAAAAACAAACCCAGAATTACAACATCCATTGTTGACTGAAATATATCAGAAAACAGAAAAAAGAATGTTGATGGGTAAATTTAAAAGGATTAGAAAGAATAAAGAAATATCCAGAATATATGATATTTGTAAAGAATGTCCATATTTTCAAGACACAACTAGTTCTTGTATGCTAGCTAATATTAAGCTAGATGATCGCATGTCGTTGAAAAATGATTTAACAAATGCAGATTTATCCTGTCCAGATTATCCTCCAAGATGGACAACCACCGATGATTTAGAGGATTTGAAAAAGCCGGAAGAACCACCAAAAATTCTCTAAACTGCTTTACATTCCCTATAAATGCGGTATAATCCCTCTGATGGGATGGGCTGCAAAATATATTGAACAATTAAAAAATGGCGAAACTGTCGAATTTCGTCCTCGTGGCAATTCCATGCAAGGAAAAGTAGAAAATGGTCAATTGTGCCGAGTAGAACCTGTCAAAAACGTCGAAAAAAATGATATAGTCCTTTGTAAAGTAAAAGGAAGAGAATATCTACATCTGGTAAAAGCCATTCAGGGAAGCCGTTATTTGATTGGAAATAACAAAGGTGGAATAAACGGCTGGATTGGCATCAACTCTATTTATGGAAAATTAATTCGATGAAAAAAATTAACAAAAAAGATCGAGATGCTTTAAAAGAACGTTTGATCGTCCAAAGAGATTTTTTACAAGCTGTTTTAAAGGGTGAACTAGATAATCTTGCTAATTTCGATCGTACAACTATGTTCGACGATCTCACCACAGGTGCTCAAGAATGTATCTCACATGATATTCAAGCCGGGCTGGGAGAAAACGCCGCTGTTGAACTGGCTAGTATTAAAGCAGCTTTGAAAAGAATCGACACTCCTGAATTCGGCATTTGTGAGGAATGTAATAAGCCAATTGCAACGAATCGTTTAAAAGCTATTCCTCATGTTTCAACATGTCTTAAATGTCAAGCCGAATTGGAGAGCGAAGGGTGAGAGAATTCACGCAAGATCATGTCGATTTTTATATTGACAAATTTTTTAAAGAGTATCTACTGAAAGTTTCAGATCGGCAAGTAGATGAAATTGCTAAAAACATGGTTAGAAAGTTTTTGTCCGAGGAATCTAAGCATAATCCAAAAGACATGTGGAACTTTACTAAAGAACTGTTGGACATATGTGTCCAAGGCAGTTTGTGTAGTTCCTTTGAAATTGTTGCGATGGATTTTGAAACTGCCGGATACTGTCCTCCAGAAGGCACATATTGCGAAGCAGACGGAAGCATCAACGAATCACCTTGGCGAAAAGCAGTTTCTTGGGACTGAAAACATGCTGAGCATTCTTAAATATGTTGTAAACAATCTATCTGTTCCGCTCTCTAATCAAGGTAATTGGAATAGTCTTTATATTGACTATGAAAAACCCATTGTTGAACGATTATGGACGACAATGCAGATTGACGGCATAGATTATAGAATTTATTTACATAAAATTTATCCATGTGAAAAAGAAGAAGCGTTATTTCATCCTCATCCTTGGCCGTCTGCAATGGTTTTGTGTCAAGGTAATTACGAAACCGTTATTGGATATGGCGAACCTGATGCTACAACAAAGCCTCGTCCAATGGGACCGTTTTATTTAAGTGAAGGATCAGTATATCAAATGTTAACGCCATTTGAATGGCATTATGTAAGGCCAATTAAGGAACCTTGTATAACACTGATGGTTGCTGGCCCTCCTTATAGCCCAGCTATGGTTACTCCTCCTTATAATCCAAACAAAAACAAACCAGAACTTCGTCCGTTGACAAAACAAGAATCACAGCCTATCTTCGACTTCTTTCTTGATCTTAAAAATAGACTTAAGATTTTAGAAGCTTTGGATGGAATGGGAATTTAAAATGGCAAGCCTTTATGTGTTCTTGGCGTTTATATCATGGATGATATCATTCGGTTTAGTCGCCTATGCTGTCATTGTTTATCAAAAATATGGAAAACTATTGCCGTCATTGGCCATAGTATTGATTACTGGCATTTTTATCTATGCTGCGTTTTCCTTTCAGGTTCTCTCAAAACAAGTTTAGTTGTACAAGGAGATAGGACATCGAAATCTTTCCAAAGGGACTTTACAAAACGACTTTTTGGACTATAATGAAGTTAGTCACACAGTCGTTGCGAAAAAAATTTAGCCATCTGCATAGATAGGTAAGATACACAAGGAACATTGAAATGAACGTTTTTTCCTCACTCAGTAGCTATTTATATTCATTGTCGCTGTTTAGCAGTTGTCAATCGAATACCGCTACGGGCTGAGGTAAAGACCTCAAGAGGGAAATAAAAACCCCTGGATGCCAAAGCGGTGTTCAGGGGTTTTTTTATTGAAAAATACTTAAAAACAGGGTCGTCGCTGAGTCGATGCCCGATAACATAATTTGCAGAAGACAAAAAAGAATTTGAAATTAAGTATTAATGGAGGATAGGCAACTGTTGGTTCGTTGCAGCAGACTGCTAATCTGCCGACCCCTACGGGGGTCCGAGGGTTCAATTCCCTTGTCCTCCGCTTGGGAGAAACAAAATGAACAAAGCAAGAGAATTAGAAAAAAAGATCGAACAAAGTAAAAAAGAAGTAGACAATATCAATATATTCCATCAGAAAATATTGATTGGTGGATAAGAGAATGTAAGAAGTGCGGGAAAATAGAAAAAACTACAAATAAAAAGGAAAAAATACACAAAACATACGAACCAGATTTTGGAAATTGGTAAAATTTGGGAGCGTTAGCTGAGACGGTTTAGCACGAATTTGAAGCATTCGGGACGAGGATTCGAGCGCCTCACGCTCCACTTTATGCCGCTATGATGGAATTGGCAGACATGCGAGTCTCAAAAACTCGTGCCTCCACGGCGTGCAGGTTCGATCCCTGCTAGCGGCACTATGGTTGATGTAAAAGGTGTAAAAATGGTGGGAGAAAAATATAGAACTAAAGGCTATAATCCTACTGGTTTTACCGTCAATGAATTCGTTGATTACATGATTAATCGAGGAAGAACGGTTCCACACCAAGTAAATGAAGATCGATGGCGAGCCATGTTAAAATGGTTTGAAACTCGGTAAAAGCTGAGAGATTGGGTTGAAAACCATAGAGGCGAAAACGAATGATTTATCGAAAGTTTCGAGATATCAATGAAGCTTTGGATCGATTACAAAGAATGAATTTGGAGTTCACCATCGACTGGGAAGAGATGGAAATAGGCATGTCTAATTGGCGTTTGTATGATGCTCAAGAATGGCGTGAGAAGGTAATGGCTAGCGATTTAAATCTTTATACAGAAAGAAAATAATAATGGGGGTTGTGGAAGACATATTAGAAGGAAAATATGATAAAGAATTGACAGCAATATACAAAGCTGTCAATGAACGATTGTCCTATTGGACGCCAACCCGATTGGCTGAAGCAGCAAGACAAGCCATGGAAGAAAATCCAGAAACATCAGAAGAACATTGGGCTAGATTAATTAACAATGGAATTATTGATGAAAAAGGAAATGTGTTGATAAAAAGTGATTTTTAATTGGGAACGAACCGAATGGAAAGGAGGCTGCTTGGAAAGCAGTTGGGGGTCAAACCCTTGCAGGTTCGAGTCCTGTCGTTCCCGCTTGAAAGGTGAATTATGACCAATCATTGGCTGAAACAAGAGAGACAACAAAAAAGATTTAGATGTCTTTTGTGTGGAAGAGATAAATTTACACAAAAATCACCACATAATTGTGTAGGAGGATTTAGGAAAAGGAAAATTAAGTGGGAGGAATTTTACGTGGCTCTGGCACTGGTCCGGTGACAGTGCTTGCCTGAAAAGCAAGAAAGTCCGGTTCGACTCCGGAGGGTCACATTGGAAGCTAGACAGATATTGGGTTGCTGTGCTTGTCTCGAAAACAAGTCCGTCTGAAATATGGCGGTGAGGGTTCAATCCCCTTGGCTTCCGCTGGAGGATGAAATGAGGCTGTTTCGATTAAAAAACAAAAGCGGTCGTTGTTTTTGGGTAGTTGCACCCACAATCGAAGCAGCAAAAGAATATGCATGTTTTAAAGGATATGCAAAAAATGTAGAAAACTTGAGTTTAATTGGAGACCAAACTGATTTTTATTTAAATAATCCGGGCGGTGATTCACTTCAAGAAATACTTGATGATGGGAAATCAGGAACAGTTTGTATACAACTAGGAGAGACAGCACAAGAAAGAAAATTTAAAATAAACACCTGACCCAGTGACGGAATTGGTAGACGTATCAGGCTTAAACCCTGAGGCTTAGTGCGTGGGAGTTCGAATCTCCCCTGGGTTACTAGTGTTGGCACGCTACGCTAACTAGGCAATGCGGCTTGTTTTAAGAACAAGCGACTCTGAGTTCGAATCTCAGGCGTGCTACTTTATGGCCGGGTATGCTAATTGGCAACAGCAACTAATTTCAAAAGTTAGTGAATGTGGGTTCGACTCCCACCCTGGCTACTTGCAACAGGAGATAAAAATGGAACCAAATATTCCGATCATGTCTGTCGAACAATTGCAGAAAATGGCAACTAATAGGTTGTATGTGATTTTTCGAATGGTAACGGCACATTTGGATAACATTTATAGCCATTATGGTTGGCGATGTTGTGAAATGTGTCTAGAGTATGTTGGCGACAATTGGGAAGAAGATGTTGGGCAATATGCTCGACCTGTTAAAGAGTATCGTGATCGTATTAAAACGATTCTTGATTCTCGTGAGGATTTAAAAAAGAAACCTAAGTGGCGACGACATAAAAAGGTATTTCGTGGTCGAAAAGATAAAGGATGGTAATAGACGGTCCTGTGGCGGAACATAAAAGGCAGACGCACCACGCTTAGAACGTGGCACCTGAAATATGGTATGTGGGTTCGAATCCCACCAGGACTACTTGAGGACAAAATTCAAAAATTGGAATGTGAACATGGCCAAAAAAAATTTAGAAGCTCAAATTCAACATGAAGAAAATTATGTTGCATTTTTGAAAAAACGATTAGAATCTGAAAATTTTAAAGCCAATGCTACTGCCGATGAAATTGAAAAAACTAAAAATAAATACGATAAAGCGAAGTTTAAATTAAAGATGTTAAAATGTACTTGATCGAAGTAAAACATAGATTGGGAAATAGTTACTTAGGATTTGTAGAAGATAATCCGGTGTTATGTTGTAAATACAAAGCTTCAAGGTATAAAACCGAAGAAGAAGCCAACGACGCAACTTGTTATTTACAAGAATTATGGGAGAAGAATTACTACAAAAATTTTGCTCGTCCCAATGTAGTGGAGGAACAACGATCATGAAGATAACATTATTTGATTACAATTCGACAACAGATAAATTTGATGTTCCAAAACAAGAGTGGGTTTGTGATAAACTTGAAATAGATGCTGTGGGAAATATAAGGATTGATGGTAAACACATCGGATATGTTTCTGAATCATATGCTGTATTTACGATTTTAGAAGATGGTACAACGTCTACTGGAAAACTGGTGGTTGAATGACAATCTATTATTGGGAAGAAGATGGTCCTGGTTGTGGTCGAATTGAAGCATCCAATGATGCTGACGCCCTGGCTAAAGCCAAGAAAAGAAAAGGTAAGAAACTGTTGTGTCTTTATAAAGAGTCCGACACACCAACTGGAATGCCTTTTATTTTTGTGTATGAAAAGAGGAAGAAACCAAAAAAGAAAATTGAAGAACCATCCTGGGAACCAGATTTTAATCGTGGTTATTGGGTGAAAAGATAATATTGGGAGTGCTGCCGAGGGGGATCGGAGTTTGACTGTAAATCAAATGCCTCAGGATAAGCGGTTCGAGTCCGTACACTCCCATTGAAAAATTGAACTAAAAAGGCTGTAAATATCACCACAGTCCTACAATGTTAAAATGTGAACGATGTGGCAATAACCATGATGGCAAATTTGGTAGCGGTAGATTTTGTTCTGAAAATTGTTCTAGGAAAAGAAAAACTAGCAATACTACCAAAGAAAAAATAAGAAAGTCTTTAGAAAAGTATAGAAAAGAAAATCCAAATCCAGGATATGACTATGTTTGTGAAAAATGTGGCAAAGAATATCATACACAAAGAAAAAAAAGAGAAAATAGACGAGCACATTGTGATGATTGCAAACGCCAGACACCTCATACATTACGTAGTGCAACATCAATTTTAGATTATTCTAAAAGAACTGTTGGTAAAATATTAAAGCGTGCTGGAGCGTCGTGTGCTATTTGCGGTTATAAAAAAAGTCGTTGTGATATACATCATATAATTCCAAAAAGCAAAGGTGGGAGCGATGATTTAGATAATTTAATTATTGTTTGTCCAAACCATCATAGGGAACTTCATGAATTGAAAGAATTTACAATTGATGAATTAAAAGAAAAATCAATTTATAATCTTTGGGGAGATTTTAAAGTATTTTATAATCCAAAAATAGATGGCGTTTATATGTTGGCAAAAGAACCAAATGAAATTGAAAAAAAGATTATAGAGCTTATTCGTGAAAATTCAAATGTGATAAATCATGATTTTTTTTGTATGATTCAAAATTTGATTAAATCAGGAAATCAAGAACGATTGTTAAGATATTTACCGATAAAAATTAGAGAACGTTTTGAATATTGGAAAACACTATCAGAAAATGATAAAAAGAAAATTAAAGTTACTACTTGTATGGTTCGTTCTGGAGGTTGGGATGGGATGACCTAACAAAAATTACAGAGGCTAGGTCAGATATTGGTTTGCTGCACCTGTCTTGAAAACAGGACCGTGTAACAGCGGTGAGGGTTCGATTCCCTTGGCCTCTGCTTAAAAGAATCAGGGTAAAGAGAAGTTGGAAGACCTTAACAGGCACCAATCCAAACACCCTGTTATGCCCTTGTGGTGAAACGGTAAACACAGTAGTATGAGATGCTACCGCCGTAAGGCATACAGGTTCGACTCCTGTCGAGGGCACTCAGTAGAGAAAAAACATGAGTATTGAAGATGCAGCTAAAAGTTTACACAACCATATAACTAAAAATTATAGCGATGTTCCTAGTTGGTTGGCTTTTGTTGGCGTTGATGGGATAAATGTTACTGTTGCTTTATCTAAAAGAACTTATGGTTTGGCAAAAATACCAGATCAATGGGAAGGATATCCCATAAAGCAAATTTATACTGGCAAAATTATTCCGGCCTAAAAACAAAAACCACTTTTAGGAAAATATTATGCCTAATCGTCGTCATTTTCTGGCTAGTATAACGGCTATTTCAACTGGGATTTATAATTTTAATCTCTTTAATTTACCTGTGGCCCAAATACTTGATAATCAAATCATCAATGGGGATGAAGTATTTGGTGAATGGAAACTATACATTAGTAGAAATTCTGTTTTTCACAGACGTTATGGATGGGCTTGGGTCAATAAAAACAATCCATTAAAAGGTAAAGGCCAAGTTCTTTACGGCAAGCTTTATCTTGGTCAAATAAAATGTCTTGGCAAACAAGATAAAAATGGTGAAATTATTCCATTTTCTGAAGAAGAGCGAGCGATAGGTTTTGAAAAAGAACTCACATGGGTATCGAACAAACACATTGTCTAAATTGGAAAAACCATGTCTCTTAGAACATATTCTGAGCCTGTTGAAGCGGCGGTAAGAACCTCTTATGACGCTGATCAAAAACTCTTGAAATTAAAGAAACTTTGGGAAGAGTCTCTGTATTGGGACGAAGATGACATATCTGAATCTATGTTTCGTCAATACGCTTTACAAGAATCCAAAAATGCGGATAATGGTTGGTTGTGCTACGGAGACTCAGACGATATAAAATTATCAGCAGGTAGTAAAATTTATGCAATATGAGAATTAGGCGATTTTCAGTGTTATACAAACCCAAGATTATGAGAATTTGAAATGAGTATATTCAGTGCTGAAGTTATATTGGGTCTTTTATTGGAAAGCGATCCATTTGACCCAACTGATGTTGATAACAATGCTGTGTGTGGTTATCCTCTTGTTGTAGTGGGAAACTCTGTAACAGGGGATTTATTTTATGTATTGGAAATTGATTCCAAATCTGTGGATGATATAAGTGATGATATCACTCCACAAAAACTAACATTTAAAAACATAGAAGAAGAAAAAGTTAAAATGAAGTCTCAATTAGAGCCGCTTGGTCTTTGGAAAGAAGAAAATTTTGGCTTATGGTTAACATCTAATGTAGATTAGCAATGTATCGAATCTTCAAAAGACTTGTGTTTTGTCCTGCCATGTATCTGGGTGATAGGACTGGATTTAGTTATAGGGACATTGTTGCTTATCGTCTCTCTCATTATTATTGTTGGATTGCGACTCCATTTGACATTAATGGGCCGGTTCGCAATGGCAGAGGCGACCCTGTTCGTGAAATAGATTGGGGACGATTGGAAAATTGTAAATACTCAAACCAACACTGGTTTCGTTGGGTGTATTGTATGATAGAATGGTATGCTCATAAGAAATGGTCATTTCTTAAAGAAAATCAGGAAAATTAAATGTATCTTTTTATTGCCCGAGATGACGAATGTACTGAGGTTGATGGTTGTGGCGATCCTATTTGGTCTGATGAAATTCCATTTTGGTCTCACAACAAGAAAGCCTTGAGAAAAGCAATAAGAGAGCGATATAAAGGGAAATCTGTATACTTTACAGACTCAGAATATAATAGCGTTACAGATGAGTGGGGAGATGTAATAGGTTGGATACGTCAGATCAAAAAGGAAGTAGTATAATTTGTGAATTATGTGAGGTTGAAGAGGCATATAATTTTCATCATTTAATTCCGAAAAAAGTTCATAAACGAAAATGGTTTAAGAAAACCTATACAAAACAAACAATGTCGGAAGGCTTAGATGTTTGCAAAGGTTGCCATAAATGCATTCACAATGCCGTTCCCGATGAATCTGTTTTAGGAAAAGAATTCAACACTAAAGAGAAGTTGTTGTCGCATCCTAAAATTAAAAAATATGTCGATTGGAAGAATCGGAGAAAATAAATGTCTTATAATGGTTATTCTACCAAATCGATTATCAAGGAATTCTCAGATGCACATATCCTTGCAGATGAAAATCCTAAGTTGCTTATAAAAGATTCTCTTAAACACTCTGATTCATGTAATCAAAGAATGTTTCGTGTTGCTTTGGTAGATGAAGCTATTTTTAAAATCAAAGATCGTGACAATCTTCCACAAATTTTGAGAAATTTTATAAAAGCTGCCGAAGACCTTCCGGCTTGTGATTGTCTTGTGCATTCAAGCACAAGTTTAATGCATCCTGAATGTTTAGAAAAAACCCACAAATATTTTGAGACTCGTGACAAATTGATTGAATATGGGAAAAAATTATGACAAAAGAAAAAGAATTTGAGGGCTATGACCCCTCTGAAGCCTTTGCTAGAGGTGATTATGAAAAAAAGCAGGAAGAAGAAGTTTATAGAGCAGTAGAAAATATTCATAATTCTTTACTTGATCTATCGCACACTATAGAACGGATAGCAACAGAGTCAAAGGCAAACCCTAGGCTTAACCTAAGTAAAATATCAAAAAAAGATTGGGTTGAGGGAAGAGAATATTTAACACAATTGACCTCCCAAGGAGACAGACACTGGAAGGTGATGTATGTCAAAGATGACAAATTAACTGATGGAGATGCTCTTCAATTCACATGGCAGCTTGTTCAAGATATGAATTTAGAAATTTATAAACTTCCGGAGTAAAAATGAGCCTTACAAAAAAAGAACTATTGGAAGGTTTGTCTGGGAACCACCCTAAAATTATCGATGATCTTAGAATAGCAAATGCTTTTTATATGTTACACAAAGCATTTGAAGAAAAGATGCATCTGTATCAACCGCCTCGTTGGGATCATAAGCCCACAAACGAAGAATTAGCTGCTGAACGAGAATATCAATTAGAAGCTGAAGAGTCTCGTAAGCGAACTATCGAGTTGGCTAATCAAATATATTTAACTTTAACAGGTGTGAATCCTCAAGAGATTATTGATTCGTTAAAAGAAGTATATGGCGGAAACTGTTCGCTGCATAATTATTCCATTGGTTTGAATGATGTTGCTGCTCTTTTGCGGCAACTTGGGGAATTAGACAATGAATGAAGTTCATCCTGTTAATTGTTCAAAAGAATCCTGTTTATTAGAGAATGGGATGATTGTACAGCGTTTTGATAATGATAAATGGTATCTTCGTCGTTACTCACCCTCAGAAGAAATGGATTCAAAGTGGGATGTATGGCTTAATGACTCCCAGTGTTGGGGTGCGGCAGTATGTTTATGTTTTGTTGGCCGTGAGGAGTCTGGATTTGTCACTGCTAAAGAGGCTATTGAGGCATCTAAAAACTTAAAAGAAAGAAAAAGAAGTACAGAACCGGCAAAATTATTGACCCAGAAAGAATTGGAAGAATGGGTTAATTCAGAAGAATTTAAAAAAACACGAGACGAACTTAGAGAAAAAGTATCGGCCATCGAAAATGAATACTTAAGTAAGGGTTACACACATAAAGGCTGGGTTACTGGGGAGGGTGGCGACTCAGTTTATTTGAAAGAAAGTGAAGACCATTGGACAGGTAGTAATGGAATTATTTATAAAAAAAGCACAGGCGTGGCCATGGTTGTTTCTGAACTAACACATTTTTTCCAACTTGATTTAACCTCAATTGCATCAATTGACTAACATTAAGATTGAATTGACCGGAGAATTATAATGTTGAAACAATTGTCATTAATAGGTTTACTTTCAATTTGCCTGTTGGGATGTGAACAGGCGGTTGATCCCACAGTTGCAGTTTATATACATTCGATTGGCAAATCAGAAAGTGGTAAACAATGGTATGAGGTTGGACCCACTCCCAAAGAACCAACAGAACAAAATCAGACTGGAAAACAAGTATGTAGTGGTCCAAAAGGATTGAAAGTAGGGCAAAAAGTATATTTAGGAAAAGCTACGTATGGTTCTCCACTAGAATTCATTATTGCTGTCGCTGAAGAATAGGATTTGCAATGAAAAATGATCCCCATAACGAAAATCGTGGAAAAGCTATTTGGGTGCGAAGGAAATATAATCCTATTTTAAAGAATTTAAGAATCAAAAGTAGAAGTGGTGACAACGATGCTGCTAAAGAAATTATTGTTCAATTAACCAATTATGAACAAGAATTAAGAAATTTGGGATATCGTAGAACAGATGAAACGGAGCCCGGTCGTGCTGGTCGTTTAGTAGCAATTACTCAAGAATGGATTGATGAACAAAAGAGCAAGGAAACCGAATTAGATCGTTTAATGAAACAATGCAGAAAAGATCACAATAAAGCAGTTTTGAAACAAATCTTTAAATTAATGGCAAAATAATATGCGAAACATGGAGATTACATAAATGTATGAAAAAATTTCAAAAAATGTTTTTCTTATAACAGCATTTTTGTTGTTATTGACCCAATTGTCAATTTCGTTTTACATAGGTGGCGCTGATTTTTTAAAGCCTATTATAAATATAAGTGTTATTCTATGTATAATGGGTTCTATAATAACTTTAGTTTCTTTTATGCTACATTTAAAAGAAACTAAAAATTCAACTCAACCCATTAAATCTAAAATAATTATGAAAAACAAAAAATTTGTTCAAAGATTAAGTTCAGAAGAACTTGAACACATGATGTTTGCGTTAAAAAATGCGGACGAAGATTGGGAGTCTTATTTTTCTGATTGGCTAGAAAGTTTTGACGAAAAAGAATTAGTTCGACGCTTTGATAATGAAATAGGCGTTTGTGAAGCTTCTGATCGTGCTTGTTTGACAATGGAACACTGGAATGAATATATTTTGAAACATCCTGTGGTTTTAATGGAAGATAAGGCATTTAGATTGGCATGTATTGTTAGTTATTTAATGGCAGAAGTATATCAAATTATTGCTACAAGAGAAGTTGAAAAATGATGGATGACGACATGAAAAAAGCTTTGAACTATAAGGATTGGGACATTTTGGAAAAAGTGTCGTTTTGGATAATCGACTTTCTTATTTCCCATCCAATCGTAACAGTATTGTTTTTAACTTCTTTGAGTTATAATTTGTTGTTTATTTTGGGAGCCAAATGATGCAAGAACATCTTCCAGATCGTGATGAAATTGGTTGGGCAAAAGTTGATTAATATATCGATGAACTTCAAATTCAGGAGATTATTTTATTTATCCTAACTTACGCTGCGATTGTAGGTTGTAATGAATGCACAAATACTCTTTAAACAATTTATTGCTTTTCTTTGGTTAATGTTACGAATTGCAATAGATTGCTTTCGCCATCCTTTGTCTGATACAAAAATATAAATAAATGAATGAAGAAATTAGAATTACTTCTGCTGCATGTAAAAGGTTGGATTTATTGATTCATAATTTGCATGGATATGTTTTGAAAAAAGCAGAGAAAAAAGCAAGACTTCGTGGTTCTGAAATAATCAGAATTACAGATGACGATGTGATAAATACTTGGAAAGAAATCATGAGGAGTGAAAATGAATAAATTAGTTACATTTTTTGCTGGTGTTTTTATTGGTACGGCTATGGGTGCTATAGCCTACCTTCTTTCAGAAGAAGAAAATCAAAAAATTCAGGATAATTTAAGAAGAAAAATGGATAATCTTCATTCTGGAAAAAATTAATTCCAATTATACATAATATAACACTATAATTGGGATTTTAATTCCAGATTGGAGAATATGTTACATTTATTAATGACTCTGTTAGTAGCGTTCACACCTTCTGAAGTTCCGAAAAAAATTGACAACGAGGTTCCAAAACAAGAATTCAAGTTTGAAAGAACTTTGTTGGTCAAGGTGAGCGGGAATGGCGATCCAGCAGAATTGCAAGCAGAACTTAGAAAATTGATGATCCAACATCAGGTAGAGCGTGTTATGCTACACGGTGATGGACTAAAGCCATTGTTGGTTCCTGCTGCTATTGTCGAGCATATCAAAGAACATGTCGATAATGTTGTTGATGTGGAAGAGATGATTGAAAATGCAGGGAAGCCAGAACCTAAACAGGAAAAAGACAAAGAGATTTAAAAATGCCTGCGAAAGAATCGAAGCCTGAGTATCCGTCGCAATTTGGCAGTCATGCCTCAATGATTGACCAAGAGGCGACGGACCAACTCGGAAATCCAGATCGTGTTGTTTTAAAAGACGATCATGGAGTTTATGAAACAGATCGTAATAGACTTGATAATGGATTGGCCGATCCTAATAGATATAGAACTTCCCGCTTAGGGAAGTTATTTGGCCAAGAGAAAGACGAGGAAGCAAAAAAGAGAAAAAAAGAAAAAAAGAAGAGCAAAAAATAATGTCTTTTCTTAAAGCTTGGTCTGAATGGATTCGACAAATAGCCAACGATTCAGACATGGATCGCTCTAGGCTTATAGAACATTTACAAATCCATATTAAAGACCACATGCCTGATTCCGATGCTCATCCTGATCGGTGGAACCAGTGGTTGGCTGGAACTTATAATTTACTTGCAATTTTATCGGCTATGGTAGGATGTAATCCTTCTTTTGAATTAGGCGTGGCTCGTTTGTTTCGTAAATGGCAACAACATCCTTTTGACCATACAGCACCGCCAAAAGTTGAAATTTATCGTGAAATTTCTGAACTTGGTAAAACTATTAAATAGGCAATTTTCATGCGAATCCTCGACGCTGGCCATGTGTATGAAATAGATTGTATTGATGGTGAAGAAGCTCAAAAACTATCATTTGTAAAACGAGAAGGTCCAGGATATCCTTTTAATAAAGGCTCACACCCTGGAACCAATGTTCGGGAAGTTATTCGTTGTCTAATTGATAGAACAAAATATTTAAACAATCAAAAACCATGTGCAGAAACCGAATCAGCTTTAGAGTGTCTAAAGACTGCTTTGTTCCTATATGAAGCCCGTGCAGCCAGACGACACAACAGGCATCTTAAACTAGCTTCTACTAATGAATTAATGTATAGAGAAGTTTGTGATGGGTGTAAACACGTAGGTTGTGAAGGGCATTGTAGTGAAAAATAATATGGATTCTAAAATTGCTGATTTACTCCTTTCGATAAGAAAAAAGTTAAAGAATAGACCTATATTCAAAACTATAAACGTTGATGAATTTGTTATTTATGAAAAAGTCAAAGTCCCTGGAATGTATTGTGAATCTGGATTTATTTTCGACGAATATATTCTTATTTTAATTCCCAGTGTAGAAACCTTTAAAATGTTAGATGCTTCAGATGAACTTTGGTTTATAAATGTTTTTGAAGTTTTGAAGGAAGTATATGATAATTATCATAAATATAATCGACATTGGGATTACAATGCATTGAGTATGGTTAATTACCATAAAGATCATAAGTATTATCTAGGGTTTAGAATAGTCCCTGCTTATTTAAAGGAAGTGAATTATGATTAACGAATCGGAAAAAGGCTCTGTTACATTCCCTACTACAGCCACAACTAATCAATTTTCAAAATACTTGGCTGCTCAAGCCAAAAGAAACAAAGAGAAAAAGCAACAACAGGCAGATTTATTGAAACTGATTTTCATTCGTTTGTCAGTCTAGTTTACCAATCAAAAATTCATGGTACAATGCTCATGCCCCGGTGGGCGAATTGGCCGCATGGCGAAATTGGCAAACGCACAGGACACGAGTCAGAACACTCGATGAATTAAAATCCTGTATCCGATAAGGATTTGTGGGTTCGAGTCCCACTGCGGCTATTGACAATTATTCTAATTTTCTGTATACTTAATGACATGTCTAACACAACTGAAAATCGGCGTTGGGAATTGGTTTTAAAAGAAATCAATGGTGATATTACATCTGATGAAAAAGAAGAATTGATTCTTTTGCAAAAAGAAGTTTTTCAAAAGACCAAATTGCTGGATAGAAACAAACCCTCCGTGTTGTCATTAGACGAAGATTTTTAACCATGCCTAGGAAAAAAGATTCTGAAACTTATCGTCCCTCTCAAGAAGATATCAGAAGAGCCTGCACAGAGATTCAAGCATCGTGGCCTCCACAGGAAGAACAACGCCGTAAGGTTATGGAAGTAGATACGCTTAAAGTTAGGATGACAACGAGTCCTATTACTCATAAAAAATAAAAAACAAAAATCACAATAATGAAGTTTTCTGATTTTGACCTTTATAATACGGTTCATGATATTTATTTAGAATTCGAAAGAAATCAAAATAAACCCCGCAGTGCAGATTGGTTGATTTATCATCGAAAACGACAATTTCTCTGTCATTTAGTTATAGAGAGAACAGGCCAGCAATATGATGAAGAAAAAATATTAAAGGCTTGGGATGATTTTGGTAAAAATAAAGATAAATATAGGCTAATAGTTGCTGTTGCTGATAGGTTTGGTCGCAAATGTTTCTATTCTAATAGAAATAAAGGCGAATGCTCTCACACAGTTTGTGTAGAGAATATTTTCAATCATGGCGACCCTTTGCTGGTTGAAGATTGTGTAATTTCTTGTAGAAAACATGTATCGAAAGGAAAGGGATGACAACAACGCATTGGTTGGTCTTAGCAGCGTTGCTCGTTTATGCCGCTTTATTTGAATATTGTGCTCATCGTTGGTTAATGCATAAACCGTTACTAGGAAGGTTTTGGTGGTATACCGATCACGCAATAGAGCATCACGGAAAAGAACGTTATGACATTAATATTGGTATTAGCCCCCTTTTAGGCACAATTCTTATGTTGCCTTGCTTAGCTTTTTGGGCGGTGATTGGTTGGACTGTTGTTCCAATGATTTTAATTATATCTTTTGTGTATGGAGCAATATGGACGACAATTCATTCTGCACATCATGATTTACCTGGATATAATTGGGCTAAAAACCTTCCAGGTTACAACATGTGGCGAACACATCATTTGGTCCATCACGACCATCCGGGCAAAAACTTTGGAACTGTTTTTATATTTACAGACTTTTTGTTTGGTACTTGGGCTCGATACTGATTTACAAATTCGATAACTCAAGGTAAAATACATGTGGTTCTGGCGAAAAAAAATTTCGGCTCAGGGTGGACCCGTAGGCAAAAATAATATTGCTATAACTGATGACGCCCTTAAATATAGAAAAGATTTCATTGAAAAATTAAATGATATCATTTTAAATGAAGCTATTGTGCGTGCTGACCAGCGACAAGAAACCTTAATCCTTACAGATGATGTAAGAAAGGTTTTAAGATATGCTTTTGAAAAATCTTTAAAATAATTTTAAGAAGCAAGAAAACGATGAAAGAGCGTCAATATAGTTTTATTTCTTTGTCTAAAATTCATGATAGTACAAAATGGGAAATTAGTTGGATAACTGAGTTCTGGGAGGGCTCTGTTTTAAACTATGCTTCCCGTGAAGTTATTGCACAAGAAAGTGTGTTGGAGAACGCAATGGGAAAAGCTTTTTTTAGTGCTGCTTTGCTTAAAATCAATCTAGACATCGAAAACAATGTTTGTGAGCAAGTAACCAAACAGCTACAAACAGGAAGTGTTGCAATTTGTTGGTAAATCATGAATAAACACGTTTTTGAAGAACGGTGTCAAAACAACCCTCAAGGTGTGATTGACGACTTGGTGAAACAAACCACTCGTCAAGCCAAGGCTATTCATGATCAAAATAAAGAAATTGAGCGTCTAAATGGCGAGATAGAAAATCTAAATAAAATAATAGAAGGCAAACCTGTTAGAAAGAAAAGGACAAAAAAATGAACTTGTGCTGACATTAAAAACTTGATGGAAAAAACCTTACACAATTTATCCGACTCTATAGTTGGAATTCGTGGGGGTAATGTTTCGGCTGGTGTGCTTGATACGGTTAAAGTTGTTTATCATGGACAACAAACTCCGCTCAAGCATATTGCATTTGTAAGCAAAAAAGATCATGCAATTACAATTGATCCTTATGAGGTGGAATTTACCAATCAAATTGCCAATAATTTGAAAGACATGGGGTTTAATGCTTATGCATTTTCTAAAACTCGTGTTGTAGTAAACGTGCCACCACCATCAGGTGATCAGAAAAAGGAAATTATTTCTCATCTCCGAAAACTTGGTGAAGATGCAAAGATAGCTATCAGAAACATTAGAAAGAAACATCGTCAAAAGCTAGACAAAAATGCATTGAAGACCGAAGATAAGAAAATTCAGGAAGTTACGGACTCTTATATTGCTGAAGTCGATGAAATCATTAATGGTAAAATAAGTTCATTATAATTTGGAGAAATAATTATGGGAAAAGGTGATTCGCCAAGACCGTTGTCTATTACACCTGATGAGTGGGCACGCAACTGGAATAAGATTTTCAAAGATACTAGTAAGAAAAAGAAAGTTCGTCAACCTAAAAGAAAAAGCGATGAAATGAGCAAAATAATTGATTTTTACGATGATATTGGCAAAGACTCGTCGGGCCGGGCATTTGTTGATGTCGTTTCATTTGGGTTTGATGAAATGGAAGCTTGTCATGATTATATCCAATGGCTATTCCCGCTCAGAGAACCAAGTCAATTTAACCCAGAAGCTCCTTTGTTAACTGATGAAGATATTAAGAGGTTTAAAGTAGGATTTAAAGAATATTTAGATCGTGCACCAAACTTCGAAGGCGCAGTTGATATGTTTTTGAGTTTTCTAGGATTTGAATGGGTTTGGTCTAAAGGTAAAAATTATTTTAAATTATCTCCTAATTGGGAAGAAAGAAAATATACTTGGGCCGAAGAATTGAATCACAATCATCTTAGAATTACAAGGTTTTTGAGTTGTTTAACTCTCTTGGGCTGGCGAGCGGTTGCTGAAGATTTGCTTGATTTTATAAAAGAAACTGCGGAACAAAAAGGATTTGTTTTAAATTCTAAATCAGTTGAATATTGGGAAGGTGCTTTAGATGTGGAATGAAAATTTTCGTGCATATATTTTTTGGGCCTGTATGCTTTTGTTGGGTGGTATAATTTTTTCTGCATTGGTTTTTCCTAGAACATCGGTTAAAAATGAAGGCGATTTTATGGAAAAAATTGCTGATCATGGTGATTTAAAAATATATAAATTGAAAGTTGACAATCAAGAATACATTGTAAATGGTAATGGTGGCATTATCAAACACGAACAAACGAACAAAAATGAGTAATCAAAATGTATTTACTTCTTGTTTTAAACGAAGCAGATGAAATTGTAGAACGAATTGAAGTTACCCATCAAAACGATAAAGAAACGCTTAAAAAAACAAAAGAAAAATATAAAGGGCGTAACTTTGCCTATAAATTTGGAAACACATGTACTCCTGAACAATTTAAAGAAGTAGAAAATCTTCTAGATGATGTATTTGCTAAATACCCAGAGATGGGAAACAAATATATTAAAGATCATCCTGATATGGTTCGAATTGGTTATAACATCAACGAAAAATGAGCAAGTCATTATGCCAAAATCGAAAGGCACGACACGATTATCAAATTCTTGATACTGTCGAAGCTGGCATTGTTCTTATAGGATGTGAGGTAAAAAGTCTTTTAGATCACAAAGCATCCCTAGACGGCAGTTATGCTATAGTTGAAGACGGCGAAGTTTGGTTGGTCAATTCTCATATAGATGAATACAAAAATAAAAGCACTCATGTTCAACACGAGCCCAAACGTCGTAGAAAACTCCTTCTAAAAAAACGTGAAATACACAAGTTTGCCGAACAGGCTAAACAAAAAGGGCACACATTAGTTCCGTTATCTTTCTATTTAAATAATGGTAAAGTTAAAGTAAATTTAGCTGTTGCGAAAGGCAAACAATTGCATGATAAACGAGAAGCCCTAAAGAAACGAGATGCAGAAAGAGAGATGCAAAATGGAAAATAAGTTGCAAAAATTCTCACAAAGTATGGATGTTGTAAAAAATATTGTCATTGATATGCGAGCCTTGGTTGTTGCTGGCGTTGTAAATCTTGATGACACTATGGAAGAAGCTATTATAAAGACTGAAAATTATATTGAGGATAAAAAAGAAAAGTTCTTGGATAAAATGGTCAAAGGTCCAGATTAATGTTAATCACATTGATAATTTTGTTACTTGTCGCAGCTAGCATGGCAATTTTGTCAATGTTTGTTTCCAATATGTTTTTAATTGGTATCGGCTGGATTTTTTCTGTTTCTTTAATTGGTATAATTTCAATTGTTTTAGCTTGGCTTGTAGAGGTGGTTTATACCTGGCTTAGAAAAAATTGAAATAGCAGTTGATTTTCTTCGATCTCAAAGCTATAAATAGATATGGGCACAGGCCCCGATTCACAATCGGCAGACTTCTCGAATTAAAGCCCCAATTTTGATGGGAAAGCGGCAGGAGAGAAGTTCCCCATGTGAATTAGAGAAGGTAGAACTGCCGCTTAAGGTCGAGTGGTGGAATGGCAGACACGCTAGTCCAAAGCAAGAAAGCTTTATAAATTAGGAACTAGTGCCGAAAGGCGTGTGGGTTCGAGTCCCACCTTGACCACTTACAAAGGAAATTGTAATACTGGCAAACATCGTAATAATGGAGTGTGTCCACATAAAACTTAGTTTGAGTCGTCGCTACAAAAAATTGTAGAGGAAGTTCACGACTGCAAGACTTTTAAGGTAGGAGGTTTAATGAACCAATTGAACTACCGAGGCAGCAATCCAAACAGATCGAGGGCGTGAGTCTCCCTGTGAGATCGGGTCGGAGCAGGTAAGTGATAATACACTGCCTACGAGAATTACTCGTAAGATAAATGACGACATAAAACAGAATCGTGGCTATAGAACAAAGTTTTTGTGGAACATTTTTCAATGAGTGAATGTATGAGCGAAGGCTTAAATATCTTTTCTGGCGGCAAACTCAAAGAATTAAAATTTAACCCCAACCGGCGGGATAAATTTAGATATTCTCGCTCTGACGGTAAATATTTTCTCAAAGACCTTCAAACCAAAGAAGTTCTCCATACATTTTACACCGCCCGAGACCTTGATTTATTCCTATGTGATGTCTTAGATGTAGAATTTACTTGGCATTTATTACGAAATGAAATCCGTCTAGAAGAAGGTGTAACTTTAGGCGATATCTACAAAGTAATTAATAACTACAAAGAATTGAAGAAATTAATTGAATTCATTTGTCCTGAATACCCAAATGTAAGAAAATTCGTTGAGTCCTCTGATCACTCCTCTGAGGAAATGATCATTACAACTAAGGGTGAAATCACCAATGGTGTTTTTGAAATTAAATATGATATGGGATATATTGATAATCGTAATTGGTGCGAATCAACACGAGTCACCATAGACAATAAATTTCAAATTGTTGAAAAGGGAAAAGTAATTGATGAAGTATTGTATGCGCCCTCTTTTCTTGAATTAATTATAGCTTTATTTGGTGTAATACATCAAGAACCATGTGTGTTTACTAAAGAAGGTTTAAAGCGGAATGACAATGTTATCGAAGGCGGTTTAGATTTGCTTTTTTGCCCAATAACATTAGATGAAGAACTTACATTTGCTGATGTTCTGAATTATGTTAAAGACAATGAATTGCTATCTAAATTCATAGCAAATTATTCGTGGTGTAATGCAATTGATATTTTTCATAAACAAGTTAATGAAGTCCATCCGTTGGATGAAAAAGAAAAGCTTTGGCATCTAAAAATAGACAGAACATGCCGTTTTTATAAAGGTATTGATAAGTATTTGTGTGTCGAGCCTGCTAACTTCCATGCCGTTGGGGAGATTTCAGAACAATCAAAAAGCCTTTATCAGGGAGAAATACCTGATTACGAAACTTACAGTGTTTCTATGACTCCTATGTGGGAATTAGCCCACCTGCCTTTTGAATTAGACGAAGATTTAATCATTAGGTGGCTTAACAAAAACTATGGTATAGAGAAAGATTTAGTTTGTCAATTTCCTTATAAATTAATTGATTTTCTAGATTCTATTTATTGGGACATTAGTTTCTATGGAGGCCCGGAAGAATCTGATAAACTTAAAGAAGAACTTAATGAAGTTATAGAAGAAGTTAAAGAAAATTTAGATTCTGGAAACGTAGAATATCTTGATTTAGATAGTGACGATTTGTTTGGAGATGACGATGAATTGTCCTAAATGCATTTCTCAAAATATTGAAACTCATAGTCCTGGAGATAATTTGAAATTAGATGTAGATATGATTAATTCCACCACTCAAAAACTTGAAAAATTTCCTTGTTATGATGAAGATGTGATTCATCATGGATGTAAAGATTGTGGATGCATGTTTTATTTATCACAACAACAAACAATAAAGACACATTATGAATGAATTTCAACGAATGTTAGAACAGGCCAATCGGCTCCCCGAGGGAGATATTGTAAAGGGCAATCTATATGAGTCGTTACGAAGGCGTTGTAGAGAGAATCCTGAAGATTTGAAGTGGTTAGAGGAACAACTGCCTGATGGTTATCGTTTGATTCCTCCAATGACGAAATTGGAAAATTCTTCTCAAACTTCTTAACTTTTGAAAAAAAACGACTACAATAAGATAGTTGGTGAAAATGCCGCAAGTGGCGGCGAAGTCACCGTAAGTTGCAGCAAAGGCTGCGTTTAGTTGCACCAATCGGGTGCGAAGGAGTTAAAAATGACGTTGGAAAATAAGTTTAATGCTGTACGTACACTGCTCGAAGAGCATAATAAAGCAGTTCAGGAATTATCACCAAACCCTGGACAACCGCTTGGCGGTAATCCGCCCCCTGCTGGGCATGTGGATATTGAATATTTCTTTGCCTCTCTAAAGGCAATTGGTGCTACCACTGAAGATCGTGCGAAACAACTTCGTTACGAAGATATTCTTACATGTTTTGGTGGAACTGGGTCGGTTACACTTCCTCTGCTTTTAGCCAAGGATATTGCAAAAATATTCCGTGGCAACGTTTCAACCAAATCTGAGTCACCATCTCGTCCGGTTTCTGCTAAAAAAGCTGACCGTATGACTCCAAAAGAGTTGGTCGAAGCTTTTGATCCGGAAAATGCTGATAATACCGTTGGTAAACGGTTGCAAAGCATCGCTAAAGGACAATCTTTTATTGTTTATTTAGAGGGCCGTTTAGTTGATGTAGAATCAACTTATAAGCTTTTGATGGAATTAAAACAAGGCTATCCGGGTCGCCAATTTTACACAATTAACGAAGAAATTAAGCCTGTTTATAAAATTGGTGAATTGCCTGACAATTTTGCAGAAGAAAACCCTCTTTACCCTGGCCGTCCTTTGCGTCCTGATGGCACATGCGATCAGACGGGTCGTAGTTGGGAAGGCGTGCCGCTTTGTGTTCGCCAATTAATTCGTGTAGCAATTGGAAACAATTCTGTTTCAATTGAAAAAGCTCACGATTGGATGGACCTAGCTGTGCAGTCTGATGCAATGAAAATGATTAGGACACGCCATCATAAGGCTTCAATTGAGTTTGATCGTCTTGAAAAAACTGGCGATTTGCCAACTCTTAAGGTTATTCTGAACTCGAAAGGGGGTGCGGGAAATCCCCGCCGCCCTTTTGACCAAGGGCGTAAAGTAGACGTTAAACGCCCAGAAATTAAACGCCAGCCAAATCCGTTTTACGAAAATTGGCAGTGCCCGCCAACTTATAAAAATTTGTTTAAACCACAAATCTATACCACTCCTGATTATTACAAATGTAATGATGGTGGATGGTATGCTGAAAACACTACTAACACTTGGAGAAAAGATAATGAATAAAAAACCAAAAACACATGTTGCAATTGTAATGGATCGCAGTGGATCAATGGGCAGAATTGCCCAACAAGCTATCGATCATTACAACGAACAACGAACTCAAATGATGGAAAACGCCAAAGATCAAGACATTACAGTATCTTTGGTTACATTTAATGCGAATGTTTTCGAACATAATTGGCTTACACCAGCCGGCCAGTTGGCCGAAGCCGATAGTCATTCTTATCATCCTGCTGGCGCAACTGCTTGGTATGACGCATTAGGATATACTATTGACAAATTGAAAAAAACCACCAATCCAGACGAAGATACAGCTTATTTGGTTATTTCAATTTCCGATGGCGAAGAAAATGATTCCAAACATTATGGAAACAGATTTAACCCATCGGTTATTCGTTCGATGATTGACGAATGTAATGCTACAGGCAAATGGACATTTACTTATATGGGTTGCAGTGATGAGGATATTAAAAAAGTTGCCCGTGATATTGGTATTCCAATTGAAAACATGGGCCGCTGGTCTAATGAAAATGCCGAAGTTGCGGCTCACAGTTTGAGACGTTCAACTGCACGCACAAATATGTATTATGCGGCTCGTGCAAAAGGTCAAACCGCTTGTAGCAATGTTTATTCTGATGTCCAAGGACTTGCAGCTAATTTTGTTGATGATGACAATCAGCCATCTTCACAGCCGGATTTCTTTAAATCAAATCCTGGTTTTGAAATGCAAGCACAAAAAATTCTTGCTCAAAAGAATAATTGTCAAATAGGAGATAAGGTTTTAGCTGAGGGAAGAAATCCAGATACAACTTATTTGGACCTAACCTGTGCAAAACCCGTAACTTTTGACAAATAAAGTCCTATTAAATTCAAATAAAGCCCGCTTCGGCGGGCTTTTTTTATTGTTTCACGCATAGCTATTATATGCGTAAAATATTAGTTTTGTTATCATTTTTAATAAGCACTCCTGTAATGGCCCAAGCACCTTGGCTGCCACCACAAAATCTACCAGATAATTGGACGCCGCTACAAAATAATAGGCTGAGCAATACAGAAAGATATCAAAAAGAATTAGCTGAATTAAGAACTAAAAAAGAACTAGAATTCGAACGTAGAGAACATGCTTTAGCTGAAAGAGAACATAGGCTACAATTAGCAGAAAAACATAAAAATTTAAATAAATCTACAAATTCAACCTTTACAATTGATGGTGTTACTTATTCAAGTTATGATGAGTTTATGAAAACAGTTCATCATAAAAATTGGAAAGCTTGGCGAGATGCTAAAAACAGTTGGGAACAACGAAAAAAAGATGTCGATAAAGAAATGGCGGAAATTGAACGTCGTAATAATTTTGAGAAACTAAATGATCGTGAAAGTCGTCATGGTGTGTTCAAATGGCACAGAAACCATATAACTCAAAATAAAAAGAACGTAGACAGAATTATAAGACAAGGTGTTGAGCCTCGGGAGCTTGAAAGAGAAGCTTATATACCGCCATCTGAAAACCCAAATCAAACACTTTCAGAATGGTATTATGATTGGTTATGGCGACACGGCTACCAAGAATAATTATTTCAAAATATCATCTAAAAAGATTATTCCATCTTCTCTTACAATATGTTTATCTGATTTGAAGTTAGGCTCATCAATTTTAATTGAATAATATTTTTCATTATTGACTTCAAATACATCTAATATTATACAAGAAAAAGCAATATCATAAAGTTGTCCTGATTGTTTCATACCATCCGGGTTCTTTTTATAAACAAAACATCCAGGGACAGTTACGGCTTTTGGGTTTTTAATTATAGAATTTTCATGAACAATCCAATTGCCTATTCTAAATCCTTCTTCTTCGATTCGAACTAGAAAATACCTTTCATTGTCATCTGTGAAAATAGTTTTCAAAATTGTACAAGCAAAAGTTTTATCTACTATTTTACCAATTTTAGTAGCTTTATTTTCTTCTATTTTATAGGTAATTGAACCCGGCAAGACAAATGCTTGGACATCTTTCAGTTCCGGTCCTCTTGGTGATGGTTTTGGCTCTTCATCTAAAAGTTCATCATAAGGAATTA
This sequence comes from uncultured Bacteriovoracaceae bacterium, assembly GCA_937952395.1. Taxonomy (GTDB): domain Bacteria; phylum Bdellovibrionota; class Bacteriovoracia; order Bacteriovoracales; family Bacteriovoracaceae; genus CALFYV01. Next base: position 72,531 of record CALFYV010000090.1, on the reverse strand, counting down.
CAGGGGATGCAGGAGGAATATAATCTGCCTGTGATAGATATCTAGGTTTTAATTGTGACCACCACAAGATTGCTAAAATAAGTCCGAAAGCCATTATTGTAACAAGTACTTTTTCTAATTTACTCATTGTTTACTCCAAGCTGTAGCTATATTATTATAGTTTGTAAAATTAAAATCCTAACACTTTTTTTGTCCATTCTTGGCCACAATATTCCCTAGTAAATTGCCTTAAATCCTCAGCATCCGGGCTAGTTTTCCATGCTTGGAGATAAGACTGTGCTCTGGACTCCCCTTTATAAAGTTTGAAAGATCGGTCTAAGCTCCACATTAGAAAACGTTTAAATTGACTGTCATCGTAATTAGGAGCTTGTTTTTTAACAGCCATTGCTAATGCTAAAGCATATACATCAAATTCTAGCATCTGGGAAACAGTCTCTGATCTTTCTTGAATTTCTAAATCGGCTCTGCACGCTGATCCATTTTGGTATGCTGACCATTCATCAAAAATGTATAAAGGAGTATCGCCCCATGATCTGGCTTGTTGTACCATGTATAAATTATAAACTGGGCCTCTTAAAGATTGAGGAACCAATGCCGCTGCGGCCTGCATTGTAGTTGGCGGTTCTTCAATTATTGCAGCCTTATTATCTAAACAATAAAATCCGTTTATTCGCCCATTGTGGAATACTGGCTTTCCGTCAATTTCCTTCCAAGCTGAACGGCCCCAAACATCTCTTCCTCCATAACTTCTGCTATATTTTTGTCGCAAATTTGAGTTAATACCATGGGTTGTCTCATGAGCCCAGGTAATCTTGTCACTATCACGATAAATATGCCCGGCAGGCATGTGGCTCTCAATATCAGATAAAACCTTTCCTAAATTAGTGACTTCTCTTAAAGGAGGATAATTAACCCATTCAGGTTCAATTTCCGGCTCAGGCTCAGGTTTAGGTTCGGGCTTTGGTTGTTCTTGTTCAGGCTTAAACAGCCATTCTAAACCAGGGTCTTCTTGAACATGTTCTGGATGTTTGTCCGTCTTTTTTAGGTAAACTAAAATGTTAATTACTAAAAGCAAAATACATATAATAAACAACTGTTCTTTACGTGACATATACTATATACTTGCATGAAAACATTTTGGGAATTTTATCAATTAGTTGAACAAGATTTCGGTGGAGCACCACCCCCAGGTGGTCCTGATCCAATGGGAGGTGGGATGCCTCCAATGGGCGATCCAATGGGTGGAGGAATGCCTCCAATGGGTGGCGGAATGCCTCCTGGCGGCGGAATGGGTGGTCTTGGCGGTCCTCCAATGGGCGATCCAATGGGCGGCGGCGGCCAAGAGCCAACAGTTCAATTAAAACCCATGACAGTATGGCAGATTTTAAATAAAATTCTTGATGGAAAGAAAATTGATACCAAGAAAAAGTCTGGACAAAATCAAGAAGATATGTTACAAATGCCTCAAGCTCAGGGAATGGAAGCACCTCATGCTCCACCTGAAGCCCCTCCACAACAACCAATGATGTAATATAATGTTGTGGACATTATAGGCTAACATATGAAATCTATTATTTTTAGTGATGCACATATTCATCCACATAAAGGCAAAGTTGAACGTCTTAATGATTGCCTAAAAGTTCTAGAATGGGTGTTTAATACTGCTGAAGAACGTGATATTAAAACAATTCTATTTTGTGGTGATTTATTTCACGATAAACAAAAAATAGATGTTTTAACTTATCAAAAAACTTTTGAAGTTTTTGTCAAGAAAATGCCGGGGAAGAAGTTCTATCTTCTCCTTGGAAATCACGATATGTATAGTCGTGAAAAATGGGATATCTCTAGTGCTGCCCCTCTGGCCGCCATCCCTGGAGTTACCGTAGTTGATCGACCATGTTCATTGGATATCGATGGATATGAAGTCGGATTTCTACCTTATACTCACAATCCTCCCGAAGACCTTAAGAAAATAAAAATAGAATCAGATTTTAAGGTTTTGCTTGCTCACGTTGCTGTAGATGGTGCATTGTGGAATCTCGTCCACAGCACCATCGCTGATGTGGCAATTGAACATGATGGCGAAATGGTAAAAGTTACTCCTGATGTTTTTGATGATTACGATCAAGTATTTTTAGGCCACTATCATGCTGAACAAAAATTAACTAAAAGCGTTGAATATGTTGGCTCCCCTTTACAGTTAAATTTTGGGGAAACAGAACAACAAAAGCATATCATTGAATATGATTTTGAAACTCATAAAAAGAAATACATTAAAAATAACTTTAGTCCTGTTCATTTGGTCTTAACTGAGAAAGATGATATATTAAGTTTTGATTTAGAAAACAACTTTATCAGAATTGTGTCAGAAGACATTTCATCATCAGAGCTAATTGGTCTAAAAAATGAAGTGTTGCAAAAAAACCTTGGCAGCCTTGAAATTAAACAAAAGCCGAAAAAGACAGAAGATGATTTGAAAATGGTTGAAGATGCCAAGTCTATTTTATCTACTGGCGATCAAATGTTGCAGAAGTTTATTGAATCTTTAACCGAAGAACAGTTTGAGAAGTATTTTGGCAAAGAAAAGGTGGATAAAAAGAAATTATTGGAATTTGGAAAACAATGTATTGAGGTTTAAAAATGAATAAAGAAATGACATTAAATGAATACGAAGAGTTTGTTTTGGGCTTAATGTCTCCATACTCTATGAAAGATCAAGAAAGCAAACTAGCTACAGCGGGCTTGGGTCTTTCAGGTGAAGGTGGTGAATTTGCTGATAATTGTAAGAAAATTCTGTTTCATGGAAAAGAAATGACCGAAGAAGTGCGTCAAGATATGATTAAAGAATTAGGAGATTCTTTCTTTTATTTGGCCTTTGCTGCTCGTGAGGTATGTGGTGTTTCTCTTCAAGAAGTTCTTAACACCAATGTAGAGAAACTTAGCGACAGATATAAAGAAAAAAAATTCTCTGTAGAAGAATTTAAAGCCAAAGAAAAGGCAAAACGATCCTTTTCTAATGACGATGATTATAGCCCATGGTGGAAGCTCCCAAAATTTTTTGGATTTAAATAAATTGCTCTGGGCGCCTATGATATAATCTGTATATTTACATTCTCATTATGAACAATATAAAAATCAAGTATATCTCTGCTCGTAATTTCTTATGCTTTGGTCCCGATGGAATCGAAATTAATTTTGACCATTACGGGAACGTTGTATTGGTTCGAGGCGACAACCTCGATATCGATCCAGATAACGAAGAAGAAAGAAGAGCAAGCAATGGTGTCGGCAAGACTAGCATTTGTGATATTATTGTATATGGTTTATTTGGCCACACTGTTAAAAAGCTCAAAAATGATAATATAATTAACAATCAAATTGGCAAGAAGCTTAGAGTCGAAATTATAGTTGATGATTATCGTATTGTTCGCACTCGTTCTCCAAACTCTTTGAAGGTTTGGCAAAGCGCAAGTGGCGAATGGACTAAAGAAACAGAGCTTTCTTTGGGCGGTATGACAGATACCCAGAAATGGATTGATAATAAAGTTGGTCTTACTTATAAGACATTTTGTAATTTGGTTGTCTTTACTGATAACAATGCTGGAAGTTTTCTTGAATGTGATACTAAAAGCAAAAGAGAGATTGTAGAAAATCTTTTATCTTTAGATGTGTATCGAGAATATGGCGAGAATGCTAAAAAGCTAAGAAACACAGCTAAAGATGCAACCAAAAACATGGGTTATAAGTTAGACGCAGCTTTATCAGAAAAACAACTCTGTGAAAATCGTATCAATAACATCAAATTAGAAGAGACAACTTGGAAAGATAGTAAAAAAACAGAATTAAAGATAATTGTTGATAAATACAAAGCTAAAGAGTCTGAATTAAAAACAACGGACACAGGACAGGCTCTTGCCGCTTATCAAGAAGCTCAAGAAAAGATTGAAGAATTAAATGAGCAAATTGAACTAAAAGAAGAAAAAGTCAACAAGCTGCAAGAGTCTTTGGTAAAAAACAAAGATGTTCAAAACGAAGTTTATTCTAAGTTAAGTTCGTTGGACAGCGAGATAAAGAATTTTAATATAGAGATATCTGGACTAGAAAAGCGAATTGCTAATGATAACGATATTATCAAAGACATAGAATCGCAAAAGTGTATTAAATGTGGTTATGTTGATGAAAATTTATTGGAAAAAACTAAGAAAGATATTCAAGATAAAAAACAAAAGCTAACTCAACTAACATCAAGAGTTATTGAAAATAAAAAGCTTTATGATGAAGATAAAGAGACATTAACAAAAATTTCTGAGACGGTAAGTTCTGATGAATCCAAGTTAAATGAAATTGTAAAATTTGTTGATGTGGCTCGCAAACATGTATCAAAGTTATCAAAGGTTGAAAGACCTGAGATTTCTCTTGATGAAAAAGTGATTGAAGAGCAATTAAATGAGCTTAAAAATCAAATACTTAAGAAAAAAGAGGAGTTGGACGGACCTTCTCCTTATGTGAAAATTATGCAAATGGCAGTTAAGGAAAGCGAGGAAAAACAAAAGGAATGTGAAGAGAAAAAATTAGAATTAGATGAAGCTAATAAAGAACTTCCTTATTATGAGTTTTGGGTGAATGCTTTTGGCGACAAAGGTATTCGCAAGTTTATTATTGATGGAATCATACCTGCTTTAAATGCTCGAATAGAGTATTGGCTTCAATTTCTTATTGATGGAAAAATATCACTTCGTTTTGACAATGAATTAGAACCTGAAATTACCAGAAATCCTGTAGATGGCGACAAGTTTGTTTATGATGCTTTATCAGGCGGTGAGCGTCGTAGGGCTAACTTAGCGGTATCACAGGGAATAGCACATGTAATGATGTTAAATTGCGGCACTTGTCCGTCAATTGTGTTCTTAGATGAAGTGACTACCAACATCGATCCAATCGGCGTGCAGGGTGTTTACAATATGATTGCAGAGCTAGCTAAAGAGCGGCAAGTATTTATAACTACACACGATCACGACTTATTAGAAATGTTAAGAGCGGGCAATTGTGATACCATTAATCTTATCAAAAAGGGAGGTTTTTCCAAATTAGTTTCTCCTAAAACAAAATAAAATTTTATAAGAAAATTTTGCGTTCATAAGTTTTACATACTTTCCCAATACAAGAAGATAAAGAGAAATTAAAAGAGGATAAACATGTCGATTCGTGCATTACAAGATTATACTTACTATTCAAAATATGCCCGTTATAACAAACAAGAAAAAAGAAGAGAGACCTGGAATGAAGCCGTAGATAGAGTTTTTAATATGCACTTGGCGAAATACCCACAGTGCGAAGAAGAAATCGAATGGGTCGTCGATTTAGTTAAACAAAAGAGAGTTTTAGGCTCACAAAGAGCCCTACAGTTTGGTGGCAAGCCAATTCTTAAGAAAAACGCCAGGCTTTATAATTGTTTAGCTAGCTATTGTGATAGAATTAGATTTTTTCAAGAATGTTTATGGCTCCTTTTATGCGGCTCAGGATGTGGATTTAGCGTCCAAAAACACCATGTAGCAAAACTCCCAGCATTTAGCAATAAAATTAAAAGCAAGGGTAGGAAAGTTTATACTATTCCTGACACCATCGAGGGATGGGCAGATTCATTAGGAATATTACTTGCCACCTATTTTAAACATCCTGAATTCCCTGAATGGGAAGGACATGAAGTTATTTTTGATTTTTCTTTGATAAGACCTGCTGGGTCTTCTCTCTCTTCAGGGGCTGGCAAAGCCCCTGGTCCCGAGCCACTAAAAAATGCTTTAGAAATAATTCGTAAATTATTGGATCGTTGTGTAGAAGATCAAAAAAGACTTAGACCCATTGATGCTTATGACATCGTTATGCATGCCTCAGATGCAGTGTTGTCAGGTGGAGTTCGTCGTAGTGCTACTTTATGTATGTTCTCTCCAGATGATGAAGAAATGGTTAAAGCTAAGACTGGCAATTGGTTTATTGATAATCCACAACGAGGTCGCTCAAACAATTCGGCCCTTTTAGTTAGAGGTGAAACTACAAGAGAACAATTTAATGAGCTAATTGATTCTGTAAAAGAATACGGAGAACCAGGATTTATTTGGTCAGAGGATACTGAATGTTTATATAACCCCTGTGTAGAAGCTGGATTATATGGTTATGATGAATTTGGTAATTCGGGATGGCAAGCATGTAATTTATGTGAAATAAATGGTAAAAAAGTAAAATGTAAAGAAGATTTTGCCTTGGCAGCACGAGGAGCGGCTATAGTGGGCACGCTCCAAGCTGGATATACTGATTTTGAATATTTGGGAGAAGTTAGCGAGCGAATTATTCGCAAAGAAGCATTGTTGGGAGTTTCTATTACTGGAATGATGGATAATCCTGATGTTTTATTTAACGAAGATATTCAAAAAGAAATGGCCAAATTAATTTTGGAAACTAATGAATGGATGGCAAAAAAAATTGGCATTAATCCTACTGCTAGAGCTACCAATATTAAACCTGCTGGAACTGTAAGTTGTATGTTGGGAACCGCTAGTGGTGTACATCCCCATCATGCAAAAAGATATTTTCGAAGAGTGCAGGCAAATCAATTAGAGCCGATATTTCAACGTTTTGAAAAAGAAAACCCACTTGCAGTTGAACATTCTGTATGGAGTGCTAATAAAACTGATAAGGTAATCACCTTTTGTATAGAGGTTCCAGCAGGAGGAAAAACTAAGAACGATTTGGGTGCCGTTGAATTTTTACAACATGTAAAATCAACTCAAAAAAACTGGGTTGAATATGGCACTCGCAAAAAAGCTTGTGTTCAACCTTGGTTGCGACATTCTGTTTCAAATACAATTAATGTAAGACCAGATGAATGGGATGATGTAGCCAAATTTATTTATGATAATCGTAAATGGTTTGCTGGCGTGAGCCTTCTTCCTAGTTCTGGTGATCTCGATTATCCACAAGCCCCGATGTGTAATGTCTTAACCCCTAGAGAAATTTTGGCTACTTATGGTGACGGAGCCCTCATGGCCAGCGGTTTAATTGTTGATGGTTTATATGCTTTTGATAATAACCTATGGAAAGCGTGCGATGCAGTTTTGGGGTTAGGAGAGCCTATTCAAGATGATGAAAAAGATAAATTAAATTGGATTCGTCGTGTTAAACAATTCGCTGACAGATATTGTGAGGGCGATATTAAAAATTGTTGTTATTTAATGAAACATGTCAATAATTGGAAACTTTGGCTTGATTTAAAGCGAGAGTACACAGATGTGGATTACACTACTTTAATAGAAGAAGAAGATAACACAAAGCCCATGGAAACCCTAGCTTGTGCTGGTGGACAATGTGAATGGACTCCACCGGCAAAAGTTGCCATGTCAGCATAAATAATGTATGAGCAAGCTCAACCTTATTTGTCTGATTATAATTATGATTTTATGTGTTCTCATCTTGAAAAAAGATGATAAAGAGCATGTAGATGTTCAACATTTGCCAAATAATTCACATGAAATACAAGCTCCTATGAATCCCCCATCGGAGAATCATTCTCAGCCAAGACTTGATTCTCCAAAAGTGGAGCCAAAGCCCTATAAAGGTATAATTAATCCAAATTCAATTGTATATGTAAAGCATAATGGCGAGATTCTTCCAACCAATAGATATCGGGAATATTTAGGCTATAGAGACAATAGTGGATTAATATGGAAAACCTATCAAAAACCTATTTTTTGGAAAGGATACGCTACAACGGGCAGTTATCCTACTAAGTGTATTATTATGGACATAGAAACCCAAGGAAAATACACTTATTTCTTAATTTGCGACCATATCAGATATTATAATAATGCTCCATTACGTCGCATGTATTATGTAAGAAAAATGGATGTCAAAGTTACAGATAATCATACTAGCGAGAAAATAAGTGATTATGATGAATATATGTATTTGAGAAATCTGCCACCAAGCACAATTCAAGGTGTACCATTTAATCAAAGGAGACCTTGATGAATTTTAAAGCTTGGTTTGAAAATGAATATGATCCACCAAATGAAAAAGAAATGGATCGAATTAGAAATACCCCTCTCAGAGCAGACAATCCTCCTTCCTTAAAAGGGGATCATTATAGATTTAGAATGCCCCTTGGAAATACCCAGCATTTCATGGTAAGATTCGGTGCTATCGCTGGACTACAAGCACCCGTTGGTTCATTAAATGTTCGTTGTGCTCAATTGTTTCAACAAAACAAGTTTCGTGAATTACACAAACTTCTACAATTTTACCAATTTAACTCTAATCCTGTTATGAGAAAACAGGTGTTTTTTAGGGAAAGTTAATGTCAAAACAAAAACAACTTCAAAATGATGAAAAAAGAATGAATGATGGCGGCGAAAGCGAAGTCACGGGACCGCCATATCATGAGTGTCACAATAAAAACGTTACAAAAAATCCCAGTTGCCCTAATCCCGAATCTCACAATGATGAGAAAGAAAGTTAATGTCAAAATACATTATAGTTTGCGGCGGCGTTATCAGTGGTTGTGGAAAAGGCGTTGCCGCCGCTAGCATCGGTCTTTTAATGAAATTACGTGGTCATAGAATTTCAATATTGAAATTCGATCCATATCTTAATGTCGATGCAGGCATTATCGCACCTAGAGAACATGGTGAATGTTTTCTTTGTGACGATGGCACAGAAACAGATTTAGACTTGGGTCATTACTCTAGAATTGCTGGCCTCGAACCTTCAGGGAAAAACATTTACACTTCCGGCACTTTATTTAAAGAATTAATCGAAGAACAAGCAGAAGGAAAGTGGCTTGGCGAGACCATTCAAATCGTCCCACATGTTACAGATAAGATTCAAGAACGATTAGAAGAATTAGGGAAGGATAATGAAATAGTTTTAGCTGAAATTGGCGGCACTGTAGGCGATATCGAAAGTGGTCAATTTTATGAAGCGATAAGACAATTTAAACAAAAGAAGGGCGACGATGTAATGATTATCATGGTCGCCCCTATTCTTTGGGTAGATACAATCAAAGAATTTAAAACAAAACCTCTTCAAAACTCTGTCAAAGATTTGCAACGCTACGGCCTCCAGCCTGACGCTTTGATGTGTCGTGTATCTCATCCAATACCAGATAAACTTCTTTCTAAAATTAGCAATCTCACAAACGTTCCAAAAACCAATATTTTTGATGCACCCGATGTAGATACAATCTATAAAGTTGCAATTGAATTTTATAATCGACAAGTTGACGATTTAATCGTAGATAAATTCCGATTAAAGAGAAATGCTTGTAGAATTGGTGCCTATCGTGACTTGGTGGAAAAAACACATAAAGACACTGTTGCAGTTGGAATTTTTGGCAAATATGATAATTCTGATGAGGCTTATATCTCTATTAGAGAGGCCCTTTATCATGCCGCAAAAGCAAATGATGTTCAAGTAAAAATTAAATGGATTAATGCAGAAGATATCGAAGAAAGTCCTAAGGTGTTAAGCGGTCTCGAAATAGATGCAGCAATAGTTCCAGGAGGTTTTGATAGGCGTGGAGTTGAGGGGAAAATAATTGCTATTAAATATATAAGAAAGAGAAAAATCCCCTTTTTGGGAATTTGTTTGGGTTTACAATGTGCGGTTATCGAGTTCGCTAGAAATGTGTTGAAACACAAGGACGCCAATAGTGTAGAATTTGATAAAAATACGAAAAATCCCGTGATACACTATGTTAAAGGACAGGAGAATTTAACCAAAAAATTAGGCACAATGAGATTAGGTGCTTATGATTGTGAATTGGTTGAAGATACGATGGCTTATGAATGTTATAATAAACGTATAATAAGCGAACGTCACAGGCATAGATATGAAGTAAATCCAGAATACGAGAAAGAATTAAAACAAAATGGGTTTTTTGTTTCTGGAAGGAATCCCGAGACTGGTTTAATAGAAATCATGGAGCTAGAGAAGGAGTTGCATCCATTTTTTATTGGGACACAAGCACACCCAGAATTTAAAAGTAAATTAATGGAGGCAGCACCATTATTTAAAGCATTAATTACTGCATCCAAGGCAAAATAAATGGGAAACTACTGGTTAACAATTGACACAATCAAATCTCTAATAGAAGATTTAAATATTCTTTTTGAACCCTATATCGACTCTTATTTTGAATCTAGTGAAGACTTGCTGAAAGATATGACAGATTTGCAAGTTGATTTTCTTAACAGAAATATGCATTATAGAAATTATATTCAATGGATAAAAATTACCTATCTATCAACCAAATTCCGAAAAGATGAAGATGAGGAAGTATGGCGATTTGATGGATATGAAATAGTTTCTTTGTATACGTAGGATATAAATGGCATTAAGTAAAATTAGTTTTAAAGATTTTCTCTTAAACGAGAACAAATTCTACCTTGGACAACGTATAGGAGATGTGCTTACATCTCTTCATGATCTTCAACAGAATAGTGAAGGTATGGGGCGTCGTCAAGTTACTGCTAATGCTGAAAGAATTGTTGATCAAATCCGATCAGTCTTACATAGCACATGGTCAAAAAAAGAAGAAAAATATTTAAAAGACATTCAAAAAGCTGGTGCGGCCATTGCACGATCAATTGAAGAAAAAGGAGATTTAGAAGAAATCCTACCTTCAGTTACAAATGAGCTTGAACAGGTTGCCTCTAAATTAGGCACACCGGCTAATTCGTTAGCAACCCCTCCAGGAGGCGAGGAGCCCGAAACAGAAGAACCGGGTGAAAACATGGCTGATCCTCAGGGACAACAAGAACAGCCGCCCGAACAGCAACAGCCGCCACAAGAACAACCCCCAATGCAGCCTCAAGCGCAACCCCAAGGAATGCCACAACCTATGCCGCAGCAAGGAATGGGAATGCCCCCTATGCCCGGCCAACCAGATATGCTACAATCGGGACAACCGCCCCAAATGTAGTTTATGGTTTTGCAAAAAACAGTTTCTCAAAATGCTATTTTCAAACACATAGGGGAGGATTACAATTTATGTCACCTAAGTATCGAGAATCAGGAAATTATTGGCTTAACAAAGCTGCCAAATCAGAAAAACAGTGGGTTCAAGGTTTACCAGAACCAGAACCGATTGGAGAATTAGGTGTGGTTACATTGAACATTGCTTCAATCGTAGAAATGTTGCTTGATGAACTTGGCCTGCCCAAACCAAAAGATACGGTCTACCCGGATCATAGTTATTCATTTATAGTTTATTCAGACATTCCCGGTATTACTTGGGAACAGGAGAACTAGCCTTGTGCGGAATTGCTGGCTTTATCGGTTACAGTAAAAACTATAATTTATCCTTCAGACTAGTTACTCAACTTTTTGCCGAGTCCGAAATCAGAGGCATAGATGCCGCTGGATATTGGGGCACAGAAGAAGATGCTGGGTCTATTGTTTATCACAAAGAACCAATTAAATCCTCAGATTTTATCAAAAAATCTGTTTGGAAGGATTTGATTGATGGAATTAATCTTAATATGCTTTTGGTTCACGCCCGTGGTGCGTCCACAGGTGTAGGTGCCCCAAGAGATAACAGAAACAATCACCCCTTTACATCTTCTTGTAAATCAATTGGATTAGTCCATAACGGACGTATTCCAGATATAGAATATAATGCTTTGACGAAAAGATATGAAGTCTTTTCTAGGTGTGATTCTGAAGTATTATTGAGAATTTTTGAAGCAGGTCAACACTATAAGCAAGAAGATTGTATTTCTTTTCTAGAAAACGAATCTGAAGAGCATATCTGCAATCGTTTAATGGGATTGCGTGATATTTGGTCTTATATTGACAAAGGACACATGGCTGTAGCCATTGGTGAGAGGGTTAATGATGACCTTCGTCAATTGTTTCTCTTCAGAAATAAGCACAGAAGTCTCTGGCTTGTGGATATGAGAAAAGAACTAGGTCAGATATTTTTCTGTTCTACGCCTGAAATATGGAGCATTGCATTCCATGCATCTGGTCTGCATAAGGTGTTTAAGAATAGAATTAAATTAGTGGAAATGCCCACAGAAGAACTTTGGATGCTCTCCTGTTCTCAGGATAATCCTCATGTTTCTAAAATTAAGAAATATGATATTACCACTACCGGAAGACATGTTTGGAATCACGAAGGTGAGCAAATCAAGATTCCTCAAAGACCCCCAGTAACAGATATTTTAACTAAACTGGATGAACAGGAAGAGCTTATTGGAACTAAGAAAGAGAAGAAGTATAAAAATGAGGGATATGCCAACAGATATTACGGCAATGGTTATACTAGCAACAATGGCTATAATAACAGTTTCGATGAAGACGATTATGATACGCTCGTGAGTAATTATGAGAACCTTACTGATGGCATCGACAAATTGAAAGATGCTTGTGATGATATCTACAAGGTGTTAGAGGATGTGATAGAAGCTCTCAAAGAGAAGCAAAAAGAAGGCAGGCTGACCATGCAAGAGCTTCAAGAAACCCATAAACAAATTGAAACCTTAGAGCTTGACCTAGAAGGCTCTATTCGCCTAATTAAAAATTATAAATAATGTAGTATTTATACTATATTATTGTATGGGAAATCATGAAGATGACCTTGACATCGAAGATATTACACAAAATTTAAATAAAAAAAAGAAAATAAAGTCTGGTGTCAAAGGTAAAAGAGGCGAGCGGCAAGTAATCAACGATCTTAATAAACGCTTTGCCAAACTAATAGCCGAGAACCCCTCTGGAGGGGGTTTTTCACGCACCGTAGGTTCCGGCAATCGCTGGGGGCAGAATGTCAATTTGCCAAAACACGCTCTGGACACTTTTGTTGGCGACATAGTTGCGCCGATTAATTTTAAATTTGTCATCGAGTCCAAGAAGGGCTACAACGACATTGATCTGTTCAATTGTTTTACAGGCAAATGTAGAGAATTGGATGAATTCTTACAGCAAGCCACGGACGATGCTGGTCGGTCTGGCAAAAAGCCCATGTTGGTATGGAGTAAGGATCGAAAAGACAAGGTAGTTTTTATTCGAGATGAAGATATTGGAGAAGTTACAGGGATATATTTGAAATATAACGGATGGACCGGCGTGTTATTCAAATCTTTATTAAAAAGACCGGATAAATTCTTCTTTGAATAATTTAATTATTCTTTGCCCTTTTTACTACCGGGCTCAGACTCAGGGTCAATAATATGTAGCTCATCTTCTGCTCTCGTTATAGCGACATATTTACTATTCTCTTCCTGTTGCAAGTCTGCTGGCCGTTTGGCTTTTTTATGTGGAAAAAGATCATATCTCAAAATGAAAACTCTAGGAAATTCTAGTCCTTTAGAACGATGTGCTGTAGTCAATACAACAGGATTTTCCTCAGCTAGTTTCCTTTGATATTCTTTTAATTCTTTTTCGTTCTCCTGAACGTCTAATCCACCAAGCCTCTCTGACAACCATCTTAGAAATTCTTTTACTGTGCCGCCTTCATTGTCTTGGCTGAATTGGTTGATAGCCGATGTAATAGCATCGGTTACTTCGCCAAGCCCATGTAAATAAGCTTTCTTGGTGCTTTTGCCCTCATGAGCCTGTTGCTCTTCCTGATGAAATTCTTTCATTCTTTCGCTTAAATAATCAGCGTCATCTTGATCATTGATTCTGAATCGAGCAATAATTTTTCTGATGTGTTTGCTCAAATCCTTGGCAATATCTTTTCCAACGATCATGAATGGAATTCCTGCACCCAATAATTTAAGGGCTGCGTGAACTAGCGGCTCATTTGTTCGAGAAATAAATGCTGTGGGCTTTCTTTCTCCTTGGGCCTGTTCTGCTTTCAACTCTTCAAAGGCATCATCATATTGTTTTTCAAATTTGGTGACAGCACCTTCGTAATCATCATTAAACTTCCGTCCCTTAAGGTCTTTGACATGAGTTTCATCATTGGCAAAATCCAAGATGGCTTTTCTGGAGCGGAAGTTGGTAGTGAGTCTGTGAACTACGTTTTTATCTTTAGATAAATCGGTAAGTTGGTTGGAAATATTATCAAAGGCTTCTGAATCTGCGCCTCTGAAGCGATAAATCGATTGGTTGCTGTCCCCGACAGCTACGATCTTAGCACCAGCATCATGTAGTTTTTTCAACATGATCTTTTGTGCTTCGTTGAAGTCCTGTACTTCATCTGCTAAAACGATATCATATTTTGGCCAAACAATTTCATCTCCATGAATAGCGGCGAACCAAAGATCATCATTGAAATCTCTGAACTGCCCTAAATCATGTTCTGTTGAGCCTTTTTTATATTTCTGAGAAGTACCGCCTGGCATAGTAGAGTTCATTAGCCACTTAGCGGCCTCAACAATTTCGTCCTTGTAATCTTTTTGCATGAAATCGATACCCATAGCATCATTCAATGCATCTGTGGCTTCGCTTCTAAAACTACCAGAATATTTTGCTATTCTTTCTTTAATGTCAGACAGTTCGGTATCAAAGTCATAATTATCTAGAATTTTTTGAATACCTTCATCTAAACTTTTTCTAGGATCGAGAGCAAAGGATTTAGCCAAACCAGCCAGGGTCAAAACTTGTTCTTTAAACGTGTATCTGATACCACGCAAAAGGCTGTTAACTGTTTTGGATATTGATCCATATTCATATGCATCCACTTTTTCAGGGATGTGAAATTGCTTCATTAGACTGTTGAATTCTGGTCCGTCTACGATGATACGTGCTTTTTCTAGGCCAGCGGTATTAGAATCATCTCCTCTTTTTCCTTTGTATTTGGAAAGATTGACCATACGTTCAGTTTGAGGTATTTTATTTATATTCTTTTTATCTCTTAAGACTTCGCCTAGAAATCCGTTAGTGGTTTTAACATCAACGAATGAAGGGAATTTTTGAGTAGCTTCTACTTTGTTTTTTGTATTAAACACTAAGTAGAGCCATTTTTGTTGCGGACTTCCATATTTCCATGCTAAGTGTTTAAGCATGGTGGTCTTTCCGCTTCCTGCCAAAGCACTGATCATAATGTGCGATTGGTCAGGATTGTTTATTAATTGTTCAAATCTTTTATCAATTTTATCTTGTTCTTCGCTCATTAAATCATCAGGAATGAGCGGAGATTGTTTTTTATCTTTTTGCTTTGTTGGAAAGAGATCAGCCAAGTTTTGAGAAGTGATCGGTCTGCCCTGGGCATCTCGTTCTGATTGAACGATCTGAGCAACCATGTTGCCGGGCAAGATGCCTCTTTTTTTAGCAACATCAAGAGTGACAAAATTCCAATTGCCCTGATTGGTTTTAGATAATGCCACTTTGGTTCCAGGAGATAATCCAAATTGATTATCTGCAATTACTTTGCTTAAAACCCAAGTCTGGGTAGCTGCTGGTTGCTGCCGTTGGGGCGGGCCTGATTGGGTCTGAGAGACACTGCCTAATTTGGCTTCGATTTCTGCTCGAAGTTCTGGGCGCAACCATTCAACATTCTTCAAAACCCATTGTAGATAGGGTTTTGGAATGTCTTGGACATCCCTATCACTAAATTTTCCGAATCCAAGCTGTGTCTCCGACATTTGTTCTTGGTTCTTTTTCTTTTCTATAAATTCATAAAAACTTAGCATGGGGTATATAGCTAAGTTTTTATGAAGTTTTTATGAATTCAACAGCTTATTAGTAATAGAACTCTTGAGCAATTCCAAAGTTTGCTCTTCCTCTTGTAACAAAGTCTCAGCGGCTTGGATGTCGCTAACAATTTTGTCGTATTCTTCCTGCAATTTGCTTAGTTTTTCTTTAAGACTGGCAGCTTCTTGAACATTGATTTCCAAACCAGACTTATAGGCTAACAAATTGGCTGCAATGTCATTGATATTATCCTGGCTGAGCCTTGCCTTTTTGATGATATCCTGCACAGAACCAGGCACATTGTCTATATTTTTAACAGTATTATCTCTGCTGAGATTGGCTGTTTTAGCTTCTTCTCGCCGCCGATAATAGCTCTCATTTTCAGACCTTCGCCAAGTCTTTTTAATTTTAACTAAATTTGGCTTGTTAATTCGATTCAACAATTCTTGCGGCATGCTGAGTTTCAAATCCTCAATCCTCTGAACCCCTCCAGGGCTAAGATGGTATCCCAATGTGGTTCCGGTTGCATTCTTCCATCTTGTTACCCACCGTTTATTATGTTCGAGTCCATCGATAATAGTGGTAGCCACCTTCATTGGACTGTTGTAATAAGAATTATATTTTACAAAAGATCGCAAGTCCAATTCTTGAATCAAAATCTGGATGCCGAGCTTCTTTGCCAAATACCCGCCCGCAGTCTTGGGAATTCCCATGGCCAAAGCAATTAAGCCATGATCTAAGGCCAATAAATCTTTGTTGGCACTTTTAACATTGTAGGGAATCGCTAGCGGCATATTTGAAGGTGTGGGCGAAATGCTATTCCGCTGGGCGTTTGCGGCTACCGGCAATTCGATTGATTGCTTTGCTTCAGCTTGAATCATTAGCCTAGATGGTTCAACTTTTGGGATACTCAACACTTGAGACTCTTCAACCTTTTCCACTTTAGGTTCGTTGGTTTCTTGTTTGGGCTTACTGGTCTCTTGAGTGTTGGGCATTTTTGTTTCCTTGTTTTGAATGGATGATTGTGTTGTTTTGGAAGGCACTTGAATTTTTGCAAGCCTATTTTTTGCTATAGTGACAGTAGCATCGGGTTTTACCATTGCCAAATCGTTGTAGATTTGATCTAGCATCAACCCTTGTGGAGGCCGCAAAAAAGCCTCCCAACAAGTGCTATTATCTCCGGGTTTAACTCTACAAAGGATTGCACGATTTTTACGCCGAAGGACTTTGAACATACAATTGTCCTTCTTAGAGATTTGTTTTCTTAGAGAGACAATCCAAACCCCAGTATCTCCATAACCAAGAGTAGTGAGGATGTCTTCGAGAAGTTTGCAAATTTGTCGGGCTACTTTTTGTGTCTTGGGAACAACACGTTTATCATGTTCAACAATAGCTTTCTTCAGGTCAGACATAATTTTCTCCTGAGGATTTTTGAACCTGGGCATCATTATACAATGGGTTTTTCGCTTGTAAACTTGAAATTTGTCTAGAGCAAATAGGTTTAAGATGGGTAAAATGAGACAAATAACCTATAGATAAAATGGAGTGCTGTCTATCAAGGATGGTCAATGGATAGCAAGGAACCCCGTCATTTTTGGCGGGGTTTTTCATGTACTCACAATGTTATTCGTGTGCCGAGTGAAATAGTTCACCTAGAAAATTTGAAGTTGTTGAGATTCCGAAACGTAAACGTTCTCTCCCAATTCTAATGTGAACCAAACATTGTAAATCCCGGTCGCCATATCAGAAGTGTCGAGAAAATAATAGGCCATACATTTCTCTCTCAAAGTTACATCTGCATCTTCTACAACTAATCTCAAATCTTGTTCGGCAGGCAAACAATCTCCGCATTCCTGCTCGATTGAAATTTTCACCGGAGATGTGATTGCAATGTTTTCGTAATAAGAATATAACTGATCTCTGTTTGGAACGTTCGGAGTTATTTCAATGGCCAAATATCTTTTCGATCCCTTTTTCAATCTATTGGGTCTAAATGCAAAATTAAAATCATAGATGATGGGGATGGGTGTGGTAAACCATAAGTTTGGATAGATTTGAAAATTATTCTCAATTTCTATTTGGTCGCCACTAACCGTGGCGGTCCAAATATCAACCCAATTGCCAATAAGATATTGCTCAGAGTTTAAAGTTAATACTGTAGAATATGCACCAACTTCATCTTCTGTAATATCGGCTGTAGCGATTGTTTCAACCAATCTTCGTCCATCTGGATTCAGATCGGTTTTTTCATCTGGGTCCAAGAAATAAATATCTATTTTATCTATTGAGTCAAAACTGGCTCTATTGTTAGAATTATAGGACAATAATCTTAGAGTAACATTGTCGCCCACAACGGGGTTAGAAAAGCGTTCTTTGTCTGCCACTTGTTTTCCTTTTTAAAGTATTACTTTATGTATGTTTAGCAGATTTCTTCCTGGCAGCCTCCATTGCTTCATTCTCCCGATTTTTTTGTTGGATGAATCGCTCAATAGTCCATTTTCTAGAGTTAATTGGCATTCGCAAGGTGGTCGCTCGATCTTGTTTTAGATGATATGTAAAGAAAAACATTTCTTCTTCAAGATTTTTCCATAGCTCTACGCTTGGGTCTGAGTCCTCCTCTGCCTTGGGAAGAAAAAATTTGCTTCAAGTGGCAACTCAATCTCAAAATCTTCCAAAGTGAATTTAGAAGTTAATGTAACCTTAGTATCAACGCCAAATGGTGGCTCGCTAGTAACGTTTCTTAAATATGACACATCTTCCACAGGAAGCTTTTTGATCATAATCAATAATTCATTTTTATCAGTTAGCCCACCAATTTCTTCGACTAACAATGAAGTTCTGTAAAGAAGAGTATCATCAGTTAAAGTAGAGTTATCAAACTTTGATCTTCTTTCTCGGTGTTCTTGGATTCTTTGTTCATCAAATCCTCTGGCCAAACGATATTTGAAATCAATTTGTGTTCTAGGTAACACATCATGCATGTTTTGAGGGCCGAAATTCTCAGGACATGTAGTTACCTCTAAAGCATTCAAGTCGATAGTTTCCGAAAATCTCTTGTCGGTAAACGGACAAGTAACCTCAACATCATAATCTTTACTGTAAGAAATACCTCTCAGATAGATTAGAAGGAAAGTTCTGTCAACCGCCAAGAATTGGGCAGGGTCATAATTCGGTTGGATACAATTTCTAAAAATCATATCCATAGCAGTGCCCTTTTTGATATATCTAGGCGTAGCAAGAATTTGTTCTTCTTCACCTGTCATGGGTCGTAATTTTACAATTCCATTTGTAGGGCCATCATCACCGTCATAGAATTTACCCAACGAAGGTAATGTTACTTCTTCGTAGACTTGAGTAGATAATTTAATCTTATCAAGCAATTCTTCTAATTTAGCACTGCCGGTTACTCTCATAGGAGCGTCCGAATAAGAAGAAGAACTTGCTTGTCCCCCTTGTTGTTTAATTTTTTCCAAAAATTCAGGTGGTGCATTATGCAACCCTTTCATTTGCAATCCCTCGCCAACAGGTCTGTTGACCGGCTGATTTTGAACTGCTTTTTGAAATTCTTCTGGACTTGGGATCGGCTCTTGTCCCTTTCCTTGTTCTACTTCCTGTTTAATTGGTCTTCGCTCCTGGCGATATGTCTCATCTGGCATAAAAATACACTCCTAAAATTGATGATAACTTAATTTTATACTAGTATATGCTTAAAATAAATCTTGTAAATATTGAAGACACAATACTAAAAAATAAAGATTTAAGGCAAAAATTACCCGAATTAATGCCCTATGTCGATATTTGGGAATTTGCTGTAAGAAACCCCTCTCTTAAAGGTTTGAGAAAACAAGCAGCATTGGATTATCTTAATGCTCTTGGGGAAAAGCAAATTGATGTTTTAATTGACTATTTTAATTGCCCTGTTACTATAGATAAATTAGACAACCAAGTTGTAAGAAACTTCCAATCTACAGTTGAAAATTTGGAAGAAGAATTGAAGAAATTTCAATTAAAAAACATGGTTTGTTACAGAGAGGGCACTCAAGTCTATATATCCAGTTGGAAGTAATTTTATGACAAGTAATTTAATTTTGTTCTTATTGGCCGCAGTTGGCATGACAATGATCATTGTCGATTCAAGTATTTTGGCACCTTTTCGAGAACTTCTTCGAAAAACTCTCCCGGAAAAACTTTATAAGTTAGTGGAATGCTATCAATGCACCGGCTTTTGGTCGGGCATAGTATGCGGATTAATTTTAATTGACATTAATCCTTTTATTGTGTTCATGTGCGGCTGTGCAGGAAGCGCAGCATCGACATTTTGGGCAACTTATTTGGTTTATCTAGAAGCAAGAAGCTATGTAGATTTAAAGGAAGAAAGTGACTGAAAATTATAAGACTTTTCAATTGTTTTGTGAACATTGTAATTGGAAAAAAATTACAAATGATGGTAATGATTTAAAACAATTGCATGAAATTAAAAGAAGTCCAATTCAAGTAAAGATTCCAACCTATGATGTTGTTAATCAAAAAACAGTTGATTCTAAATTTAGAGAACAAAAGAGAAAATTTAGATGTCCTAATTGTGGCTATTCAATGTCATTGAAAATAATTGTTGATACTCAAAAAGCTTTAGAGTCTAAACAAGAAATTGCAGAACGAGCCAGAGAACGTAAAGAATTAGAAGAAAAAATCTTAGAAGATCAGAGGAAAATGTATGAAGAAAAAAATAGGTTTGATGGAAGTTAAAGAGGCTTTAAAAGATGGTCGCTTTAGAGATACTTTGCCTTTGGAACTTCGAGATGGTGTAGCTAAATATTTACAAAATCCTAATTGTCCATGTAATATGCCATTTTTTCGCAAATTACTCACTACTGCTAAAAAGGAATTGAGAGAATATTTTGGCTCTGATAGTGAAATAAATGAGGAAGAAGTGAAAGAAGCAATGCCTTCTTTATCACAAAAAGAAGTCCCAATTCCAGAATACGAAGTCAATCATACTGTGATTAATTGTCATGTTAATGATCTGGCTAAACAACTCGCTCAACTTCCAAAAAACACTCCTAAGCAAATTGCTCTAGCTAGATATCAAGATGAAATTACCTGTGTGGTATCTGAATATCCGCCACCACGAGCAATGAAACGTCCTATGCTTAATTAGGACGATTGATCGCCAATGGAGCTTTTTCTAAAAAGTAAAGAAATCCTTTGAATGTTCGATTGAATTCACTTTCAATTTCACTATGAGATGGAATTCTTTGATGGGTTCCATATTCACACACCACAGCAAAAGCACCATGGCCATAGTACCAATCCATCTCAGTTCCATAAATTGGTCTAAACTCTCCACCACCCCAACCTGGCATTCCATATCTAATAGGAGGATTGTTTAGCCCATTAGACGTATACATTTCACAAGCTCTAATTAAACGATACTGACACAATTGGGCAACTTCATCCATAACTTCTCTATAAACTGCATCGTCTGGACAAGGTGTCATGCTTTTGCCCCAAGGATATAAAAATACCCGTCCCCAAGTATGTCCCGACCAAGCTGCATCGAATTTATGTTGTAAGAAAAACTTTTGAACCTCTCTTATCGGTGCTGATCTTTTATTTTCAAAATCTCGGTTAGGATCAACACCATCAACATAACGACTTCTAGGATAACTGTCAGGCGAAACCACGGGAACAAAGAAAATTTCTCGACCTTGAATTAAACTTGTTATTTTATCATCTTTACCATAAGAGGCTAACATACTTCCAATGTAAGCCATGATAGTAGCAGTAGAATGTGGTTCGTTCCCGTGAATACAACCCGTAACTAATACTTTAGATTTTGGTTCTACATTCCAAATTCCATTTCCTTGGTCATTTAGAGCTAAATCAGTATGTTCATTGGTAACTCTAATAAAATATATGTCTTGGCCACGGCTAGTTTTACCATAAACACCAACCTCAGTTAACCTAGGTGCTTCTTCATTCCAAATTTTTAATTGTTTGATAATATCAGGATAAGATAAATAATTAGGAATTTGAGTCGTAATATTAGGAGTTTCAATTGGTGGCGGCGGTGGCGGTGGTGGAGTCTCCGGGGAGATAGAAATTGGTGGCGACTCTGGTTCTGGTGTTTTTGAATTTTTAAAATTTGGTTTTAATATTGTTAAAACCATAAAAACTACCAAGAAGATAAATATAGCTAATATTAGATTATTTAATTTCATTGCTTTGTCTGTATATCTCAAATTCTGATGTTAGCTTATTTATGCTTTCCATCATAGATAATGGATGTTTTTTATATTTAACCACATCAATTGGCCATCTATCTGATTGATATCTTTGACTTCCTAGTATCATGGCATTTTCATAAAATTCTCTGGCTTGTCCATAGCTTTTTAAAATATAATGAATGTCGCCTAATAGGCACCAAAATTCTGCCATGTTGGGTTTCATTAAAATACAGAATAAAATGTTCTTTATTGCCTTGTTAAATTCATCGAATTGATAGGCTTGAACCATGGCTAAATGATATCTCATCATTATAGATGCCTGGGTTTCTTGATCACGGAACAAGTAATACTCTGCCAAATCGACAAATTCTTTATAATTCCCTAACAACAAAAGGGTAAGGGCATGGTAATAATAAGGTTCTACTGCCAAGGGTTTTTGGGCTTTCCACTGGGTAATGATATCTAAATAATTCTTAAAATCTATTTTGTGTTGATTTGAAATTAGGGCAACTGACTCTGTTTCCAATGCATCTTTATCTTGAACTTTTTCATAGATTGGGTTTGTGAATTCAAGTTGTTTATTCCATAATCTAATTTCTTTTGTAATAATTGTATCTTGCACTACTTTAAATAAGAAGGAATGGGGCTCATGAGTTGTTGTAATTTCTAATATTTCTTCATGGCCCTCTGTTAAGAATTCATAAGGCTGTAAATAAAGATTCCAATTATTTTTTAGATATTTATTTCTGAGGTTGGAGCGGTTGTGGGCGTTCTTCTCCGAGAAGATTTCACAACCGCTCCTCTTGCAGATATCAAGTGTTTTGTCGTTTGATCCTAAATCAACGATGATTATTTTGCCTAACCCATCAACAGAACTTAGACATTTTTCTATGGTTGATTCATTATTTTTTGTCAATATCTGTATTGTCAGAGGCATTGTTATTAAATTTAACCTTTAATAAGTGGTCAAGAGCGGCAACATATTCTGTTTTTCCCCTATTTTTTAAATATTTTTTAAATTCTTTGTATCCTTTTTCTATGTGGGGATGCTCTAATATAGTGATTAGGAAATCTGTAGACATGTTCTAATAGAGTTCCATGAAAAGAAAGAAATGCGAGAAATGTGCAGTAAAGTGTCTATATATCATTCTACTTTTCGATTTGAGGAACATGAGTACAGAATACCTAAACAACAAATTTTTAGAAAATGTTATACGCCGCTTCCAGCAGTCTAAACAAGAAAAAATTAGATATCAACTAATTATGGAGGATGTTAAATCCTCAACAGAAATTAGGGAACAATATAACAAAGAGCCCAGCCACGATTTAAAATTTTATACAACCAAACTTAATACTGCGGCGTCAGATTTTGATGTTTCTCAAAAAGAACTGGCTACTGCTTTTTATACACTTTCTGAACACTTAGTCCTTTACGCAAAAGACATTATAGTGGATTCTGATGATGCTATACAAGAAGGTGTAATGATTTGCTTTGAAAAAATTGACCGTTTCAATCCTGAAAAAGGCAAAGCATTTAATTACATGACAACTTGTATATTAAATCATTATCGCCAAATATACAGAACCACTAAAAACTATAAGCTCTTAAAAGAACGTTATCGAGATTTCATGGTCAGCAGACAAGAAAACGTTTTTATTCGCAACGGTAAAGAAAAAATAAACTATTAGATAGAATCTTTTAAAATTTCACGACATTCTTCTAAAGCGTCTTCTAATTGCTTTGTTTTACATCCTAAAACCCTACAGGCACCAGACTTGTTAAGACGACCTCTCTTAGTATACACAGAAGTTTCGTTTAACAGCAAAGTGTCAATTAACTCACCATATCCGGCGTCTCTTAGCTTTTGAAGTAATTCTTCTTGTTCTAATATTTCGAGTAAATTTTTATTCATAACCAAACCTTTCTAGTGTATTATATAGAATTTAAAAATTAAGCGCAAGTGTAAAATTTTTAAATATCTGTGGTTTGATTTATATAGGCACGAGCATATTTTATAGATAAATCACAGGTGACTATTTCCGAATCTCCCATCTCTAATTCGCCAAAATCAACAGAACTAGGCCAAACATTCTCAAAAATCCAACGTTCTAAAAGACCTCCACAACCATCATAAAGCTCTAAATAGGCTTCACTTATGATAAATTCATTGTCTAATGGGGGGCTCCATTCGCCTGGGCCGGGGTTGTACAATCGTTGGAGCCACCCAAAAACAGGATGAATATTCTTTTTTAAATCATAAAGACTTAAATCAACTGGTTTCCATTCAGGCTTTCCTGGGTAAGAAATAGTTTCATTTAAATGTTCTGCTTGAATTTCTTTAAAAGACACTGAGGGTCGAGCACCTTTGAGCGGAGGAAGAGAATTTATACCATCGGCGGATATAGATGGTATAATAAACAACCAACGAAATTTTTGTTTCGCACAAAGAGCAGCAGCCTCTAAACCAAAATCAAATCCCATTCTAGGCATAAAATCACCATATTATAAAAGAAAAGGCAACCAAAAAAGTTGCCTTTTTAATCGATTTAATTTCCAAATTAGGCACCGCAAGGTGTGCAAACGCCAACTGGTGTAAATCCAGGGCATAGACTCTGGTATTGGACATTGGAATATCTCAATGTCAATTCGATTTGTGCTTCGTCAGATGACGAATAATCTAGATCGTCGCCAAAGTTAATGCCAGTTGGCCATAGGTCTAGTAGAGTCCACTGTTCTAGCGGAGTTCCACAACCATCATACATAATCAAAATACCAGTTCCGGCATAATCTTGAGGAGATGATCCCATGTGAAGGTTTACAGGATCGGTAAAGTCATAACAAGAAGCAAGCCAATTCCATAGGTTCTGGTTTAAAGTCGAGGCAACATCAATGTAAGTAACATTAATTGTCTGCCAAGAGGCTTTTCCAGTAATCCATTTTTTGGCGTTTAAATAGTTAAGCTCTACTTCTTCGATCTCAATATTGGGACGACCAGCTAATTTTACAAAGTTGGGCGGAATATCCTGTCCATTGGCTCGTGTCACTTGGAACGTCCATCTAAATTTTCTTTTAATGATTAAGTTTGCGTTTCCAAGCAAACCAATTCCCATATCTGGCATATTTTCTCCTTGCGGTTATTTACCGTTAATTTTTAAAAACTATCTGATAAATCGACTCCGCTTCTGAGGATGCTAAACTCAATGAAGATAAATTCAACAGCACGAGTTGGAATAATTCCAATTCTTGCTCTAAATTCGTTTCTGTCGATTACATCAGGAGTATTAATTGTTTCATCTGCAAGAATCACAAAGTCAGTGATACCACGGCCAATCTGAATCTCTCGTAGAATCGAGTTGGCAATCGTAGTAAACTTTGTTCTGAATATCTCGTCGTTTGGATCAAACAATAGCTGGCGAGAGGCATTTCTAATTCTCTTCTCAGCAGTAAACATCAATCTTCTGACGTTGACACGATCCAAAGCTGTTGGTGTTCTTTGAAGAGTTTTTTGGCCCCAAACCAAGAAACCGTCAAAGTCACTAAATTGAACAATTGGGTTGATGGCATTTCTGTTTCCATACATCAAGTCTCTTTCAGACAAAGTTGGACGTGCGAACACGTCGCTAATGCCAGGAACTTGACCACGAACAACACCAGCAGGAGCAAACCATGGCTCGGCAATCTGATCACTCTTGGCATAAACAGCCATAACCGATCCAGAAGGTGGTGCCCAAACATCAATGTTGTTAAATGTGTCGGCAATTTTAACCCATGGCCAATACAAGGCAGCAAAATCGCTGTCAAATCTAGTTGTATTTAGTGGGTGAACACCATTTTGCCAGTGTATGATTTCATTTACTGTTAATCCGAATGGTGGATCAATAATTGCCATGGCATCTGCTCGGTAATCTTGACATACGCTAATTAAAGCGTTAATTACAGCCGTGCTAGAGTGGCCTGGACAGGCAATTAAGTCGATATCAATTTGTTCTGGTTCACTGAAAGCATAAACACCAGTCAAACCAACATCTGTTCCAACCAATAATGCGTCTTGATCATCTGGATCGGATGGAATTCCATCGGTTCCACCTGTTAATGTATAAGTTCCATTTTTAGGAGGTGCAGCAGTAGAAGTATTGTCTACCGCACGGATGAAATTAGAAGTTAATGTCAAGAATGTCGAGACATAATAAGTGCTTGTAGCATCTTTGGTTAAGTTGCCCCAAGATTCTACGCCGTCACCGTTGGAGAATACATCTAGTGTAAAAACTCCCTCTCTAATATCATTTGTAATTACAACTTGGGTGTTATTTCCTTCAATGCCTGGAGAATCGGCAGTTAATGTAAAGCTGTTGGTGCTAGAAACTGTGCTGCCAACCACGATTGCCAATTCTTCGATATCAGCATCGCCTGTGGTTCCGCTTGGGCTTGTTCCACCACCAGTTAATCCGTCGAAATCAAAGATTGCAAAAGCCGTTGAGTCACTCTTTACTAAAATTTTGGCGTCTTTACCATGGTGTAAAGTGGCTAAAGTTACGTTGTCAGCATTTACAAATGGGTGAGATGATAAGTCTAAAGTTACACCGTCAATTTCAGGACCATCTGTAACACCGCCACCAACTGCATAAAAACCGCCAGGGATAGTTCCAGCGGTAATTTGTGAGTTAATCTCGTTTACAATGTCTTCGGTCGAGTTGGATAGACCTTCTAGATCATCTAAGTCAACGGTCTGGACAACGTTGTCAATTAATACGTTATCTGTTCCATCAACAACAACTAGAAGATTTAAGTTTGTTTGACTTGTGAAGTCCCATGTGCCCGCTACGGTATAACCAGCACTGTATCCATCATTTCCACTGGTGCTTGAACCTTGAGTCATCGAGGTTCCTAAACCAGAAACACCACTGAAACCTGGGGCTGTGCTTCCGTTGGCTGGGCCATAAATGGCGTTTTGAACACTCACTAATTCCAAGGACGAATCAGGTCCGAAAGAGAAAGTGGTGCTAACACCAATTTTGTCACCAGTTCCAACAAAGAATTGAATTCCATCAACTGAAGAAACTAATTGTGTATTTAAAGCAGCTACAAGTTCGGTTGTGGTATATGCATCATCTGGAACCATTAGTGTTTTAGAAGCTAGAACACCATTAAGCTTCCATTTGAAAAATGAATCCGATTCAAAAGTGTAAGGGCCAGCAGTATCAGATTGAATGATAATTTCTCCGCCTGCTACCGGAACGTCTTTGCTGGCATACACGGCACGCTCATCACTTACGGCCTCTTCGTCAGCCACTCTTACCACATAAAGTTCATTGGCAACTAGCAAATACTGCTCGGCTGCATAGATCAAGTAAGGATCACTGGTATCAGGGTGAGGATAACCAAATATTGTATGTAATTGTCTTGCTGTTTGAACTAGAGTCGGGATGTTAATTGGTCCCTTGCTGGCAAATCCCACCAAACCGGCTCTGTGAAAAGTTTGTTCTGGGCTTATGAAACTCTGATCATTTTCAGCAATACGAACGCCCGGTGAGATCGTGTTGGAAGGTGGAAAACCCCTCAATATAGCCATGTTATTCTCCCTTTACTCTTTATTTTAAACCTGTAACTTTTCTTTGTTTTATAAATCCTGCTTTCTCAGCACGATCTATATAGTCGGTATATCTTTCATCTTCCAAGAGATAGATATTTTTTCCTGATCCTATTCCTGGGATATTTACAACTGTTATCGCCTTGCCTTTTATCTTATTTTCTGCATTTTTATTGTATTCTCTTTTTTTTCCTAATGATTTAACGATTAATTGAATAGGCCCTTTTGTTATGTTGGTAATCTCAATCATGTTTATTCGACCTCATCTCTGTTAAAAACATCAATCACTTCAGACGCATCAATCGAATTATGAAAGTCAGTTTTAATTTTCAATACTGTTTTATTTCTAGTTATAGGCTGTGAAATAAATGTCTGTACTGTCATGTCAAACTTATACTTTATAACCCTCTCTTTCTTATCCCCAGGTTCGAAGTCAATGTTATTAGCTATCGAGTCTAAAGTAACACCAATCTCCCAAGGTATACCTTGCACCCTTATATATGCCATAGGTGTTAATTTTGGAACTATTTGCTCCAATAACTGATTCATGTCTTCTATATACAAAGTCCAGGCATATAATGAGTAGCTAATATCCACTGGAACACCCATCGATATTCCAAAAACCGTGTCTTTTGGTTTCAATTCTTGAACATGTCTGTATGTTTTATCTTCCTTGAGAAAACTTTGAGCTTTGTGATAAATATATCTTTCTCTGGCAAACTTGACATCAGAAGAATGAATGGCTAGTAAAGGCAAGGGAAGACGATCAACAACCAATGTGTTGTCTTTTCTCATGTTGTTTTGAAGAACATAAGCTGCTGCTCTTTCTTGAGTGCCCCAAATGATAGGAACCGGCCAAACTTTGCTATCTTCGTCTATCACAACAAGATTGCTGAAAAGGTCTAACATACCCTCGTCAGAACCTCGGATAGATTTAGAATACCTGTTAATTACATTGCGAGCAGGTTTGGTTACATCATTGACAATAGCACCTGATTGCAAAGGATCACAATCAACCTTTTCTCCGAACTTTTTTTTGCGACCTACCTCTTGGCAAGGATCAGGTTGATGTGGATCGCAAAATGTGCTGTTCTTCTCACGTAGGTCCGCTGTTACAGGGCTTAAATCACCACATTCATTAGGCGATTTAAAGTTGTGATTTCCTAGGCTGAATATCTTTGGCAACTTATCTCCGTTTACTATAATATTTTATCTATGTTTAATAAAGTAAGAGTTTAAATGAATATAAAAGTAAAATATAGAACATATGGCATCCCTCCCAAACCAGTTAAATTGGAGATTCCTGGCTGGGCTGGAGATCACCACGATCACAGCGACGGCTGCACTCCACAACCATGGCACTGCATCCCTTTTGTAGAAGCCTCTACCTATGGGCTTGAACTAAGGTATTCGTTCAAAACAGAAGTTCATGTGATAAACAAAAATTCAAAAATAACTTTCCAACCAATGCAAGATGGAAAAGAAATAGAATGGTCGGAAACAGGGAAAATACCTTTTTCTCACTTCGCACCAGGACATTATGGCATGAGTTCTTTACTCGATGTTCAACCGCCCGATGAACATGTAATAAGATTAGAACCACATCCAAGATATTTTACAGATCATACAGAAACATGTCCTTTATTAGTGCCCGGTCATATTCGTTCTTGGTGGAGTCGTGTATTTTTTGTAGTTTTTAAAATGCCATCTGAAGGAACCACACATATTTTTAGACATGATGAGCCCTACGGACAGTTTTTAATTGTTTCCGAGAAGGTCAAATATGATCTACAAAAAATGAATGCAGAAGAAAGAAAGAAAAGACATGAAAGAGATAAAAAATTGCATCACCTGTCTTTTCAAAACGCACAGGTTAAAAAGAATTCAAGTATTTGCAAACATGTATGGAACGACCACGAAAACAATCAATTTGATGATAAATATAAACAAATGCTTATCATGCACAACAACGGCGGTGATGCCGCACTAGATGAAGCATTAAAAAATATACACCCAGACCCACCAAACATTAAACAACTCGGGAAATTCATTAAAAATGAAACATTTCAAAATAAAGAAGAACAAAACAAGGATGCCAACTCTTGTTTTAGAAGTCAATGACTTGCTAAAAAAGCCCAAGCTTCCTTATCGCATGTTTTGGAAAGTTCCTAAATATCAACAATATGATGATACTATTTTTTCAAAACTTTAAAAGGCTCCTCGTCTCCATTAGA
This sequence comes from uncultured Bacteriovoracaceae bacterium, assembly GCA_937952395.1. Classification (GTDB taxonomy): domain Bacteria; phylum Bdellovibrionota; class Bacteriovoracia; order Bacteriovoracales; family Bacteriovoracaceae; genus CALFYV01. The sequence continues at coordinate 42,849 of CALFYV010000090.1, read as the reverse complement.
AGCAAGATGTCCTTTGTAATCTTTAGATAAATCTTTCTCACCTTTACGAACACCTTTAGAAGTTACTTCTTTGTGATTGATTTTCTTCATTTTTCTGGGCTTGTGCGGCTCGCCACAATCTTCTGAAGTAATATATTGAGGCATGTCATCTAAAGTATCAGTTTCTAGACCAGCTAAGACTCTTCTTAAGTTATGCACAGCACCAGTTAACTCTAAAAATCCTTCAAATCTGTCGCCTTGAAAGGATTGAAGTTCTAAATGAAGTTGATGTGCTAAATCATTTACTTTTTCTCTTAATACATCTGGGTCTAAATGTTCGTTGACCTCAGCTTGCCATTCATTAAACTTTTTCATATTTCCTCCTAAATTGATTTTGGTATATCGGGTTTAGATTCTGTAACACGCCCGCCAGAAGTAGTAGCACTTTCCTGAAACTGCTGGGCGATTAATTGAACTCTTAATGCACTCCACATTTTAAATTCGCCTAAATTTCTCTGCACCACTTTCCAGTTTTCTCCAAGATGTGGTGAATATATTCTTGAGCCAATTTTTGGCATATGACCAATTGCTTTAATTACTGCTTGAGCATTGCATTCAAATACCATTTCATTAAGTGATTCTATGCCCCATTGATTTTGATAATTTTGAGATGGAAGTGGTTCATACACAGCCCAAATTTCTACTGGGTGATTTGAATATATTTTTCCTCTAGCTTCAATATAAGTTGTGTCTATCTCACCAGGTGAAATAAAAACTTCGTAGTAGTATAAAGGAGAGCCGAAGCTTCTTATAGTATCTTCATCCCATAAGTTAAATAATTTTATTTGCGGATTTTCTGCATCCGGTTGATATACTTGTAAACTCCCGAAAGTTTTATACGGGCGTCCATCGGGAGTGAGTAGGCTCATTTACATTCCTTTAAGTTGACTCCTTTGTTGGCCAACCATTTTTCAAAATCTCTCTTTTTATATTTATTGCATTTGCTACTATTTTCGGAGCCTGATAAAGGTTGTAAATTATCTAATGAATTAATCAATTTTGGATCAGTTATGCCATATTCTAAAAATGCATAGATTGGGAAGATGTGATCAAGATGCCATGTTTGATTTTTTAAATCTTTATAATTAGGATGTTTTTCAATATGGTTTCTCAAATCTTGTGGAGAATAACCTAATATTTTGTGAGTGCGATCTTTTTTCTTGGAGCCTACCATGTTGTAGGTGTGTTCTAATATTTTATAGCATTTTTTTCTAAACAACCTTCTGTCTTTTTCTTCTTCTCGATCTGTTATCCAATTATAAGCATTTGGTCCTTTTTGTTTTTCTATTCCACACTTATAACAATATTGGTTTTGATGCACAAATGCATGAAGACTTATTTTAGCCAAGTTGCCACATTTACATTTGTAATTGTGTTTATAATCTGAATTTTTATACTCTTTATCTAAAAATTCACAACCACGCTCTTTAAAAATTTTATGTACTTCTTCTATCGTGTATTTTTTAACTCTTCCTTTGGAGCTACAAAATCCGCATCTTTGTCCTCTTTTAAAATGATCCCAATCTATTTTTGACTGGCGTCCGCAACTACAAATATAATTCATTTTTATATTATATTTAACATAAACATCTAATAATTGACAATTATGTTTTTCAAAATATTTTTTAACTTTATTTTGCATTTCTTTGTTTTTTTCTTTGTTTTTTTTGTTGTTTTTTTCAATTCCACAATTAAAACAATTTTGATTTTGTCGAAAAAATCCAGCAAAAGTTATTTTGCCTAAATACCCACACTTGCATTTGTAGTTGTGTTTATAATTTGAGTTAACAAACTCCTTATCAAGAAATTCACATCCTCTTTCCTTAAAAATTTGTTTAACTTCCTCGACACTCCTTTTCTTTTTCGGACCAGATTTTTTACATAAACCACATCTGTGTCCTTTGATAAAATTGCTCCAAATTGTTGTGCTTATGTTGCCGCAAGTACATTTGTAAGTTAGTTTGTTTTTAGCCCCGGTATATTCGCTCAATAATTCGCAGCCTTGTTTGGCAAAGTATTTTCTAACCTCTTCAGTAGTTCTTTTTTTCATGTAGTATCTATGTTAAATATTCATAAATATGAATAATAAACTCACTTTTTATTTGTTGATTTAGTTGAAATAGATGATATAATAAAGAAATGATTCAAAAAATTGAAAGAATTGTGACTTTAATTATAGAAATAACGATTGCTGTTCTAGCATTGTTAATCACAACAACTAATACAACAATTGGTTTTATTGTTTTTATAATGGCAATTTATTTAATTGCTGTAAGCCGGTTTAAAAATTATCAGTCTGATAAAAGAAAGGCAGATTTTGATAAAGTTATTGGTTTAATTAGGAAAAATGGTGAAATAAAAGGAGTAAAAATTGGAGATATGTACATTAATGTTTAAACGTTTTCATTGTTCAATCGCCACTGCACTTTACAGTGCGAACACGGTGTTAGTATTGGCATTTTTCCCTATTTTTAATCCAATTGTTAAATGTATAATCTTCCTTGAAAAAACCTCTTCCAAGAAATCCTCCTCCGGATTTCAGCATAGAAAAAAGATCACTGGGTTTATTTTGTGCTTTTTGAGATTGATGGTATGCTCCAAAAATTTGAGCGTCTTTGTGCAAAAATTGAATAAACGTTTTCATTGCTCAATCACCACTTCATTTTCATGCAATATCCATGAATTTTGTTCGTAATCTGGTTCTGTAATTCTAATTAGATAATATATTTCATCTTTAAAAGTATATTGTTTTAAAACTATACATTTGAAAGCAATGTCTTTTAATGAACCAACCTTGTAAAGATTTTCATTTTTGATTTTATAAGCCATCGCAAGTGGGACAGTATATCCTGCCGCTGGTAATTTAACTTCAGGCTTTACTTTTAATTTTTCTAATGGTAATTGTGGTGTTTTTTGATTGGAATCCACCATAATATAATTAACAGCATCTCCGCAATCGGTTTGATATGGATTTGTTAAAGCTTTAAAACCAATTGTAACCAATATAACTAAAATCAAGGTTAAAATTAAATAATACTTTTTGTTCATTTCTTTGGCCCTCGTTTAAGCGGAATTCCTTTCAACTTATCAACGTGACGATCTGGTTTGCCTTTTAGACTATGCATTAAATTTCTAAGATCAGCAGCAATCTCAGCAGCAGAATCACCCTTACATTTGTTTCTAGATTGCATTGAAACTGATTTTTCATCTTTGTTGTAAAAGCCTTTAGAAACTATGAAACAACCTCCATCATGATCTGGATGGAAATAAACAATGCCTACCCATTCTCCATCATCCCAGTTTCTACTTGAAACCAAGATTCTCAAAGGTTTCTCGTCGTAAACATGTTTGACATGATAACCACTCTGTTTCATCGCAGCACTAACATAACCAAGACAGATTTTAGCAAAAGCTTCTAATACCTCTTTGATTTTACTTCTATAATTTACTTCTACACTATAGCGAGAATTAGAAGAAGCTTCCAGCAAGTACAAACTTTCCTTTAAACAGTTTTTGAAACTGTCGTTCTCCGTAAATGCATCTAATTTCTTTTGCAGTTGCCAGTCTTGATATGTTTTCATCTAAATATTTAGTGTTTTTGATAAATAAAATATGATGCATTTAGAATTTAGAAGTTGGCTTGGGGAGCATGACATTTATCCGTTGTCTAGGGAATCGGTGTTATTTCATATATTTAAAAAAATGATCTTAAAACAAGCTAGAGAGCGGAATGTCGAAATAAATGATGATATAATCGATCAAATTGCTAGAAATAAGGTAAAAAATTACTTCAATTCCATGCCCGTAAAATATCCTGATCCTCCTAAAATTAAGAAAAATGATGGGTGGACCAATGTGTAATTTAGAGTTTAAATTATGGATGGAACAACAGTTGCAAAATGCAAACCAATTGCCAACAATACCGCCACAATTTAGCCGCCTAACACATTTTACCAATGATAGAATAGCTAATATGCTATTAGGCGGTCAAAATCTAAACTACGGTGCCCAAGGGATAATCACAACCACAGCAGATATTCATTCAAATAATGAACAAGTGTGGAAAACCATTATAAGTGGACAATATGGTGCATTTAATAGAACCACTTTCGGAAATCAAGTTGTATTCATCGATCTAACTCCCTACGAAGTCAAAATGCACCGAATTCCTGGAATGGCTCCTGGATTTGTAGAAAATAGAAAAATAGCAGGCATTTTAGATAGAAATACAATGACCTATAAAAGTAATGTTAATTATAGGCCCCGAGGCAATCAAAAACCACAAAATATCGACCAGGCAAGGAGAAGATACAATACACAACCAGTTAATGTGCCATCACCATCTCAAGGAGGCCCAGATGTATGGTAATCTTTATTTTAAAACTTGGTTGGAAGAAGATTTGCAAAGTCTTATAAATGCAGAAATTCCATATAAAAAAGATAAACTTCATAAAAAGAAGAAGTTTAAAAGCCCACCACCAGAAAAACTAGATACAGATGATGAAATTGCCAACTCTGAATCTGGTCCTACATTAAGGTAATTGGTACTTTTTGGCCCATTGCAGGTGAGAACAAAACACTGTTAAATCCAATCTTTATGTTATTGAAATCTTGATTATTTAACAAATGATCGCAACTGCCTTTTTTCACATAAGCTAAAGTACAATGGGGTCTATATGTCGGAAAATCTGATGTAAACTTTAAAGTTTTTAATTTTCTATGAAGAAGTCTAAAACTATCGCTTTCTACCTCAAGCTTCAATACATCAAATTCCGGAGATTCAAACTTAGATACAACTCCAAGTTTAGCTTCCAACCTAATGTCCGACAATAAATTTTTTATTTTACGAAAATCATTGGTGTGTAATCCATAAAGAACTGTGATATGTGGTTCATTTTCTATTCCTTTTGCCGTTAAATGCTCATTTGGAACATGTTTAGAAGTCCATGTAATGATTTTAGAGCTTAAGGGCGGGGGAATCATAGCCATTACACAGGAATATTCGTGGTTTTCCACTAACAACCAGTCTTTGAATTTTATTTGATTCATGTTATATTTATATGAGAAAGTATAAAAATGTTATTGTATGAAAAAAATCAAGAATTAGGACTGGATTTCGACACGGCCAGCACTAAACGATACTTCCACTGCCAATGCGATTACTGCGGTCAGGAATTTACACGTACAAAACGAAGCATTCTTTCTGGTTACAAAGTGATTAAAAAGGACGCTTGCAGCAATTGCACTCAAGAAAAAATTAAAGAATCTAATCTGCTAAAATATGGCTCCCCGACTACGGGAAATCTTCCATCTTCAATAGAAAAAGCCAAGGCAACCAACTTGGCTAAATTCGGTGTAGAACACGCAGGACAAGCCAAATCTGTCAAAGATAAAATTAAAAAAACTATAAAAGAAAAATATGGAAGTGAAACATATTGGACCAGCCAACATTGGCAAGAAAAACATGCCAAAGCTGCTCAAGAAAAATTTGGAGTAGATAACTTTTCACAAGCACCAGAGATTAAAGAAAAGGTTAAACAAACTAGTGTTAGCAAATATGGTAAAGAAAGCTATTCTCAAACACAAGAATGTAAAAAAAGAAGAAAAAATACATGTTTAAACAAGTTTAATGAAACAACTTATACTAAAACTGATGAATGTAAACAAAAAACTAGAGAAACAATCAGAACAAAATATGGAGTAAATGGAACGCTCAGCGTCCCAGAATTTGCAGAAAAATATCGTGAGACCAATTTAAAATTATATGGAGAAGAATACTATTCAAGAACAAAAGAATTTAAACAAAAATATAGAAAAGAATGTATTGAAAAATATGGAGTTCCAAATGCGTTGTTGAAAAACCAACCAAAGGGCGGCGAACGTTTTGTGCAAAAATGGTTGGAAGAATTGGGTTTTAAATTTTCTAAAAACCACTCGATCTTAGATGGTAAAGAAATTGATCTCTTCAATGAAAACTTCAGTCTCGGTATTGAATATCTAGGAAACTATTGGCATTGTGAGGGGTCTATTTCACCAAAAGATCGAAGTTATCATTATGATAAATATAAAAAATGTAAAGATAAAAACATACGACTTATAACAATATTTGAAGATGAATGGTGTTATAAAGAGCAGTTATGTAAAAACATAATTAAAGCTGCAATGGGGAGTTTTGATAAAAGGGTTTACGCAAGAAATTGTGTGGTAAAAGAAATATCTAAAAAAATATGCAAGGACTTTTGTGATTTACATCACATACAAGGTGGAACTAATCGACATAAGGTAGCATTTGGCATTTTTGACAATAATGATTTATTGGGAGTTATGTCTCTGGGACACCATCCTAGAAAAAATCAATTGGTTTTAGATAGAATGTGTTTTAAGTTTGGAGTCCAAATAGTTGGTGCGGCAAGCCGATTGTTTAAATATTGTAAAATTTGGGCATCAGAAAACGATTATCCTAACCTTGTTACTTGGAGCGATAACAGATGGAGTAGCGGTAAAGTTTATGAAAAATTAGGGTTCAAATTAGATGCCGAACTCCCTCCAGATTACAGTTATGTTAATCTAAAAAATTGTAAACAAAGGTTGTCAAAACAATCACAAAAGAAATCTAATGTTAATTGTCCTTCCGACAAAACAGAATATGAATGGGCTGTTGAACGAGGACTGTATAGAATTTGGGATTGTGGTAAAAAAAGATGGATTTATCATCTTTAACCAAAACGAATAGGCATAGCCCCAGCCTCGCCAAATTTATAAATCAAATCTTCAAACCATTGTTTGCGATCTTCTCTCGCTTCTTGTAATAATTCTGCTCCATCTAGTTGAATACCACCCCCCGGTCCAGGTGGATTCTTTATTCTTCCTCGTACACGACCGAGTATCTCTTTTGCATAAGTAAGTGAACCCTCTTGCATTGCTTGGGTTACTTCCTCCCAATCTTTACATTTTTGTAAATAATGTACACCTACTCTTTGAGGAGCACAAGGAACTGGATACAATTTAATATGACGATATCCACCAATCCATTCCCAGCCACCCTCATTAGACGAAACTCTAGAATACATTCGTTCGTATTGTTTATATAAAATCCATTCGCCTGCTCTGCCCCAAATCGGTTGGATAGGGTCGATTAAACCCCCTTGAATGGAAGCATAAGTGCCACCTGGATAGAAATATTCAACAGGAATGGCTCCATCAAGGTCTGAAGCTTTAAAAGAAAATCTTGGAACTTGTTTATATTCTACACTTCTAACATAACCAACATCTGGAGGTAATTCATAGACACTCTTACCAGGAGTCGTTATAAATGTGTAGTAACTGAAATAATCCGTAGGAGCATAATCTTCAACTATTTTTAATGCTTGATTAATGCAAAAGTCTATATTTTGTTCATCTAATTCTAATCGTATTGCAGGGGCACCTAGCATATGAAGAATATAATCTCTAATTTCTTCTCGAACTTTTTCTCTTTTAGGGCGTGGACCCAGACCAGGACGATTACAAGGAGAAACATCAGTTGTGCCCTTATAAGTGGCAGAACATGCCATTGCCTGAATCTGTTCTTGTGTCGGTCTTCCTATAGCCAGTGTATTTGTGCATCCCATAATGAATTATATATTGTTATTGACAATGTTTTCAGAATAGCTATAATTAGTGTTGAGAAATAAAATGAATGTTAATTTAAATGAGCGACAATTATTGATCCAAAAAATTAAATATTTAATGGAAAAACATGATAAAAAGTCGCAAGACTACCAACGGCAAAATGGTTTAAACTCTGAGTACGGGTGTATTACAAGAGAATCATGTGTAATGGCATCTTTGGTATCACAGATGCAACAATTAGGAATAACATTTGATGAATGCAGAAGATAAACAATCTCTCATTGATTTAATTGAGTGGTATCGTGACGAGTATCACAAGAGTGATTTTTGTCATACAAAAATGATTGAAGAAATAAAACAACTTCAAGATAACAAAGATTTGTCTATCTACGAACAAATCGTAGATGGATGGATTGATATGTGATTAAGCCATACCCCCACTGTAACCCACTGTCCCCGTGCGAGCCAAAATCAACGTGAAACCCATCATCAACGTGCAAATAAACCTCATTAATCAATGAGGTTTATTTTTTGTATTGACATATTTCTTTATTGAAAATACAATTTTGAAATCAAACTTCTGAAAAGGCAATAAATTACATGGATAACGATATCACAATATTGGCGGTCGATTGGTCTCATGAAGAACGTAAACTTGCAATTTTTGATGGCAAGAAGATAAGGAAAAAACTTCCTGAGCCTTCTAGCGATGTAATAATTGTGGCTGAAAATATTCCTCAAAAATATGCCGCTCCGTTCATCGAGGTAGGGGCAAAAGTTCTTAGATGTTCGACAAACGCCACAGCAGATGCAAGAAAAAACTATCAAAAGAAAGTCGATGCTGCTTTTGCGAAAAACGACGAAAATGATTCTAAAGTGATTTGGGCGTTATATCAAACACACCCAGAATTGTTTCGTGAAATGAAGCTTGAGCCACCCCTTTCTTCTTATTATGCTATTTTTAAAGATTACCAAGAGGTAAGAATTAGAACTGGCAATCGACTCTATTCAGATCGCACTGATGCAATGGAAGAGTTTTTTAAAATAGTTAAGAAAGGTGAACATGAACTAAAAAAGGCTGTCGATAAAGAATTAGAAAATCATCCGGTCTATACGCAGTGGTTACAGCATATTAAAGGTATTGGCCCGGTCGTTGCCGGGGGATTGATATCGTTAATTGGAGATATAGATCGCTTCGACAGCGTTTCTAAATTATGGGCCTATGCAGGTTATAGTGTTGATAATGGAAAAGTGCAAAAGCGTAAAAAAGGTGTAGCTTCAAATTGGAAAAATAAAATTCGCACACATTGTTACAACATTGTAGATTCATTTATCAAACAACGCACTTCAGTTTATCGTGAGTTGTATGATGCCGAAAAAGCTCGTCAACGTCCAAAGGTAGAATCCGATGGTCATGCTCACAACCGTGCTGTAAGAAAAGTTGCTAAGGTATTTTTACAACATTATTGGGTAGTTTCTAGAGAATTAGCAGGGTTTTCTGTGTCTAAACCTTGGATTTTAGAACATGGTGGGCACGTTGATTACATCAAACCACCACATTGGAATAAAGTAGAAATTAAGCCATGCAAGCCCTGAAACCCATTGCCTTAGTGCGAGCCATCATATATATGGAACCCATGCCGCAGATACGAGCCAAGCGAAAAATGAAACCCAACGTCGCTTTGCGAGCCAAACTACATATGAAACCCACAATGGAGATGCGAGCCAAACTACATATGAAACCCATGCTGCTAGATGCGAGCTAAGCGGAAAATGAAACCCAACACCGATTTGCGAGCCAAACGATCTATGAAACCCAAGGTCTAGTTGCGAGCCAGAAGCCCTTTGAAACCCATCATCAACGTGCGAAAAAGCCCGTTTTTCAACGGGCTTTTATCTTTTCATAACAAGTTCTCTTACTCTATCGTAAACACCACAATATTGACATTTAAGTATTAAATTAGTGTCTGTGGCATTAGAATACTTATCTTGAGTAAAACTAATGACTTTATACACATGATGCCCAGATAGACAACAATATAAATATTTTATAAGGCTCATAACATATTTATGAAAAACGGGCTTTTTTATTATACATAACACTATGTTATACTTCAAAAAGTGGTTGTTAGAATTTATGGGGTCTACAGGAGTTGTGTTTGATCCCAAACAAAAATCAAGAGACTGGAATTGGCTCGGTGCCCCCGGCTCCACTGGTGTCTCCCCTAAAGAAGACCCAATTGGTTGTAAAAAGAAAAAGAAGAAAAAGAAGAAATGAGTTGGTTTAACGCACTATCTAACCCTTTTCAACAAAGTGTTAAAAAATTTATCTACGAACTTATCGGACCAGAACGATATATCAACCATGATCCCATTGTAGGTCTGCTGGCTAAAAATGTTAGCACTGCCGAAGAGTATGAACAATTGGGCAAGTTCATTGCAGAAGTATATGAAGCTGGATATATGAGAGCCGTAGAAGAACATGATAAAGAACTAAAGAAGCTTGGGCTTAAAACTACAATTAAAAAAACAGAACCACAAGGTCAAGGACCATCAATTTTTCAATCAGAGAAGTCTAGTTGATCTTCTGTAAGCTCTCCCACTAAAATGAATCCGTCATTATATTCTTTTGTGTTTTTAATTTTCCACCATCTATAGTGGGCAAATTTTTCGCCACAATCATATTTGTATTTTGATGGGTAAATTATTGATCCTTCTGAAATTTTGGTTTTAGTATAAAGGCTAATTTCAAAATCTGTACAGTCGATCAGCAAAGCTTCAAATGTAAATTTTTTGCCAAATTTAGCTGGCTTTCTAACCTCTCCATAGAGATCGTCTTTACGTTCTTTAGAAATCATAGGATTACAATAAACAATAATTACATTTGAATTATTTATTTCTTCTTTTGCGGTTGGCACTTCTTCTTTAAGAGCTTTAGCTTCTTTTTTAATTGCGTTTAAAAACTCTTGTGCATCATTAGAGATGCTTGAAGGCATTTCTGGTTTGACTTTTGGCTCTTCTATCTTTTTAGAGGGAATTGACTTTAACAAAGCATTTCCTTCGGCGGTCGTGGTTTGCGCATTGCCGAAATTGTGAAAAACCAGTTTTTCCTTTTCGATTGAAACTTGATCTTTCAACTGTGTATTGGGTTGAGAGAATACCTTGTAAGGCTTGCCATCTTTTGTTAAAATTGCCATGCTATATTTAGTTTTAGCGGAGAAGAAAATGCGATATTTGATAATTGTTTTACTGTGTGTAGGCTTTTTAGGGTGTGGCGATTCTCCACAACAACTTAAGCCGCCACAGTATCAGCGTGGAGATATTGTTCGAATATATGGCAATGATTCTCTGGGAATAGTCACCGATATCAGATATGCCAAGTTTGACCAAACTTGGTGTTATCAGTTAATGCTTAGTGAAAATCCCGATATGGACAGGGAATTTGCAGAAAGTTATTTAACTTTAGAACGTCGCATGGTTTGGCATGTGCCTTTACTTGATGAAATAGAAACTTTAAACACAGAAATAAAAGCAGAAATAGAGAAAATGTAGAAAATTGTCATGGTTTATTCCTTATGTAGCCGAGAAATCTGTAAACTTTGCCACCATGTCAATGCCGTGGGCTTCTCCGTGTCGGACGATGTTTGGCGTTCTGTTGTTCCTCCTGAGTTTGTGGACCGGGTTGTTTGCTTGTCATGTTTCACTCGCCTTGGAGACGAAAAAGGCGTCGAATGGGACCGGGAAATCGAGTTTTTTCCCGTCAGTCTACGACGCCATCTTGGTAAATGAAATTTCTGCTTTTCCTTTTAATTTAAATAAACCTCGATTAATTATCTTGCCTACCATTGGTTGGGAAATTCCAACTATTTCTGATATTTTAGATTGAGTTAGCCCTTCTAGGTCTAATTGTTTTATTTTTCTAATCATTTCTCTTGTTGTCTTGCCCGGTCTGTATTCTTTTTTAGGGCAATATAGATCATATCGTTCTAACCATCTACGGATCGTTCGTGTGCTTTTGCCAAATGCCACGGCAGCACCATTGATATCATTTTTATAAGGGATTAGTTCTTCTTTGAGTGGAATCATTGTGTCAACATTTTAAAGCTCTGAATATTTATTATATTCATCATAGATATTTTTGATATTTTATTTGGAGGAAATAACATGGCGTTAACTGCCCCGACGATAGGAGAAGTAGTTCTTCTGGAATACATTGTAAATAAAGAAACACCAACAGAGTTAGTGTTACATTTATTTAAAAATAACCCGACCATTTCTGACGCTACAGTTTACGGTGATTTAACAGAAGCAACCGAAGCTGGTTATGCTGCAATTACATTAACTGGAACCGACTGGACAGTAGCAGATGTTGGTGGTTTAGGAACAGCTACATATGCTGAACAAACCTTTACATTTACTACAGCCGCTTCTATTTATGGTTACTATGTAACATCGACCACAGCTTCAGAATTATTGTGGTTAGAGAAGTTTTCAGGAGCACCTTTTACGTTGCCATCCGGAGGAGGTTCTATCGGAATATCCCCTCGCATTACCCTCGAATAACTAAAAAAATAATTCCAAAAATTACTTTGGACAAAATAAAAGCCTTTTTACTATTTTATAGTAAGGAGGCTTTTATTATGAATATTGAAGAAATTAAAAATGAATTAAAAGAAATATCTGAAGAACTTGGCCGATTTCCAAGAAAAATTGATCTTCAAAATTTGAGAAGAAATGATTTATGTTATCAAATATGTAAATCTAAAATAACTTTTATGGAATATGCTAAAATGCTCGGATACAAAACCAAACATCGAAGCAAAAATTACTGGAATGAAGAAACCATCATTCAAGAAATAAAATCTATTATTGAAAAAGAGGGAGGTTGGCCTTCTAAAGAAGATTGGCAAGAAAAATATGCTTATCTTAAAAGAGTAATTTTTAGATTAAATTTCAATTTTAAATACTTTAGAAACAAACTTAATATAACTAAACTCGCTAAAGCAAAAGAAATTAAATGTAAACAATGTAAAAACATATTTTTACCGCCGTTTGATCCAAATTGGACACGACAGAAATTTTGCAGTGGTGAATGTAGGGAAAACTTTTTTAGACTGAAACAAAATGAAAGAAATGCAAAACGGATAAAGCAACCTAGGGTGTGTCCTATATGTAACAAAACTTTCATTCCTAATTTTACTAGCAAGCAAAAATACTGCGACCGTAGATGTTATGCTAATTTTAGAAAACGACTGGATAAGGCTGTTCGAACTACCATGTCCTATATTGGCTGTGCTAAGAATGGGAAAAATTGTCATAAATTGTTGGGTTACTCTGCTGAGCATTTATTGTCACATTTACAATCTTTCCCTCAATGGGAAGTTATTCAGGACAAAGATTGGCATCTAGACCATATATTTCCTGTGAAGGCGTTTATTGATAAGGAAATACATGATGTCAAGTTAATTTGTAGTTTAGACAATTTACAACCTTTATTAGCTGAGGACAATGCGACAAAAGGGTGTAAATATGATGAACAAGCTTTTGAAACTTGGTTAGATAATCATAAATAAACTATGGATTTAATGTTTAGGCACTGGCTTGAGGACTGCGGAGAAGTTAAAAGCACTTACTCTAATGTAGAAGATGCAAGTTTTAGTGAAAAGGGATTAAGAAGCGACTACACGGGTGGTCGCAGGCGTCCTAAAAAGTCTAAAATAAATCCTGAAAAAATGTTCAAAGGGAAGAGACATTTGAAAAAATAAGGAGAATTTTATGGCAAACCCTACACCAACTATTACATTTTCAGTTGATTTAACACCATTTATGAATGAAACAATGGGCGCAGCTACCAGTGAAATCACAGTCGCCGTTCAGGAATTGGATAACAACGGAGAAAACACAAGATCAAGTTTTTTCCCTTCGTTGACAGTAGCTCCTAATCGTGTTTTAAAGCATGGTGATACTTTTGTTGAATATGGATTAAAAGCTGTGTATTTAAGAGACACATATGCTGTTGGCTACGCTCCAGCAGATCGTGCCTATTTAACTGTTGTTTCGGTGGCTTAATGGCATCATTTGGTCAGGTTTTAGAAAGAATGCAGAACGAATCAGTCAAGACTTCGGAAAATCCGGAGGCTGCGGCTGCCGTTCGTGCTGGTTTAAACTTAAATGCTGATTTTTGGGATGATTTCATTAAAATATGCAACCAATCGAAAGCACTTTCAGAGTTATTGGGTGTTAGAAGGGATGTTATAGCTCGATGGCCCAATGAGGTGAGGAAAGCCTTAGCACAAATTGAGCGTCAAGATAGTGCTGAGGCTATGAATAAAAAAGCTAGTCTCATTACTACGGGTTATAATTAATGCAATTTAAAAGATTGATTGTTAATGAAAATCATCGCAATTTTTCCGGGGCCACACCTCCTATATTAAGAGGTATCACTCCTCAGCAAATTAAATCAATTACTGAGAAGCGTAAAAATAGAAATTATACTGTTTCGGAAAACAAAATGGCCCGACGAGTTAAAAGACCATCATCACAACCTGGACCACGCCAAATCATACCGATTCCAGATCGGCCAGATGATAAATATTTAACTACTGTCAAAGGTGAAATAAAAAGAATCCCTGTTCCAGAAAAAGGTTCTTTTAATGCTGGCCTCATTGCTTTTGATGATAAGTATATTATGACTTATCGCCCTAATGAATATGCTTTTTCTGCATGTATATTAAACAAAAATTTAGATATAATTAAAGACTCTCATTATCAGTTTGACATAACTAATTGCGCTGATCCCCGTCTAGTTTGGACCCCAGATAATCGCTTAGTGATGGTTTATTCCTCAACAGAAGAAGTAGGAGCCAGAAATGAGTGTATTCGTGGTTGTGTCATCATGGACAGAAACCATGCGGATAAATTTGTTCGAATGAAGCCTTTTAACATCAGTCTGCCTACAATAGGAGGTCGTCAAAAAAATTGGATGCCCTTTAGACATGAAGACAAAATATATTTGATTTCTTCTGTGTGTCCGCATGCTATTTTTGAGATGAAAGTATTAAGCAACATTAATGCTGTTTGTCAAAAACGATGGGAAACAAGTTGGCACAATCCTTGGTTTTACAAGGAGTTTTTAAGGGGAAATACAAATGCAGTGCAACTAGATGATGGTAATTATTTAGGAACTTTTCATACTGCTGTTCGACTTGGGCCAAGCATGCATTATTATGACAATGGATGTTATGTTTTTGAAGGAAACCCACCATTTAATGTAATAAAATGTTCCAATCGTACTTATTTAAAAGCAGAAGATGCTGTTGAGCCCCATGTAAGAAAAAGGAACTTGATTACAGTTTGTTTTCCTGTTGGCATGGTTAGAGATGAAGAAAAATTACTTATCTCATACGGTGATAACGACTCAGCAGTTAAAATTTTAACTACTACCGTTGAAGAAATGTTGAATCTTACGGTTGATGTATATTGAAAGTAATTTATGCCTAAAATTAGCTTAATGATCCATACTGCTTCTTTTGATGATTTTTTAAAAAATCAAGGCATCAATAGCTATTTTGAATCTTTAATAGATAATTTAGAACGTCAAACTTTTAAAGATTTTGAATTTATTTACATAGACACATTTTACGAAGATAATAAAGATAGATTTGCCAGTTATCCATCTTCTTTTTGTGTGAAGCATGTGCCTGTTCATCCAAATCATCGTTATTGGTATGACTTAGGGTATGTTTATATATCTGCTGCGAAGAATACCGGCATTCTATATGCTGATGGTGAATTGTTGGTGACTTGTGACGATGCCGAATTCTTTCCAGATAATTTGTTAGAAAAGTACTGGAAGTATTATGAAATTGGTCACTTGTTACATGCTCATCATAAAAGAATGACTAGGATCAATACACATGATGGTAAATTAACATTTCCTATAGAAGGAGATATTTATGTAAACGATCATCGTTTTAATCATGTGAAAAATGGTGGGTATTATCCTCACAAACATGGAACTTGGCTGTTTGCAGGAACATCTTTCCCGTTAGCAGAAGCTTTATTGTTAAATGGTTTCAATGAAAGAATGGATGGCTGTAAGAGTTTGGAAGATTGTGAATTTGGAACTCGTTTAGCATTAACAGGATTAAAGTTTCTATTAGATCATGATGGTTATATTTATATTTTAGATCATCAAAGTTATGGAAATGAAACGGCCACCTTTGGACCTGACGGTCCCGCCACATCTCCAAAACCGCATGAAACAAAGAAAAAAGACATTAAAAATTTAATTGCAATAGAAAACCATGGTTTTTGCTGTTGTGCAAATGAATTAAGAGAAATTAAAGCAAATGCAAAACCTTTAACTGAAAAGCACTGGGAAATTATTCAAAGAGAGACTTTAAAATATAGAAATTTTGATCCTTTAGCTCCTGAAAATAAAGAAAACTTAGATATTTGGACAAAGACTCCAACGTTTGACTTAAAAAAAGAAAGAAAAGCATTGAGAAACAGTCCAGACTGGAAATGGTAAAAAATGGCAGAAATAAAACATAAATCAGAACCAGATACTATTGAAACAGAATTCAAAAACGAAAAAGATTTGATTTTTTTTGTGGGAGGAATTTTAAAGAAAATACAAGGGTGGTGTAGTCTTGATAAAGCACAAAAATTAGTTGAAACTATTGTTCAAACAAAACCCGAACTTTGTGTAGAAATTGGTGTTTTTGGCGGTTCTTCTTATATTCCTCAAGCACTGGCTCTTAAACATAACAAAAAGGGAGTTGTTTATGGAATTGATCCTTGGACCTGTGAAGATGCCTTAGAAGAAATGAAAGATGAGGCTAATATCGGCTGGTGGGGCACCTTAAAAATAGAAGATGTCTATAAACATTGTTTAAAGAATATCGATTACTATCAAGTTAATGACTATTGTAAGATTTTAAGAGATAAGTCGGAAAATGTAGTAGATACTTTTGAAGATGAATCTATTGATCTTTTACATATAGATGGAAATCATTCTGAAGCCTTATCATACAAAGATGCAGTAATGTATTTACCCAAGCTGAAATCGGGCGGTCATATATTTTTTGATGACATCTGGTGGATGGAAGAGAATAAAGTAACCACCAGAAAGGCCATTGTGTATTTGCTAGAGCATTGCACAAGAGAAGATATTGTTGAAGATTGTATGATTTTGGTTAAAAACTAAACTTCCAACAATTCAACGATTCCTATTTTTGTTTTTATAAAACATATTTTTCTATTGTCAAATAATATAGCTGGTTTTGGCTCTTGTATAATTAAATAATATACTTTTTCTTTATTTAAATTTTCTAACGCCGTTTCGATAGATGGAACCTCATAACAAACATGATAAAAACCAATTGTGTTTAATTTATTGTTTTTATCATTGGGTCTGATGATTTCTACGTTGGGCTGGTTAGGATTGTGACACATTGTTAAAAAGACATTTTGGATTGGATCATATACTTCTTCGCCAAATGTGTAATTTAGAGATTTAAGCCACAAAACTAATTCAGAGGCGTCTTTGGCTGCATATCCAATGTGATGAAATTTCCAATTATTCAGCATTTTCTGCTTCCAATTTAGCGGCTAATTCTAACATTTTGTCTTTTGGACGTTCTTTAACAGGTCTGGCGGGGTTGCCCGCATAGATTAACCAGGGATCGGTATCTCGTGTTACAATAGAGCCTGCGCTAATTACACTGCCTTCTCCTAAAGTAACACCTGGAAATACTATGGCGTTAGTTAAAACATTGGCGAATTTCTTTACAACAATATTGCCCGAAGTTAAATTATCTCTATATTCTTCAGTCAAAAATGGAATTGGAATTCCTGCTCCCAAGTGTTCAAGAGAAGCACAGATAAACCGCACACCAGCAGCCATTGAAGTGTAATCTTCCATTTTGACGAATACTCCTTTTCCGCCAATCATAGTGCAATAGGGACCAATGTGAATGTAATTATCTAATATCAGATCAACAGTACAATAAAATCCATGATCAATAGCTATGTGATTTCCACACACAAATCCATTTTTTGTTATTATGCCTTCTGCAAGAATTATATCATTGTTCATTTATGGCTCTTTCAATTTCTTTTAGAGAAGTTAATTGGGGGATATCATGGCTTTTAAATCTAATGTTTAGTGCTTGTTCTAATTCCATAATTAAGTTTAAATGACCTAGAGAGTCCCACTCTTCAATGGCTTTTTGAGAGTATTCAGAGGGCTCATCTTTTAGATTAAAACTATCTCGAATTATTTTTTTAATTTCATTTGTGTTCATTTATTTTAATCCAATCTACAGAGCGTTTGTTAGACATGAAGTCCTGTGCTGGTTTATTCTTTTTAGTTGGAATAACTTCTATAAAAAGGCTTGGGAATTTATCACAAATCCATTGGAAGAATACTTCCTCTACGCCTCGTTGTAGTGCCCGGCAACTGATAAGGAAGGTGTCTAACGTATTGTTGTAAATAATTGCCAATCCAACAATTCCTTGACTTCCTACAATATCATTATACTCCAACGTGAATATTTTTGCACCATTGGAAATTAGCGATAAAATGTCTTTTTGGCTATAGCGTTTAGTGCGAAAATTAAATTGATTAGTTCGTTGTGTCATTTGTGATATTCTGTCTATATCTTGATTATTTTGTTTAATATCAACCTGAATTTCTAGCTTTTTGAGATAATCAACATAATCCAATCCTTTGTTCAATTCTTTGCGTTTGCGGTCTTGAACATACAATTTATTTCTTTCTTTGTCTAAATCTGTATATTGTAAACATTCGAATTCATCAAATTCAGATAGAAACTTGCAATAATATGCAGGATCATCTGGCAAATCTGGAACACTAACCATGGGTAAAATATTTCTAACACAATCTCTTTCAAATTGAGAATCATCAAAAAATACGAAACTATCAAGTCCTAAATTGAGTTCATTGGATATTTCTATGATATTATCTGCTTTGTTGTTCCAATTAATTTTAATGGCAGCAAAATCATTACTTTTTAAAATCATATCTGTGTGCGAGTCTATGATCTGGATTACATCGGGATTATTTTTGCTACAAAGAGTTAAAATAATCCCACTTTCCATTAGCTTTTTGATCATTTTTTGAAATTCGAAATAAGCTCTACCGATTCCTTCTTGTGATAGAGTAATTCCCCCTTCATCTGCAACGCCACCCCAAAGCACATTGTCTAAATCCAACACCAGACACTTCTTTCTTTCTCCTTTAACTGCTTTTGCAAAAACCTTTATTTCCTTTTGAATTAAATTGATGTCTTTTTTACTGAAAGGAAAATCTGCTAAGAAATACATTCGATCATCATAATCAAGTTGAACACTGATTGTATTTGCTGCTTCTAAATCACAATGATGATCTTTTTCTAGCCACCTTAATGGTTTATACGAGGGTTTAGGAGGTATGGCTAGAGTTGGCAATGGGAGATTTTTTATATATTTAATTAAATTTTCTGCTATGGATAAAACTATAAAATCTACATTTTCTCTTATCAGTCCAGAAGGGTCGAGCATGATCTCATCACATTCGTTGTATTCATATACAACACTATCAAACTCTTTTAAAGCTAAAGGCTTGATAGTGTGATTAGAAATATAGGCGATTTTCATTTTTTGATATAAATAGCTAGGAATGTATTTCTTAGGTGGTAAATTGGCAAATCGAGAGTGTTTAGATAGGTAGTTGTTTCAGGATTGGTGTCATCAAGATAATTGTCCCAAACAATAACTCCTTTGTCAATCATTTTTAATGCATTTTCAGTGTCTGATTTTTTAGTTTCAAAATCATGTCCACCATCAATGAAAACTAAATCTATTTCGCTGTAATATGGTGAAAAGTCAAATTTGGTAGAGTTGCCCCATAATTGTGTAACTTTCGGATTTCCTTTAAAACAAATTCCTGTTTCTTGGCGGCTGAGTGATAAATCTAAGTCTGCTTTCAATAATTTAGCTTCACTTACTTCTTCCATTGGCAAATCTAATGTATAAATTAAAGCATCGGTGTTAAGTGCAATTTGAGATGTAGTTAAACCGTTGAATGTGCCTATTTCAAATATTTTTTTTGGTTTTATGTATTTGGCTATCAAACATAGTTTGCACACGGCTTCTATGCTCATATTGCCATAACACCCCAGAAAATTTTCTAAGATAAGACGTTGGTTTATGATATCTGTTGGGAAGAGTTCTTCAATGTTTATAGTAGGGAAGTTTTTCATATTAGTTTCTCAAGTTCTTCTAAATATTCTTGAAATTCAGGTCTTGTCATAACAACACCATCGCATTTATCAACTGCCGCTTGGGCTTCTTCTGGTGTTATTTTAATTTCAATATAATCAAATATTTTTATTATAGTTTCTACGGGGTTGTTTATCATATCCTCATATTCAACTCTAAAATGAGGGGTATCTCTTAAATAATTGTCCCAACAATTAAGATAAGATAATTCTTCATCATAACAGGCTTTCAATAAATCTTTATCTAAATAAATAGGTAGTTTAAAATAATCTTCTAGTTCTCCCTGGTGAACCTTCCAGACACCAGTTATATGGGCAAAATAATGAGAAATAGCCTTACTTTTTATGTCTTTTCTATTCAATAGAATATATTTTATACCTGGAAGACTGAGGTTTATTTCATCTCTGGCTCCGTCGTGTAACGATCTTATAAATTGTCTTCTTAATGCTTTGCAATTTATACAACCAATAAATCTAAAAGGACCGTTGTTTTCATGCATACATTCTGTAAAACTAAACAATCCTGTGTTGTTTAGCATGGCAGACAGATAATTAGAGCCACTCCTGCCAGTGGTAAGAATCCAAACTGGTTTTGGATGTTGCATCATACTCCTTAAACATTGCCATATTTAGAAGTGCTATCTATCACCTTGAATATTTCAATTAATTCGTCGATGCCTGTTTCAACATTCTTGGTTGTATCATAGCCTAATGCATTGATTTTTGCATAAGATACTTCGTAATTTCTTTTGTCTGCATCTTCTCCCACATCTGCGTAGTGTATGTGGGCACCTGTTTTAGATGAAATAATATCGCAAATATCTTGTTTTGTATAATTCATAGAATTACTTCCTACATTATAGGCATTATGCATCATTTTTTCAATATTATTTACTGCTAAATCGATGGCTCTGGCCATGTCGTGAACATGTATAAATGTTCTTTTGAATTCTTTTTCATAAACAACAATATATCCTTGAGAAATACACTTATAGGTAAAATCGTTTACCATTAAATCTAGCCTCAATCTTGGAGAAGGACCAAATGCTGTGGCAAATCGAAATACAACTGCATTTGCTTTATCTAAAAGCATTGTTTCCGCTAATGTTTTAGTTTGACCATATAGACTTAAAGGATTTAACGGCGTATCTTCGGTGCAAATGTCTTCTACTGCTCCGTAATTGCTACCAGTGGAAGCAAAAATTATTGGGCGATTGTTGGCTGCTTCAATTAGATTGATTGTGCCATCAACATTAGTGGTTTCTGCTAAATGGGGATTTTTACGACAAGCAGGATATCCGACGATTGCAGCTAAGTGTATGAATATGTCTTGGTTTTTAACCACATCATTTAACAATTCTTTATTTCTAATATCTCCTAAAATAAAATGAAAATTAGGATACTTGAAAAACGGAATTAATTGATCACCGCCGAATAGCAGGCTATCGTAAACAGTTATTTCATGATTTTGTTCTAGCAAAAAGGGCAATAAAACCGTGCCCACATAACCCGCACCACCAGTAATTAATATCTTCACAGCACTCCTTCATAGTAATTTACGGTTTCTTGAATAGCGACTTCATGATTGGTAAATTCTGGTGAGCATAATTTTTTGAAATTAGTATCATCAAGAATTTTAACCGGGTCGCCGTCTTGATATTTAGTGTTGAATACAAGATTACCAGGAAAGTGAATAATTTTTTTAATTATTTCAGCAGATTCTTTAATGCTATATCCTTTATTTTGTGCAATATTTATTAAGTCTATATTTTCATCTAAATTTGGGACTAAAACTAGATATTTTGCAAAATCTTTTGAGAAAATCCACTCTCTGATTGGGCTTCCTGTGCCCCAAATTTCAAATTCTTTTTGCTTTTCTTTCTTAGCTTTCATCATTCTAAGTATCATGCCGTCTAAAGCATGTGTTTTATTAGGATCAGTAGCATCATAAATCCCAAAAGCATTAGGGAAGATCAGATTATAACTTTTTATTCCATGTTCTGTTTTATAACACTCAGCTATGTGATATAAAGCTCTTTTGCTACTTCCAAAAGAAGTTACGGAAGGATGAACTGGGCCGTTAAGCCATTCCTCTTCTTTTTGAACCGATGTATTCCCAGGGTAAGAACAATTAGAAATGGGATTAACTATTACAGGAGGTTTTTTACATTCCTTTGCAGCTTTGTATAAATTTAGATACATTGAAATATTGTCATGAATAACATTTGCTGCTTTTTTAGAAACATAGTGTAAGCTTCCTCCATGGGAAGCTAGATTGTAGATAATATCTGGGGCGAATTGTGTAATGAATTTTCGACTACTTTCATAATTTAAAAGATTATAATTTTTTGATCTAGAAAAATTTGAGAGAACAATATCTTGATTCACTAAATGTTGCACTAAATTTCTTCCAATAAACCCTGTGCCACCTGTAATTAAAATTCTTTTCATTGCCAACCACCTTTTATTCTGTTTATAATTTCTTCAATAATGTCTTGATTAATTTGATCATGAACGGGAAATGATAATTGCGTTTGATCAAACAATTCTTGACCTGGAAGTTCTTTTTTACAATCAAAGATAGGATTCTTATGAATTCCATAGTCCACTGTAGAAAAAGGAAGGCCATTTAACTTAGAACATAAACTGTTTCTTTTATCTGCACGTAGTGTATACATCCAATAAGCAGATTCACCATTTTGTTTTAACAAATGTATCCCTGGAACATCTTGTAGTTCTTTGGTTAAAACATTTGCTAATTTTCTTCTTCGATTTAATCTTCGTTTATAGCCTGCTAAATTAGCTAGACCAAGGGCTGCTGCAAAATCATTCATATGCCATTTGAATCCAAATAAATCTACATCGGGAATTCGTCCTCCTAATTCATCTCGTTTGATGTTTCCTTTATCAATGCCAAACCATTTCATTCTTTTTAATTTAGGGGAAGGATTTAGTGTGGCGACAGCCCCGCCGTCTCCTGTGGTAAGATGTTTGATAGATTGGAATGAATAGCAAGTATAATCAGAAAAATGTGCTATTGATTTGCCATTGATGGTTGATCCTAAAGCGTGAGCCGCATCTTGAATAATTGGAATATTTTTTGGGAATTTATCTAATTCACATGGATTGCCACCCCATAAAACTGGAATGATAGCGGCTGTTTTTTCATTGATTTCAATTTTCTCAGGATCAAGATTCCCCGTATTCGGATCGATATCAGAAAAAACAGGCTTGCCCCCTGCTGCCATAATAGCCATTCCAGTAGCAATAAATGTCTGAGGAGGTAAAATGACCTCTTTGTCTTTAACTCCGATGTCAAACAAGCAAAGAAGAAGTGCAGAACTGCAACTGTTAGTTGTTAACAAGTTGGGCAAATCTAACAATCGACTTAATCTGTTTTCAAACTTTTGAACTTGTTTGCCTTCGTTTAACCATCCTTGATCTAATACTCTTCCAACTCTATCCTTGGCGGTTTTCCCAATAAAGGTTGTAAAAAATGGTATCATAATTGCCTGTGTGCGAATAAAGTTGCTTCATCATCTCTTTTGTGATATGCCACAATGTTTCTAAGCCAATAATTTTCCCACCCATTGTTTGAGAGCAATTGTTGTAAATGCATATCAATAGGTTGTTCCAATATTTTTTGTCCATATTGTTCCCAACATCTATTGGGAACACAAATCGCAACTGGTTCACATGAACCACTGGGATATTTGGAAGGGCCAAGCCAATAAAATTCAGGATGAACAATTTTTCCATGCAACGGCACTTCTGTTAATTTTTCATCCCATCCTTTACCCATAATGATGGTGTCATCATCGAAAAAAAACAGCCATTTTCCTCTGGCGACTTCTACTAATTCATCCATAAATTTCGAGTGATCAAGATATCCTCGATATCTGTTTCCAACAATGATTTTAGAAACTTTTTCATATCTTTTAAATAATGGTATGCTCGCAATTGATTCATGGTCATCATCATCAATTCTTAAGAGGATTTCGAAATCCTCAGAATTAGCCGTATTACAAATAGATTTAATTGTTTTTATTGCCCGATTAACACGGCTCCTGGTAGCCAACAAGATAGAAACAAGCATGAAAACCCTTTTTCTTATATATATTACAAGAGTAAAAGTGACGAGGTTTTATCATGATAATTCAGCATTGCAATTCTTTAAATAAAGTACATAAGCCGCATGGCTTTGTGCATTATAAATATTTATAAGATTTTGTGCTGTGGCTAAATTACACAATTCTAATTCTAACCATAATCTATTGAAAGTGTCTTGATAGTTGTATCTCACTTCACTAAGAAAATTAATCTTTTTGATTACCACTTTTTCTAGTTGACCTTTTCTGGCATTTTGTCTTATATAAACAGCATCGCCTTCTGTAAAAGCAGTGTAGGCAAAAATTGCGGTGTTGTTCGGACCTGCACATCCAATTAATTCCAAACCTCCAGAACCAGTGTAATTAAAAGTCGCCATTAAGTTATCTCGCAAATGTTTTTATTTATTCTATATATTTTAGGAGGAACTAAATTATGGATATCATTTCTGCACTTAATGCCGATCCAGTAGGAGAGGTTAAAAAAACCGAACAAGTAGAAGGTTTTGTTGAAGAATTAAAAAGAAAATGGGACGAAGTTAAAGATGCCTTGGGAGACAAAGGTAGAGTTTCTTTGGTTTATGTTACCAAATTTTTACTTGGCACTTTAGATGGGCTAATTGTTTTCGTTGATGCATTGTTGTCTGCGGAAAAAGGCGAAGATAAAAAAGCAACTGTTATTGCTGCTGTTGTTGTTTTATATGATTACATCGTAGCCCAAGCAATTCCATTTTGGTTGAAACCATTTGCTAACTCAATTAAATATTTTATAATTTACACAGTTATTTCTGTGGCTATTGATTGGATTGTATCTAAATATAGAGAAGGAGCGTGGTCTAAGTAATTAGAAAGGATTTTATGGCTGCAAGAAGAAAAATCAATCCTGTAAGATGTAAACTTCCTCCTTATGAAGTAGAAGAAGTTCTTACATTAGAAGAAGCGCAACAAAAAGCTGGATGGAATATAACAGCATTTAATTTGCCTGAGGCATGGAGTGTGACTCAAGGTGAAGGCGTGAAAATTGCAGTTTTGGATTCTGGTTGTGACCTAGACCACCCAGACCTAGTAGAAAATTTACTTCCGGGTAAAAATTTTGTTAATCCTCGTCAACCTCCTGAGGATGATAATCAACACGGATGTGTGTCTCCTGATTGTTTAGTTCACACCAATTTCTGTGGCATAGAAACTATTGAAACTTTATTTCAAAGGTTGAATTGTTCCATTAAACATGTTCAACAAGGAAATCACCAATATCAAATAAAAGATTTAAGAAACATGGGAATAAAAACTTATTCCTTTGATTCACAAACTCAAAAAACAATTATCGGAGAAATTGAGGCAATTCATAAATTGCCAATCAATGGTGATATTGTTGAAGTTGAATTAGAAGGAAATATATCTTATAAATTGACGCCATGGCACCCAGTGTATACTATTAAAAATAGACATCATAAAGTATATGATATAATTAGAAAACGGGCTGATAAAGTTGAAAAGGGAGATTTGTTTGTTTTTCCACGAGGTGAATTGGCCGGGCAATTGGTAAAAGAACACTTTAGATTAAGATACCACCAAGGTTTCATTTGTGAAAATTGTGGTCATATGCCAAAATATTATTTAAATGACATGCCCTCTAAATGCAAGAAATGTAAAAAACAAAATTGGCAACACTGTCATAAAGAAATCTTAGTTGATGAAGATTTGGCATATTTAGTTGGCATTGTATTAACTGATGGTCATCTTTCTAAAGATAGAGTTGAAGTTCACTCTTCGACTTTGCAAATCTTAGAAAGAATTAAAACTATATGTGCCAAAAAGGGCTGGAATAGTGTAATGGATAAAAATAGAGTGTTAATTTATGGTAAAGATTGCATACAAATATTGACTCAACTAGGGTTATTAAAAAAGCATAAAAGTTTAAAGCAATCTTTACCTGAGTTTGTAGGTAAATCACCATATGAAGTAGTTTGTGCGTTTATAGCAGGAACAATTGATGGCGATGGTTGCATTTCTCCGTCAAACACACAAAATCGAATCACCACTAGCAGCAAGAAATTTGCTGAACAAATTTGTATGCTTTTTAATTCTGTTGGGATATATTCCAGTGTGAGCAAACCAAGTTTTGATAAAAGAAAAAATAGAAAAATTATAAGTAAAAATGCTATTTATAATGTAATTTTTTCTAATATATCCAATGATATAGGGCAAAAATTATCGCATCCTATAAAAATTGCAAGATCAAAAAAAATTCCTAAATATAACAGAAAAGGTCGTCGAGTAAAATCTGTTAAAACTATAAAATATAATGGATTTTTTTATGATTTTACTATAAAAGATCATCATAATTATTTGGGAAATGGTCATTATATTAGCAACACACACGTTGCAGGAATTTTAGCTGCGTCTAACAATAGCATTGGAATGGTTGGTGTTGCTCCTGAAAGTAAAATTGTTCCTGTTAAAGTGTTAAATGCCAAAGGCGGTGGTACATTAGACGTTGTTGCTAAAGGTTTGATATGGGCTGTTAATGACGGCGCAGACATAGTTGTTATGTCTTTGGGATCACCTCGCCCATTAGCACAAGTTAGAAAAGCCATTCAATATGCTGAAAGCAAGGGTGTTCCTGTATTTGTGGCTGCTGGAAATGCTGTGCAATGGAATGCAGCACAAAAGCAATATGTTTATACAAAGGAATTATTTTACCCTGCAAATTATCCAGAAACGATTGCAGTTGGTTCGATTGATGAGAACTTTGATCGTTCAAGTTTTTCCAACACAGGAGAAAACCTAGACTTTTTGGCCCCAGGTGGTCAGATTTTTAGTACGGTTCCTGATAATTGGTATGCAATACTATCTGGAACAAGTATGGCTACTCCGTTTGCTGCTGGCGTTGCTGCATTGTGTTTATCGTATCAAAGAAAACACTTTCCAAACAAACCGTTAAAAGGTGCGGAAGCTTATAGAAAATTGTTTAGGCAAAATGTCATGGCCCTTCCAGATAAAGTTAAAGCAAATAAATTCTTTAGTGGTTTTGGAATCATTGATACCAGAGATTTGAAAAAGTGGATTGCTTCTGCTGGTTAAGATGTGTCTACTGGACTTATTGAAACCTTGAGAGTAAATCCAATGCCTAAAGTAGCCGTCGCACCTGCGGTCGTGGTTCTTTTAATCCATATTGGCAAACCTTCTTCTGGATATATAGTTCCAATTTCTAATGGAGAGCCAATGGTGGGTGATGTAAAAGTAACCCCTGTAGGTGGAGTCGTATCTGCATCAAGAGTATCTGGTATTAAATTTATCGGTGCTCCTACGGTTACTTTTGAAATTGAGCCGCTAAGACTTCCCGGTGCGCTTAAAGAAGATATATCTAAACCTAAAAGATCGTGATCTCTATAGTCTGTAAATGTTATAGTAAACGTTCTATCAGATGGCGTGCCGCCAGCGACAACATCAGCAGATAAAGTTGAAATAGCATTGATTGCCGTTTCTAAGTTGCTGGCCCACGTTGCAGCATTGGCGTTATAATTGACTGTTTGTGTTTCTTCAGATAAACCGGGCGGTGTATAAGCAATTTCAAAAGAGCCTCCTGTTGCTCCTCCTACAATTGTGATTTTTTGAACATCTTTAACTGATGTGATTCCAAGCTGAATTTGCCCCGTGGCTCCTGAACCAATATACAATTTTGTGTCATAGAAAGTATTCGATGTGCTATCATTGAATAAATAAATGCAACGATAATCTGTCTTTCCTGAAATAGCCTCTGAATCCGATATATTATCAAATAAATTATTTAAGACACCAGTGATGGGAGTAGATGACGGATTTCCCCCTAAAGAGGAATTAGGATCAGAATTTGATCCACCGCCCGTCAGAACTAATGACAAATCGGAGGCTGTTGCTACCACAATTTACCCTTCTTGTTTTTTTAGTATGTATCTAACGTTTCTGGGTGTATATCCTGTGAATTCCGCAATTTTGTTTATAGGAAACCCAGCATCAGCAAATGAAAGAACGTTTTCGTGGTTTGAAATTTGTCGATTCGGACTTCCAAACCGATGTAAAATTCGGTATACTTCCCCTATGGACCGACCGCATTTTTGGGCGATTTCCCGGACTTTTAGCTGGTTGTTGTGAAAATACATGCTGGCCACCTCATAATCGCTGAAAACAGGTTTTTTCGAATCCAAGTTGGCGAGCCATTCTTTAAATCGAAGTTCTCTCATCACCAGTATTTATGACTTGGCAGGCATTTTGTTGACTTCTTGTATGAGGTATTTTTTATGAAAGTTAAGAAAGTTAATTGGCTCGACGAAAAACAATCCCTTAATCAGGCCATCTCATCAGGGGTTGAATTTGCCTTCCTGTCTCCAGATGATAAACAGGTATCTCCATTTGCTTTTTGTAAAGATTATTTGCAGGACGCTGTTCAGGGCTATGTGAACAAAAAAACACGGTCTATCTATGGTTTTACCTATAATCCCACAAAGCATCCCGAGGTTTCTCTGACTAAAACCAAGTTGTTGGTCACAAATTCTTCTGATGTCCAATTTAAAACCAAGGTTCCTCATTGTTTGAATTTTCTTCATCAAATAGAAGATGATTTAAAATTGAGAAAAACCAAAGTTTATCGATGCGAGATGCCGCCAAAACAATATGCTCGTTGTGGGGTGTGGTTGTTCGAAGCTAGCAGTCGTTGGATAAAAAGTCCTCCAATGATTTCTATGTATTCTCTTTTAATCCGTGTTGGATTTGGTTACGACACTGATCAACCATATCAAGATTACATTAAAGATGTCGTTGCTGGTAATAAACCGTGTTATCAGTCAGTTGATAAATCACGACTCGCATCAGCAGAAAAAGGAATCTTTAGAATTCTTTCTTCGGGCGACAAGAAAATTTTTGGAAGCAAGATAGAAAATAACTATCCAAGCGACGTAGACACAGGTACAATGCACAATTCCTACGGCATCGTTGGATTTGCTATGGAATCACCTAAGCTTAAAATGCCTTCTTGGTATGAGGATTGAATATGAAGTTTTCGTTGGGAACGGACCCAGAATTTATGCTTTCCAAAAATGGAAAGATTTATAGTGCTATTGGTGTAGTCAAGGGCACAAAAAATTGTCGCAAAAAACTTGGCAAACATAGTGTTTATTATGATAATGTTTTAGCCGAATGTGCAGTCCGTCCAGGTAAATCCAAAGAAGATTTTATAACTAATCTGCAAGATTGTATTCAACAATATGCTGAACATGTCCACCCCTATAGACTCCTGCCTAAGGCCGCACATTATTTTTCCCAAAGCCAATTGCAACATCCCCATGCAATGAAAATCGGTTGCATGCCAGAGATGTGTGCGTATCAAATGGAAAAAATAATTCCCGATGAGACTTTGCTAGAAAATACTCGGCTCCGCACGGCGGGCGGTCACGTTCATGTTGGGTCTACAATTTTAAGAGATAATAACTGTTTTGTTTCCATTTTTCTTTTGGATTTATTCTTAGGGTTGCCTTCGATTTATATCGATGGTGACACTACTACTAAGACCCGCAAAAAACTATATGGTCAAACTGGCCGCCACAGAATACCTCCTTATGGCGTGGAATACAGAACATTGGGCAATTTCTGGTTAGCTTCTCCCGAGCGAGCGGAATTTGTCTATGATACTTGTGAATTTGTTCTGAAGTTTATTAAGGAAGGCAGGTGGAAAGAACTTTGGCAAATAGATGAAAAAAGACTAGATAGTTATGAAGCTTGGACCGAGCCAGATTTCCATCCATCTCAATGCTACAAGTGTGTCGGATATGATGTAGATAAATTGCGTAAGATTGTTGATGCGTCTAACACATCCAAAGGCCAGGAATTTTTAAATTACATCAAAAACTTCTTGCCGTCTGAGTTATATTCAAAAATTTTCAAATTGTCCAAAAATCGTCCAAAAGACTTGTATGAGGAGTGGAAAATCAATGTTGGAACCTAGATGGTGTGTGTTTACCCCTGAAAAACAAGTGACTCCCACTAGCTGCATGCTTATTCTGCCCGGTCGCAGTCAAGTAGGCATTCACCTTGCTTCCGCCTGGATAGAAGTTACCGACTTTCCAAATACTGTTTTTGTTGTTATCACGCCACGGGCTAGGGAATGGTATCCTATGCCTAGGGATTCTAAAAGACAACATCGTGCGGTTTCAGGACTGCCTAAAGCACGCAAAACAATTGAGGGCGTGCTCGATCAGATTCAAGAAATATATTCTATTCCTAGAAGAAGAGTCGCTATTGCAGGGTTTTCTGCTGGCGGTGTTATGAGTGTCAATGTTGCTGCTCATTCTGAGCAAGAATTGGCTGGTGTTGTTTGTCATGCAGGGGCCATTTTGGAACCACATAACTTGCCAGAATGTAAAGAAGAACATAAAGAAATGCCCATTGTTCTTACTCACAATCTGGATGATATTGTCTTCGATTGGGAGGAAAGATATCTGCCAATGGTTGATGCATTGGAAGAAAAAGGGTATAGTTTTTATCCTCTTGAAGGCGAAAAAGGTGGTCACATGATCACTTATGATGATATTATCTCTAGCTCTAGAATTATAGCGCCCAGATTAGGCTATAAATGAACATACTAGTAACAGGCGGCACAGGATTTATAGGTTCTAATTTAACTAGAGCTTTATTGGCGGCTGGACACCGTGTTAGCATCACTGGTAATCATAATGAAAATACTATTCCTGATGGTATAGTAAAGCTCTATGTCCCTGGATTAACAGGAATCGATTGGACTTCTTTAGCCAAAGAAAAGATTGATGCTGTTTTTCATTTAGCTGCCAATAATTATACGCAAGATGAAGATGAAATTGGCATGCTTAAGGCCAACTTAGATGGTCCGTCATATCTTTTTAATTTTCTATATGATTGGTGTGGTTGCAAAAAGTTCATATTCGCTTCAAGTGCAGCGGTATATGGATCGCAACCTACGCCTTTTGTTGAAAACCATACCAGAATTGAACCTCTAACACCCTATGGTCGCTCCAAGGCCATGTTTGATGATTTTGCAATGAAGTTTGCTAAAAATCGTCGAGGCGTTAGTGCTGTTGGGTTGCGATATTGTAATGTTTTCGGCGCAGGAGAATCTCATAAGCAAACAAGAAGTAGTATGATTTATCAAATCATTGGTGCTATTTTAAGTAAATCTAAGCCCTCTTTATTTCAAGGAAGTTATAAGAGAGATTGGATTTATATTGACGATGTAGTAAAAGCCAATTTGAAGGCACTAGACTGGAACGGAGTTGATATTTTTAATTGTGCTGGTGGTATTTCTATTTCGTTTGAAGAAATTGTCCAAATGGTTTGTGATCATTTGGGATTGTCTGTTGATATTAATTGGATTGATAATCCAATAAAAGACACTTATCAGTCAATCACTCAGTGCAACATAGACCGCATTAAAAAGCATTTAAAATTTCAGCCAAGTGATTTTAAAACTAATTTAATTAAATGTATTGATATGATAACAGGCGATGCTTTGAATATGGGACATCCTGCTTGTTTTGCTCCTATAAATCGCCAATAAAAAAGCCCGCTTAAAGCGGGCTTTTTAGATTAAACCTTTGTAATTAGCTGCTGAAGAAGTCTCCAACTTTGCCTTGAGGGGCATATCCCACCTCACCAGGACCGGGTTCTTGAGCAAACTCGGCATTAGGATCAGAGGCAGGAATTAAGGCGTCTTCGTTCTGAGAAGCCAAACCATCCCAGCTTTTTCCATCATTATATTTCAGCATATTTGTGACAGATTGAAGCCAAGGATCAACTTCTACGTTTTCCTTCTTCATTTTTTTCTTCATTTTCTTGCTAGAACACTTTTTCATTTTCTTCTTAGATTTCTTCTTCATCATCATTAGTTGTTCGTCGTCCATATCTTCTGTATCTTCCATGTCGTCCATGTCGTCGTCATCCATATCGTCTTCGACTTCATCATCGACATCTACATCGACATCAATTTTCTTTTTATCTTTTACAGAAGATGGTTCGACCATTTCGCCATCGCCAGTTTCATCGTCTTCTACATCGATCTCTACATCAGGCTTTTCACCCAACATTTTTTTCTTCATCTTCTTTTTTTCATCTAAAAGAGTCAAAAATTCATCTAGTGTTGGGCCATTTTCGCTTCTGACGCCAAGGCTTTGGGGCTGACCGAGGCCCAAGTTTGTATCAAAAGACTCGTTTAAGGTTTTCCACTGCTTATATGACAACATTCGAATTATCTCCAATAATAGGTTTAATCTTATCTATATATAGGTAAAAAATACAATTTTACCGTTATGTCAAGAATTATTTATTTAACTATATCTTTTCTATTAGTTTTCTTTATTTTACATGCTTTTCTGACCCCAAACCCCGAGACAACTAAGCCTCTTTACCTGAAACCAGAGCAATTATCTGAGCCCATCGATTCTACAGACAATAATATCTTATTAGAGATGAACTGTAGAAACGCAATGATTAAAAATATCAGATATCCTGAAATTATTATGCAAACAGATGACGTTATCTTAGGTTCTCAGTTAAAAGCTACGTTGGCATATGAAAAAAAGTTAAATTTTAGGATGTTGATTTATTCTTTTTTGGGAGAGGAATCAGATATAGGTTCTAATTCAGAGATATTTTGGTTTTGGTCTAAACGAATGAGGCCACAAGCGTTGTATTATGCTAAACACGAAGATTTACATAAAACTAGATTAAAAACACCCTTTCACCCAATGTGGATGAAAGAAATCATTGGAGTTAATGAAATTGACTTAAATGGGGCTTTGGTATTTAAACAAGGCGAATTAATCATAGTTTCTCAGCGAAAATTCAGTGTGATGGGACATCCCATTATAAGAATATATGTTATCGATCCTGTTAAATTGGCTTTTTTAGGACATTATATTTATAATTTGGATGGCTCCCTAGTGGTAAGTGCCGAAGTTTTAAATCATTATAAAATAAATGATTATTATGTTCCTAAAATAATTCAAATTTATTGGGCCGAAGAGAATTTAAAATCCAAGTGGATTATGCAATGTCCTATATTAAATGGACCTATAGACGCATCCAATTGGGAATGTAAGGATTTTGAATATAAAATTAATCTAGATGGTTATATTCCAACTAAATCCTTCCTAATTTTTTGAAAATGGCCTCTCTACGTTTTCTCTCTACAGAACGTCTGTTGCTGTTTAAGCTTTGACTTTTGATGTTCTCGGCTTCCGCATTTCTTTTATTTTGAGACGAAATCAGCGTATGGTTTGGAAGCTTTGTGGGCGTTCTTCGTGGCTGAGTTTTTCTTTTTCCGCAATTGCAACCCATATGATATTCCTTTACATAAGTTTTATTTTATTTTTTTTTGTTGTTTTTGGAGCAATTTCTCTGGCAATCCTTTTTTTAAACACAAAGGTTTGATTGTTTCCACCACAACCACATCCTTTTTTCTTGCTCGTTTTTTGCATGTAATATATACGTGTTATTTCTCTTATAATTATATGAATAAAGAACTAGAAAAACTTGGAATTAATTTAGAAGAACTAATAGAGCAAGCTTTATCTAAAATTGAAAGGTTGTTTCTTAGTGAACAATATAAAGAAGCAGAAATTGTAGCTTATCAATTGCTGAGGGTTGATGGACACAATTTAAAAGGTTTACAATTATATGGATTGATTTTATCTAAACAACGTAAATTTATGAAGTCCATAGAAGTCTTTAATCAAGCAATTGAATTAGATGAAGCAAATGCTGAGAATCATAACAATATTGCTTTGGCTTATTTGAATATTGGTAAATTTGAAGAAGCTCTACAACATGCAGATAGAGCTATTGAATTAAAAGTAAATAATTATAATTTCCTAGGGAACAAAGGGTTGATATTGCGAGCCTCTGGGCAACTTGACAAGTCAATTCAACACTTTGAATCTTTGACTAAAATTAATCCAAGTGCTAATGTTTGGATTAACCTGGGAAGTGCATATGGACAAAAAAAACAAATAGAAGATGCCATTCGATCTTTTCAAGAAGCAATTAAACTAGAACCACAAAACTATGCGGCACATGTTGATTTAGCATATGCTTATTTTTTTGCCAAAGATTGGAATAATGCTTGGAAAGAATACGAATATAGAATTCCTTACTGGCGAAGTGAAAAATCCTCTATGCGAAGATTCAGCCCTAAATATCAGCCCGAGAATGCTTGGGACGGGATAAAAAGTTTAAAAAACAAAAAGATAGCAGTATATTGTGAGCAAGGAGTGGGAGATATGATTCAGTTCGCTCGCTTCATTCCGGAATTAAAAAAAATGGGTGCGAATGTAATTGTGGATACCTCTGATGAACTTGCCCCGTTGTTTGACATTGTGTCAAAAGAAGAAAGGTTTGATTATCATTGTTCGGTTTTGAGCCTCCCATTTTTATTGGATAAAAAAACACCAGAACACTTTATGAAATCAAATTCTTATATTTTCCCCAAAGGAGAGAATCGTTTAGAAGCATATGAAAATTTTTACAAAATAGGAATTGCCTGGGCTGGAAATCCTGCTCATCCCAATGATTCTAAACGATCATTATTGTTGAAATATTTCAAACAAATAGAAAAATTAAATAGAGTTAAACTTTTTAGTTTCCAAAAGGAGCTTGGAAAAAGATATCATCTTACAACTAACCAAGAAGTTGATTTAACTGAAGATTGTGATGATATGAATATAGTTGACTTATCGCCTTATATGAAGGATTTTGGCGACACGGTTGAATTGCTAAATAAGATGGATTTGATTATAACTGTGGATACATCTTTGTTACATCTGGCAGGAGCGATGGGTAAAAAAACCTATGCTCTTATACCATTTAATCCTGACTGGAGGTGGGGCCTGGAGGGATCGGATAATGATTGGTATGAATCTGTAATGTTGTTCCGACAACAAGAGCCAGATAATTGGGCTGAGGTGTTTGATCGTATTAGTCCAAGAATAACCTTCTAAATTTCTTGGTTGCTTCGTGATCAAAGTTTTTGTTATCACATAATCCGCCACAAGTGTTTAGTGTAGGAATTAGTATCTTCCTATTAAGCGGGCGATAGCGATTAGAATGAAATTTCATTATTGCTTCATTATATTTATCATAAATTCTACTGGTGGAGAAATTGTTGATGTTTCTGGGCAATTCAAAACACGCCAGAATATTGACCACAGTTTTCAATACTTCGCTGATTGGGAGTTTCCGCTTGCCTCTGCCCACCTTGGAAAAATCTACAAACCACAAAAGACTGTCTGGGTCGTATCTGAACAACGGGTTTTGCAACCCAGCAAATTCATGCATTTTCAGATAGTCCATAATTTGGCTTAAATATAATTTTTTCTTGTCTATGTACATAGAATAGAAGTAAAAGCCAAGTATGGGTTTAAATGACATAATTAATATATGTCTATTATTTTTTGTGTTTAAATTGTTCTGTAGACAGTAATTACAGTAAAATTGTTGTCCTGATAATCTTTCACATATTTTGCGTTGATGAGACCTTAATCCAACGTTTTTTTGACAAAATTGACACTCATAGTAGATAATTTCAGACAATTCGCCATTTAATTCTTCCTGAATAGGCTTCAGTTCTACTTCTTGTGCTTGCATGGATTTTGACTTTTTTCAAAAGTGCCTTACAAATTTTTCAAAATCACTCTATATAAAATAGGTTTTTTGCTAGAGGAAAAGATATGATACCAGATTTCTTTCAATGGGTAGAAGAACAAAAATTGGAACTTCCTAGTCTAACAGACGAAACAGAGGAAAAGGAAGGCAACCCTAAACTAAAAGAGGATAGACTTAGAAGTGGCGTCCGAGGCAACTATCCAGACGCTTATGCTAGATCACAGTATCCGCACAAACACTTCAACCCAGTTGCTCCCGATACCGATTATTACATGGATGCCAAGCCACGCAAAGGTGGAAAAGACTCTGCATCCAAAGAGTAATTATAACCAACAGAGGAAAACAAAAAACCCGTCATATAGGCGGGTTTTTGTTTTTCAGGATTTCGAATTTTCAATTCTTGCATCCTGATCGTCCCTGGCAATGGATTTTTTACTGTTAACATCCCAAATACTCTGTGGGATACGCTCCCAGTAACCCCATTGTTCTTCGCCTTTAGGGTTCATGAAAACCATATTTTTCTTGTAGTATTTGTTCAGAATTTCCTCAACTCTTTGCAAGGAAAGACCAGACTCTTTAGACAAAGCGGAAACTGATCTCCACTTGTAATCTTTATTTCGTGCAAGAGCCTTGAAGAAGCGACATTCTTCATTCCCTTCGGCGGTGCCTTGAGGATATGTATCTGTCCATTTCTTTGGTTTATCACCCATTTTTTTCTCCGTATTACTAAATAATAATAGCCAAAAGAACGAAAGTTCAAAACGCAAATTTACAATCGTAACGCTAGAATGTAAAGGTCAAAATATTTATGAGACGCAAGAAGAAAAAATTGAATAAGCTGCAAAGACAGCACGAACGAAAAATCGCTCTGGAAAAGAAACTTCACGGGGAAGGACTATACCTCTACAAAAACAACACCAGCGGCACGCTGATTTTACCTAAACCGCTGCCCAACGGCAAGACAAGAGTAGAGGCCAACGCCGAATTTGAAGGCGACAATTATTTTATGCAGTTAGTTAAAAACAATTCTGTCAGGCTAATTCGTGAGTTAGTTAGCCCAAAGAAAGAAGAAAGGCAAACCATGAATGAAAATATAATTAATGAAGAGAAACTAATTCTAGATCAACCATCCACAGTCACCGAAAAAGGTGTAGTTGAACATGTCTCAGTTGATCCTAAAGATGAGAAGAAAGAGGAAAATCTTCAAGAAGGCAAGCCTCAGGAAAACCAAAATGAGGTTTTGTTAAATGACGATCCGCTCGATGGCGTCACAATTTTGGGCTAGTTCACAAATCGATAACTTCGTGGTATAATGATTCTCTGCGTCGTGGGGAAAATATGTAAATCTTATATCACGGAGAATCCGAATGTCAGAGTTTCCCGTCACTATTACCAGGAGAGTTGGACAGAGAACTAATGATGAAACCATTAAGAAGCAGGTTCTAAAGATTATTGGCCGGGCACTAGCTGGCAATAGAGGTAATGGTTGGGAATATTCCGTTGGACTACGTGCCCCTCGCAAGGATGAGAATGGACTTTGGGTTTTTGAACGCAAGGTGGTCTTTAAGAAAACCTCTGGTCACAAAGGAAATGCTGAGAAGCAATTTCGTTCTATTTGCAAATTCCTCATCAAGGCGGGACAATCTGCGTCCTTCGCTCAATATCCTTGGCTCGTAACCGGCAGTGGTATAAAACCACTGTATGATGAATTAGTTGATGAAGGCAAGGTAGCTCCCTTCGCCTCCGACGAAAAACCCGTCATTAAGAATGTTGTCAAAAATCTTGGTGAAATTAACACCAATTTGGGCGATCATTTCAATCATATCTTTGGTCGCAATGATCAAATTAAAATCGTTCACAGCGCACTTTTGGCTGCTAAAGAAACTGATTTTCAAAGTCGTTTTCATTGTGTTTTAGAGGGACCGCCCGCTTGTGGCAAAAGCGAAATCTTGACTGCCGTTGGCAAAATGCTTGGAAAGGAAAACCAAGCCTTCCTTAAATGGGACGCTACAAGCACCACAAAAGCTGGTGCCGAGCGTATCTTGTTGGAGTCTGATTATATTCCTCCTGTTTTAATTATGGAAGAAATTGAAAAGACCGATGAAAGTAGTCTTCGTTGGCTTTTAGGAATTTTGGACCACCGTGCAGAAATTAAAAAGGTAAATTTCAATATTGGACAAAGAGCCAGAAATGCTAAACTGTTGTGTCTGGCCACCGTCAATGACATTGAATTGTTCAAGCGTGTTATGAGCGGCGCCCTTTACAGTCGTTTTGCCCATGAAATTCATTGCCCTCGTCCCGACCGCCATACGATGCAAAAAATTCTGGAGCGAGAGGTAACTAGAGTTAATGGTAAAACCGAATGGATTGAACCAACCTTAAAGTTTTGTATGGAAGAGGAAGGCATTGATGATCCGAGGAAAATTATTCCCATTTGTTTGTGCGGGCGTGATGATCTACTTGACGGTTCGTATCAACAAGCAATTCGCAACACAAAACCACCCAAAACCAAGGAAAGCTGATATGCCTTATTATGTTCTCCGTAAAAACGGACAAGTATTTGATATCATCGCTGATGATTCAAAAACCATTCCTGATATCAATAAAATGTTGTTTGAAGGGACAATTGATCAGGTTGAAAAAATTGATGATTTTGATGCTGTAAAAGACTTGTTGTCCTCCAACAAAGTTGATGATAAAGTCACTGTCGATGAAAATCAATTTGATAAATTGGTTCGCAATATTACCAATGCTGCTGAATTGGTTGTTAAAGAAGTGACTGATAAACTTGAGACAATGCCTGCTGCCGAAAAGGTAAAAAAGGCAGGTCAAAAATTCCTAGATGAAGTACGTGCCGTTCACAAAAAAGCAATGGATCAGGCGAAGAAAAATGGCAAACAATAATGCAATCCACACTGCTGATCAAATATCTGCTGCTATAAGAGAAGTATTTCTTGAAAGAGGATTGGATGTTGAAATGACCATCCCTCAAGAAAAACACGAGGCAGCAGGATTCTTTATTAAACATCATGAAATAAATGATGAGATAATGGCTAGTGTTCTCCAAGAGGCGCTGGCTAGGTTAGGAGGTGATTATGATTTTCACCACAACTAAAGATCAGCTTCAGAAGATAAACAGTCTGACTAAATACCCGTCTATTTCTACTTATCATGTATTGGGTCAAAAGGGCCGACTAACAAATGATCTTTCTTTTGAATTTGAAGGCACGGTTTATGCTACTGAAAAAGTAGATGGGACCAATGCTCGCATAATTTTTATGCCTGATGGGAAAGTCATTGTCGGCAGCAGAGAAGACTTGCTTTGGGAGTTCAACGATCTTATCGAAAATAATACTATGAATATAGTTAACACTGTTAAAAAACATATTCATAGGCAAGTGTTTCTGGATGCTACAAAAAACGATCATCCTTCAATTTTTGTGTTATATGGTGAAGTTTATGGCAAAGGCATTGGGCCTGGGAAGAACTATGCAAAGGAAGAAAGAGGGTTTCGTTTATTTGATATAATTCGTCATTTTGATTTTAAAAATATTTTAGAGATGCCCCGAGAAAAAATTTCTCAATGGCGGGATCATGGAGGACAAAGCTTTGTTCATGTTGATGAATTAAAAAACTGGGCTTCTGTCTTCAATATAGAAGTTGTTCCACCATTGTTTGAAGGAGATGCAGCCGACCTTCCAAAAACTCACGAAGAAGTTAATGATTGGTTGTTATCTATGGGCGATACTCGTTGTGCATTAGACAACGACGCTCTAGGGACACCTGAAGGTGTTGTTGTTCGAACGGCAGACCGAAAAATTATTGCTAAACTGCGGCGAGAGGATTATCGTAGAACTTTAAGAGCTAAGTCTAAATAATTTATGATAAAATCAGCCGGAACCTTGCTTTATCGCAAGAAAAAATAAAGATTATGAAGTCTTAATAGTCCATCCATCAGGTAATTATAACAAAAATGCAGCATGGTCTATTCCTAAAGGCAAACTTGACGACGGTGAAACTACAGAAGAA
This sequence comes from uncultured Bacteriovoracaceae bacterium, assembly GCA_937952395.1. Lineage (GTDB taxonomy): Bacteria > Bdellovibrionota > Bacteriovoracia > Bacteriovoracales > Bacteriovoracaceae > CALFYV01. Next base: position 3,113 of record CALFYV010000090.1, on the reverse strand, counting down.
GCAGCCCGACGAGAAACATGGGAAGAGACTGGTGTTATTGCTCCCGAAGAACTGGAATCTCTTGGAGAAATAACTTATAAATCTAAGAAAAAGAAGGTTCATTGCTATTGCGGAGAACTGCCTGATTCTACTGTTCCCTATTGTGCTTCTTGGGAAGTAGATAAAGCTGAATTTGTTCCTCTAGACAAAGCAGAAGAATTGCTTCATAAAGATCAAAGCGAATTCATTAAAAGATTCAGGAAACATATGAATGTCTAGTAGTGAAGACCTACAGCTAGAAATTGAAAAATTACGAAATGCCATCCGAAAACACCGTGATCAAAAAGGCGATGATCGATGTTGGTTAGATGACATTGAATTATATAATGTTTTGCCCGAAGGCGTGGCAGAGGCCGATTTAAGACTTCATGAACCATTAGAAATGATGGCCAATTGTTTAAGATATATTTCATGTAGACACAACCCCTCTAGTGAATATGTGTCGCCTCAAAGAACAATTGAGAAATTAACAAGAGATATCGAGGAATTAAAGCAAGAATTAGATGTAGAGTTTTATCGTGGTTTAGAGAAAGGGAGCGATAGGGGGTATTTTGCTGCGAAGCATGATTTTGAACCATGTTATGGACCGAAGGCAAGAATTTTTTACTTATTGAAACAAGAAGGCCCGTTGTCCCAAGAAATAATTGGCGAAAAATTAGCCATCGAAGAACCCGAGTTGAAAGAAGCTGTTTTAGAATTAATTGACAGTGGCTATGTAGCCCCCACAGTTGATTGGAGATTAAAGGCTATGTTCCCACCACAGTTTTCAAAGATCAAATGATGTCTAGTTTTGTTTACTACATTTTGGGATTCCTATCAGGTGTTGTGTTTAGTCTTTTAGTTTTACAAATCGCTTGTAAAAAAATCATTCCATATATCATTCCCCATACTTCCAACAAAGACGCCTTCACAGACGACCCCGCCGATTGGTGGAAAAGATAATGCTTTCTAAACAAGAAAAGCTTGACCTGATACAAGAAAAAGTATCTGCATGCACATTGTGCCAACAATTAGTGGCAAATAGAACGAACACTGTTTTTGGTTGTGGTGACTTTAATTCTTCTGTAATTTTTGCGGGAGAGGCACCTGGCCGGGCTGAGGATGAACAGGGCGAGCCTTTTGTGGGCCGAAGCGGTAAGTTATTGACAAACATCCTTAATGCTTGTGGATTAACACGAGAAGAAATTTATATATTAAATATTGTTAAATGCCGCCCGCCAAATAACCGCAACCCAGAATCTGAGGAAATCCTTAATTGCAGACCTTTTTTAGAACTGCAATTAAAAACCATAAATCCAAAATACATTGTTTGTTTAGGTGCTGTGGCTGCCCGAGGCATACTCAAAACTACTGAAAAAGTTGGTTATTTAAGACAACAATGGCATGAAATTGATAAACCAATTAATGCTAAAGTTTTAGTAACCTATCATCCATCCTATCTTTTAAGAAATCCGCCTGCAAAGAAAGACGTTTGGGAAGATTTGCAAATGCTTTTGAAAGAGTCGGGTTTACAATCGTTGAACAAAGCGGTAGAATCCTAATATGCACTTTTCACTTTTTATGTCGTTGGTGGCTTCAGTTATTGGAGTTGCATTTTGGACAATAGGTAATGTATTTTTATACAAACTCTTCACAGATAATCCTATATTCAAAGAAATCTTAAAATAAGGACTAAAAATGGCTAAAAACATTCAGTTGGTTATTATCGATGCCCAGAACTCCTTTTGTAAAGTGGTCCCACAAGATGAACAGCAAGTTGTTCATGATGGAGAACTATGTGTCCCTGGTGCATGGGAAGATATGAACCGTGTTGCAGACATGGTTAAGCGTTTGGGTAAACGCCTGGATGATATCCATGTTACTTTGGACTCCCATCACTTGTTCCATGTTGCTCATCCTGTTTGGTTCCGTGATTCTGGCGGCAACCATCCCAATCCTTTCACCATCATGCGTGCCGAAAATGGCAAAATTGTTGGTAGCACCACGGATTCTTCTGGGCAAACTCACGATGTGGGTGAATTTACCTGTTTCAGGCCAAGTGTTACCAAAAAGACCTTGGAATACTTGGAATCTCTTCAAGCTGCAAAACGATACCCTCATTGTATTTGGCCTCCACACTGCCTTATCGGGACTCCAGGTCATAACGTAGTTCCCCAGTTGATGGATGCTTTGTTGAACTGGGTTGTCCTCAAGGGTGATACCATCGTTGATTTTGTCACCAAGGGCAGCAATCCTTATGTTGAACATTTCAGTGCTGTCCGGGCTGAAGTTGTTGATCCTGCCGATCCTAGCACACAACTAAATGCAGCTTTTATTCAAACTCTTGAAGAAGCTGATGAAGTCCTTTTTGCAGGAGAGGCAGGCAGTCATTGTTTGGCAAATACTGTTCGTGATATTGCCAACTCGTTCAATGATTCTGAGGATAAATTCCTTAAGAAGTGTGTGCTCTTGACCGATGGAACTTCCCCGGTCCCAGGATTTGAAGTTTACCAAGATGATTTTGTCAAGGAAATGACTGGGCGTGGAATGAAGACTACGACTACAGTCGATTATCTGAAGTAATGCAAAACACCGAACGAATTCTAGCGGAATTGGCTTTGCTGTCAGCAATGGCAAAAACGTTAGAATTAAAATTGAAAGAATCAGCCAATTGGCACAGATCGGGAAAATCTATAAATGAGATTTTAACAAAAGCACAAGAAATCTCACGTATTTACAAAGAAAGCACAGATATAGAATTTTAAAAGGATAAAATCATGCCAAAGCTAGGTAGTCAAAGTTTGCAACAACATAATGCTGGGCACTTTGGGTTTAGTGCCGCTAAAATTGAGGATTTAGGAGCAACTGAGTATACTCTTGTTACCATTGTGGCTGATCGCAGCGGAAGCACGCATGGATTCCAACAAAATATGGAAGCTGTTTTGAAAGAAGTCATCGGAGCTTGTCAAAAGTCGCCTCGTGCTGATAATCTTTTAGTGCGTTACATTTCTTTTTCTAGCCACCATCAAGAAGAACACGGTTTCGAACTGCTTTCCAGTCTTGTTCCTGATCAATATGATGGCACGCTTCCCCCG